>NZ_JBVJMQ010000003.1:365459-556526 GCF_055584105.1 Kribbella sp. NPDC104218
ACACCCCACCACCCCCCCCAAGCCCGCCGCCACCCCCCCCACCCACACCCCCCCCCCCCCCCCCCCCTCTCTCCCCCCCCCCCCCCCCCCCCCCCCCCCCCGACGCCGTACGTGGTGTGTCTGGTCAGCAGTTCTTGATCGTGCCGGTGGTGCTGGTGACGTTGCCGGCCCAGATCCAGCCGACGACGCCGGACGACGTGTCGCGGGCCAGGTACCACGGGTTGCCGTCAGCGCTGCGCTTCGTGCACCAGATCGCGCCGGTGCCCTCGCGGTTGCTGTAGGCGCAGTAGCTCGCACCCGGACCCTTGCGGTACGGCGAGCCGGCCTTGGCCTGGAGGAAACCGTTGGAGTTGTTCGGCCCACCGACCACGGTGTTGTTACACGCGGTGGTCCCCGCAGTGGCCGTCCCGGCGGCGATCGCGGTCATTCCCGCGGCCATGACGACCATGGCCGACCCGACGGCGAACGCCCGGCTGATGTGAAGCGACTTCACTGTTTCCTCCCCATGATTTGCGTAACCTCTCCACTCCGGAGAGGCGTCGCACAATGTGCCACGGCAGGGATTCGGGTGCAATAGGTGACCGGGCGCTGACCGGGGGTGCTCATTGTCACGTTTACATCGATGCAGCGGCTGCAGGCTTCCATTGGCCCAGCAGATGATGGGCGAACAGGTTGTCCAACGCCAGCGAGCAGGAGGCCCCGAAGAGTACGTCGCTGAGGGCCGTTGGGTGATCGGCGACGTAGCTGCCGCAGAGGTCGTGGGCAGCGATCTGTTCGTGGACGGCGTCCGCCTCGACGTGCTCAGTGAAGTAGCGGGCGTCTCGTTCGGTGGCGCCGAGCCGGAACGCGCCGGCGGCGTACTGGCGGTTCGGGAGCGTTGAGGTCATCTCGAGCGCGGCCAGGTGGCCGAGGAGCGCGGGCGTCCAGCGCCGATGCATGGCGAACAGCGACATGACGTTGGAGATGGCGAGCGTGACCGCCGGCGCCTCGGCCACATAGTTGCCATAGGCATCGTTCAGGCCGAGCCACCGCATCGTCGTCCGGAACAGCTCGGCGTGCATCCGCTCGGGGCGGCCGCCGCCGTACTCGTCGGACTGGATCTCGACCAGCGCGGCCTTCGTCGCGCCGTCGACGCGGGGGATGCCGAAGCTGTGCGGGTCGGCCTCCTTCAGCTGGTAGACGGACTTGTTCGCCACGAACTCCCGGAACTGGTCGAGCGTGGCATGCCGCCGTACGTACGCCGCCAGCCGCGGCCCGTCATCGGCGTCGATCAGCCCCCGCAGCTGCTCGGCCACTGGCGCACCGGACGGCATCGTCCGGCACTCGCTCTCCAGCCACGCAACCCAGGCCCGCTCGAGCATCCCGCGGAACGCCAGCACCTGCGGATCCCACTGCCCATCGATCGAGGTGCCCTCGAACCCGCGGTAGTGCAACTCATACGCGATCCACAACGACAACTGCAGATCGTCGTCCGCCCACGGCACCTCCGACCGGTACGACGGCATCCCGCCGGCCCGCTCTGGTTCACGCAGCCGCCCGATCAGCCACGCACTCAACGGGCCTCGCGCCGGTGGAAGCCGCATCACTCGCCCCCCGACCGTCGCGCCGTGCTCCTTGGGAGCAAACTGTGCGTCCCATCACACAGCGGCGCGATCGCGGACCGCCCGCAGCGGCACAACGCCACCGTACGACGCTCGGCCGCGACCGGCACGCCGTCCTCATCCAGAAGCTCGAAGTCGCCCCGCACCAGAATCGGGCCGTCGGGATACGCACGGATCGCGGTCGCGGGCTCTTCGCCGTTCGTCGTCATACCGACCCGGTACCCACGCCACTACCAACCGCGCTCCAGGTCAGTTGACCTGCCGGGCGAAGGCTCGTAGCTCTTCGGTGAACAGTTGCGGTTGTTCGAGGGCGGCGAAGTGGCCGCCGACCGGAATCTGGTCGTTGAAGTAGACGAGGTCGCGGTAGGCGCGTTCGGCCCAGATGCGCGGTGTGCGGACGATCTCTTGCGGGAAGACGCTGATGCCGACCGGGAGATCCAGGACGGTCACCGGCGCCGGAGCCGGCTGGCCGAAGAATCCTTCCCAGTACAGCCGCGCGGATGAGGCTGCGGTGTTGGTGAGCCAGTAGAGGGTGATGGTGTCGAGGATCCGGTCGATTCCCAGTACTGCTTCGGGATTGTGCGAGCTGTCGGTCCATTCGCCGAACTTCTCGTAGATCCAGGCGGCCTGGCCTGACGGCGAGTCGCTGAGGGCATAGCCGAGGGTCTGTGGGCGGGTTGACTGCTGGCGGTGGTAGCCGGCGCCGTTGGCGAAGAACTCGTCGATCTGGGCGAGTGCCGCGGTCTCGGCGGGCGTCGGGTCGCCGTCCAGGGGTGGAGCGAACAGGTACTCCGGAAAATTGAGATGGACGGCGGCCAGGCCTGCTGGTTTCAGCTTGCCCAGCTGGGTGGTGATGCCGCCGCCCCAGTCACCGCCTTGGGCGAGGTAGCGCCGGTAGCCCAGCCGGTCCATCAGCACGGCCCAGGCCTTCGCGATCCGCGCCGAGTTCCAGCCGGTCTCGCTCGGCTTGTCGGAGAAGCCGAAACCGGGGATCGAGGGGATGACCAGGTGGAAGGCGTCCGCGGCAGTGCCGCCGTGCGCGGTGGGGTCGGTGAGGGGGCCGACCACTCCGAGGAACTCGATGACTGAGCCGGGCCAGCCGTGGGTCAGCAGTAGCGGCGTCGCATCGGCGTGGCGGGAGCGGATGTGCAGGAAGTGGATGCCCAGGCCGTCGATGCGGGTCCGGAACTGTCCCAGCCTGTTGAGCTCGCGTTCCACGCGGCGCCAGTCGTAGCGGCGATGCCAGTGATCGACGAGCCTGCTGACCCGATCCAGCGGCGCGCCCTGAGACCAGTCCGGTACGAGCTCCCGCTCAGGCAGCCGGGTCCGCGCCAGCCGGGATCGTAGATCGGCCAGCGAGGACTCCGGTACCTGCACCGTGAACCGCGTGATCTTGTCGGTCGCCGGAGGCAGCGTCAACGGGCCGCTCCCGGCAGCGTCGGCCGTTGCTGCGCTCGCCACGGCCGGTGTGGCCACAACCCCTGCCGCTACGGCAGAGCGGAGCAGGCCACGCCGGCTCAAGCCCGGCGTCCTGCGAGTGCCCGGCGTCTGCAGATCGTCATAGTGCATCGGAATCGCTCCTCCTGCATGCCATCGAAGTAGGACGAATGAGTACGACGAGTCGCGCGCCTAGGTTGGCCAGGCCTGCAGGGCCAGATCGGCAACCTGCTGGAGTTCCTCGCGAGCGACGCCGCCGGCGGCCTGGACGGCGATGCCGTTGGCAACAGTCATCAGATAGCGGGCGAGTCGGCGCGGATCGGCGTCCGCGGGCAGGTCGCCGTCGTCCACTGCTTGCTGCAGCCGGCCGGAGAGGAGGTTGAGAGCTTCATTGCGCCAGGCAACGAGGCAGTCGCGGGCCGCGTGGGACGACTCGCCGGCCGCGAGCGCACCTTGAACGGTCAGGCATCCAGCCGGATCGCCGGGGGAGGTGGTGGCCCGGACGGCGCCGGTCAGGATGGCGGCCGCGACCTGACGGGCGGTCGGCTCCTGCAGCGCGCGGACGGCGTACGAGGCGGGCCCTTCGGAGTACCGCTCCAGCACCTTGTGGAAGAGCTCCTCCTTGTTCCCGAACGCGGCGTACATGCTCGGCCGGGTGATGCCCATAGCGCTGGTCAGAGCGGTGAGGCTGGCGCCCTCGTAGCCGTGCTCCCAGAACACCCGCAGGGCTTGTTCGAGCGCCTCGTCGGCATCGAAACCTCGCGGCCGGCCGATCGCCGCCTTCGGCTGAGTCTCCATGGGCCGACCTTAGCACTTCCGTATCGATCGGTACGTAAGTGCTAGGGTGAATTTCAGATCGATCGGTATGGAAGTCTGCTTCCTGAGCTCGAAGGAGTCCTGTCCATGAGTCCCCAGAAGTCCGGCCGTCCCGAGCCTGTCCATCCGCTCAGCCGTCGCAACCTGTTCGGCCTCACCGCGGGCGCCGGTGCTGCCGTCGCGCTCGGCCTGCCGTCCGGTGCGGCGGCGGCGTCCCGGGCAGTTGTGCCGAGAACGCCGATCCCCAAAGGGTTCGTCAGCCGGTTCGCCGAGGTCAACGGCACCCGGCTGCACTATGTGATCGGCGGCCGGGGCGCCCCGCTGGTCCTGCTGCCAGGGTGGCCGCGGACGTGGTACCAGTTCCACAAGATCATGCCGTCGCTGGCCCGGCGCTACCGGGTGATTGCCCCGGACCTGCGCGGTATGGGCGGCTCCGGGAAGCCGGCGTCCGGGTACGACAAGAAGACGATGGCCCGGGACATCTACGAGCTACTTCGCCACCTCGGGCACCAGCGGGCCTATGTCGCCGGTGAGGACATCGGCGCGATGGTGGCGCAGAGCTTCGCCGCGAACCATCCGGAGGCGACCCGGAAGGTCGCCCTCTGGGAGGCGGCGCACCCCACCGAGATCTTCAACGAGATCCGGATGCTGCCGCAGGCGGGTCAGCCGGCGCCGTGGTGGTTCGCGTTCAACGTGGTCGACAACCTGCCCGAACAACTCCTTGCGGGCCGGTTCCGGCTGATCGTCGACTGGCTCATCGATTTCCAGGGTGGCGACCCCAACGCCTTCAGTGAGCAGGCTCGAGCCATCTACGCCGCCGCGTACGACGCACCGGATGCGATCCGGGCCGGCAACGACTGGTACAAGACGTTCCAGCAGGACATCGCCGACCTGAAGGACTATCCGGTGCTGAAGTTGCCGGTGCTCGTGCTCGGCGGTAAGTACTACGACTTCCTGGTCGCGCAGATGGCGGGGCTGGCGACGGACGTGCGGTTCGTCGAGTTCAAGGGAGCGGGGCACTACCTCGCCGAGGAGCGCCCCGAAGACCTCGTGCGGCAACTCACGACCTTCTTCCGGTAACCCCCAGGCAGCGACAGACAGATGACTGATTCGCGACGGGCCCTTCGCGCCGATCCTGGACTCTGATCGGTCCGCCGGTCTCTCGTCCGAGACGTCGCTGGGAGAAGTTGATGAATCGAAGGTCCTTCCGTCGCCCGCTGCCGCCCGCCTTTCGGGGACGCAGGGCGACCGTCGCTCTGGTCGCCGTCCTCACCGCCGGTCTGGTGGTGGGAACGATGTCGAGGACGGTCGCCGCCGAAACAGCTCCGGCGGCCGCGGTTGTCCGTCACCACACCCCGGGGGCAGTCGTCACGTCCGCGCCGCTGACTCGGGAGTTCTGGCTGCCTGGATCCGCGAAGGCGTACCAAGTGCTGTACTCGTCGACAGGCTGGGATGGCCGGCCGACCACTGTGTCCGGTGCAGTGTTCGTGCCGGCCGGTCCGGCGCCGCGCGGCGGCTGGCCGGTCGTGAGCTGGGCCCATGGCACGACCGGCGTCGCCGATGTCTGCGCCGAGTCCGTCCGGGGCCGCTCGGAGCTCGAGACCGGGTTTCTCTCCGCCTGGCTGGCCAAGGGCTACGCGATTGTCGCCACGGACTACGAAGGATCGGGTACGCCGGGTCTGCACACGTTCCTGCACGGACGCTCACAGGCCTACGCCACGATCGACATGGTTCGGGCCGCGCGCAAGGTCGAGCCGTCGCTCGGCGCGAAGTGGCTGGCACTCGGCCATTCCCAAGGTGGGCAGACGGTGTTGTTCGCCGGAGCCCTGGAGCGCGGCTACGCTCCTGAGCTCGACTACCGCGGTGCCGCCGCCATCGCGCCGCCGACGCAGATTCGATCCCTCATGGCCTACTGGAAGCCGTTCGTGCCGCAGGCGCCGGCGAACCTGTTCGTCCTGCTCTCGTTCCGCGCGCTGGAGCGGATGGCGCCTGGGGAGTTCGATCGGAACAGCACCCTCACACCATTGGGCCGTGAGCTCTCGACAGCGGCCGGCACGCGTGACTGTATCGGTGACCTGTTCCGTAAGTTCGCGCCGTTGACGAGCGCTCAGGTGTACACCGTCGACGCGCCGACCGCGGAACGGCTGACCAGCCGGGTCGAGGCCATCGCGGAGATCCCGATCGTCGCGCACCGCCGTCCGGTGCTGTTCGTCCAGGGCGAGGCCGACGCGATCGTCGACCAGCAGGCAACCCGGACCACCGCCGGCAAACTGGCTGAGGCGGGGACGCCGACCACGTACCAGAGCTACCCCGGAGCCGATCACATCGCCGGCATCCTGCTCGGCGCCCGGGACGACCTCTTGACGTTCACCGCCGCCCAACTGCGATAACGCCGGGACCACCAACCGCGCTCAGGTTGTGGTGGCGCCCCAGGATTGTGGGGGGACGTCGCGGATGTGCTGGGTGAATTCCCAGAGGTGGTGTTCGTGGTCCTGGACGAGGTATTGGCGCAGGCCCCAGGGTTTGTCGGTGGGGGCGTGGCGGGGGTGGGCGCCTTGGGTGAGGGCGTGGGTGTAGTGGGCGTCGACGTCGTCGACCCAGACGATGAGCTGGGCGGCGGCCGGGGTCTGGGGGCGGGGGACGGCGAGGCGGTCGCCGGCGGGGGCGAGCATGACGACGCCGGCGCCGGTGTCGAGGTCGGCGTGCTGGATGACGCCGCCGGAGGTCTGGCGGAGCAGCTCGCGGAAGCCGAAGACGCGGGTGAGCCAGGCGATGGCGGCGGCGACGTCGGTGTAGCCGAGTTCGACGACGACGCCGGGGAAGCCGGCTGCTGGGTTGTACATCGGGGCCTCCACAGAAGGGGGCCGGCCCGGAGAGGAGCCGGGCCGGCCGCCGCGGTCAGAAGCTGAGCTGCGCCGTGGGGGCGGGGACGTGGCCGGGCAGCGAGTACGGGTCGAGGACGTCGTCCGGGTGGCACTCGAGCGAGATGTTGGTGCCGAGGCCGTGTTCCTGGGCCGCCGCCATCAGGACGTCGAGCGCGAGGTGGTCCTCGAACGCGACGCCGGTGGAGTCGAAGACGGTCAGGCTCTCGCGGTGGTGGGCCCACTCGTCGGGGTGGGCGCACAGGTAAGCCAGCGACGGGCCGATCTCGTCCTCGGCGAGCTGCTGGCACTCGCCTTCGTTGCGGGCCTGCTCGCGGTGGTCGACGCAGACCAGGGCGCGGCGCAGCAGGGACGCCGGCAGCTCGGTCTTGCCAATCTCGTCGGCGCCGATCGAGTTGATGTGCAGGTGCGGTTTGTGCGCGCCGTCGGGGAAGACCGGGCCCGCGCCGACCGGGACGGACGTCGCCGTACAGATCACGTCGGACTCGGCCAGGATCCGCTCGGGCGAAGCCTGCTCGATGTCCAGGCCGAGGAACGCGGCCCGGGCCAGGAAGCTCTTGGCGTGCAGGGGTTCGACGTCGAAGACGAGCACCTGCTCGATGTCCAGCACCTGGCTGAGGCCGTGCAGCTGGGTGACCGCCTGGGCGCCGGTCCCGATCAGGCCGACCACCCGCGAGTCCGGGTGCGCGAGCCGGCGCGTGGCGACGGCGCTCGCGGCGCCGGTCCGCAGCGCGGTGAGCAGGACGCCGTCGGCGAGTGCGAGCAGCCGGCCCGTGTTGTCGTCGATCCGGGCGACTGTGCCGAGGATCGTCGGCAGCCGGTGGTCGTCGAGGTTGTGCGGGCTGTAGGACACGGTCTTGACCGTGACGCCGAGCCCGGCCTCGCGGTGCGGCATGGTCTCGATGACGCCGGGGACGGCGCCGGTCCGGGTGAAGCCGGTGCGCATCGGGGACTCGGTGAGCCGGCCGTGGCCGAGGTCGGTGAAACCTTCCTCGAGCGTCTCGATCAGACGCCGCAGCAGCGCGTCCCGGCCGACGACGTTGAGCAGCCGCACCATGTCGTCCTGGCAGAGCAGCCAGGTGTCCATCAAGATCACTCCTCTGGTTGGTGTCGAAGGTCAGGAGGCGCGGTCGGCGGCGAGGGCGCGTAACGCGACCTTGTCCGCTTTGCCCACGGGAGTCCGGGGCAGCTCGGCGACCGGCACGAGTTTGTCCGGGATCTTGTAGGTGGCCAGCCCGCGCTCGCGCAGGAACGCCTTCAGTGCGGGCAGGTTCGCCGGCTCCTCGCGCAGGACGACGAACGCGTACGTGCGCTCGCCGAGGACGGCGTCCTCGACCCCGATGACGGCGGCGTCGCGGACGTTCGGGTGCGCGACCAGCTGTTCCTCGACGTCCTCGGCCGGGACCTTGTCGCCGGCCCGGTTGATGACGTCCTTGAGCCGGCCGACGACCACGATGTTGCCGTCCGGCCCGCGCCGGACCAGATCGCCGGTGCGGAAGAAGCCGTCCGGGGTGAACGCCGCGGCGTTCTGCGGCCCGGCCCGGTAGTAGCCCCGGATCGTGTACGGCCCGCGGGTCAGCAGCTCGCCGTCGGTACCGTCGGCGACGTCGCGGAGATTCTCGTCGACGACGCGGATCTCGTCGTCCGGCGCCATCGGGCGGCCCTCGGTGTTCAGGATGACCTCGTCCGGGTCGTCCAGGCGGGTGTAGGTGAGGAGCCCCTCGCCGATCCCGAACCACTGGCTCAGCTCGCAGTTGAGGTACTTGCGCGCCTCCTCGGCCTGCCCCGGCGTCAGCTTCGAGCTGCCGATCTGCAGGTGGACGCCGGACAGATCCACCGGACTCCGTTGCGCGTGGTCGATCCAGAGCCGCACGGTCGCCGGTACGAGCGTCGTGAACGTGACCCCTTCGGCCGCGATCAGCGCAAGCTGCTCAGCAGGCCTGGGCGTCGAGGCGAGCACGACCTTGCCGCCGACGAGCAGCGTCCCGAACAGACCAGGACAGCCGAGCGCCGAGTTGTGCGCGACCGGATTGACCGCCAGGTACGTCGAATCGCCGTCGACCCGCAGCGCCTCGGCGCTGGCGCGCAGGTTGTACGCGTAGTCGTCGTGCGTCCGGGGGATCAGCTTCGGCAGCCCCGTCGTACCGCCGGACAGCAGGAACAGCGCCGGCTCGGACGGATCGACCACCGGGTACTCGACCGCAGGCGCGGTGGAAAGCTCGTCGGCGATCACCAGCTGCTCGAGGCCGGGAACGTGCTGCTGAACCTCAGTACCGAGCTCGCGATAGTCGAAGCCGCGGAACTCACTGAGGACGACGAGCGCCCGCGCGCCGGAGTGCGCACACAGATGGACCAGCTCGTGCTTGCGGTGTCCCGGCAACGCCATCACCGGGATCGCGCCGAGCCGGAAGAGACCGAACACGACGGCGGCGAACTCGACGACGTTCGGCAGCTGGACGACGACGCGGTCCAGCGGCCGGATTCCGAGGCCGGCGAAGTGCCGGGCGGCGTCGTCCGCGCGCGTCGCCAGCTCGGCGTACGTCACCCGCTCGTCGCCGCAGACGACGGCGGTCCGATCGGCGAACGTCGCGCAGGCGTCCACCAGCAGGTCGCCGAGCGACCGGCCCTGCCAGTAGCCCTGGCGGCGGTACTGCTCGGCGAGGTCGTCGGGCCAGGGTACGCAGCCTTCGAGCATCTGGGCTCCCGGTCGGAAGAGGACAACTGTCTCGGCCTTCACGGTCGGGCATCGGCCACGGGTCCGCCAACCGTGCTGACAGAGACGCGACAGGACTCGGCGCGCCGCCTTCCGGCCCTGTCCGGTTTCTTTCAGCGCGGTGGTCGGCGGCCGGTCGCGGTTCCTACGATCCGTGCAGGTGAGGTGCCCGATCCGCGCTGCCCCAGGAGTTGAGCCTTGTCCACGGTCCCGCAGTTGTTCGAGTCGACAGTTACCCGGTTCCCCGACGCGACCGCCCTGGTGTTCGGCGATCGCGCGGCCAGTTACGCCGAGCTGAACGCCCGGGCCAACCAGCTGGCCCGCCGCTTCGTTGCCTTGGGCATCGGACCGGACCGGCTGGTGGCGGTCGCGGTACCGCGGTCGGACGAGTTGATCACGGTCCTGCTCGCGGTCCTGAAGGCCGGTGGCGCCTACCTGCCGCTGGACCCGACCTACCCCGCCGACCGGCTGGCGCAGATGATCGCCGACGCCGGCCCGGCTCTGCTCGTCCGGTCGAGCGAGGTCGGCCTGCGGTCCGAAACCACGCCCGAGTACGTCGTCGACCTGCCCGAGCTGCAGGAACAGCGAGCGCAGGAAGACACCGGCAACCTGACCGATGCCGACCGGTGCGCGCCGCTCGACGAGGCGAACCTGATGTACGTGATCTACACGTCCGGTTCGACCGGTACGCCGAAGGGCGTCGCCGTCCCACATGCCGGGGTGGCCGACATGGCTGCCACGCATGCCGAT
Source organism: Kribbella sp. NPDC104218 (assembly GCF_055584105.1). Classification (NCBI taxonomy): domain Bacteria; kingdom Bacillati; phylum Actinomycetota; class Actinomycetes; order Propionibacteriales; family Kribbellaceae; genus Kribbella; species Kribbella sp. NPDC104218. Next base: position 375,659 of record NZ_JBVJMQ010000003.1, read on the forward strand.
CGGGTGGGCGCCGGCCCCGGCGACCGCGTACTGCAGTGGGCCTCGATCAGCTTCGACGCCGCCTTCTGGGACATCACGCTGGCCCTGCTGTCCGGCGCGACGCTCGTGATGGCCTCGGCGGACGACGTCCTGCCCGGAGATCCGTTGCACGAAACGCTGCGGCGGCACGAGATCACCCACGCCACCCTGCCGCCGGTCGCGCTCAGCGTCACCGACGCCGAAGGCGTCCTGGTCAACGGCACGGTGATGTCCACCGGCGACGCGTGTACGCCGACGCTGGTCCGCAAGTGGGCGCCGGGACGCCGCCTGTTCAACGGCTACGGCCCGACCGAGGTCACCGTCGGTTCTACGTTCAGCGGCCCCGTCTCGCCCGAGGACGACGAGATCACGATCGGGATCGAGTGGACCGGCGAACGGGTGCAGGTGCTGGACGACCGGCTCGGAGCAGCCGACGGCGAAGGCGAGTTGTACCTGTCCGGCCCGGGTGTCGCCCGGGGCTACCTGAACCGTCCCGGTCTGACCGCCGTGCGCTTCGTCCCCGACCCGCAGGGCGAACCCGGCAGCCGCATGTACCGCTCGGGCGACCGCGGCTCGCGACGCAGTGATGGGGAACTGCTGTTCGCGGGTCGCGCCGACGCTCAGGTCAAGGTGCGCGGCTTCCGGGTCGAACTCGGCGAGGTCGAGGCCGCACTGACCGGTCACCCCGGCGTCGGCCTCGCGGTCGCCGCCGTCGAGGGCGACCTGGCCGACGCGCGCGTCGTCGCGTTCGTCACCGCGGCGGCCGGTCAGGAGATCACGCCGCAGGAGCTGCGCCAGTACGTCGGCCGCTCGCTACCCGATCACATGGTGCCGTCCACGGTCACGGTTCTGGACCGCTTCCCGACGACATCCAACGGCAAGATCGACCGCGCGGCGCTCCGGACGACGGCCGCGTCGTCCGCGCCGGCCGGGACCGGCTGGCACCAGGGGATGTCGTACGACGAGGCGCTGTGCGCGATGGTGGCCGAGCTCCTCGACGTCCCGGTCGTCACGCCGGAGCAGAACTTCTTCGAGATCGGCGGGCACTCGGTGCTCGCGACGAAGCTGGCGAGCCGCATCCGGCAGGACCTCGGGATCAAGGTCCCGATCCGTTCGCTGTTCGAGTCGACCAGCTTGTCCGAGCTGGCCCGGGCGGTCGAGAAGGCCGCCTGAGCCGCGCGGCGGTCTGCTCACCGGAAGACGGTGGGCAGACTGCTGTAGCCGAACAGGAAGTTCGAGTAGATCCGCGGCGGGACGCCGTCCAGCTCGATCTCGCGGACGGACGTCACGAGTGCGGACAGCAGTGCGCGCAGCTCGGCCCGGCCGAGGAAGGCGCCGACGCAGAAGTGCGGGCCGTGCCCGAAGGTCAGGTGCTTGTTGTGGTCCCGGCTCAGGTCGAACCGGCGCGGGTCGGCGAAGACGGCCGCGTCGTCGTTCGCCGAGGTGTTCCACAACGTGACGATGTCGCCGGCCCGCACCGGCTGCCCGGCGATCTGCAGGTCGACCAGCGCGGTGCGCGCGAAGTGCATCGCCGGGGTGACCCACCGGAGGACCTCCTCGACCGCGTTGTCCAGCGACACCCGGCCGTCGAGCAGCGCGGCCCACTGGCCGGGGTTCTCGGCGAGCGCCTTGACCGCGCCGATCGCGGACATCCGCGACGACTCGTCGCCGCCGAGGATCAGGCTGTAGCAGTTCAGCGCGACCTCCTCGTCGGTGAGCGGCTCGCCGTCGATCTGTGCGGTGGCGATCATCGTGACCACGTCGTCGCCGGGGTTGTCGCGGCGGTACTTCGCCAGCTCCATGAAGTAGGCGACGATGTCGTTGCGGGCGATCAGCGAGTCCAGCTCGTCGGCCTCCGCGCTGTCCGCGGACAGCGCGAGTTTGTTCCAGGCCAGCAGATCGGCGCGATCGCCGTCCGGGATCGAGAGCAGGTCGCAGATCGTCGTCATCGGGATGTGCTCGGCGACCTCGGTCGCGAAGTCGAACGAGCCGAGTTCGACCACGCCGGCGACCAGCGCGGCCGCCCGTTCCTGGACGCGTTCGACGACCGGCCCGAGGACGCGCGGCGAGAACGCCCGCAGCATCAGCGTCCGCAGCTTCTGGTGCCGCGGCCGATCGGTGACCGCCAGCATCTTGCCGCTGGCCGAGTCGTTGCCGTGCAGCAGCACGTCGAGGACCGTCCCGCGCGCGGAGCTGAGCTGTTTCGCGTTCCCGTACGCCGCCTGGACGTCGGCGAACCTGGTCACCACCCAGAAACCCGGCAGGCCGCCGGGGGAGTCGTGCCAGTAGATCGGGTGCTCGGGCCGGATCCGGTCCCAGTAGTCCCTGGGATCGTGCCGGACGAACGTCGCGGGATCGGTGAGCTCGAGGAACTCGGCGGAACTCATCAAGCGGCTCCTTCGGCCGGCAGGGGACGCGGGCAACCGACAGCGTGACAAGGCGATGCGGCCGGGAGGGGGTGTCTTGCGTACTTCTTTCACCGCCTGACTGAGAGCCGAAAGATTCCTGTCGCGGCCCGCCGCCCGGGTGCGACGCTCGGAGTCCGATGTCCTGCTCGAGCGCGAGGTGGAGGTCATGATTCGTACCGCAGGTCGAGGCTGGTTGCGGCGGTCGGCCACGGTCCCCAGACCGGCCGGGCGACTCGTGTGTTTCCCGCAGCCGGCGGATCGGCGCCCGGCTACGCCGCCTTCGCTCCGCTACTGCCTGCGCGGACCGAGCTGGCCGTCGTCCAGTACCCAGGGCGCGGGGACCGGTTCGCCGACCCGTTCGAGGACGACGTCCGCCGGATGGCCGCCGCGGTCAGCGCCGAGCTGCTGACACTCGAACCGGCACCGCTGACCTTCTTCGGCCACAGCCTCGGCGCTCTGGTCGCCTACGAGACCGCGCTCCTGCTGCAGGGCAACGGCGTACGCCTCGAGCGGCTGGCTGTTTCGGCCTCGCCGCCACCTCGTCTGGCCGGTGGCGGCGACACCCACCTGCGCGACGACGAGGAGCTGTGGAAGATCGTCTGCGGATTCGGCGGCGTCGAGCCGGAGATTGCGGCGAACGAGGATCTGCGCGGCATCCTGCTGCCGATCCTGCGCTCGGATGTCCGGGCGAACGAGCTGTACGAACCGCTGCCCGGCGCGGCCCTGCTGGACTGTCCGGTGCGTTGCTACCACGGCATTGGCGACCCGCTGATCGACGAGAGCCAGCTCCCGGAGTGGGCCGAGGTCAGCACCGGGCCGTTCACCGTCCGCCGACGGATGGGCGGCCATTTCCACATCCATGAGGAGACCGTTGCCCTGATCAACGATGTCCTGGCCGGCGACGCGCCGCACCGGGCGGTGTCGTGAGCCTCGCGGGCCGATCGGTCGTGGTCACCGGCGCCGGGTCCGGCATCGGGCGGGCGATCGCGGTCGCGCTCGGCGCGCAGGGCGCGCTGGTCACCGTGGTCGGCCGGCGCGAAGCCGCGCTGAAGGAAACGGCGGCGGAGGTCGACGGCGACGTCGAGATCGTTGCCGCCGACATCTGTACGCCGGACGGCCCCGACCGGGTCGTCGCCGCGGCCCTGGCCCGGTTCGGCCGGCTGGACGGGTTGGTGAACAACGCCGGCCTGGCCCGGTTCGGCCGGATCGACGACGTGGACATCGCGGATCTCGACGCCTCGTGGGCGGTCAACGTCCGCGCTCCGGCCCAGCTGATCCAGGCCGCGCTGCCGCAGCTGCGGCCCGTCCGGGGATCGATCGTGAACGTGACGTCGGTGGCCGGAGTGCTGTCGATGCCCGGCCGCTCGTTCTACGGCGCGAGCAAGGCCGCGATCAATAGCCTGACCCGCTCGCTGGCTCGTGAGCTGGCGCCCGACGTCCGCGTGAACGCCGTCCTGCCCGGCCCGGTCGACACGCCCATGTGGCAGGACCTGGGCCTGTCGGAGACGCAGACCGACGGACTGCGGCGCGACATGGTGGCCGGGACGCCGATGGGCCGGTTCGGCGAGGAGGCCGAGGTCGCGCGCTGGGTGGCCTGCCTCCTGGACCCGGACCTCGCGGGCTGGATGACCGGGGTGCTCCTGCCGGTGGACGGGGGCCGCACCACGTGACCGGCCACCGACCACCCACTGACTTGACCGTGCCGCCGACCACGATTTGGGGACCAGAAGCGATGAGTCATTCACCTGTTGCCAGAGCCATTCCGTCGTCGTCGTTGCACGAGATCTTCCGTGCCGCCGACGCGCGGGAGCAGCTGACCGGGTCGCCGGTCACCCGGCTGCATGTCGGCGAGCCCTATTTCACGCCGCCGCCCGAGGTCGCCGACGCGATCGCGGACGCGCAGCGCGCGGGCCGGACGTCGTACACCGATGTCGAGGGGCTGCCGGAGCTGCGGCGTGCGCTGGCCGCCAAGCTGGAGGTCGAGAACGGGATCGAGACGCCGATCTCGCGGATCTTCGTCACCCCGGGCTCCTGCCAGGGGTTGCAGGCGTTGCTGCTCTCGATGGCCGAGCCTGGCACCGAGATCCTGCTGCCCGAGCTGCACTGGCCGATCCACGTCCAGCAGGCGTTGCTGGCCGGCCTGCGTCCGGTGTTCTACGCGCTCGACGAGAACTACTTCCCGGACCTCGACTCGATCGCCGAGGTCTCCGGTCCGGCGACGCGCATCCTGCTCGTCAACTCACCCGCGAACCCGACCGGTGCGGTGCTGGACGCCGAGCGGTCGGCCGCGCTGCTCGACCTGGCCCGCGCCAGCGGCTGGCAGGTCATCAGCGACGAGGCGTACGAGCACTTCGTCTACGAAGGCAAGCACCTCTCGCTGGCCGCGGGCGAGCGTGAGCTGCCGGCCGAGCAGCGGATCGTGCACAGCGTCTTCACCTTCTCCAAGAGTCTGGCCATGACCGGATACCGGCTCGGCTACGTCGTGACGGCGACCGACGCCGCGGCCGCCGGCATCCGCGTCGTCCAGGAAGCCGGCATCATCGCGCCGCCCACGCCCGTCCAGTACGGCGGTATCGCGGCCTTGAAGCTGGCCGGGACCGCCGAGGTCAATCGCAAACTGGTGCAGCAGAACCGGGACGCCGTCCTCCCGGCGCTCCGCGCAGCCGGGCTGCTGCGTGAGCTGCCCGCCGGCGGCTGGTACGCGATGCTCGATATCAGCCGGGCCGGTCTGAGCGCCGAGGAGTTCGCGACCCAGCTGCTCGAAGAGCGTGGGGTCGCCGTGGTCGCGGGCTCCGGCTTCGGGCTCCGGCCGCGGCTCGACGAGCACAGCGCGCTGATCGCCATGGACACCGATCCGAAGGCGGGCAAGCTGGTGCGGATCGCGTTCTGCGTCGATCCGGACGTCCTGAAATCGGGGGTTGAGGCCTTGCTGGACTTCGGCCGCGACCGGAACGTCTGGTGACCCGCGTGAACAACCTCACCTACGCGAGTTACCTGCAACTCGATCAGCTGCTGTCGATGCAGGAGCCGCGGACGTCGAACACCGCGCCCCGGGAGGTCGTGCTGGCGGAGCACTTCTTCATCGTCGCGCACCAGGCCTCGGAGATCTGGCTGAAGCAGATCATCGCCGATCTGCTGGCGGCGACCGACGCGCTGCGTCCGGACTACGGCAACCCCGACCCGAACCTGAGCGTCGAGTACCTGGACCGGGCGGGCCGGCTGATCGGTCTGTTACACGACCAGCTGGTCGCGCTGGAGAAGATGCCGCTGCGGCATTTCGCGGATTTCCGGCCGCATCTGGGGACGGCGAGCGGCGCGCAGTCGCAGCAGTTCCATCAGCTCGACGACCTGCTCGGCAACGACGAGCGAGTCGACGGCCTGTACGCGGCGTTCGAGGCATACGCCGTCGCGCAGGGGATGTCGGTGAGCACGGTCTGCCGGCTGGGCGCCAGCACCGGCGTCCTGCACCGGGTCGCCGAGTCGCTGATCGAGATCGGGAACGGGTTCTGGCGCTGGAAGATCGCGCATCTGACGATGATCTCGGCGTTGCTCGGGGACCAGCCGGGAACGGCCGGTTCGTCCGGTGCCGGGTACATCGCCAGCCGGATCCGGCTGCCGTTCCCGCGGCTGCGGCTGCTGCGCGGCGAGGTGCACGAAGCGCTGGTGCCGACTCCGGCGCACTGAGCGATCGGCCCCCGGCGATCCAGGGGGCCGGACGAAAAGTGCGGGGGACCATGGTCCGCGAATTACTCCATGGTCCCCGCCGTCGAGCTTCCTATCCGTCGGTCGCTTCCAGGACGTAGCCCTGACCCCAGGCCGTCCGGATTCCGAGGTTCACGTTCTCCAGCCGGCGCCGCAGTCTCATGATGTGCAGATCGAGCGAGTTGCGGGTCGGCGCCGCCGACTCGTGCAGCCGCTCGGTCAGCTCATCGCGTGAGACCACCTCGCCGAACCGTTCGACGAACAGTTCCATCAGCTTGATCTGCGCCGTGGAGACGGTGACCAGCTGATCGTCGAAGTACAGCGTGCCCACCGAATCCAGCCGGGGTACGCGAGCGCCGTACACCCTGGTGAGCAGCGCCTCGACCCGAGCGTCGAAGTCGGGCCGCGACACCGGCGGGCGGACCCAGTCCTCCCGCGGGTCGCTGCAGACCGGCGGTTCGACCCCGGCCTCCACGACCAGCAGGCGCGGAATCCCTTCGTCGCGGCACCGCGACCGGACCTCCTCCTCGATCGGCCAGCGGACAAGTTTCACCGCGCTTTTCCAATGGTTGGGCAAAGCATCCCCCAAAGTTCAATGATACGGATGTATTTCAGGCGGTCCGTACTCGACCCGGGCGAGAATGTCCAGATCAAATGATTGACTCCGAGTGTTCAAATGCTTGAATGAATATTTGTGGGCCCGCGGCGAGGTCCCCCAGACCGGCGCCGGCGGCGAGCTGCCCTGTCCGTGCAGGCGATCCGCCTGCCGGAACGATAGGTGCGTGACTGGTCCCCTTTCCCCGTGAATATGCCGAAAAGCGCCTGGTTCGGCGCCCGCGGTCCCTTCAGTAACCGCGAACCGCGGTCCGGAAACGATCATGCCTTATCGTTCAAGCCCGGGCCGGGGGTCGCGCGCGTCGGCGAATGTGCGCAATTGTCAAGGATTGTGAAATCTCGTGTGATCAAATGTCGCGGAATCCGCGCCGGGCGGCCGCCGGAGTGATTCTGGCGCAGGTCTTTCAGCCCGGTTGACCCCGCTTGCGGGCCTTACGAGACTCGGGGACGACGTCAGCAGGCCGGCAAGCTGAGGAGGAGACACGTCGATGGGTTCTTCGGATGTCACGCCGGCGCAGGAGGCCATGTACCTGGCGCAGGAGGTGGCGCCGGACGAGCCGAACAACGTCGCCGTTCTCTGGGACGTCGCCGGCCGGCTGGACCGCGAGCACCTCGACGAGGCCCTGCGGCGCGTGGTCGCGGAGTCGGCGCCGCTGACGGTGAACTTCGTCCGCGCGGACGCCGTCGTCCGCCAGGTGAGCTGGGACGCGGGGGAGTGGCAGCCGTTCTTCGCCGACACCGGCGCGGCGGCCGACCCGTTGGCCGCGGCTCAGGACCTGATCGCCGACCTCGTCGGTCGGCCGTTCGAGCTGGCCACCGACCCGCTGCTGCGGATGGGCTCCGTGCGGCTGGGGGCCGAGCGGACGCTCCTGGTGCTGGTGTTCCACCACGTCGTCACCGATGCGTTCGGTCTGATCAACCTGCTGTCCCAGCGGATCGCCGAGGTCTACAGCGCGCTGAGCGCCGGTACGCCGGTGCCCGCGCAGCCGCCCGCCGACCTGATGCTTGCCCTCAGCAAGGATCAGTCCTATCGCTCGTCGGCGCGGTTCGGCCAGGCCGAGGAGTTCTGGATCGAGTACCTCGCCGACGGCCCGGAGCCGGCCCAGTTGCCGACCGGGTTGCTGCGCGGCGACACCGAAGCGCCGGGTGCGGTGACGCGCTGGGACGACCTGTCGAAACCGCTCGGCATGGTCACCGCGACCAGATCGGTCCCAGCCGACGTGGTCAAGGAGTGGGGCGAGTCGGTCTCCGAGCTGCTGGTCGGCGCGGTCGTCGCGTTCATCGGCCAGACAACCGGCCGCTCGCGGCCCTTGGTCTCGTTCACGGTCAACAACCGGACGGGTAACACGCGCCGCGCGCCGGGGCTGCTGTCCAACATCGTGCCGCTGCGGCCGGAGTTGCCGCCTGGCGCGGGCCTGGCCGAGCTGGCGTCGTCCGTCGTCGACGAGCGGCGGTCGCTGTTGCGGCATGCCGGTCACCAGCTGTCCCTGATCCAGCGGGCGACCGGGCAGCGCGGCGCGACGCGGAGTCCGTTCGGTCCGATCGTCAACGTGATCCCGCAGGTCGAGGAGCTGCAGCTGGGTGCGGCCCGAGCCCGTTTCGCCGGTGGCGTCTTCGGCTCGCTGGACGAGGTGATGATCTCGGTCTACGGCGACGGTTCGCCGGACAGCGACCAGTTCATCCGCTTCGACGCACCGGCCGAGTTCTACGCCGAGTCCGACGTCCAGGCGCTTGCCGATCGGTTCCGCTCGTTCCTGATCGCGGTGATGGCTGATCGCTCGGCCGCGCCGCAGCTGTTGTCGGAGTCCGAGCGGGCGGCTGAGCTGGCCGCGTCGCGCGGTCCGGAGGTGCTGACGCCGGAGAGCAGCCTGACCGCTCTGCTCGAGCAGCAGGCCGTTGCAACCCCGGACGCGATCGCCGTCCGGTTCGAAGATGCGTCGCTGACGTACCGGGAGCTGGCTGAGCGGTCCGGCCGGCTGGCGCGGCGCCTCGCCGAGGAGGGGGCCGGGCCGGAGCAGCTGGTCGCGGTCGCCATTCCGCGGTCGCTGGAGCTGGTTGTCGCGCTGGTCGGCATTCTGAAAGCCGGTGCGGCCTACCTGCCGATCGACCCGGACTACCCCGAAGCGCGCATTCAGCTGATGCTGGACGACGCTGATCCGGTCCTGGTGCTCACCTCCGCGCTGGTGGCGGAGTTCACCGGCGGCGAGGGGGGAGAGCTGAGCAGGGAGGTCGATCCCGCGCAGCCGGCGTATCTGATCTACACCTCGGGCTCGACCGGGCGGCCCAAGGGTGTCCTGGTCTCGCACGCTGCGATCGTGAACCGGCTGCTGTGGATGCAGGACACCTACGGACTGGACGGATCGGATCGCGTCCTGCAGAAGACGTCGTCCTCGTTCGACGTGTCGGTCTGGGAGTTCTTCTGGCCGCTGATCACCGGCGCGACCCTGGTCGTCGCACGGCCGGACGGGCACCGCGATCCGGAGTACCTGGCCGAGGTGATCGAGCGGGAGCAGATCACGACGCTCCACTTCGTGCCGACGATGCTGGCCGAGTTCCTTCGCGTACCGCAATCAGGACGCGGACTGCGCCGGGTGATCTGCAGCGGTGAGGCGCTGCCGCCCGCGCTGACCGAGCAATTCCACCAGGTCTTCGACGGGGTCGGCCTGCACAATCTCTACGGCCCGACCGAGGCCGCGGTTGACGTGACGTCGTGGGAGTGCGAGCCCGGCGCGGCCGTCGTCCCGATCGGCCGGCCGATCTGGAACACCCAGCTGTACGTCCTGGACAGCGGGCTGCGGCCCGTCGTCCCGGGAATGACCGGTGACCTTTACATCGCCGGTGCGGGGCTCGCCCGCGGGTACCACGGTCGCTGGGGGCTGACGGCCGAGCGCTTCGTCCCGTGCCCGTTCGGTGCTCCGGGCGCGCGGATGTACCGGACCGGCGACCTCGCCAGGTGGAACGCGGACGGCGAGCTGGAGTTCGCCGGCCGGGCCGATCAGCAGGTGAAGGTCCGGGGCTTCCGGGTCGAGCCGGCCGAGATCGAGGCGACGATCGAGCAGCACGCGGGTGTCGCGCAGGTGGCCGTGCTGGCGCGTGAGGCGGACGGCATCACGCAGCTGATCGCGTACGTCGTCCCGGCGGCCGCGGGCGGCATCGGTAGCGCTGACCGCGAGCTGGACTTCCAAGCGGGGCTGACATCTGGTGAGCTGCGCACCTTCCTGGCCGCCCGCGTCCCGGCGCATCTCGTCCCAGCCGCGTTCGTCTTCCTGGACCGGCTGCCGCTGACCGGCAGCGGGAAGCTGGACCGCGCGGCGCTGCCCGCGCCGGAGTTCTCGGACGGCCCGTTCGCGGCGGCCCGGACGGCGGACGAGCACACGCTCGCCGAGGTGTTCGCCGAGGTGCTCGGGATGGACCGCGTCGGGATCGACCGGGACTTCTTCACCATCGGCGGCGACAGCATCCGGGCGATCCAGGTGGCGTCGGCAGCCCGGCATCGCGGGTTGACGATCACCCCGCGGGACGTCTTCGAGCGCCGAACCGTAGCCGCCCTGGCCGAGGTCGCTGGACGCCAGTCCGAGCTCCCGGTGCTCGAGGAGCTGGACGGCGGTGGCGTCGGCTCGATGCCGTTGCCTCCGATGGCTCAGCTCATCGCAGAGCGCGGTGCGGGGCTCGACGGGTTGGCGCAGTGGCTCGTGGTCGAGACTCCGCCTGCTCTCGACCACGCCACGCTGACCGCCGCTCTTGAGCAGCTGATCGATCACCACGACGCGCTCCGGGCCCAGCTGGATTCGGATGTCCTCGTCGTCCGGCCGGTGGGGGCGGTGCGCGCCGAGCAGGTGCTGACGACACACAGCTGGGACAGCGGCTGGGACACTCCCGAGTGGAGTGATCGGCTGACCGCCGAAGCGGCCCAGGCTGTCGGACGGATCGATGCGACCGCAGGCGTCGTCCTGCAGGTCGTGCTGTTCGAGGCCGACGGCCAGCCGGGCAGACTGCTGCTGGCCGCACATCACTTGATCGTCGACGGCGTCTCGTGGCGCGTACTGCTCCCGGACCTGGTCGCGGCGACGCAGAGCCGGAGCCTGCAGCCAGTGGCGACCTCGCTGCGCAGGTGGCTGCACGCCTTCACGGATGCGGCCACGCAGCGCGTTGCCGAGCTGGATCTGTGGGTCGACATGCTCGACCGGCCGGCCGCTTCGATCGGACGGCGGCCGCTCGATCCGGCGATCGACGTCGCCGGAACGGCGCGCACGGTTCGCGTCGACCTTCCGGCCGAGCTGACCTCGGCGGTTGTCGAGAAGATCACTACGGCGTACCGCTGCGGTGTGGACGAGGTGCTGCTCAGTGCGTTCGCCCTGGCGTTGCGGGCGCGGTCCGGCGCGGACGCCGTCGTCCGGCTGGAAGCCCATGGCCGTGAGGAGTGGCTCGCCCCCGGCGCCGACCTGTCGCGGACGGCCGGCTGGTTCACCACGGTGTACCCGGTCCGGCTGACAGTTGCCGATTCGGTGGCGGCCTCGTTGATGGCGGTGAAGGAACAGCTGCGCGCGGTGCCGGACAAGGGCATCGGCTACAGCCTCCTGCGGTTCGCCAACCCGGAGACGGCCGCGACGCTGGCTGGCTGGCCGGTGGACGAGATCGGCTTCAACTACCTCGGTCGCTTCAGCTGGGAGGGGTGGCCGCCAGCGCCCGAGCGGCCCGAGCTGACTGCCGCTCCGGCCGCGGACATGCCGCTGCTGTCGGCGCTCGAACTCAACACGGTCGTCACCGGTGACCAGCTCACCGGCCTGTTCACCTTCGCGGGTGAGCTCCTCGACGAGAACGAGGTGGACGAGCTGGCGACCGCATGGTGCGCGGCACTGCAGGAGCTGGCCGAGGACGTCGAACGCGGCGGCCACGGTCTCACGCCGTCCGATGTACCGCTGGTGTCGGTGACTCAGCAGGAGCTGAGCGGCTGGCAGGACCGCTACGGCCGGTTCGACGACGTGTGGCCGCTGACACCGCTGCAGTCCGGGCTGCTCTTTCACGCAATGCTGGCCGGTCCGGAGTTCGACGCCTACCAGACCCAGTTCGTCTTCCGGCTCGCCGGCCGCGTCGATCCGGACGTCCTGCACCGGGCAGCGCAGTCGCTACTCGATCGGCATCCGAATCTCCGGGTCGCCTTCGCCACCTCGGCATCCGGTGACAAGGTGCAGATCCCGGTCGAGGGTGTCGCGGTGCCGTGGCGGCACGTCGAGCTGTCCGACGACGAAGCCTTCAGCGCGTTGCTCGCCGAAGAGCAAGCCGCCCACTTCGATCCGGCCGCGCCACCCCTGCTGCGCTTCACCCTGGTCACCTTCGCCGAGGGCCGCGTCGAGCTGGTGCTGACCGCGCATCACGTGCTGTTCGACGGCTGGTCACTCCCGTTGATCATGCAGGAGCTCATCCGGCTGTACGGCGCCGAGCCGCTACCGCACGAGCGCAGCTATCGCGACTTCCTGCAGTGGCTCGCGCAGTACGACGCGGACGCCGGAGCCCGAGCCTGGAGCGCGGAGCTGGCCGCCGTCGACGAGCCGACCCTGCTGGCCGCAGTCGTACCGCCACCGGCCGACCGCAGTCCGGTCACTGGGGTGACGCAGATCGACCTGGCGCTGTCCGGCTCCGACGCCCAGCTGCTCTCGCAGCGCGCGGCCGAAGCAGGCGTCACGCTGAACACCGTCGTCCAGGCGGCCTGGGCGCTCGTGCTGGCTGAGCTGACAGGACGCCAGGAAGTGCTGTTCGGGACGACGGTGTCCGGGCGGCCCGCCGAGCTGGACGGTATCGACGCGGTGATCGGTCTGTTCATCAACACCGTCCCGGTCCGCGTCCGGTGCGCTCCGACGGACTCGCTGGCCGAGCTGCTCGGTCGCATCCAGGACACCCAGGCCGGTCTGCTCGACCACAACCAGGTCGGTCTCGCCGAGATTCAGCGCGCGACGGGTCTGAGCACGCTGTTCGACACGCTGGTCGTGTTCGAGTCGTTCCCGGTCGACCGGGCCGGGCTGGCCGAGGCGACCGCCGGATCAGGGCTCGCGGTGACCGGCATCCGGCCGCACGCCGCAACGCACTACGCCGTGACAGTGCTGGCCGCGGCCGATCCGCACCTGCGGCTGAGCCTGCAGTACCAGCCTGAGGTGATGGACGGCGCTGCTGCCCATCGAGTCGCCGACCGGCTGACCGACGTCCTGCACCAGCTGGCTGCCGGTCTCGAAACCTCGGTCCACGAGATCGACGTGCTGACGGACGACGAACGCCAACGACTGGTCCGCGAGCTGAACGAAACCGTGGTGGACCTGCCGGACGTCACCGTCCCGGAGCTGCTGGTCGAGCAGGCGTTGAAGACGCCGGACGCGATCGCCGTCGAGGCCGAAGGCCGGACGATCACCTATCGGGAGCTGCATCGCCGGGCGAACGCGCTGGCGCACGAGCTGATCAGCCGCGGCGCCGGTCCGGATGTTGTGGTGGCCGTCGCGCTGCCGCGGACGGTCGACCTGCTGGTCGGGTTGCTCGGCGTGGTGAAGGCCGGTGCGGCCTATCTGCCGGTCGACCCGAACTATCCGAGTGAGCGGGTGGTCAGAGCGCTCGAGTCGGTCCGGCCGCTGCTGATGGTGACGGACGGGGCGACCGATGAGCTGGTGCCGGTAGCCGACCTTCCGCGGCTGCACCTGGAGTCACTGCAGGACGATCCGCGCACCCACGAGCCGACCGGCGTCCGGCCGCGCCAGGACAACCTCGCGTACGTTCTGACCACTTCGGGTACGACCGGCATCCCGAAGGGCGTCGCGGTTACCCAACGCGTGCTTGCCAACGCCGTACTGCGGATGCGTGCGTACCTGGACGAGCCGGTCGGATCGAAGCTGCTGTCGGGTACGTCGGTCGGCTTCGACATCTCGGTCTGGGAGCTGTTCGCGACCCTGTGCTCGGGCGGCTGTATCGAGCTGGTCCGCGACGTCCTGGTCGTGGGCGAACGCGACCAGTGGAGCGGCGGGGTGATCAGCACGGTCCCCTCGGCCTTCGCCGAACTGGTCGACACGGTCGGAGCGCGGCTGGACGTCGGAACCGTCGTACTGGGCGGTGAGACGCTGACCAACGCGCTGATCGAGCGCGCCCGCGCCGTCCTGCCCGACATCCGGATCATCAACACCTACGGGCCGAGCGAGACCTTCTACACCACGGCGTTCACGCTGGAGCCGGGGCAGCACTGGACGCAGGGCGCGAGTCTGCCGATCGGCGGGCCGCTCGGCAACATGCGGCTGTACCTGCTCGGTCCGACCCTGAAGCCGGTGCCGCCGGGCACGCTCGGCGAGCTGTACGCCGCCGGCGCCGGTGTGGCCCGCGGGTACTACGGCCGACCCGGTCTGACCTCCGAGCGGTTCGTGCCGAACCCGTTCGGCGCGCCGGGCGAGCGGATGTACCGGACGGGCGACAAGGCCCGATGGAGCCCGGACGGCGAACTCGAGTTCGTCGGACGGGTCGACCACCAGCTGAAAGTCCGCGGGTTCCGGATCGAGCCGGCCGAGATCGAGTACGCGCTGGCCGCGCATCCCGCGGTCCGGCAGGCGATCGTGATCGCCCGGGAGGACCTGCCGGGCGACCTGCGCCTGGTCGCGTACGTGACGCTGGAGTCCGGCGAGCCGGCGGTCGACGAGTTGCGTGCCTTCGTGGGCGAGCGGCTGCCGGCGTACATGGTCCCGGCAGCGGTCGTCGTCCTGGATGCCCTGCCGTTGACGCCTAACGGGAAGCTGGACCGCTCGGCGTTGCCGGAGCCCGAGCTCAGTGGCGGCGTCTACCGGGCGCCGAAGGGCCCGCAGGAGGAAGCGCTGTGTGAGCTGTTCGCGGACGTGCTGGGCGTCGAGCGGGTCGGTGTCGACGACGACTTCTTCGCACTCGGTGGCCACTCGCTGCTAGCGACCCGGCTGGTCGCGCGGGCCCGGACGGTGCTTGGCGTCGAGATCCCGATCCGCATGGTGTTCACGGCACCGACCGTGGCCACTCTGGTTGCTCAGCTGACGAAGACCGGCACGGTCCGGACCGAGCTGCGGCCGGCGGTCCGGCCCGATCCGCTGCCGCTGTCGTACGCCCAGCAGCGGCTCTGGTTCATCGACCGGTTCGAAGGGCCGTCGTCGACGTACAACATCCCGCAGCTGCTGCGCTTCCGCGGTGAGCTGGACGCGGCCGCACTGCACGCCGCGCTGCAGGACGTCGTCGCGCGGCACGAGGCGCTGCGGACCGTGTTCAGCGAGTTCGACGGCCAGCCCTACCAGCGGATCCTCGCGCCCGAGGAGGCGCAGGTCTTCTGGAAGGAGCACCGCTTCGTCGAGCCGAGCGCAGTGCCCGAGTTGGTGTCGGCGATCGCCGCGCACCAGTTCGACCTGTCCGCCGAGCTGCCGGTGCGCGCTTCGCTGCTGCACACCGGGCCGGGTGAGTTCCTCCTCGTCCTCGTGCTGCATCACGTGGCCGGTGACGGCGGATCGATGGCGCCGCTGGCGCGCGACCTCTCGACGGCCTACCGCGCACGGCTCGGCGGTGAGGCGCCTGGCTGGCCGGGGCTGACCGTCCAGTACGCCGACTATGCCCTGTGGCAGCGCGAGCTGCTGGGGGCCGAGTCCGATCCGGAGAGCCTGCAGTCGGTGCAGGCGTCGTACTGGCGCGACGAGCTGGACGGCGTGCCGCAGCCGTTGGTGCTGCCGACGGATCGGCCACGCCCGGATGTCTCGACCTTCCGCGGCGGGATCGTCGACTTCACGCTGTCGCGCGCTGTGCTGAGCAAGGTCGAGGAGCTGGCCCAGGCGCGCGGCGTCACGGTGTCGATGGTGTTCCAGGCGGCGCTCGCTGTCCTGCTGCATCGGTTGGGCGGTGGCGAGGACGTGACGATCGGCTCGCCGATCGCCGGCCGGACCGACGACGCCGTCCAGGACCTGATCGGCTTCTTCGTCAACACCTGGGTGCTGCGGGTCAAGCCGGCGCCCGGCCGCGGGTTCGACGAGGTGCTGGACGAGGTCCGGGACAAGGCGCTGGCGGCGTACGACAACCAGGACGTGCCGTTCGAGCGGCTGGTCGAGTTGTTGCGGCCGGAGCGCTCGACGACGCATCACCCGCTGTTCCAGGTGATGTTCGCCTGGCAGAACAACGTGCGTCCGGACCTCGATCTGCCCGGCGTGCAGGTCGCCGTCGAGCCGGTGCCGACCGACACCGCCAAGTTCGATCTGTTCTTCAACCTGTCGCCGAACAGCAGGGGCGACGCGGTGATCGGCGGGGTCGAGTACGCGAGCGACCTGTTCGACCGGTCGACGGTCAAGGAGATCGCGGCCCGTTTCGTCCGCGTGGTCGAGCAGGTCGTCACCGAGCCGACGCGCAAGGTCGGTCTGGTCGTCGTGC
The DNA here is from genome assembly GCF_055584105.1 of Kribbella sp. NPDC104218. Classification (NCBI taxonomy): domain Bacteria; kingdom Bacillati; phylum Actinomycetota; class Actinomycetes; order Propionibacteriales; family Kribbellaceae; genus Kribbella; species Kribbella sp. NPDC104218. The sequence goes on from NZ_JBVJMQ010000003.1 coordinate 391,795, forward strand.
TCAGCCCGGGGGAGCGGGAGCTGCTGGTCGACGGCTGGAACGACACCGCCCTGCCGGTCGAGCCCACGACCGTGCCCGCCCTGTTCGCGCAACGCGTCCAGGAGACTCCGGCCGCGCCCGCACTGACCTGGGCCGGCCAGACGACGTCGTACGACGAGTTGAACCGGCGCGCAAACCGCCTCGCGCACTGGCTGATCGACTCCGGTGTCGGGCCGGAGTCTCGGGTCGCGGTGCTGCTGCCGCGGTCGGCCGAGCTGGTGGTTGCGCTGCTCGCGATCCTGAAGGCCGGCGGTTCATATGTTCCGGTGGATCCGGAGTATCCGGCCGCTCGGGTCGAGTTCGTCGTATCCGACTGTGCGCCGGTCCTGGTGCTGACCGAGGACGTACTCGCGGCAGCCGACCTGTCGGCGTACACCGATACGGACCCGCAGGTCGCGGTCGGCCCGGCGCACGCGGCGTACACGATCTACACGTCAGGCTCGACCGGGACGCCGAAGGGCGTCGTGATCGGGCACGGTGCCCTCCTGAACTTCCTGGCCTCGATGCAGGACCGGTTCGCCCTGACACCGGCGGATCGGTTGCTGGCCGTGACAACCGTGGCCTTCGATATCGCCGGGCTCGAACTGTTCCTGCCGCTGCTGGCTGGAGCCGGTGTGGTGCTGGCCGGTCGCGAAGAGGTCGCACAGCCCGGCGTCCTGCTCGACCTGATCGACCGCGAGCAGGTGACGCTGATGCAGGCGACGCCGTCCCTGTGGCAGATGCTCGTGACGACGGACGCGACGCGGCTGACCGGGCTGCGGGTTCTCACCGGCGGCGAGGCACTGCCGCCGGCGCTGGCCGAGTCGCTGGCCAAGCAGGCGGCATCGGTCACGAACCTCTACGGACCGACCGAGACGACGATCTGGTCGAGTGCAGCAGAGGTTGTGTCCGGGGCCGCGCCGACGATCGGCCGGCCGATTGGCAACACCCAGGTGTACGTGCTGGACGAGTCGCTCCAACCTGTCCCTGCTGGGGTTCCGGGCGATCTGTGGATCGCGGGCGACGGTCTCTCCCGGGGCTACCACGGCCGGGCAGCGCTGACCGCCGAGCGGTTCGTGGCCAGCCCGTACGGCGTCCCTGGCGCGCGGATGTACCGCACCGGCGACACCGCGCGCTGGAACGGCCGGGGCGAGCTGGAGTTCGTCGGCCGCACCGACCACCAGATCAAGGTCCGCGGCTTCCGGATCGAGCCCGCGGAGATCGAGCACACGCTGACCACTCATCCTGGCGTGCGGCAGGCGGTGGTCATCGCCCGGGAGGACCAGCCCGGCGACGTCCGGCTGGTCGCGTACGTGACGCCGGACGGCGCCGCTCCAGCCGCCGACGAGCTGCGCACCTACGTGAGCACGCGGCTCCCGGCGTACATGATCCCGGCGGCGCTCGTCGTCCTCGCCGAACTGCCGCTGACGCCGAACGGCAAGCTGGACCGCTCCGCACTGCCGCGGCCCGAGTTCGGCGGCGAGGCCTATCGGGCGCCGGGAAGCCGGCTCGAGGAACAGCTGTGCGCCCTGTACGCCGACGTGCTCGGGATCGAGCGGGTCGGGATCGACGACGACTTCTTCGCGCTGGGCGGCCACTCGCTGCTGGCCACGCGGCTCGTGGCGCGCGCCCGCACGGCGATCGGGATCGAGATCCCGATCCGGACCGTGTTCGCCGCGCCGACCGTGGCCGGTCTGGCGCTGCGGTGCAAGGAACTGTCCGCCCCCGTTCGGAAGCCACTGCGCCGGATGACCGAAAGGTGACGACCTGATGATTCCTCTGTCCTACGCGCAGCAGCGGCTGTGGTTCATCGACCGCCTGGAAGGCCCGTCGGCGACCTACAACCTGCCCGCCGCACTGCGGATCAAGGGCCCGCTCGACATCGGCGCGATGGTGGCCGCGATCCACGACGTGATCGTCCGGCACGAGAGTCTGCGGACGCTGATCGTGGAAGATGCCGAGGGCAACGCCGCGCAGCGCATCGTGCCGGCGGACGACGTCCGGCTCGACGTCCCGGTGATCGAGGTGGAGCCGGGCGGTGTGGCCGGGATGCTGGCTTCGGTCGCGGGCTACCGGTTCGACCTGTCGGCCGACCTGCCGCTTCATGCCTGTGTGTTCCGTTGCGGCGTGGACGACTACGTCCTCGCGCTGGTGATCCACCACGTGGCCGGCGACGGCGGATCGATGGCGCCGCTGGCGCGCGACCTGTCGGCGGCGTACCGGGCCCGCGTCCAGGGCGCGGCTCCGGAGTGGGTGGAGCTGCCGGTGCAGTACGCGGACTACGCCTTGTGGCAGCGCGAGCTGCTGGGGGAGGAGACCGATCCGGAGAGCCTGCAGTCGGTGCAGGCGTCGTACTGGCGCGATGAGCTGGACGGCGTGCCGCAGCCGCTGACGCTGCCGGCCGACCGGACGCGGCCCGAGGTCGCGAGCTATCAGGGCGGGACGACGCGGTTCGAGTTGCCGGCCGAAGTCCTGAGCGGCCTGGAAGCGCTGGCGAAGGCGCGCGGCGTCACGGTGTCGATGGTGTTCCAGGCCGCGCTCGCCGTCCTTCTGCACCGGTTGGGCGGCGGCGACGATCTCACGATCGGCTCGCCGATCGCCGGGCGGACGGACGAGGGTCTGAACGACCTGGTCGGCTTCTTCGTGAACACCTGGGTGCTGCGGGTGAAGCCGGCGCCGAACCGCGCGTTCGACGAGCTGCTGGACGACGTCCGGGAGAAGGCGCTGGCGGCGTACGACAACCAGGACGTGCCGTTCGAGCGGCTGGTCGAGCTGCTACGGCCGGAACGCTCGACCGCACACCATCCGCTGTTCCAGGTGATGTTCGCCTGGCAGAACAACGTACGGCCGGAGCTGGATCTGCCCGGTCTCGACGTCACCGTCGAGCCGGTGTCGACCAACACCGCCAAGTTCGACCTGTTCTTCAACCTGTCTCCCGACGAGACCGGTCAGGCCGTCACGGGCGCGATCGAGTACGCGACCGAGCTGTTCGACGCGTCGACGGTCGAGGAGATCGCGGCCCGCTTCGTCCGCGTCGTCGAGCAGGTCGTGGCCGATCCCCGTCGCAAGATCGGATCCGTCGAGGTCCTCAGTCCGGGCGAACGGGACCAGCTGGTCAGCGGCTACAACGCGACCGAGCTGTCGGTCGACCCGGTGCAGGTCCCGCAGCGCTTCGAACATCAGGTGCGGACCACACCCGACGCGGTCGCGCTGGTGTGCGGCGACGCGTCCCTCACGTACGCCGATCTGAACCGGCGGGCTAACCGGTTGGCGCACTGGCTCGTCGAGCAGGGCGTGCGGCCGGAGTCGCGTGTGGCCGTCGTCCTGCCGCGTTCGGTCGAGCTGGTCGTGGCCCTGCTCGCCGTCCTGAAATCAGGCGGCTCCTACGTGCCGGTCGACCCGGACTATCCGGCCGCCCGGATCGAGCACGTGGTGACGGACTCCGAGCCGGTGCTCGTCCTGGACGGGCAGCTGCCTGAGCTGACCGGCTACCCCGACAGCGACCTCCCCGCGACGGCCGGGCCGGACAGCGCGGCGTACACGATCTACACCTCCGGCTCGACCGGGACGCCGAAGGGCGTCGTGATCGAGCACGCGGCACTGGTCAACTTCCTGGTCTCGATGCAGGACCGGTTCGCCCTGACGCCGACGGATCGGCTGCTCGCGGTCACGACGGTCGCCTTCGATATCGCGGGGCTGGAGCTGTTCCTGCCGTTGCTGAACGGCGCGGGCGTCGTCCTCGCCGAGAAGGAGCAGGTGTCCGAGCCCGCGGTCGTGTTCGAGCTGATCGACCGCTGCGGCGTGACGATCATGCAGGCGACCCCGGCGCTGTGGCAGATGCTCATCTCCCACGACGCCGACCGGCTGGCAGGCCTGCGGGTGCTGAGCGGCGGTGAGGCGTTGCCCGCCGCGCTTGCTGACACGCTGGCTCGGCACTCGGCCGAGGTGACCAACCTGTACGGGCCGACCGAGACGACCATCTGGTCAACGGTCGCGGACGTCGTCGCGGGGGTCGCACCGACCATCGGCCGACCGATCGGCAACACCCAGGTGTACGTGCTGGACGAGTCGCTGCAGCCGGTGCCGGCCGGCGTCCCCGGTGATCTGTGGATCGCAGGCGACGGGGTTGCCCGCGGCTACCACCGGCGGGCCGATCTGACCGCGGAGCGGTTCGTCGCGAACCCGTTCGGCGCACCGGGCGCCCGGATGTACCGCACCGGTGACAAGGCCCGCTGGAACAGCGGCGGCGAGCTCGAGTTCGCCGGGCGGGCCGACCATCAGATCAAGATCCGCGGCTTCCGGGTCGAGCCGGCCGAGATCGAGCACGCGCTGATCGCGAACCCCGGCGTCCGGCAGGCGATCGTGGTCGCCCGCGAGGACCAGCCGGGCGACGTCCGGCTGGTCGCGTATGTGACGCCAGAGCAGCAGGCCAGCGGCGATGCGAGCGCGGCCGGTGAGCAGGTCGAGGAATGGCAGGTCGTGTACGACCAGGCGTACGTCGACTCCGCGGATGCCGCGTGGGGTGAGGACTTCGACCTCTGGAAGTCCGCGTACACCGGTGATGCGATCCCGCTCGAGCAGATGCGGGCCTGGCGGGACGCCGCCGTCGAGCAGGTGCTGGCGCTGCGGCCGCGGCGCGTGCTCGAGCTGGGCGTCGGTTCGGGTCTGCTGCTGGCGCCGATCGCGGGCCAGGTCGACGAGTACTGGGGAACAGACTTCTCCCCGGCGGTGATCGAGCGGCTCCGTCACCAGGTGGCCGAGGCCGGTCTGACCGGCCGGGTCGAGCTGCGAGTACAAGGTGCGGACGACGCCGAGGGGCTGCCCGAGGACGCGTTCGACGTCGTCGTGCTGAACTCGGTCGCGCAATACTTCCCGAACGAGCGCTACCTGGAGTCGGCCCTGGCTGCTGCCTGGCCACTGGTTGCGGACGGCGGCCACGTCGTACTCGGTGACATCCGGCGCCGGGCCTCACTGCCGTTGCTGCAGGCCGGCGTCCATCAGATCCAGCACCCGGGCGCTTCGCTCGGGCTGGCGCGCGCTGCCGTCGAGCAGGCCGTGCTGCTGGAGAAGGAACTGGTCATCGACCCGGAGTGGTTCGTCCGCTGGGCCGAGGCCACGGGCGCCGGAGTCGACATCCGCTTGAAGGACGGCGTCGCACACAACGAGCTGACCCGGCACCGGTACGAGGTGGTCCTGCACAAGCTGCCCGTCGACGCACTGCGCGACGGCACCGGGTGGCCGGTCGTCCAGTGGCCCGGTGAGCTCACGCGTCTCGGCCAGCGGGTCGGCGACCAGATCATCCGGATCGCCGGTATCCCGAATGCCCGGCTCAGCGACGAGGCCGCGACGGCCCGAGCGCTCGGCCTGGACGAGAGCGCGGACGCCGGTGCGAGCGCGATGGACCCGGAGGAGCTGAAGCTCTGGGCGGCCGAGCAGGGACTGGACCTCATCCTGACCTGGTCGCCGGACGCCGTCGACCGCATGGAGGCCATCCTCGCGCCGGCTGGACAGCTGGCGGGTACGGCACTGACCGGTACCTACAGTCCGGCCGGGCAGCAGCGCCGGGTGATCAACGACCCGGCTGCCGCGCGGGGCATCGGCGCCCTGCTGACTGCGTTGCGCCGCGAGTTGCAGGACCGGTTGCCGGAGTACCTCGTCCCCTCGGCGATCGTCGCGATCGGTTCCGTGCCGCTGACGCCGAACGGCAAGGTCGACCGAAAGGCCCTCCCGGCGCCGGACTACGTCGCGTCGGCCGGTGGACGCGCGCCGGTGACGCCGGAGGAGACGGCGTTGTGCGCCTTGTTCGCTGAGGTGCTCGGGCTGGCCCGGGTCGGCGCCGACGACGACTTCTTCGCGATCGGCGGGCACTCGCTGCTGGCGACCCGGCTGGTCAGCCGGGTGCGGTCGGTGCACGGGGTGGAGATCCCGATCCGGGCCGTCTTCCAGGCGCCGACGGCCGCGCAGCTGGCGCCGTACCTGGTGGCGGAGACGGAGAGCCGCCCACGGCTGGACCGGCGGCCTCGGCCGGAGCGGGTCCCGGTGTCGTTCGCACAGCAGCGACTGTGGTTCATCCACCGGTTCGAGGGACCGTCGGCGACGTACATCATGCCGCTGGCGCTGCGGATGCGCGGTGCGGTCGACACGAACGCACTGCGAGCCGCACTGCAGGACGTCGTGACTCGGCACGAATCGCTGCGGACGGTCTTCGGTGAGGCTGAGGGCGAGCCGTACCAGGAGGTCCGGGACGCCGCGGACGCCGTCGTCCCGTGGGAAGAACGCGAGGTCGCCGAGGCCCAGCTCGCGGACGCCCTCAGGGCTGCGGCGTCGGTTCCGCTGGACCTTTCCACCGACATCCCGTTGCGGGCCTGGTTCCTCAGGCTCGATCCCGAGGAGTCCGTGTTCATGATCGCGGTGCATCACATCGCGGCGGACGGCTGGTCGCTGCAGCCGCTTGCTCGTGATCTGGTGGCCGCGTACGCCGCGCGGAGCGCCGGGAAGGAGCCGGAGTGGACGCCGCTGCCGGTGCAGTACGCCGACTACACGCTCTGGCAGCGAGACCTGCTCGGCGATCGCAACGACACCGAGAGCCTGTACCGCAAACAGCTCGACTACTGGACCGATCAGCTCGCCGAGCTGCCGGTTGCGGTCGGGCTGCCGACCGATCGGCCACGCCCGGCGGTCGCCTCGCACCACGGTGACCTGCACTGGTTCAGCTTCGACCCGAAGCTGGCGGCTGGGATCCGGCAGCTGGCGCGGGACGCCGGCGCGACCGTGTCGATGGTGCTGCAGGCCAGCCTCGCGGCGCTGTTGTCGCGGCTCGGTGCGGGGACCGACGTCCCGATCGGCTCGCCGATCGCGGGCCGCACGGACGAGGCGCTCGACGACCTCGTCGGATTCTTCGTGAACACCTGGGTGCTGCGCACCCACCTGTCCGGGGACCCGAGTTTCACCGACCTGGTCGGCCGGGTCCGCGAGGCGAGCCTGGCGGCGTACGACCGGCAGGACGTGCCGTTCGAGCATCTTGTGGAGGTGCTGAACCCGGTCCGCTCGACCGCGCACCACCCGCTGTTCCAGGTATCGCTCGCGCTGCAGAACAACGAGCAGCCGGCCTTCGCGCTGCCCGGACTGTCCGTGTCGCATGAGCCGGTGCTGCTGGGGACCTCGCGGTTCGACCTGTTCCTGAGCCTGACCGAGCGGACCGAGGACGACGGATCCGGCCGGCTGACAGGCGTCGCCGAGTACGCGACCGATCTGTTCGACGCGGCGACGATCCAGCTGCTGATGGAGCGCTGGCAGCACCTGCTCGAACAGTTGCTCGCGGCACCGACCGAGCCGCTGGCGGCAGCCGACGTCCTCGGCCGGAACGAGCGCGCCCTGCTGACCGAGTGGTCGCAGCAACAGCGCGCGGTTGACGGGACGATCCACGGCGTCTTCGCCGAACAAGTACGACAGCACCCCGACGCGACGGCGCTCGTCGCCGGAGACTCGTCCTGGTCGTACGCCGAGCTGGACCGCTGGTCGAACCGGATCGCCCATCATCTTGCCGGGCGGGGCGCCGGGCCGGGGGAGCGGGTCGCGCTGGTCCTCGAACGGTCGCCATTGCTGGTGGCAACGATTCTGGGCGTGCTGAAATCCGGTGCGGCGTTCGTCCCGGTGAATCCGGACGACCCGGCCGAGCGGGTCGAGTTCATGCTGTCCGACGTCGATCCGGTGGTCACGCTGACGCAGGGCTTCAGCGTCGGGGACGAGCTGCCGGACACGCCGATCGACGTCCGCGGCGTAGGTGCGAGTGCGGCGTACGTGATGTACACCTCCGGCTCGACCGGGCTGCCCAAGGGCGTCGAGACGACGCACCGGAACGTGCTCGACCTCGCACTCGACGCGAACTTCGCCGGGCCCGCGCACCGCCGCGTGCTCGTGCACTCACCGCACACGTTCGACGCGTCGACGTACGAGATCTGGGCGCCGTTGCTGACCGGCGGTACGGCGGTCGTCGCACCTGCCGGTCGACTGGGGACGGCGGAGCTGGCCGACCTGATCACCGAGCAAGGCATCACCGGGCTGTGGCTGACGGCCGGGCTGTTCGCGGTGGTGGCCGACCAGCGGCCGGAGTGCTTCGCCGGGGTGTCAGAGGTGTGGGCCGGGGGTGACGTGCTGTCGCCCACCGCGGTTCGGCGGGTGTTGCAGCGCTGCCCCGGCGTCACAGTCGTCAACGGGTACGGCCCGACGGAAATCACGACGTTCGCCACCCATCACCGGGTGGGCGAGCTGGACGCCTGCACCGACCCGCTCCCGATCGGCAAACCGATGCAGGGCAGCCGCCTGTTCATCCTGGACGAACGACTCGGTCTGGTGCCGACGGGTGTCGTGGGTGAGCTGTACGTCGCGGGTGACGGCGTGGCGCAGGGCTACCTGGGCCGACCGGGCCTGACCAGTGAGCGGTTCGTTCCCGATCCGTTCGGACCGGCCGGGGCGCGGATGTACCGCACCGGCGACCTGGCCCGGTGGAACTCCGCCGGTGACGTCGAGTACGCCGGGCGGGTCGACGACCAGGTGAAGCTGCGCGGCTTCCGCGTCGAGCCGGGCGAGGTCGAGGCGGTCCTGCGCGCCCAGGCCGGAGTCGCCCAGGCGGTCACGGTCGCCCGGGCGGACAGCCTGGGGGAGCGGAGCCTGATCGCGTACGTCGTACCGGACGGGACGTCGACCGAGGACGGCGAGGCCGGGCAACAGGTCGACGAATGGCGTGAGATCTACGACGTCATGTACGGCGAGACCGAGGTCGCCGGCGACGCCGTCGGAGCGGACTTCACCGGCTGGAACTCGTCGTACGCCGACGAGCCGATCCCGGTCGCGGAGATGCGGCTCTGGCAGGACGCGGTGGTCAGCCGGATCACGTCGTACGCTCCGAAGCGGTTGCTCGAGATCGGCGTCGGATCCGGTCTGCTGCTGGGGCCGCTGCTGCCGCAGGTCGAGGAGTACTGGGCGACCGACTTCTCGGCGGCGGTCGTCGAACGACTCCGCGGCCAGGTCGGCGCCGATCCGAAGGTGACGCTGCGCGCCCAGCCCGCGGACGACGGCAGCGGGCTGCCGAAGGCGCACTTCGACACCATCGTGCTGAACTCGGTGGTGCAGTACTTCCCGGACGCCGCCTACCTGGCCCGCGTGCTCGATCTGGCGCTGGAACTGCTCGCACCCGGCGGACGGGTGCTGGTCGGCGACGTCCGGAACCTGGCGACGCTGCGGATCTTCCGGACGGCGGTGCACCGGGCGCAGCACCCGGCGGACGCCGATGCCGTCGTCCGGGCCGCTGTCGAGCGGGCGCTGCTGGCCGAGAAGGAGCTGGCGCTCGACCCGCAGTTCTTCACCGAATGGGCTGCCGGGCACGACAGCGTCGCGGTCGACCTGCGGCTGAAGCAGGGCACCTACCACAACGAGCTGACCCGGCACCGGTACGAAGTGGTCATGCACAAGCCGCCGGTGCAGGCACTGCGGCTCGATGAACTGCAGACCAGGGTCTTCGGCGCCGACGTCCATAGCCTGCCGGATATCGAGCAGGCGCTGGCGCGGGCCGGCGGTCGGCTGCGCGTCACGCGGATCCTCAATGCCCGCCTGGTGAGCGAGGGCGGTTTGGCTGAGACGGGTTCGTCGCTGGATCCGGCCGAGGTCGAAGCGTGGGCCGCCGCTCGCGATCTGCGCGTGTTCTGTACCTGGTCGCCGGAACGAGCCGAGTGTTTCGACGTGATCCTGCTGGCGGACCGCGGCGCGACGTCGTACGACGGCGTCTACCGGCCACTGACCCGCCGGACCGATCTGGCCAACGCGCCCGCGGTCTCGCGACTCGCCTCGAAGCTGCCGTCACGGTTGCGGCAGGAGCTGTCGGCGCGGCTGCCGGAGTACATGGTGCCGACCAAGATCGTCGTGCTCGACCGGCTGCCGCTCACGGTCAACGGCAAGGTCGACCGGGCCGCGCTGCCCGAGCCCGATCTGGTCGCGGGCGAGTACCGCGCGCCGAGCACGCCGCTGGAGGAGAAGGTCGCCAGCCTGTTCGCGGAAGTACTCGGCGTCGACCGCGTCGGGATCGACGACGACTTCTTCCTCCGCGGCGGTCATTCGCTGCGCGTCATCCGGCTGATCTGGCGGATCCGCGAGGAGCTGGGCGTCGACGTACCGATCCGGACCGTCTTCCAGTACCCGACGGTGACGGAGCTGGCGCCGCAGCTGGTCGAGTCCTCGGAGTTCGAGGATCCGTTCGCGGTGGTGCTGCCGATCCGGACCGAGGGCGAGCAGCCGCCGCTGTGGTGGCTGCACCCGGGCGGCGGGCTGTGCTGGCCCTACATGGGTTTCGCGCCGCACCTCGACAAGCAGCATCCGATGTACGGCATCCAGGCGCGCGGCTTCGATCGCGAGACGCCGCGACCGGGGTCGATCGAGGAGATGGTCGACGACTACCTGGCGCAGGTGTTCACCGTGCAGCCGAGCGGCCCGTACTACCTGTTCGGCTGGTCGTTCGGCGGCACGGTCGCCCACGCGATGGCGGCCGAACTGCAGCGGCGCGGCCACGAGGTCGGCATGCTGGCGATGCTCGACTGCGTACCGGCCAGCCACTTCGCGAAGTTCGACGCGCCGGACGAGGCGATGGTGCGTGAATTCCTGGCGAACTACATGGGTCATCTGTCCGGGATGGACGACTATCCGTTCCTGGTCGAGACCGCGTCCTCGATCCTGGTCGAGCACACCGTGCTGATGCAGAACTACACGTCGCCGGTGTTCCGCGGCGAGGCGTTGTTCTTCAACGCGATGCTCGACCCGGAGAACCACGAGCCGCGCCGGTTGGAGACCGAGTTCGACGTGCTCTGGCAGCCGCACGTGGACGGCGCCGTCCGCCGGATCGATCTGGACTGCACGCACCAGGAGATGTACTGGCCGGTCAACGCGACCGCGATCAGCCGCACCGTCAACACCTTCCTGAACGGAGAGCAGCAATGAGCGTGAACCCTTTCGACGACGAGAACGGCGAGTTCCTGGTGGTCGTGAACGACGAGGAGCAGCACTCGCTGTGGCCGGCGTTCGCGCAGGTCCCGGCCGGCTGGCGCACGGTTTTCGGCCCTGGCCGCAGGGCCGACGCGCTGACCTATGTGGAGGCGAACTGGACCGATCTGCGCCCGCGCAGCCTGCGCGAGGCGATGGCCGCGGACGGGAGCTGACGCGCGCGATCGGCGTACACCGTGTCAGAACTTGGATACTTAGGGTCAGTTCCGGTAGAACGTGGGCTGCTGCTCGTCCTGGAGCGGGACGACAACGACGAGGGGGGACGCCGGATGGCGCTGGACGAAGCGGATCATCACGCGATCGCACTCTGGGCCGCAATCTGCGCGGAGCACGTGCTGGAGAACTTCGAGCGCGTCGCGCCGGACGATCGCCGGCCGCGTGAGGCGATCGAGGCCGGCCGGGCCTGGGTGCGCGGCGAGCTGAAGATGGTCGACGCGCGGAAGTTCGCCTTCGCCTCGCACGCCGCGGCCCGCGACGCTCCGGACGCCGCTGCCACGGCGGCGGCCCGGGCGGCCGGCCACGCGGCCGCGACGGCGCACGTCTACACGCACGCGCCGCACGCCGCGAAGTACGCCGCGGCCTCGGCGGGGAAGGCGATCGAGCTGGCTCCGGCCCGCGACCTGATCCCGCGGATGGCGATCGCGCGCGAGCGCGAGTGGCAGCTCGGCCAGGCCCCCGAGCACCTGCGGACGGTCGCCTTCCCGCCGCACGGCATGCCGTAGTGAACAGGCAGACGACGAGATGAACGAGAACGGAGATGCAATGGCAGTCGCCGCCTCGCGAGAGGCTTCGGAGGAAGCGGGCCGGGTGGATTCCGCCCTGGCCATCGACACCGTGGGCCTGCGCATGCGGTACGGCACGAAGGACGTCCTGCGCGGAGTCGACCTGCAGGTCCCGCGCGGACAGGTCGTCGCGTTGCTCGGCCCGAACGGCGCCGGGAAGACGACGACGATCGAGATCCTGGAGGGATTCCGCGGGCGCTCGGCCGGTGCGGTCAAGGTGCTGGGTGTCGACCCGGCGACCGGTGACGAGTACTGGCGTGCCCGGGTCGGGATCGTGCTGCAGTCCTGGCGTGACCACGGGACCTGGCGGGTCCGTGACCTGCTGCACCAGCTCGGCCGGTACTACACGCCGTACTCCACGCCGGAGCGGACCAAGCCCTACGGCGCGGACGAGCTGATGGAGCTGGTCGGTCTGACGTCCCAGGCGAACGCCCGCGCGGCCAGCCTGTCCGGCGGGCAGCGGCGGCGGCTCGACGTCGCGATCGGGATCGTCGGGAAACCCGACCTGCTGTTCCTGGACGAGCCGACCGTCGGCTTCGATCCGCAGGCCCGCCAGGAGTTCCACGAGCTCGTCCACCGGCTGGCGAATCTCGAGGAGACGACGATCCTGCTGACCACCCACGACCTGGAGGAAGCCGAGAAGCTCTCCGACCGGATCGTCATCCTCGCCGGCGGCCGGATCATGGCCGACGGCACGGCGGCCGAGCTGGGCCGCCAGGTGGCCGGCCAGGCCGAGATCAAGTACACCGTCGCGGGCGAGGCCCAGGTGGATCACGCCGACGACGCGACCGCCCACGTCCGGGAGCTGTTCGCCCGGCACGGCGATGCCCTCGGCGATCTCGAGGTGCACAAGCCGACTCTGGAGGACATCTACATGACGCTCGTGCGTGAGTTCGAGGCCGGTCGCTGGACCGACGCCTCGACGCTGCCGGGGGCGGCCCGATGACGCCGCGCGCCGTCGCCGTGAAGGCCGGCCTCGAACGCGGCTGGGTCGAGCTGCGCAGCAAACTCGCCAGCCCGTGGGAGCTGTCCGGTGAGGTCTGGCCGTGGATCATCGCGGTCGGCGTGATGTTCGCGCTGCGGGACAAGAAGGTCCCCGGCACCGACTTCTCGATCGGCCTGCAGGCCGTGCCCGGGATCGTCGGGATGAGCCTGATCTACACCGGCCTGATGGGCTTGGCCCTGGTGCTGACCACCGATCGCGACGACGGCACGCTGCTGCGGATGAAGGCGATCCCGAACGGGACGATCGGCTACTTCATCAGCAAGGTCGTCAGCCGGGCCGGCATCACCACCGCCGCGCTGCTGATCATCCTGATCCCCTCGGCGCTGCTGTTCGGCGACCTGCGGGTGGACAGCGTGACGGCCTGGGTGACGCTGATCGGCATCATCGCCCTGGGGCTGCTCGCCACGCTGCCGATCGGCGCCGTGATCGGCGCGGTCTTCGGCAGCGTGCAGAGCCTCGGGCTGGTGATGCTGCCGGTGATGGGGCTGATCGCGGTCTCCGGGATCTTCTACCCGATCACCGCGTTCCCCGAGTGGGTGCAGTGGATCGGCCAGGTGTTCCCGGTGTACTGGCTCGGCCTCGGCATGCGCTCCGCGCTGCTCCCGGACTCGATGGCGATCGCCGAGATCGGCGGCTCCTGGCGGCACCTGCAGACCATCGGCGTCCTCGGCGTGTGGGCGGTGATCGGGTTCGCGTACGCGCCCGTCGTCCTGCGCCGGATGGCCCGCCGCGGCGCGGGCACGGCGGTGCAGGAGACCGAGAGCGAGACCGTCGCGGCGTAGCCGCTGACAGATCTCGGAAGGAGTTCGCCCGCGGCGCCGGGCAGCGCCGTTACGGTGCGGGAAGTCGATGATCCGGAGGACTCATGACTTCCCGCACTTTGCGTTCCGGCGCCACCATGCTGCTCGTCCTGGTCGCAGGCTTCCAGCTGCACGCCACACCGGCCGCAGCGGCGTCCGTCACCGCGAACAGCCTGCTGGCCGGGCTGACCGTCCAGGCCGAGCACACGACCGGCTACAACCGGGACCTGTTCCCGCACTGGGTCGACGCGGACGGCGACTCCTGCGACACCCGCGAAGAGATCCTGATCGCCGAGTCGACGACGCCGGCCGTCGTGGGCTCGTCCTGCAAGGTCATCTCCGGCAGCTGGACCTCCTGGTACGACGGCGCTACCTGGACGGCGCCGTCCGACGTCGACATCGATCACGTCGTCGCCCTCAAGGAGGCCTGGGACTCCGGCGCCCACGCCTGGACCACCGCCACCCGCACCCGCTTCGCCAACGACCTCGACTACGCCTGGTCCCTGGACGCGATCACCGACAACGTGAACGCCTCCAAGAGCGACAAGGACCCGGCCCAATGGCTCCCGCCGCTGGCCGCCACCCACTGCTCCTACGCCATCCACTGGGTCGCCGTGAAGCACCGCTGGCGGCTCGCCATCGACAGCACCGAGAAGTCCGCCCTCACCACCCTCCTCGCGGGAAGCTGCGGCCGGCAATCGATCCCCGAACCCCCACCCGCCTTCTGAGCCGCGGCACCGGATCGGGCCGAGGTCTGGCCGGTCGGCCGTCGTGAGCGCAGACTCGATGTGGGGGTGCTCCGGTCCGTCCGACGGCCGGGGCCGGGACATTGGGGGCTGGCATGACGGGACAGGTGCGTGTCGATGAGGACGGCGTCCTCGCCAGGTACGCCGAATGGCGCAGCCGGACGGCGGGGCGGCCGGTCGCGGCGCTCGGGCCGGCGGATCTGACGGCGACGACGTACGTCGCGGACGAGGTGATCGTCGACGAAGAGGACCGGGAGCTGATCGAGGAGCTCATCGGCCGGTACGGCGGGGAGGCGGTCGACGACCGAACCTTGCCGGAACCGCCGGACGGCATCCGGATCCGCGAGGAGGGGCTGCACGGCCCGGCCGCCGTCCGGGTGCGGTTCCGCGAGGTGCCGGTGATCGAGGACCGGGACGAACTGCTGCAGCGGGCGGTGGGGGACGCCGACGGCGAGCTGTTCGTGAGCTCGGAGCTGGGTGCGGCGGTCGCGGCGATGACGGCTCGCTTCGGGTTCGACGGCCGGCCGATCGGGCTCAACCTGTTCGGCCGGCCGCTGGCCATGCCGTTGTCCACGGCAACCGAAAGTGCGATCCCGGGCGCCGGGGCGAACCCGTTCGGCTACGCGGCGTTCGCGGGCCGGTCCCGAATGGTCGAGGCCTGGCAGTTGATGGACTCGATCCAGCGGATGCGCAGTAACCCGTTCGTCGTCCTCGCCGTGCTGGACAACGGATTCTGGCTGGACTCCGGCGGCGCACCGAATGTGGCGCCCGGCCAGCCCGGTTCGGATCTCGGCGTCGGTGTCATGCAGCTCAACCTGATGGCCGAAGGCACGCCCGCGGGCGGTATCTCCGCGACGAACGGCTGGCACGGCAACTCAGTGGCCAGCGCGGGCGCGGGCGTCCTGAACAACGCAGCGGGGGCGGCCGGTGCCGGCGGCACGGTCGCGACGCCGATGCTGTTCCGCACCGACATCTCCCTGGACCAGCTGATGCGGTGCGCCCGGATCTGCGCGGCCTGGGGGCTCGACGTCCTCAACATGTCGATCGGGACCTGGGGTGATGCCGAGATCTGGTTCCCGACCACCGCGTGGAACAAGGCGTTCCAGTTCGCAGCGGACAACGGCGTGGTGATGATCGCCGCCGCCGGGAACAGCACCCTGGATCTGCCCCACGCCGATGATCACGTCCGGCCCGCCACCAGAACGCCGGGTGTGCTCACGGTCGGCGCGCTCGATCCCGCCGACAACGCCGCCGCCTTCTCGAACTACGGCTCATCGGTCGGCCTCTGGGCGCCCGGTACGGCGATCCCGGTCGCGCCGGACGGCGCCGCGCCGCTCGGATCGACCAAGAACGGCACATCGTTCGCGGCGCCGATCGTCGCCGGAGTCGCCGCGATGATGCGCAGTGCGAACCCGAGCCTGAGCGCGCACGACATCCGCCGCATCCTGGTCGAGACCGGCTGGCAAGGGACCGGCCGGGTGTCCAAAGGGCTGGACGCGTTCGCCGCGCTGTTCGCCGCCATCGGGTCCGCGATCCCCGACAACGGCGAGCCGAACAACACCCCGGCCACCGCGGGCCTCCTCATCCCGACCGGTCCGGGCGGTGCGTTGCAGCCCGGGCTCGGGCCCTTCACGGCGCGATCGAAAGCGGGGGACACCGACTACTGGAAGTTCCGGGTGGAGCGGTTCTCGACGGTGACCGTGGCCGTCGACTGGTACGAGCGCCTCAGCACGCTCGGCGTCCACGTCGAAGCGGAGGACGCCGACGTCCGCGGCCCGGATGAGCTGACCAGGACGAACAGCGCCGGTGGACTCACTCTGACCGGGTTGCTACCACCTGGCGGTTACCGGATCCGCATCACCGGCGGCGGTGTGACGGCGTACAGCCTGCGCGTGGTGCGACGTCCGGCCTCGTTGCCGCGGGACGTGTTCGAGGTGAACGACTCCTTCGAATCGGCCGCGGCGATGGTGTTCGAGACGAACCTGTGGAGCCCGTTCCTCACCCGCAGCTGGGGCCCTGGCACGTACGACGCCACCTTGCACCGCGACCAGCTGGCCTCGCCGTACATCGGCGGCGGCGTGAAGAGCTCGGTCAACGTCGACTACTTCCGGCTGGACGTACCGGATCGCACGCTCTTCAGTCGCCCCGCGGTCACGGTGTCCGACTCCGACCAGCTGATCGACGTGACGTTGTACGACGAACGGCGCACGGTCATCGAGGCCAGGACGAACGTTCGCGGCCTCACGCTCTACCCACCGCCGAAGTCGACGTGCTATCTGCGGGTCACCGGCGCCCAGGTCACCCGCTACCGGATCGGCACCCGCATGGAGACCGATCGCCGGATCATCCCCGGCCCCTGGGAGGAAGTGCAGGTGTTCCCGAAGTGGTGGGGCGATCCGCCGCCGCTGCTGCTCGTCGACCAGATCACGCACTACCTCCACGAGCTCGGCGAGGACCGCGGCGAAGGACCCGCGCTGGCCTTCGCCGATCCCGGCGTGGAGCTGCTCATCGAACTCGTCGACCGCAACGGCGACTTCGTCCGCAAGGCCCGGCCGGCCGGCGACCGCCTCGTCCTCAGCACCGAAGGCCTCGAACCCGGCCCCTACATCATTCAGATCTCCTTGCCCGACGCTGTCAGCGCCGAACTCCGCCTCGTCCCGCCGCTCAGGTCGAGGGCGTAGGCGCGCAGGAGGTCGTGCATGCGGTAGGCGCCGGGGCGGGTTGGTTCGAGGAGGTGCAGGTCGGCGAGGTTCTCGAGGGAGCGGGTTGCTTCGAGCAGGTCCACCCGGGCGAGTGCCGCGGCTGTGTCGGGGGTGATCTCGGTGCCGGTGCACTGGCCCAGGGAGCGGAAGAGGTGGGCGTCTGTTGGGGCGAGGGTGTTGTAGGACCAGGAGAGGGCGACGCGCAGGTCGGCGTCCGGATCACCCGGGACGGCGAGTGCGTCGAGGCGGCCCGGCGTCCGGGCCAGTGCCGCGAGGTACCGCTCGCGCTCGGCGTCGCTCGCGTGTTCGAGGTGGGCGGCGGCGATGACGATCGCGAGCGGCAGACCCGCACACAGATCTGTGACGCCGCGCAGGGGCCCAGGATCGCGGACGCCGAGCAGAGTCGACAGCAGCGAATCTGCTTCGGATTCGTTCATCGGCCGCAGCTCGAGCCGGCTGACGCCGTCCCTCGTGGTGAGTCCGGCCAGGCTGTGCCGGCTTGTCACCAGAACCACCGGACCCTGGCCGGGCAGCAGCCGGCGCACCTGCGCGGCCGAGGCGGCGTCGTCCAGGATCAGCAGCATCCGCTTACCCGAGAGCAGCGTGCGCAGGACGGCGATCCGGCCGTCCGCCGAGGTGGGGATCTGCTGGTCCGGGATGCCGAGGCCCTGGAGGACGACTCGGGAGGTCGCGTCGACGTCCAACGGCCGCTCGGGCGCATGTCCGCGCAGGCTGACGAAGACCTGACCGTCCGGGAAGCGCTTGAGCTGGCGATACGCCCAACGCACCACCAGACTGCTCTTCCCGACCCCGGCCTCGCCGTGGACAGCGACGATCGCCGGACCGGTTGCGGTGAGCTCGTCTAGCATCTTCAGCGCGTCGTCGCGGCCGACGAACCGGCCGGTCTCCATCGGGAGCTGATGAGGTACGGCGATCACCGCGGCCGGTCTGATCCGGACGGCCGGACTGTCCTCCCGGAGCAGCCGCAGATGGAGCGCCTGCAATTCCTTGCCAGGGGCGATACCCAGCTCGTCGGCCAACTCTCTGCGCAGTTGCTCGTATTTCGAGAGTGCTTCGGCCCGGCGTCCGGCGCCTGCGAGCGCGACGAGCAACCGCTGCCACAGCGGCTCGCGCAGCCGGTAGGTCGCGGTCAGCGCGAGCAACTCGTTGCAGAGCTGGTCGTGCTGCCCGGCGGAGAGGTCGAGGTCGATCCGCCGTTCGAGCCCGCGCAGGTAGCGCTCGACCAGGCGCGGGCCTTCGAAGCGGTGCAGCCACTCGCCGGGCTCGCTCGCGAACGGCTCGCCCCAGTGTGACAGCGCGGTGCCGAGCAGCGCTCGTTCCGTGGTCGCGTCGGCGTGTGCCGCAGCGTCGAGCAGCCGTTCCATTTCGAGGATGTCGACCGAGCAAGGGTCGATGGCCAGCGCGTAGCTGTCCTGCCGGCGCTGAATCAGCTGCGCGGTCAGCCGGCGCGCTTTCGCCACGGCGCTGTGCATGGCGGCCCGCGTGTTGACCGGAGGACTCTCGGGCCACAGCCGGGCTGCCAGGACGGCCATCGGTACGAAGTTGCCGCCGGCAACCGCCAGGATGCCGAGCACCGAGCGCAGCCGGACGCCCGGGATGTCGACCTGCCGGCCGTCCAAGGAGAGCTCGAACCCGCCGAGCAGGCGAATGCGCGCCCGCGGGCCCGGCTGCCCGGTCGATGGGGACGTTCTGGGCACTGCTACTCGCTGAACGAGTGTGCTGGTGATGCCACGACCTCGGTCCGGCTGCGGCGCCGGTCGCCGGCGACGATCAGGGCGCCGATGACGGGCAGCGCCCAGCCCGGCGAGGCGGGCAGGGCGGCCGTCAGAAGGGTGCCCCAGGCGAGGGTTCCCCAGCCGATCGCGGCTGGTACCCGCTCGCCGCGCCGGGCGGCGCGGACGATCAGCGCACCGGTCAGGATCATCGGGACGCCGAAGCTGCCGATACTCAGCCAGAAGGCTTCGGACTGCTTGGCCTCGGCGAAGGTCGTGGACGCGTTCAGGGTGAAGGTGTTCCACCAGCCGTCGCTCAGCACGGCCGACCAGGTCTTCCGGGTGTCCCAGGGCGTGACGAGCATGTGCGCCGTGCCGAAGGTCAGCGCCGTCCAGCCGGCCGCCTCGGTCAGGCGCGAGCCCCGCTTCGTTACCGACATCAGAATCCAATCTATACGGCAGCGTATAAATGTGAGGTTAGCACGATCTGTACGCCGCCGTACATTTGCGCCCCGGACGCCGGGGCAGCGGCCCGGCAGTCGCAGGGCAGAGGGCCGCGCGATGCTCTGCCGTGGCCCGGTGGCGCGGGCCTTCCGCTCATTTGTCTTGGAGAGTGCGCAATGCTGAAACGTGCTGGCCGGAAGGTTTCCGCGGTTGTGGTGACGCTGGCGCTGGTGACCGGGGTGAACTCGCGAACGGCCGAGGCATCGCCGGGCACCGAGCCGTTGGTGAAGGTGGCGGCCGTCGAGTCGGTGGGCGGGACGGATCACAAGGTCCGGCCGCGCAAGCCCGATCTCCAGGTCGACGCAGTCCGGCCGACGGCGACCGCCTGGCCGACGGCTGGTACGGCGGACGTCGTACTGCCCGCTGTCACCTGGGCGGCGCGGCTGGGCGGCGCCCTGCCGAAGCAGGCGGCCGGGGAGCTTCCGGTGGCGGTCGGTCCCGCGATCGCCGACGGTGCGACGCCGGCGCAGGTCAAGGTCGAACTCCTCGGCCGCCGCGGCGCAGGCCTCCAGTTGCGGCTGTCCAATCCGGGACGGCATGCCGGCAAGGTCGCGCTGGAGCTCGACTACCGGGCCTTCCGAGACGCGTACGGCGGCGACTGGGCCACTCGGCTGCAGCTGGTACGGCTCCCGGATCGAGTACCGGTCGCGACCCGCAACACCGGCTCCGGAAAGCTCAGCGCCGACGTCCCGGCCACTGGGCTGTACTCGGTCGAGGCAGCCGCCTCCGGACCGGCCGGAGACTTCGGCTCGACGCAGCTGTCACCCACCGCGGCCTGGTCGGTGGGCGGCTCCTCCGGCGACTTCAACTGGCAGTACCCGATGCGCACACCTCCCGGCACCGGCGGCCCCACCCCGCAGCTGGCGATCGGCTACTCGTCGGGCAGCGTCGACGGCCGGACGTCGGGAACGAACAACCAGACGTCGTGGGTCGGCGAAGGATTCGAGCTGGCCCCGGGCGGTGCGATCGAACGCCGGTACGCATCCTGTTCGTCGAAGACCGAGCAGTCCGGTAACAACGGCACGCGGCCGGTCGGCGACCTGTGTTTCGCGACCGACAACGCGACCTTCACGCTGAACGGCAGCGGCGGCGAACTCGTCCGCGACGATCGCACCAAGCAGTGGCGCCCGAAGGCGGACGACGGCACCAAGGTCGAGCGGCTCTTCGGCGCGGTCAACGGCGACGAGGGCGGCGCCGCGGCCGAGCGCGGCGAGTACTGGCTGATCACCGCCAAGGACGGGACCAAGTTCTACTTCGGCCTGAACCGGATCCCCGGCCCGGACGCCCAGGACACGAACGCGACCTGGACCGTCCCGGTCGCGGGGAACCACGCCGGTGAGCAGTGCCACCGGACGGCGTACGCCGATTCGTTCTGCCGGCAGGCGTACCGCTGGAACCTCGACTACGTCGTCGACCCGCACGGCAACACCATGTCGCTGTTCTACGAGACCGAGCAGAACAACTACGCCCGCAACGGCTCCGAGACCTCGGTCAGCAGTTACGTCCGGGCCGGCAACATCAAGCGGATCGAGTACGGCCAGAAGGACGGTGCGGTGTTCAGCGCCAAGCCGGTGGCCCGGGTCCACTTCGACACCACGCAACGGTGCGTGGCCGGAACGGGCTGCGCGAGCGCCGACTACTTCGACACCCCGCTGGATCAGGAGTGCACCAGTACGGAGCGGTGTACCCGGTTCGGCCCGAGCTTCTTCACCAAGAAGAAGCTGACCAAGATCCGGACCGAGGTCTGGCGCGGCAGCGGGTTCGGCGCGGTCGACACGTGGACCTTGCGGCACACGTTCCCGAACCCCGGTGACAACACCGGACCGCGGTTGTGGCTCGAGGCCGTCACCCACACCGGTGAGGCCGGTACCGCGGCCTCGACGCCGGAGGTGAACTTCGACAAGGTCCAGCTGAACAACCGCGTCGCCGACGGCACCACCCGGCCGCTCCTCGACTGGTTCCGGATCAGCGCGATCCACTACGGCACCGGCGGGGAACTCGCGATCACCTACTCCCCGAAGGACTGCAGCCTGCCCGGCAACGTCCCGCCGGTCGACGACAACCATCGGCGCTGTCATCCGATGCGATGGACGCCGCCCGGCGCCGTCGACGAACGCCAGGACTGGTTCCACAAGTACGTCGTCACCTCCGTCACCGAGTCGGACCGCGTCAGCGGAATGGAACCGGTGCTGACGACCGTCAGCTACCCGAGCGGGCCGTCGTGGCGGCACGACGACGAGGACGGCCTGGTGGAGATCGGCCGGAAGACCTGGTCGCAGTGGCGCGGCTACAACCGCGTGGTCGTCACCAAGGGCCACCCGGCCGGCACGCGGTCGGTCACCGAGCACCGCTACTTCCAGGGCATGGACGGCGACAAGGTCAAGAGCGGCGGCGTGAAGAGCGCCTTGATCGAGGACTCGACCGGAGCCAAGGTCAAGGACCTGAACGCGCTCGCGGGCCGGGAACGCGAGAGCAGCAAGCTGGTCAACGGCGTGGTCGCCGAACGGACGATCACCGATCCCTGGGTCTCCCCGGCGACCTCGACCCGGGTCCGCGACTGGGGCACGACCCAGGCCTTCAAGGTCGAGCAGCTGGCCGTGCGGCAGTGGGAGGCCAAGACGGGCGGGGGATTCCGCCAGACCTCGGCCGACAACGAGTACACGCCGTCCGGTCAGCTGACGCGGGCAACGAACGCGAACGACCTGGCCACCACGGCCGATGACACCTGCACCCGCTACGAGTACGTGAGCAACCCGGAGAAGAGTCTCGCCGAGCTGCCGACCCGGACCCAAACGGTCGCCAAGGCCTGCAACCAGCCGTGGTCGCCGAGCGACGTGCTCAGCGACGTCCGGACGCAGTACTCCGGCGGTACGGCGCCTGCGAACGCGAAGCCGGTGTCGACGTCGCGACTCTCCGGATTCAACAGCGCCGGCGAGGCGACGTACCAGACCACGCGGACCTATGAGTACGACGAGCACGGCCGCACGAGCAGCGAGACCGACGCCAAGGGCCGGGCCACGAAGTACAGCTACACCCCGACCTCCGGACCGGTGACCAAGACGTCGGTGCGGCTGGCGAACGGTCACGTCTCGAGTACGGAGCTCGACCCGGCCTGGGGCCAGGCGACCGCGGTCGTCGACGTGGCCGGACGCCGGACGGAGTCCGAACGCGACGGCCTCGGACGGATCGTCAAGGTCTGGCTGCCGGGCCGGACGCGGTCGCAGACCCCGAACGTCGCACACTCCTACTTCGGCGGCGTCGACCGGGCCGGCGTCGTCCGGACCGCTCAACTGCGCTCGGACGGGACGGTCGAGACCAGCTACGAGATCCTGGACGGCCTGCAGCGCAAGCGGCAGACCCAGCGCCCCGCGGCGGACGGCATCGGCCGGGTGATCACCGATGTCAAGTACGACTCCCGCGGCCTCGCGGTGACCGAGAACAACCCGTACTACAACGACGCGCCGCCCGGCGACGTCGCCTTCGCACCGGTCGAGTCTGAGCTGCCCGCGCGGAAGGCGACCACGTACGACGTCCTCGAGCGGCCGGTCAAGGAGTCGTTCTGGTCGTACGACCAGGAGAAGTGGTCGACCACGCACACGCACGAACCGGATCGGCAGACAGTCGACCCGCCGACCGGTGAGCAGGCAACTACCAAGATCAGCGACGCGCAGGGCCGTCAGACCGAGCTGCGGTCCTACCGGACGCCGCAACCGAGTGCCGAGTTCGACACGACCACCTACGGCTACACCAAGGCGGGGCAGCTGAGCACGGTGACCGACCCGGCCGGCAACAAGTGGCAGTACACCTACGACGTGCAGGGCCGCCGGACCGAGGTCGACGAGCCGGACCGCGGGAAGACGTCCTACACCTATGACGAACTCGACCAGCTGACGTCGTCCACCGATGCCAAGGGCAAGAAGCTCTGGTACGAGTACGACGAGATCGGCCGCCCGACGACGGTCCGGGAGAACACGGTCGACGGACCGCTGCGCCTGCGCCGTACCTACGACACCATCGCGGTCGGCTCGGCCAGTACAGCGACCCGCTACGTCAACGACGCCGAGTACACCAGCCGGGTGACCGGATACGACGTGAGCGGTCATCCGACCGGGACCGAGGTGACGATCCCGTCGGCCGAGGGCTCGTTGGCCAAGACGTACTCGGTCACCAACACCTACACCGCGACCGGTCTGCCCAAGACCACCTCGGTGCCGGCCGTCGGAGGGCTACCGGCTGAGACGCTCACCACGAGCTACGACGCCAACGAACTGCCGACCGGGTTGTCGAGTGAGCTGGGCAGCTACGTGACCGGCGCGGAGTTCAGCTCCTTCGGTGATCTGACCATGCTCGAACTGAAGCCGACCGACGGCAAATGGTTGCGGCACTCGTACATCTACGACGAGGCGACCCGTCGGATGACGCGGGCCATCAGTCAGCGGGAAACCCCCGGTCCGCAACGCATTCTGGACCAGTCGTACAGCTACGACCACGCCGGGAACGTCACGAAGATCGTCGACGCGCCGGCTACCGGTAGCACGGATCCCAAGGACACCCAGTGCTTCGACTACGACCAGGCGCGACGGCTGACCCAAGCCTGGACCCCGGCCGACGGCAACTGCGCGGTCCAGCCGACCAGCGCCGCTCGGCTCGGCGGTCCGGCGCCGTACTGGCACTCGTGGACCTTCGACGCGATCGGAAACCGCAAGAGCGAGACCCGGACGACGAGCGCGGGTGCGACGACCAGCACGTATGACTACCCGAAGGCAGGTCAGCCGCGGCCGCACGCCGTCCAGAAGGTGACCACCACCGCACCGGGCGGAAGCACGAAGGTCGACACCTACGGCTACGACGCCGGTGGCAACCAGATCAGCCGTACCGTCGCCGGTGCCGCTGTCGGTGAGACCTTCGATTGGGACGCCGAGGGTCGGCTGGCCAAGGTCACGAAGGACGGCCGGAGTACCGAGTTCGTCTACGATGCCGACGGCAACCGGCTGCTGCGCAAGGACGCCAGCGGTACGACGCTCTACCTCGGTGGCACGGAGGTGCTGCTGAAACCCGACGGAAGTCAGGTCGGCACCCGGCACTACCGGTTCGGCAAGCAGACGATCGGCGTCCGGACGGCCGACAAGCTGACCTGGCTCGGATCCGACCACCACGGGTCGGCGACGCTGATGGTCGACGCCGGAACGCAGGCCTTCGAACGCCGCCGGATCACGCCGTACGGCGAAGCGCGCGGACCCGTCCCGGCCGCCTGGCCGAGCCAGCGCGACTTCGTCGGCGGCACCAAGGACGCCTCTACCGGGCTGATCCATCTCGGCGCCCGCGAGTACGACCCGGGCACCGGCCGCTTCATCTCGGTCGACCCGGTGGTGGATCCGAACGATCCACAGCAACTGAACGCCTACGCGTACGCCAACAACAGCCCGGTCAGCTTCGTCGACGCCGACGGCAAGCGCTACCGGATGGAGACCGTCACCGAGCTGAAGACGATCGTGCGCTACCACGTCAAACGGATCAAGGAACTGCACAAACAGGTCATCACCGTCTACGTCAAGATCGTCCTCTACACCTTCGTCGCCAAACTCGCCGCCTCCTTCGGCCTCACCCTCCAGGTCGAGCGCATCACCGCCGAGGTGGCTCGCCAGGTGACGATCTTCAAGGAAGTCGTCCGCACCATCAGGTACCACACCAAAGAAGTCGTCCGCATCGTCACCAAACGCTTCGTCAAGGTCAGCGGCCCCGACGCCGCCGAGATGAGACAACACCTGGCCACCGCCAAACAGGCCGACACCTCCCTCCAGTCCCTGGAAAAGTCCTCGGACCGGCTGGCCGACATCGCCCGGAAGATCGGCGAACGGGCAAAGGCCGATCGGCTGGCCGCCGAGCGGAACCGGCAGCAGAACGACGAGGCGGCCAAGCGGGCGAAGGAACAGGCCAAGGCCGAGGAGCGCAGAGACTACGAGGACGTCGGCGAGACGGCCGGACGGAGTGCCGGGGCGCTCGCCGGCACCCTGGTCGGGGGGCTCTGCGGTCCCGCGGCGGTGGCCTGCGGGTTCGTCGGCGGATTGGTCGGCGGATTCATCGGTACGAAGGTCGGCCAGTGGGTCGGCGGCGAGGTCTACGACGAAGTCAACAGGCCGCCCGGCACTCCTCCGATGAAGCACGAGGACCACCGGACGCTCTGCGAGCGGGATCCGTACGCGTGCCGCTACAGCTCGCCCGGCTGACGGGCCCTGAGATGAGAAAGCAGACGATCGTGACCCGAACCTGGCGAGCGGCAATCGCGGCGGGCGTAGTCGGCGGTCTGGTGACCGGCCTGTTGGTCGTGTCGACACCAGTCGCCGCCGGCGAGCAGAGCGCGCCGCCGGCCGCGGTGCAGCAGCGAGTTGAGCTGGAGCATTTGCGGTCGGAGACCAGGCAGGTGTTTCGGGAGGCGTCGGGGGTGCACACGATGGAGCAGAGTGTGTATCCGGTGCGGGCCCGGAAGGGGGCCGGGTGGGTGCCGATCGACACCACGTTGCGGGTGCAGCGGGACGGGTCGGTGCGGCCTGGGGCGATTGTTACCGACCTTCGGCTGTCCGGGGGTGGTCGCGGTGATCTTGTTGCCCTGGGCAAGCCCGGGAAGCAGGTCACGATGGGGTGGAGCGGCGTGTTGCCGAGGCCGGTGCTGGCTGGTGACACGGCGACGTACCGGGAGGTGCTGCCTGGGGTCGACCTGCGGGTACGGGTGGAGGCGACCGGGTTCCAGCATGTGCTGGTGGTGAAGGACCGCAAGGCCGCGGCCAACCCAGCGCTGAAGAGCCTGCGGTTTCCGGTCGGTGGAGCGGGTTTGAAGCTGAGCACGCAGGCCGACGGGACGACGATTGCCGCCGACCCCAGCGGACGGACGCTGTTCTCCGCGGGGAAGGCGGTGATGTGGGACAGCCGAAGCAGCCACGCCACCATGCGGACGACGAGCGACCGTGGGGAGCTGGTGATCGCGCCGGACCTCACACTGCTCGCCGATGCGAAGACGCGTTATCCGGTCTACATCGATCCGTCGTGGTCGGTGAACAACTACTTGTGGACGCACGTCAGCCGCGAGCATCCGGACCAGTCGTACTGGGACTACGACCGCGGCGAGGGCGCGAAGGTCGGCCGCTCGTACGACAACGTCGTCACCTACCGGTCGTTCTTCCAGTTCGACGCCTCGGTGCTCGGCGGCGCGCGGGTGATCGCCAGCCGGTTCGACGCGCTGCTCGACTACAGCCCGACCGGTTCGCCGACACCGACCAACCTGTGGTGGACGAACGCCGTCAACCGCAGCCAGGCGGTGACCTGGAACAACACCGCCGGCCACTGGCGGCAGCACGTCGCCACGGCGAGTGGTAACGCGTGGCCCGGCGGCGGTCAGCCGGACATGCTGATGGGCTGGTCCGGTGCGAACCTGACCGCGGCGCTGCAGTCGGTTGCCGACGCCCGCGGCGCGACGATCACCTTCGGTCTGCGCGCGGCGAGTGAGACCGACACCAAGCAGTGGAAGAAGTTCCACGGCGGCAGCGCGAAGCTCATCGTGACGTACAACAACGCGCCGTACGCCCCGCAGCGAGTGGGATTCAGCCGAGCCAGGCCGTGCGGCACGGCTGCGGCGCCGACCGTGGTCGGCCGGCCCCTGTCGGGATTCGCGTTCTCAGCGGTTGCCACGGACAAGGACGGCGACAACTTGGTCACGCGGCTCTCGATCCATCGGGCGTCCGACCAGGGGGTTGCCCTCGAAATCGACTCGGCTACGACGACGTCGGGGTCGGCGTTCGCCTGGCCGTCGATCGATCGGACCCGGCTCACGGAGGGCCAGACCTACTACTACTTTGCCCGGAGCAACGACCAGGTGGCCAACGACGGAGTCGACTTCGGTCCGGCCTCTCCACGGTGCTACTTCACGATCGATGCCGCCAAACCGCAGTCGCCGGTGCTGGAGTCGGTGGACTACCCCGACGGCGAAACGATGATCCCGGCCCGGACGGTCGGCACCGTGACGCTGCGGCCGGCGGAGGGTGATACCGACGTCGCCGAGTACCTCTACGGTTTCCGGCCGGAGCGGATCCAGAGCCGGATCAAGGCCGGGCCGGATGGCACTGCGGCGCTTCCACTGACTGTCTGGCAGACGGCGAGCGGCAGCGTGCCGGCGCGGATGCTGTACGTGAAGGCAGTCGATGCCGCGGGCAACATCAGCGACGATCCGTCGGTCTGGCAGCTGGGTGCGTCCCGGCTCGGGCAGTTGCCGCCGGTTCGCCGCGGTGACGTGAACGGCGACGGCCGTGCTGACGTGTCGGTCGTGCTGGACCAGGGCGACGGCCGAACAGCGATCTGGAACGTTGTGTCGAAGGCTGCGGGCGGTCTACACACCGGTCAGCTGGCCTGGGACAGCGGTGCCGGCGGCGGCTTCGCCATGTACCGGACCCGGCCCGTACGCGGGGACTTCGACGGCGACGGCCGGACGGACGCCGTCCTGATCCGGGAAGAGGCGGGACGCCGGGTCGCCATGTACCGCGGCACCTCGGACGGCGAGCGCTACGACTTCGCCTCGGCGCCGGTGTGGCACAGCGGCGCCAGCGGCTGGGCGCTCAGCTCGGCCCGGATCGTCTCCGGCGACATCAACGCCGACGGCCGCTCGGACATCGTCGTCCAGCTGAATGTTGCCGGTTCGAGCTGGCGGACGCTCGCCTTCCTCGGCCCGGCTCTGGACACCCCGGTCGAGTGGTCGCGGACAACAGGTGCCTGGTCGGCCAGTGCGCCACTGCTGGCGGATGTGGACGGCGACGGCAAGGCCGACCTGGTGGACATGCAGAACGCCGGCGGCTGCCGCACGATCACCCGGTACTTCAAATCCACCGGTACGGCGTTCGACGCGACCCCCGTCGTCCTGCACGATTCCGGCGCTGGCAGCTACTGCTGGGAGCGCAGCAAGCCGCAGGTCGCGGATGTGAACGGCGACGGCAAGGACGACGTCGTCGCGCTCTACGAGAACAGCAGCACCGACGCCGCGCTGAAGGTGTTCCTTTCGACCGGCAACGCCTACACCCTGTCGGACTGGTGGCGCGACACCGCAACCTTCGACCCGGCGCGGACGGCGTTGTCGGTGGGCGACTTCTCCGGTGACGGCCAGGAGGACGTGGGCCTGGTGTACTCGCTGGACGGAGGTGGTCGGCAGGTCTTTACCCTGACGTCGTCCGGTACGGCGTTCGGACCTGCCACCAGTGCGTGGCGGGAGCCGCTCGTCGGCGCCAGCACAGGCCCGAGTTTCGACATCGAGCAACGGACCTACGAGCTCGTCGCCCGGCACAGCGGCCACTGCCTGGACGTCTGGGGCGCCAGTCAGACCGACGGCGAACGGTTCGTCCAGAACCCGTGTAACAGCGGGCTCGACCAGCGGGTCCGGATCGCGCGGATCGCGGGCACCGACCAGTTCGAGATCCACACTGTGCACTCCCGGGGGAATCCGTCCGACGGCCGGCCGCGTTGTCTCGGTGTCGATGGTCTGGTGCACGCGGACGAGGTGAAGGTCGTGCAGCGGCCGTGTACCGGTGCGTCGAACCAGCAGGTGCGGATCGAGTACCTCGAGGGCAGCAGTTACGACACCGTCGTCCGGCTGCGGTTCGCCTACAGCGGGAAGTGCGCGACGCCGACCCAGGGAAGTTCGGCCGCCGACGCGATGATCGTCCAGCGGACCTGTACCGCGGAGGCCAGCCAGCAGTGGATCCTGCGGGCCGGTTTCAACGCCGCGCAGCCCAACGGCAAGTACCGCGTCCGGGCGGTACACGGCGAGCAGACGCTCGACGTCACGGATTGCCTGCCGGACGGCGACGTCCGCATGTGGTACTGGAACGCAGGCAGCCCGTGTCAGCGCTGGCAGTTCGTCCCGCTCGGCGACGACGTGTACAAGATCATCGAACCCAAGACAGGCCAGGCCCTCGACGTACTCGGCTGCAGCGACGCGCTCAACCAGCGAGTCGTGACCATGCCGCAGTCAGACAGCCCTTGCCAGCGCTGGCGAGTCGAGCCGGCCTACAGCGGCAGCCGAAGCATCACCCAAGAACTCACCGGCTACTCGCTGGACGTCGCAGGCTGCAGCCCGAACGTCGGGGCGAGACTCGTCACCTGGCGCTACTGGAACGGTCACTGCCAGCGCTACCTGCTGGACCAACCCTGACCGTCAGTCCGCGGTGGTCAGGAGGCGGCGGAGGGCTGACTCGGTGGCGGAGCCCGGCTCGACGCCCATGGTGACCAGGAGGCAGTCGGGGTCGTCGGCGAGATGGAGTAGTTCGTCGTGAAAGGTGAGCTCGCCGACGACCGGGTGGTGAACCTGTACGACGCCGCGGTTGCCGATCTGGACGGGGTGTGCGGACCACAGCTCGTCGAAGGGCTCACTGGCGGCGCGTAGCTCCGCGATCAGGGCCTGGAGCTCGGGGTCGCGCGGATGCTGGGTGGCGGAAGTGCGGAGCCGCCCGGCGATGTCCCGCGCGGTTCCGGGCCAATCGGCGAACAGGGTTTGGCAGCGGGGCTCGAGGAAGAGGAGCCGGGCCCAGTTCGGGCGGTTGGCGGCGTCGTCCGGTGCGTCGAACGGCAGCTCGGGCGCGAAGATGAGGTGCGCCAGGCGGTTCCAGGCGAGGATGTCGATGTGCCGGCCGAGGATGGCGGCCGGGATGTCGAGGCGGTGCACGAGGTGGCGTACGGACGGTCGGAGGGAAGGCGCGTGGCCGGCGCTGATCAGGATCGGGTCCGCCAATCGGAACAGGTACGCGCTGTCGGCGTCCGACAGGCGCAGTACCGCCGCAAGAGAACGTAGGACGGCCGGCGAGACCTGGCCGGCGTTACCCTGCTCGATCCTGGTGTAGTAGGACGAACTCACGCCGGCCAGCGCGGCCACCTCTTCACGCCGCAGACCACGCACCCGCCGCCGATCGGCGCCCGGAAGGCCGACGTCCGCGGGCAGGAGCGCCGCGCGGCGGCTGCGCAGAAACTCGCCGAGTTCATCCCCGCCCATGGCAGGAGTATCCCAGCCGAAAGGATCGAGGCAAGTGCATTCGGACTGCGATTTCAGGGCGGATCGGACGTCGTCCGCGATCCGCGACTGCCGGTAGCCGTCAGCTGCTGGTGAGTGATTTCGCCTGCAGGCCGGCGAAGGCAGCGACCGCGACCGCTTGCACGATGACGAAGGCGGTTCCCAGTGTCGTGAACTCGACGGCTCCGGCCAGCGTCGCCAGACTGGCGACCACCCAAGCCGCGTTGACCGCGACGACGGCGAGCAGGGCCGACCGGTTGACTGCGGGGCGGCGCGCCAGGGCGAACAGAGCGAGCGCCCAGAGGACGAGGAACGCGCCCGCGCCCAGACTCAGCGCCCGCGGGATACCCAGCGGCTCCTCAAGGGCCGACCCGGCGCCGGCCAGCAGGACGCCGAGCGCGCCGGAGGCGATCGCGTCCAGCCGCAGTACGACGACGGGTAGCCGGCCGTCGACCTGATTGTTGCGTGCCGCAACTGAAGTACTCATTCGGTGTTCTCCTTGTGCTGATGGTTCTTTTGCACCAAGGATGCGGCGGCTCCCGGCCGGCAACCAGCCCCGGTCAGAGGTGCCAGGCCGGTGCCTACCACCGACAGTGGCTGGTTCAGCGGCGGCGGTCGCGGCAAGCTGTCGAGTACCAACCGAAAGGAATTTCTTCATGTCCGTCAGCAGCTTCTACCCCGTCATCGGCACCGATCGGATCGCCGAGACCCGCGACTTCTACCTGGGACAGTTCGGATTCGAGATCACCTTCGAGGCCGACTGGTACGTCAGCCTGCGGCTGGCCGGTCCGCGTCCCTACGAACTCGCGCTGCTCGACTACACCCATCCGACCGTGCCGGAGGGCTACCGCAAGCCGGTCCAGGGTCTCCTGCTCAACTTCGAGGTGGATGACGTCGACGCGGAGTGGGACCGGCTCGTCACGCGAGGCGGGTTCGAACCGTTGCTGAAGATCCGCAGCGAGGAGTTCGGCCAGCGGCACTTCATCATCGCCGACCCGAACGGCGTCCTGATCGACGTGATCACCGAGATCGAGCCGGCGCCGTCGTACGCCGATCAGTTCGTCACCGGTGCGGTCCCGGCCGGCGCCGGGGACAGTTCGGCGGCAGCGCGGTAGCAGGCCGGCCTGCGAGGGTTGACCTCGTTCAGGGAGTCTGGCCTAGGGAGGGCGTAGATGAATCGAGTGGGTCTGCCGGCGATCGTTGCCGGAGTGGCGCTGTTGGCGAGTTCGAGTCCGGCCACGGCCGCCCCGGCGGGAGCGCCGGAGTTCGGCTACCAGGTCGGTTACAACGGCAGCAAGGTGATCCGCTCGATCCCCGGGACGCAGGTCACCTTCGCGGCGACGACCGGGCAGAAGCGCTACTTCTCCAGCCGGAACCTGGTCGCCGAGATGCTGACCTCCGGCCCGGGCAGCAACGATGCTCCGGGGACGACGTTCCGCCTGAGCTGCGATGGACCGAGCATGACCGACGGACGGCAGCGCGGCGTCTACTGGGCCGAGAACATGGCGACGCCGGGGGAGACCCGAACCGCCGGGCTGGTCCGCTGGCTCTTCATTGCCCCAGCCAACGGAACCTTCACCTGCGAGCTGCAGGTGTCCAGCTACGTACGCAACGACGTGATCGACCGCTTCGGGGTCCTGCAGTGGCGGATCCTGCCCGGCGCCGAGCTGATCAGCTCGCCGGTGGGCGAAGGAGCGGTCATCACTGCCGCGCGGTGGGCGTTGCCGAGCCGTCCGGTCGCCGAGCAGACGGTGCTGCGGAGCGAGACCGTGCGGACGGGCGGGTACACCCACGTGCTGGCCGCAGGGGGTTCCTGGGTGACCGTCGTCCAGGACGTCAACCTGACCACCTGCCACCGCGCGGATATCCCCAAGTTTCCGAATTGCGGTGGGGCGTCGGCGTACAACGGGAGCACGATGGAGACCTGGATCGAGGCGCAGCCGCAGAAGCTGGACGGCAGCTCGTGCGGCACGCTCCGGAAGAGCCCGGTGACGTCGACCTTCATCTCGGTCGCCCGGCACCACAAGACGGTAACCAACACGTGGGTGGTCGCGAAGTCGAACCTCGGCGGCTGTCCGCAGGTCCGGCTGTCCGTCCAGGTCCGGCATGTCGGTGGCGCTCCCACGATCCTGCATTCGAACTGGGTGTACGCGATCGCGCCGACCCACGGTGTGGTCTATCAGCACTGATCACTTGCGGACGGCGGCGACCGAGAGCGCCAGCGGGGGAGTGGCGACCGCGACGGCCAGCAGCGCGACGCGCAGGCCGTAGTCGTTGCTGAGGGAGCCGATCACGGCGATGGCGACGATCGCCACGAAACAGCCCCACAACGCCGGTCTGCGGGTGATGGCGCTCTCGAACCAGGCTGGTGACAGGCGGCGGCGGGCCACGACGACAGCGACCAGGTACAGCAGCAACGCGCCGGTCAGCCACATGTGCGGACCGGCGGACAGCGAGCCGATCGCGTAGTCGGCCTTCCGGGTGATCACGGCCGCGCCGTCGCCGTGCAGGACGTCTTCGACGAACCGGCCGGCGTGGGACCGGGAGGCGGCGGGCCGGAGCCAGTCGAGCACGCTGATCACGGCGACCGCGGCTACGGCCGCAGCCCCGGTCAGTATCAAGCGAGCTGGGCCGATACGGCGTCCGCTGACGTCCAGCGCGAGGAGCGCGAACGCCGGGACGATGGCCAGCCCGCCGCCGACGTCCGCGCCCCACGACGGCCAGGCGTCGACGAGGACGGTCAGCAGCCCGACCGCCGCGACGGAGATCACCGCGGTGCGTGGGCGATCGCGCTTACGCAGCCAAGTCGCGAGTCCGGCGGCGAAGATGACGGCGTGGACGGAGAACACCACGAAGGTGGTGTTGCCGAAGCCGTAGTACCGGCCACCCGACAGCGGTGACGGACCGAGCGGACTGCCGTGGTGCAGGATGGTGCCGGTCATCGCGTCCACGGCGAGCACTGCGGTGGTGACTCCGGAAAGCACGGTGACAGTGGCCCAAGCCGGGACGCGCGGCGTCCGCAGGAGCGCAGCGGCCGCGACGATGGCGCCGACCATCATGCCGCCCCAGAGAGCGGCGAGTGGCACCGGCCAGCGCCACCACTGGATCAGCCGGACCAGGTACGAACAGAGCGGCAGCGCCGCCAGCACCAGCAGCCCGAACTCGGCTGCACGCGTGCCGCGCCTGGTCCGCCACCGAAGGGCCAGTACAGCCGCCGCCAGTACAGCCGCCGCGGCCAAGCCGTTGATGAACAGACCGGAGCTTCGGCGCAGGTCGCGATCGCGGTGGGTGATGTCGGCGAGTTTGGTGGCGGTCGCGGTCGCCGACGGGCGCTCGCCCGAGGTGACCAGCGGTGCGCCGGTGAACTGATTGGGCTCGTCCAGACCGGCTGCCGCGACCAGCGTCGAAGGGATGTCGAGCAGCCGGACGATGCCCTGCCATCTGGTCGACTGCGCCGTCAGAAACCGCTGGTCCGCCTGCGGGCCGGTCGCGAGCACGGCACCCATCGCCACGGTGGAATGCAGCGGCTGGGAGACTCCGAGGACGACGACGGTCGCGTCCCGCGGAGCACGATCGAGAACCTCCCGGACGACGCCGTCAGCCCGGCGCAACGCCGTACCGGGGTCAGCACGCCGATCCAGGACGCCCGCGTCGACAACGGTCACCGGACAGTCCCAGCGCGCACTGGCCGGATCCGGGTAGTACTTCGCCACCCGGCCCTGCCGATCGGCCAGCGCCACTGCGGCGCCAGGACCGACCGCGCTCGCACAGACGTTGCCGTTGGCAAAGGTCGCGCCGAGCAGCCCGAGATCTGGGTCGAAGACCGACATCTCCTGAGCCGCCAAGAGCTCGCCCCAGCGCTCGACCGAACCGCTGCGCGTCGCGGGGATCGCCGTACACCCACGATCGCGATGCGGCTGCGGATCGGTCGCGGCCCGCCCGGCCGAGATCGACAACCACCCGTCCAGCGGACAAGGCGGCGAATGCACCGTGCGCACGGTCATCGCCGCGGCATCGGCGTCCTCTTCAAGAAGCCGCCACATCGTCGGTGCGCCGTCCGGAGTCAGGTTGTCCCAAGTCAGACCAGCAATGCCGACCACCACTACGGGAGCCCTGACAGCCTCCGCCGGCTCGGCAACCTGCTGGGCCGGACCAACCACCGCCATCCCAACCGCAACGGCCGCCAAAGCCCGAGCACCGATCACCCCGCCACTATCCGCCGTCCAGGGGTCATCGCCGAACCCGCTCAGGCAGTCTCGAGGTAAGCCTTCGCCTTCCGCAGCTCGTCTTCGACCTCTCGCTGCAACCGCCGCGCGAACAGCGGTTCCATCAACCACCGGACCGCGGGTTTGAAGCTGAAGCGCAAAGTGCGAGTCACCGTCGTCCCGCCCTCCGCCGGCCGGCACTCGAGACTCGCCTCGAACTCCGCCATCGCATGCGCCAACCGATTCGCCGGCCGCGGCAGCAGCCCGATATCGATCCGCCCCGGCGTCAGCTCCAGATACTGCACAACCTTGGGCTGCCGTACCCCCGCCAACTTGGGCCGGCACGCGAACTCCACCCGCGCCCCGTCCCGACGCGCCCAAAGCACCGGCCGAATCTTGTCATCAACCGTCGCGTACCTCTCGATATCCATCATCAACCCCAGCACCACCTCAGGCGAGACAGCAACAAACTCCACCACCTGAACCCGAACCACGCCAACTCCCTCCACCACAACCGACCCCAGCACCGTACTGACCCCCACCGTCCTCTCACTGTCCCCGGCATCGAGCCTGGGCCGGCTCGTCACGAGGTGACGGCGATACTGTGCTCAGGAGTGTTCGCCAGACCCTGAGGAGAACTTGATGGACGACGACGTCAGTGTCGAGTTGCAAGCCGGCCAGGTGTCCGCGGAAACCGTCGTGTCAGCCGATGCGGCCGCGGTGTTCGACTTCCTCCGTCGTCCCGCGAACCACGTCCTGATCAGCGGCGACCGAACCGTTCGCGGCGCGATGGCCGGCCCAGCCGTCCTCGGCCCAGGAGACAGGTTCGGCATGGACATGCGGATCAAGGTCCCGTACCGGGTCACGTCCCGAGTCGTCGAGTTCGAGCAGGACCGCCGCATCGCCTGGTGCCACTTCTTCGGCCACCGCTGGCGCTGGGAACTCGAACAACTCGCCCCCGGCCGCACCCGCCTCCGCGAAACCTTCGACCTCACCACAGCCAAGATCCCAGCAGCCCTCAAACTGATCGGCCTACCGGCCGGCCACCGCGGCAACGTCGCCAAGTCCGTCCGCAACGTAGCCGCCCATTTCCAATCCACCGACTGCACATAGTGGCAATCTTTCCGTCATCGGTTGACTGCGGTAAGTGAGAACCACAGGCTTGCGCTCACCGGCCCGGCTCCGGGCCGGGTGAGGAGACTGGGGGAAAGCCGATGAGGAGATTCGCACGTCCGGTGGCGGCGGTCAGCGTGCTGGCTGCGGTGTTCACAGGTCTGGCGCCGGTGAGTTCGGCGTTCGCCGACGACCCGGCCGAGCCGACAACTGGCGGCGATGTTGACGACGGCACGTTCGTGCCGGACGAGCAGGCTTCGCTGAAGTCGAAGATCGTGGTCCGCTGGAACGACCTGCTGAGCGGGACCGGGAACGCCGAGCGGCCGGAGCTGAAGGCCGACGTCGAGCGGTACGCGGCCCTGTACGGGATGGACGCGCTGACCGGTCGCGATCCGGAGAGCAACGATCCGCAGATGACGCCGGCCGAGTTCGTCGACTCGGCGTCGCCGACGGCGGATCCGCCGGCGAGTTCGATGGCGCTGACGCAGTACGGGCAGACGAAGAGCTACTTCTGCGGCCCCGCGGTGGCCTACATGGTCATGAAGTACAAGGGGATCACCACCAGCCGCTACGCCCCGGACCGGGGGCGGGCGCTGTCGCAGCCGGCGCTGGCCACGACGAACTACCTGCGCACCGAGCAGCAAGGCGCGACGCGGTTCGCGCTGAACGTGATGGCGCCGGGGATGAACAAGTGGCGGGAGAACAGGTCGGCCGGGTTCTACGTACAGCAGAACAAGTCGTCGATGCCGACGCTGTCGCAGCTGATGAAGTACTCGACGTACCACAAGATGCCGAACGCGATCGGCGCGGTCGAGGCGGCGAACGGTGCCCGGTACAACAACCACGGCAGCCGCAGCAAAGTGATCGGGCACTGGCTGGTCGGCTACGGCTACGACCAGTCCGGAGCGCGGAGCTACTTCGCTGATCCGGCGACGACGGTGTGGAGCGGTGTGAGCGCGAAGTTCATCTACTCCAGTACCGGGTTCGCCAACAACTTCAT
Organism: Kribbella sp. NPDC104218; assembly: GCF_055584105.1. Classification (NCBI taxonomy): domain Bacteria; kingdom Bacillati; phylum Actinomycetota; class Actinomycetes; order Propionibacteriales; family Kribbellaceae; genus Kribbella; species Kribbella sp. NPDC104218. The sequence goes on from NZ_JBVJMQ010000003.1 coordinate 428,494, forward strand.
CAAGCCGCTGGGGAACGGGGTCGTCTACTAACCATGAGAAGCCACCAGCGCAGTATCTGTCTTCTCGGAGCCCTGGCAGCTCTCCTGGTGGCCGGGTGCGCCTCGTCACCGCAGGCCGGTCCCGGCGCCACGACCGGCCCGTCGGTGACGAGCGCACCTCCGATCAGTACGACGACGCCGCGACCGCCGACGACGTCCATCCGTCCACCCGGCTTCAGTTTCACGATCACTCGACAGCTCGACGCGCGCCGCGACGCGACCGCGGTGGACCTGAAGTCCTGGGGCAGCGAGCTGGTCGTCAACACCGAGGCTGACCCGTTGCCGAAGGGCGCCGTCACCCATGACCTGACCGCCGACGGCGGGCTGCTCGTCTCGCAAGCCGACACGACGGTCGAAGAAGAAGGCGCAGCCATCGACCTCGCGCCGGCGAAGATGAGCATCTGGACGAAGGAGCGCGGCCTGCAGCTGCTGGACGACGCCCGCGGCCGCAAGCCGGTTCGGCAGCCGATCAACGGATCGCTCCGCGGCAAGGACGCGGTGTGGGCCGAAACGACGAGTACGACGCTGCTCGAACAGGACTGGCAGATCCGTGCCTTCGTCGCCGCTCAGGGAAGGACGACGCTGCTCGCCGACTCGGCGAAGCTCTATCCCGGCGTACCGAACCTGCGCCCGGCCCCAGGTAACACCAAACCGGTCATCGCCGCCGACGGCACCGTCTACTGGGAGGCAGCGGCGCCGGAACGTGGTGACTACCGGGCCGTCGTCCTCGGTCGCGACCTCGGCGCGCGTCGTCCGGTCCGGACCGTCGCGACCAACGCGACCCTGCCGCAGGTCGTCGGCAACACCGTGTACTACGTCCGCGCGGACGACGTCTCACCCGAGACACCGCAGAAGCTGCTCGAGATCCACTCCGTGACACCCAACGGCCAACGCCGCAAGGTGGTCTCCACCCCACTCGTCAAAGACCAGCAGGTGTTGGCCTTCGCCGCCACCGCGACCCACCTGGCCTGGGTCATCGGTAACTCCGACCGGCAGGCGAATCCGCCGACCGAGCCCGACGAAGGCTGCGTCGACGCCCGCAACAACGCCTGCTCCCTGTTCGTCCTGGACCAGCGAACCAACACCGCGACCCGCATCGTCCTGCACTCGGCGTCCGCAACCCTCGACCTGGACGCCGCCCTGGTCGGCTACGCCGGTACCGGACAAGGCGACACCGGCCAGTACGTCCTCGATCTGAACAGCAGCCGCCTCTGGCGCCTCGGCGACAGCCCCGGCTGCGCCCAGACCTACGTCACCGAGCCCTACGTCTCCTGGTACACCCCGCCGGCCGACGGCCTCTGCACCGGCCAAGTCATCGTCCGCTGGCGGACGCCGCCGGCGTGAGGCGGGGTTGTCAGGTGAAGGGTTGGAGGTCTTTGAGGAGGGCGGCTCTGGGTTTGGCGCCGACGATGGATTTGGCGAGTTCGCCGTCGCGGTAGATGTTGATGGTCGGGATGCTGATGACGCCGTATCTGGCCGGGGTTTCGGGGTTTTCGTCGATGTTGAGTTTGACGAAGGTGAGTTGGCCGGCGTATTCGGTTGCGAGGGCTTCGAGGATGGGGGTGACCTGTTTGCAGGGGCCGCACCATTCGGCCCAGAAGTCGACGACGACGGGGCGGTCGCTGCGGAGGACGACGTCGTCGAAGTCGGCGTCCGTCACGGGGGTCAGGTGGTTGCTCATGGGGTTGCCTCCTCAGCCGAAGCTGTAGGTGAAGGCCGAGAGGCCGGGGCTGTAGGTCACGGTCATGGTGTGGCGTTGCTGGCTGGGGAGGTCGACCAGTTGGTAGGCGTTGGGGGTGCCGGAGACCTTGACGGTCTTGTCGGGCAGGCCGGGGATGGAGACGGTGACGGTTCCTTCGCCGGACAGGACGTGGAAGACCTTGGCGGCGTTGAAGTTCAGGCGGGACTGTGAGGCTTTGGTCGAGGTGACGCTCTGGGTGCCGACCTGCCAGGAGCCGCCGAGGCTGAAGGTGTCGTCGGGCTGTGCGGGGTTGAGGCCGAAGGCAACGGTCTTGTTCGGGGTGAGCTTGCCGGTGCCTTGCAGGTTGGTCGAGCGGGAGTAGCCCAGGTAGGTCTCCGGGGTGGTGCCCTTGGCGCCGACGGAGTCGGCCTGGACGGTGCCGTCGACGGGGGAGGGGAGCTGGACGTTCGGGTCGGCGTCCTTGAGCAGCTGGCGGATCTGGTTCTCGACCTGTCCGTAGCTGCCCTCGCCGAACTTGATCGCCCGGACGGTGCCCTCGGCATCGATCAGGTACTTCGCCGGCCAGTACTGGTTGCGGTACTCGGTCCAGGTGGCGAGGTTGTTGTCCTGGCCGACCGGGTAGGTGATGCCTTCCTTGCGGATGGCGGCCTCGACGTTGCCGGCGCTCTTCTCGAAGGCGAACTCCGGGGAGTGGATGCCGACGATCTCCAGCCCGAGGGACTTGTAGGCCTTGTCCCAGGCGAGCAGGTGCGGGGTGGCGCGCTGGCAGTTGATACAGGAGTAGGCCCAGAAGTCGACCAGGACGACCTTGCCCTTCAGCTCGGCGATCGTCGTCGGCTTACCGCCGGGGGTGTTGAACCACTTCTGCGTGCCGGTGAACTCCGGCGCCGCGCCGCACGTGGCCAGTTCGGCGGCGCCCGGCGTACATTTGGCCAGCTCCTGCCCGCCCTTGCCGAGCGCCGGGGCGAGGACGCCCTGGACGGTCTTGTTCTCGGCGACCTTCTTCTCCAGGCCGCTGGTGTACGACGGCAGCGAGCGCTGGATCACGTCGGTGATGTTGAAGGCCAGCGCGATCGCGAGCAGGATCATCACGATCCCGCCGCCGATCCGGAAGCCGCGCTGGTGATCGCGGTAGGCCTTGACCCGCTGGGAGATCCGGGAGCCGGCCGAGGCGAAGATCAGCAGCGGCAGGGCGGCGCCGATCGCGAACGACACCGTCAGGACGATCGTCCGCCAGCCGACGTTCCCCGTGGCGCCCGCGACCGTGATCGCGGCCAGCACCGGGCCGGCGCACGGGACGTACAGGGTGCCGAGGCCCAGCCCGAGGACGAAAGCGCCGTTGTTGTTCCGGTTGATCTTGGGCAGCCGGTAGAACGGCTTCTCGATCCAGTGGCCGAGCGCGGGGAATATCAGGCCGAGGCCGACCAGGGTCAGGATCGTCAGGCCGCCCCAGCGCAGGAAGCTGTCCGGCAGGCCGAGCGCGGACAGGATCACCGATCCGGCCAGCGTGAAGACGCTGAAGCTGACGACGATCCCGGCGATGATCTTGAGTGGCCGGAAGTCCCTGCGGGGCTTGGCGATCTCGACCTCTTCGACCAGGACGTCGCCGTCCGCGCGGGGCTGCTTGGCGGGGACGGGGTCCTTCTTCCCGGCGGTGCCGGCGAAGAAGATGATCGGCAGCATCGGCAGGACACAGGGTGAGACCCCGGTGATCAGACCGCCGACCAATCCGATGAAGGCCAGTGTGAGCATCAGGAGTCTCCAGGACTGGAACATGAGCAGGACAACGGTTCTTCGGTCCTGGACGGCGGTGCGGATGGGTCGAAAAGTTTTTCTGATCCGGACCCATCCGGGGCTCCGGCAGCGGCGAAGTGCTTGGTGTGAGCGACCCTCGCTCACGGACTTCTCCCCAGGAAAGAGATCGTCATGCCCAAGAACTTCGCTCGCGTCGGCCTCGCCGCAGCTTCGATGGCCCTGATCCTGGCGACCGCGGCCTGTGGCGGTGGCGACAGCAACTCCGGCGACGCCCCCGCTTCGCAGCCGACGTCCGCCCCGACCAGCGCCCCGTCGAGCGCGCCGTCCATGGACAACGCCGCCGGCCTCGTCGGCCCGGGCTGCGCCGACTACGCGAAGGCCAACCCGGACGGCGCCGGCTCGATCGACGGCATGGCCGCCGCGCCGCTGGCCACCGCTGCCTCGGGCAACCCGCTGCTCAAGACCCTGGTCGCGGCCGTGTCCGGCCAGCTGAACCCGAAGGTCAACCTCGTCTCGACCCTGAACGGCGGCGAGTTCACCGTCTTCGCCCCGGTCGACACCGCGTTCGCGAAGATCGACGCCAAGACCATCGAGGTCCTGAAGAAGGACGACGCTCTGCTGACCAAGATCCTGACCTACCACGTCGTCCCGGGCCAGCTCGACCCGACCGCCGTCGTCGGTAAGCAGACCACCGTCGAGAAGCAGGACGTCACCGTCACCGGCTCCGGCGACGCCCTCAAGGTCAACGACGCCAACGTCGTCTGCGGCGGCGTCAAGACCGCCAACGCCACGGTCTACCTGATCGACACCGTCCTGATGCCCCCGAAGGCCTGACGATCCCCTTCGGCGGGTGTCCAGGGGAGTGGCGTCATCGGGCTGACACGACCTGATGACGCCGCTCCGGCCCGGGTGGCGCCTCTTCCATGGAGGCGTCACCCGGCGTCAACTGTCGCTCGGATTCAGAGACTCGACCGGAGGTGATGAGCACATGACCACCCTCGACGTCCACGCGCTGACCGGGCCGTATGTCCTCGACGCGCTCCCCGAGCCCGATCGGGCAGCATTCGCTCGACACCTCCAGTTCTGTTCGTCGTGCTCCACCGAGGTCGACGAACTACGCGAGGCCGCGGTCAAACTCGCCGTCCAGGTCGCCACCCATCCACCCCGCCGGCTCAAGTCCGTCGTCCTGGCGAAGGTCTCGCGGACGCGTCAGCAGCCGGCGTCCCGCGGATCGCGCCGGCGCTTGCGTTCGATGTTCGCCTTGGCCGCGGCGACGCTGGTCATCGCCGGTAGCGCCGCGGCCGCTCTCACCAGCCATCACGCCGTGGTCGTCGCCCGGACGACCACCGACCAGGTGACCGCGGTGCTGGCCGAGCCCGACGCCAGCACGCTGCACGGGTCCGTCGCAGGTGGCGGCCAAGCCACAGTTGTCAGGTCAGCGCGCCGAGATGCCGCGGTCGTCATCCTGCGCGACATGCACGCGTTGCCCGCGGGCCAGAGCTACCAGCTGTGGCTACTCGACGCCGCCGGCGCCGCCCGATCGATCGGCGTCGCGAGTGGCGAAATGGTCAGAATCATCACCGGCGGAGTCGCGGCGGCCTCGACTTTCAGCCTGACGGTCGAGCCAAGAGGCGGCTCGCGCGAGCCCACTCTCCCGGTGACCGCGTCCGTCCCCCTCACCTGAACGACCTCGCAACACCCTCCCCACCTGAGACCCCAGGTAGTCAGCGATGTACTCTCGGTGGCCGGGCGGTGCGAAGGAGACGCGACTCATGCTCAAAATGCGGGTGCGGGGAATCCAGACTGCCGTCGCGCACGGCCGCGACCCGAGCGATTCCGCTCCGGCCGCACTCAAGGTCTGCACCGACCACGGCGGCCCCTTGGTCGCCCTCGCAACAGCCATGCTGCGTAACCAAGACGCAGCCCAGGCCGCCGTCGTCGAAGTGATCGCCGCCGCCTTCCCAGCGACCGCAATGGCAGTACCAATGCCGGCCCCAGACCTACGGCGCGAACTAGCCCGCCGAGTCCACCGCCGCTGCTCGCGCACCGACCACACCGGCGTCCCCCACCAACGCCAGGTAGCCCTTGCCCTAACCCAATGCGGCAACCTCACCTACCGCCAAGTCGCCGATCTCCTCCGCCTCCCCGCCACCACCACAGCCGAGCTCCTCTCCTCCGAACTACGCCGCCTCGCCACCCTCAAACCCGAGCCCGCAAGCATCTAACAGCCGCTACCCCCGGGGCCTGCTCGACGAGCGATTGATCGCCCGGACGTCGTCGTCAAGGCGGTCGTCGAGATGCTCGAACACACGCCGGCGCGTCAGTCGCCGGTGAGGTTGATGGTTCGGGACCAGATGCGGGGGACTGCGGGGCGGACCGGCGCCCAGTCGGCGCCGCGGTCTCCGAAGGCGACGAGCTGGTTGGGGCCGGTTGCCACGATCGTTCCGTTGCCCGAGTTGCGGTAGTCGATCGTGATCGGGTCCGTCCAGGTGGCGCCGGTGCCGTCGTGGGAGATGAGGAGGGATTGGCCGGGGCGGCCGATGGACAGGACGAGTTTGCCGGTCGGCAGGGTGAGGAGGGTCGGGTAGATGCCGGTGACGGTGCGGGCGTCGGGGCCGGCGCGGAGGGGAGTGGGGGTGGTCCAGTTGAATCCGTTGTCGATGGAGCGGGACACGTACATCGGCTGGAAGCTGCCGGTGCGCATCACCGCGAGCAGGGAGCCGTCGGCGACGCGTTCGATCGCTGCCTCGTCAAAGCCTTCGTAGCGTGGATCGCTGGACAGGGCAGGGTTGACGGCAATCGTCGCCCGGATGGTCCAGTTGACGCCGCGATCGGTGGAGGCCAGCAGGATCTGCCGGTACTTGGCGTCGCCCTCGAGGTAGCCGTAGGCGGATTGGTAAAGCGTGCCGTCGGGATCCTCGACGGCGTTGTGCACCAGGACGAAGCCGCCCATCGTTCGGCCGGGCCGGCTGGAGTGCGGGTCGATCGGACGCATCGGTTGTGGGCTGGTCATGGTTCCGGTGCGGTGCGTCCAGCTGCGGCCCTGATCGCGCGAGATCGCCGTCACCACGTCGGCTTTCCGGTTCTGCGAGGACGGCGTCATGAAGGTGTGGTAGAGCATCGCCATCAGGTCGCCGTTGCGGAGCCGGGTGAAGTTGAAGGACTGCTCGTTGGTGAAGGGGTTGCGCGCATCCTGGCGCTGCCACGTCCGCCCTACGTCGGTGCTGGCCGACAGGCGGGTTCCGACGGCTCCGCTGGCGTCGCCGTGCGCGGCGTACGTCGTCAGGATCTCGGGTACGGCCCCGGGGATCGAGACCGCCGAGTGCGGCATCTGGAGGAACGATCCTGCGGTCTGCTCGACGGTCACATCCGGTCCGACCTGCAGGTCTGACCCGCCGACCGGAGGGAGTTGGACGGCGGCGCCCGGCGTCAGGTCGTCGACGTAGAGCTGGTCGCCTGCCGTCGCCGTACCGAAACTCGCGAACTGGTAGCCGGTGATCGAGCCGACCGCACGCACCCCGACCGGCCCCAGTACGCCGACAGCGGACCCGTTGACCAGCACCTGCGCTCGTTCCTGATCCGGCGCGACCTGAAGCCGGAGCGTGCTCCAGCTGCCGATCGGGACCGTGCCCGGCGGAGTCAGGGTCGTCCAGCCGAGCCAGTCGAACCACCGGACCGACCCGTCGGCGAACACCGCGACCTGGTAGACCACCCGAGGCTCCCCGGCGACGCCGTCGAGTGCGCCCAGCAAGGCGAACGAGAAACCGTTGGTCAGCCGCATGGGATGGACGGCGAACTCGAGATCGATGCCGCGCTGCGGGACGACCGGGCAGGCGACGATGGTCTGCGTGGACGTCGACCGGTCGTCGACGAGCAGTGATCGCCGGCCTTCGTGAGCTTTCGCCTCGCTCACTGTCGCGGCCGACTTGCCCGGCGGCGTCGTGCAACCCGTCGGCACGCTGCCGACCGGCTCGGTCTCGAATCCCCGGGACTCGTCGACCGCCACGTCGTCGAAGTAGACCTCGTCGCCTTGGGTCGCCGTACCGTAGCTGGCGAACTGATACCCGCTGAGGTCGCCCGCGCCGGCAGACCGGCCGGTGCCGACCACCTGATCGCCGACCGAGACGGAGACCGACTGCTGGTCGGTGGGAACCTGCAGACGAAGCAGGTTCCAGTTGCCCAGCGCAACTGTCCCAGCCGGCGCCAGTACGGTCCACCGCGCCCCGTCGTACCAGTGGACGGCGCCGTCCGCGAAGACGCCGAGATGGAAGGCCGGCCGAGCCTGGCTGAGGAGCGAGATGGTGAATCCGTTCGCGAGGCTCACGGGCTGGACGGCCACGCGCAAGTCCAGCCCGCGCTGAGGCGCGAACGGACACTGGATGACGGTCTGCACAGCGGCGGATCTGTCGTTGATCCACAGCGACCGTGTCCCGGTGTGCCCGCGTGCCCCGGTGACAGTTGCTGCCGCCTTGCCGGACGGCGTCACGCACCCGGTCGCGACCTGGCCGACGGTTTCGGTCTCGAAAGTCCGTACCGATGTGGCGGTCACCCCAGCCACGGCCGGGGTCCACTGCTGGAGCAGCGTGCACACCAAGGCGACGAGGACCAGCAGACAAAGTGACGATCGCGGACGCGCAGTACTCATCGGGCGGCTACCTCCGGCTCGGGCGTTCGCTGCGAGTGTGATCGAACCCGACGCGGGCGGGCCAGGGTTTCGTCTGGATTCGAAGGGGCTGCGGTCCACGGTCGATTGACGGTGAGATGTCGCCACAAGCCGACCACCAAGGGGTGATCACGATGACCGAGCTGAACCGCCGTACCGTGCTGGGCTCGATCGGCGCGGTCGCCGTCGGTCCGATGATCGGCCGGCTGACGGAGGCGCGGTTGCCGTCGGCGGCGTCGTTGCCGACGATTCCGGCCGTACAGAGCTGGACGCCGGGCACGGGCAGCTTCCGGTTCGGATCGACGACGAGGCTGGTCGTCGACATCGCCACCGCGAGCGGCTTGAGTACGACGGCCGCCACCTTCAGCGACGACCTGATGGAGGTCTGCGGCCGCAGGCTGAGCCCGGTGCAGCTGGCGGCGCCGGCGTCCGGCGACATCTTCGTTTCCCTGACGACGGATGACGCCGGTCTCGGAGACGAGGGATACCGGATGACGATCGGTAACGCGATCCGGATCGAGGCCCGGACCGCCAAGGGAGCGTTCTACGGCACGCGGACCGTGCTGCAGCTCCTCCGAGCCTCGTCGACGGTTGCCGCGGGCATCATTCGCGACTGGCCGCGGTACGCCGAGCGGGGCCTGCTGATCGCCAACGAGAACAAGCAGTTCAGCAGCCGCTGGTGGCAGGATCAGATCCGCGAGCTGGCCTACCTCAAGCTCAACCTGCTCTGGCTGTACGTCGGCTACCCGAAGGCCCCGGCCGGTGAAATGGCGGCCGTGGCCGAGTTCGCCCGCCGTTACCACGTGACCGTGGTGCCGCAGTTCAACATGCCCGGCCACCTGGACGGAGTCCCGGGCCGGCCCTACCTCAAGGGCAACCCGGCGCGCGGCATCCCCGACCGGCCGCAGAGCCTGGACCTGTCGATCCAGGCGGGTTACGACTGGGCCCAGGGCAAGCTCTCACAGCTGGTGCCGGCGATCGAGTCGCCGTACTGGCACACCGGTGCGGACGAGTACATGATCGGCGGACGCTACGAGGACTATCCGCAGCTCACGACGTACGCCCGGCAGCGCTACGGGCCCGCCGCGACGGCTCGCGACACCGTGTACGGATTCATCAACCTGGTCAACGACACGGTTCGCGCGCAGGGCCGCACACTGCGGATCTGGAACGACGGGATGTACCCGAACGCCGTCGTCCCGATCTCCGCGAACGTCCAGATCGAGCACTGGCTGGACTCCGGCCGCTCCGCGGCAGACCTGCTGGCCGCCGGGTACCAGGTGCAGAACTGCCACCTCAAGCAGCTGTACTACGACGTCGGCGGTCCGAGCGTCCTGGACCCGGCGGTGGTCTACGAGCAGTTCAGGGTCGGTGCGTTCCACGGCAGTGCGGTGGCCGACGACCATCCTGGTCTGCTCGGTGCGAAGGCTCACGTCTGGATTCCGGCCGGTACGACGATCGGCGAGGCCGAGATCGGGACGACCTTGTTCGCCCCGCTGCGATCACTGGCCCAGGTCACCTGGGGCTCCCCGAAGCAGGCCGCGCGGTACGTCGATTTCGCGCCCCTCGTGGGGAGGACCGGCCACGCTCCGGGCACCGGCTACTGGTTGTCCGACGCTGCCGGCCTGCCTGGCCGCGCCTTCGTGAAGCCGGGCGAGCAACACGTTCTCGCAGCCGCGGGACCGGTTGGCGGTGTACTGCATTGGCGGTACCGCGAGGCCTTGGTCGCCGAGCACTGGCCCGGCCCCGTCGTCTCCGGGCAGCCGATCGGCTTTCGGCACGGCGAAGAGCACCACGTCTTCGCGCGGCTCTCCGACAACTCGCTGGCGCACTGGACCGGCGTACCTGGTCAGCTCGACGAGCTCCCGCGCCTGAGCAACTTGGGAGCCGGCGCCGGGACGGTGCACTCGGACCCGGCCGGCTGTGCCTATTTCGACCAGCAGCACGTCTTCTACCGTAGTTCGGCCGGCGCACTGGAGCACCGGTTCCGGGATCGTTCGTCCGGCGCCGTGGTGTCCGAGAGCTGGGGCGGCGAACTCATCGGCGCACCCATCGCCATCACCTTTCTGGACGAGCTGCACGTGTTCGGCGCGGGACCGGACGGCGCCGTCCGGCACTGGTGGTACACCCCGCGGCAGACCAGCTCACCCCAACGCGAGACCTGGGGGCCTAGTGGCGTCGTAGCGAGCGGGCTGTCCGGATATGCCATCGGCGACCAGATCCATGTCTACTTCCGCAGCAGCGCCGGGAAGCTGACGCACTACTTCCATGACCGCTCCGACAACCGGCTGCTGCAGCAGGACTGGGGTGGCGAGCTGACCGGCGATCCGGTCGCCTATGTGTTCGGCGCCGAGCAGCACGTCTTCGGCCGCGGCCCGGACGCGTCCCTCAGGCACTGGTTCAGTACGCCGGGAATGGCGCAACCGCCCGCCCGAGACACGTGGACGACGCCCGGAGTGGTCAGCGCCAATCCGACCGGGTACGCAGTCGGCAACCAGCAGCACGTGTACTTCCGGGCGGATGACGGTCGGCTCGGCCACCGCTTCTGGGACTCGGTCAGCCGCCGCCTCGTCGCCGACGACTGGCCGGGCGACATCCCGGCCTGAGGCCGCCGGGCTCCGCAGGCCTGGCCTGTTCATGCCAACGTCCGGGCACACAGGGTGCCCGGGACTGTACTGAACGTCAGCTGCGTTCGGTACACCGCCGAAGCTGTTCAGGAGGATCGATGTTACGCAACACACGGAAGAAGATCGTGGCGCTGACGGGTGGATTGACCGCGGCCGCGCTGCTGGTCGCGGGCTCTGTCTCGGCCAGTTCGGTCACGGCGGCAGAGCCGGGGCCGGACGCTGTCAGCGCCGACGGCGTGACGGCGGCAGCGACGTTCGGCTGGGGTACCCCGCTGGCCGGATCGGACGAGTTCGACTACACCGGCGCGCCGGACAGCTCGAAGTGGCACCAGGCCGGTGAGTGCTGGCCGGGCCACGCCGGGAACGGCAGGCGCTGCGCCTCCAAGTCTGCTGTCGCGAACGGCTTCCTCCGCCAGACCGGGCTCGCGAACGGTGACTCGGCGTGGCTCGCCTCCAAGGTCGACAAGCAGTACGGCCGGTGGGAGGCACGCATCCGCTCGACGCCGCAGGGAACCAACAACGGCCGGCAGTACCACCCGTTGCTGATCATCTGGCCGACGTCGGACCGCTGGCCCCAGGACGGCGAGTACGACTTCCTCGAAAACGGCGCACCCGGCCAGGCCTGCGCCGAGTCCTTCATGCACTACCCGCACAACGCCGGGATCGCCACGCAGCAGATCTTCGCCAAGGAGACGGACTGCGGCGCGGCCCTGACCGAGTGGCACAACGTGGCGCTGGAGTGGACGCCGAACCACGTCCGCGGATTCATCGACGGCAAGCAGTGGTTCAGCTACTCCGGCGGCGCCAACAGCGTCCGCAAGTGCATCCAGTGCATGCCGTCCGGCCATCTGACCATCCAGCTGGACAACTTCTACGGTGCCAACCTGCAGCCGGCGACCTACGATATCGATTGGGTCCGAATCTACAACCTCTGACCCTGACATGACCGGTCGCCGAATCCCAGCCGCCCCGCGGGAGGAACGCCGTGCTTCGGATCCATTTCACCGACCAGGACCTGCGCCGCATCACCCTGGCCACCGGACCGGCGCCGATGTGGGAGCTGTTACTCAGCCTGCACATGGTTCAGCACCGTGACGGCCGGCTGGTGTTCGGCGACTGGCGCCGGGACGTCCGGGCCAAGGTCGCGCCGGATCAGCTGCGGCTGTTGGTCGAGCTCGCGCCGGCCAGCGGCTACTCACCTGATTTCCTCACCCCGGCCGAGCCGCCGGCCGGTTTCGAGGACGCGCTGCAGGTCGTCCTGTCCACGCCGCGGCAATCGCTTCGGCAGCAGTTGTCCATGATCGGCGGCAGGAGGCCGCCGTCGAGCTGGATCCGGTCCCTGGCCGACGGCGAGCCTCCGGCGCTGCGCCGGCTGGCCGACGCGATCCGCGCCTACCACGAAACCGCGATCGCGCCGTACTGGAGCTCGATCGGGATGCAGATCGCGGCGGATCAGGCCCGGCGTGGCCGGACGCTGATCAGCCACGGGGTCGACGACCTCTTGTCGTCCTTGCACCCGAGCGTCCGGTGGGAGCCACCGGAGTTGCAGGTCCTCGGAATGCGTGACCGTCTCCTGCGGCTGGACGGGCGCGGGATCCACCTGCAGCCGTCCGCGTTCTGCTGGCAGGTCCCCACGAAGCTGCGCGATCCCCGGTTGCCGCCGATCCTCGTCTACCCGATCGACCACGCGCCGGGCATCCTCGACCCGCGTCCCGGTCCGGGAGGGGACGCGCTGAGCATGCTGCTGGGCGCCACCCGGGCCACAGCGCTCGCGGTGACCTTCTCCGGTTGCACGACCACGCAGATGGCCGCGGCCTGTCAGGTCTCGCTCGCTTCGGCGAGCCACCAGGCAGGCATCCTGCGGTCGGCCGGTTTGATCACCACGCGGCGGACGGGCTCCTCGGTCCGGCACGAGATCACCGAGCGCGGCCTGTGCCTGTTGTCGGCTCGTCAGCAGTTCGGTGCTCCGGGCGGCTGAGCGCCGGCGTACCGGCCCCTTTCGTCCGGAGCCTAAACCGTCGCGCGCGGCGTGGCGGCTACCTCACCCTGTGGGCGAAGCCGTGAGCGAGGAGAACCATCATGTCGGATCCGTCCCACCGACCCTTCGCACGTCGTACCCTTCGCCGGTTTTCCCGGAACAGCCTGATCGCGCTGGTCAGTTTCGCGCTGCTCGCCGGCAGCCAGGACGCCGGACTGACGGCTGCGGCCGCGGCACCGGATTCCGACCCCGAGATCGCCCTGCGCCGCGACAGGTCCGTTCCCGGCGTCACCGCGCAGCCGGCCGCACGCCCGGCTGACCCGGCGCTGGCTGATGCGAGCCGGAAGCGGACGCCGCAGTTGACGTGGCCGGCGGCCGGCACGGCGGAGGTCGCCGTACCGCGGGTGGGAGACGGCACGAGCCTCGGCCGCTGGAACGCACTGTTGTCGGGGCGCCCGAAGGTCACCAGGCAACGTGCCGGCAACCTGCCGGTCTGGATCGCTCCCGGGACGGATGCCACCCGGAACTGGATGGCAACAGGCAAGACCAGCGGCCCGGCCAAGGTCCGGGTGTCGATCAGTGGTCGTCAGGCAGACGCGCTGGCGATCGAGGTCCGGCGTACCGATGGAGTGAAAGCTGCGGGCACCGTCGGACTGACTCTGGACTACTCCGCCTTCGCCGACACCTACGGCGGCGGCTGGGCGAGCCGGTTGCGCTTGTACGACGTGCGCTCCGGCAAGTCGTTCGCGAGCAGCAATCGGGGCGACGGCACCGTGCAGGCCGAGGTCCCGGCCGACTCGTCGCTGCGGATGGTCGCGGCCGAGTCTGGTGGTGGCGGCGACTACGGGAAAGGTGACCTGTCCGGTGGTGCGGCCAAGTGGACGGTCGGAGGACCGTCGGGGGCGTTCGAGTGGTCGCTGCCGATGGAGGCGCCGCCCGCTATCGGCGGGCCGGAGCCGTCGGTGGCTCTCCAGTATTCGTCGTCCACTCTCGACGGTCTGACCTCGTCGTCGAACAACCAGGTGTCGGCGGTCGGCCAGGGGTTCGACGTGGCCGGCGGCGGTGCCATCGAGCGCCGGTTCAAGAGCTGCTCCAAGGACAAGGGCAACAACGGAACCAAGATCACCGGTGACTTCTGCTTCGCCAGCGAGAACGCGAGCCTGGCGATGACCGGTAAGACCGGCGATCTGTTCCTGGTGTCGAAGACCTCCACCTCGGAGACCTGGCGGTTGCGCGGTGACGACGGCACGGTGGTCGAGAAGCTGTGGGGAGCCGCGAACGGCGACGACGGGATCGCCGCAGCCGAGAAGGGCGAGTACTGGCGGGTCACCACCAAGGAGGGGACCAAGTTCTACTTCGGGCTGAACCGGCTGCCCGGCTGGGCGGCCGGCCGGCCGGAGACGCGCTCCGCGATGACGATGCCGGTGTTCGGCAACCACGCGGGGGAGCAGTGCAACCGGGCCGCTTTCGCCGACTCGTGGTGCCAGCAGGCCTTCCGCTGGAACCTGGACTACGTGGTCGACCGGCACGGCAACACGATGAGCCTGTACTACGACAACGAGACCAACAACTACGCCCGCGCCGTGGTCGCGACCGCGGTCAGCCCCTACGTCCGCGCCAGCAACCTGACCCGGATCGAGTACGGCCAGCGGGACGGTCAGGTCTACACGCAGAACCCGATCGGCAAGGTGTTGTTCACGTTGGCCGAGCGCTGCGAGGGCGCCAACTGTGGTCCGGCCCAGCCGGCGACGTACCCGGACACTCCGTTCGATCTGCGCTGCACGAGTACGACGAACTGCAACAACCACTTCACGCCGACCTTCTGGTCGCAGAAGCGGCTCGCCAGGGTCACCACTCAGGTCTGGCGGGACAGCGGCTTCGCCGACGTACAGACCTGGACCCTTCGGCACGAGTACACCAACGGCGCCGGCAGCGGGCGCGCGCTGTGGCTCGAGGGCGTGACGGCGACCGGCAAGGTGGGCGGCGAGACGCAGATGCCGGAGACGAACTTCGACGGCGTCGGCCTGGACAACCGAGTCGATCCGGCCGACCCGAACCTGCCGAGCATGGTGTGGTTCCGCATCCAGGCCGTCCACTACGGCACCGGCGGCGACCTGGCAGTCAGCTACTCGGGCAAGCAGTGCACCGCCTCGAGTCTGCCGGATCCGGCCAACAACGACCGGCTGTGCCATCCGCAGCGCTGGACTCCACCCGACCAGGGCGAGCGCCAGGACTGGTTCCACAAGTACGTCGTGACCGAGGCGAACGAGCTGGACCGCAGTGCGACGTCCAGCGTGCCCGCCGCGCCGGTCCCGGTAACCAGCAAGGTTGAGTACCTCGGTACGCCGGCCTGGCACTACGACGAGCAGGACGGCCTGGCAGACACCACCAAGCACACCTGGAACCAGTGGCGCGGGTTCGAGCGCGTCCGGCTGCGCAAGGGCGCTGCGAGCCAGCCGCAGTCGGTCACCGAGACGCTGTACTACCGCGGCATGGACGAGGACCGGAAGGCGGACGGCTCCGCACGGGACGTCAAGCTGACCGACTCCACCGGCCTGGCCGTCGATGACACCGACGAGTTCTCCGGCCAGGTGCGTGAGCAGATCACCTACAACGGATCGGCCGTCGTAGACCGGACGGTCAGCGACTACTGGCGTTCCGAGCAGCCCACTGCGGTCGAGTCCCGTCCCTGGGGCACCCGGTACGCGTACCTCACCGGCCAGAAGGGCATCACGCAATACCAGGCCGTCGACGGCGGAGTGCTGCAGGTCGCGAACCGGCAGGAGTACGACGCCAGGGGCCGGCTGCTGTCGAAGCACTTCGCCAACGACGCAGCCACGACAGCCGACGACAGCTGCACCCGCTACGAGTACCTGGACAATCCGGTCACCGGCATCCAGGAGCTTCTCAGCCGCGAGCAGACTGTCGCCGTCGGATGCGGCCAGTCCTACACCAAGGACCAGGTGCTCAGCGACGAACGGATGTACTACGACAACAACACCTCGCCGACCGCGACGCCGACCCGTGGCCTGCCCACGAAGGGGGAGCGGCTGGCCGGCTTCGACAGCAGCGGCAACCCGACGTACGAGACGGTCTTCACGGCGACGTACGACGCCTACGGACGCCGGACCAGCGTCTCGAACGCGGAGAACAAGACGGCGCGGATGGCGTTCTTCCCCGAGTACGGTCCGACCAGCAAGGTCACCGAGACCGCGCCGAACGGCATGCAGTCGTCGGAGGAGTTCGAGCCGGCCTGGGGTGAGCAGATCGCGGCCACCGCACCGGACGGCAAGCGCGCCGAGGTCACCCTCGATCCGCTCGGGCGGACCGCGAAAGTCTGGCATCCGGGCCATTCGCGCGGTTCCGACCCGGCTGACATCGAGTACGAGTACCTGCTTCGCGGCGATGCGTCGTCTGCAGTCGTCACCAGAGCCCGGCTCGGCGCGGGCCGCTACGACGTGACCTACGAGCTGTACGACGGCCTGCAGCGGCTCCGGCAGACGCAGGAGGGGACGCCGGCCGGGGGCCGCCTCGTCACCGACTACCGGTACGACAGCCGGGGCAAGCAGAGCATCGTGTCGGGCGCGTACTTCAACCAGGCCGCGCCGAGCACCGAGATCCTGTACGTCGACGATGCCGTCGTCCCCAAACAAGAAGTCACGGTCTGGGACGGCGCCGATCGTCCGTCCGCGCAGATCTTCCGGTCGGAGGGCCAGGAGAAGTACCGGACCGACCATCAGATGACGGCGACCCGGCAGAGTATCGACCCGCCGCAGGGCCAGGCGCCGACGACGAGGCTCACCGATGCCCGTGGCCGGCTCACCGAGGTGCGCCAGTACCAGGGCGACAGCTGGACGGGGGCCTACGACAGCACCAAGTACACCTACACCGCGCTCGGCCAGCTGGCGTCCCTGACCGATGCCGGGGGCAACGTCTGGAGTTACCGGTACGACCTCCAGGGCCGGCGGATCACCGAGACCGATCCGGATCGCGGCACCACGCGGTACCAGTTCAACGCGGCCGACCAGATCGTCTCGAGCACCGACGCCCGCGGCGTGACGACCGCGTTCACGTACGACGACGTCGGTCGCAAGACCTCGCAGCGCAGCGGATCGCCGACCGGGCCGGTGCAGATCGAGTGGACCTACGACACACTGGCGAAGGGTCGCCCGACCTCAATGACGCGGTACGTCGACGGGAACCCGTACACGACCCGGTTCAGCGGCTACGACGATGCCGGCCGTGCGACCGGCCAGTCCGTGATCCTCCCGGCGTCCGAAGGGGCACTGGCCGGGACGTACACGGTCTCGCAGACCTACACCGACGACGGCAAGATCGCGACCCGCAAGCTCCCCGCGGTCGGCGGTCTGGCCGCGGAGACGCTCTCGACGACCTACAACGACCAGAGTCTGCCGACGGCTTTGAGTAGCGAGCTGGGGACGTACGTCCGCAACAACAGCTACACCCCGTTCGAGGAGACGGACACGCTCACTCTGGGCGAGACGAACGGGCGCTGGGTGCAGCAGCGGTTCGAGTACGAGTACGGCACCCGCAGGCTGAGCCGCGTGGTCACCGACCGGGAGCTGTCACCGCGACGGATCTCGGACACGCAGTACAACTACGACCCGGCGGGCAACGTCACCAAGATCGCTGACACCCCGTCGACCGCCAGCGGCGAGTCGACCGACACCCAGTGCTTCGGATACGACCACCTGCGTCGGCTCACCCGCGCGTGGACGCCCGGATCAGGTGACTGCGCAGCTGCTCCGACTGCGGCCGGTCTGGGTGGGCCAGCGCCGTACTGGCACAGCTGGACGTTCGACAAGGCCGGCAACCGGCAGAGCGAGAAGAAGGTGACGCCGACCGGTGCCACCACGACCAGCACCTACAGCTACGGCGTCGGCAGCTCGGCGAACGCGCTGCAGAGCGTCACGACTGCGGGGCCGGCGGGTACGACGACGAACAACTACACCTACGACGCCACCGGGAACCTGACGTCGCGGACCAGGGGCGGAAGCACCGAGACGCTCAGCTGGACCGCCGACGGCAAACTGGCGGCCACCAGCACAGGGTCGTCGTTCGTGTACGACGGCGACGGCAACCGGATCCTGCGCCGCGACTCCAGCGGGACGACGCTCTACCTCGGCGAGACCGAGCTCCGGCTCGGCAACGACGGCAAGCTGAGCGGCACCCGGTACTACACGTTCGGCGACGACGTGGTCGCGGTCCGGGCGGATGGCAAGCTGAGCTGGTTGCTGGCCGACCTGCACGGGACGCCGAACATCGCGGTGGACGCGGCCAGTCAGACTGTGCAGCGCCGCCGGACCACGCCGTACGGTGACGTTCGCGGCACGGCACCGGTGGACTGGCCCGGGCAGAAGGGATTCCACCGCGGCACCGCCGACCCGGACACCGGATTGGTCCACCTGGGCGCCCGCGAGTACGACCCGTCGCTCGGCCGGTTCATCTCGGTGGACCCGGAGGTCGATCCGGAGGAACCACAGTCGCTGAACGCGTACGCGTACGCGAACAACAGCCCGGTGACCTTCGAGGACGCCGACGGCCGGGCCGCCGTCGTGCTGGTCCCGGTCGCGGTCGGCGTCCTGCTGATCGCTGTGGTGGTCGTCATCGTGGCGATCCTGGTGGCGATGGTGATCGAGCAGCTGGTCCCGGTCATCACCTGGGTGGCTGATCGGGTCTGGAGCTGGCTCGGCTGGGTGCTGAAGGAGGCCGCGCGGGCGATCGTGGTGTGGGTGACGGTGTTCCGCACCGTCCTCAAGGTCGTCATGAAACGGGTGGTGAAGTTCGTGGCCAAGATGGTCGTCAGGATCATCTGGCGGTACAAGAAGGTCGCCGACAAGGTCCGCAAGCCGGTCCGCAAACCGCCGCAGTCGATCAAACCCAAGCCGAACAAGCCGCGGCCGCAGGCGCGGCAGAAACCCTCGGCCGGCGGGAACAAACCCGGGGGAGCCAACCGCCCGGGCGGCAAACCGGACAAGCCGAACCGCGGCAATCCCGGCGAGCGGATCAAGCAGGACCGGGCGCAGCAACGTGAGCAGCAGCGCGCCGAGCAGGAGCGTCGCCTGGAGGAGCTGCGGGAGCAGGTCCGGGACCAGGTGGGCAACCCGCGGCGCGAGGACTGGCGCAACGAGACCGTGGAAGAGGTCAATCCGCATCCGACCAAGTACCCCGACGGCACGTCGAAGTGGAAGGAGCCCTTCAAGGGCGGGGACTTCGGCTCCATGTCCGGAACGAGCGGAGGCTGGAAGGTGATCCTGACCGGCGGCTTCCTGGTCGAGGTCGTGAAGCTGATCAAGTGGTTCGGGAGTGCCGGTGGCTAGGCGGCGCGGTCTGGTGGCCGGCGTCCTCGCACTGCTACTGGCGGTCCCCGCGCTGGGAACCGCCGAGGCGGTCGAGCGGCCTGCGGCCCCGGCCGGCGCGGCGGGTCCTGTCGAGTTGACGCACCTCCGCACCGAGAGCACCGAGGTGTACGCCGAGCCCTCCGGTCTGCACACGCTGGTGGCGCACCCCAGTCCGATCCGCGCCCGCCGGGGGACGGGCTGGGTGCCGATCGACACGACCTTGCGCCGCCATGACGACGGCACGATCCGACCGGGCGCGACCGTGACCGGGCTGACGCTGTCCGGTGGCGGCGACCGGGCGCTCGTCACCCTCACCGATGGGGAGGCGCGGCTGGGTCTCACCTGGCCGGCCACACTCCCGAAGCCGGTGCTGCATGAGGGGACTGCGACGTACCAGGAGGTCTTCCCGGGTGTGGACCTCGGAGTCCGGGCGGAGCCGGACGGATTCGCGCAGTTCCTGGTGGTGAAGAACCGCGCGGCGGCGGCGCGGCTGACGAAGCTCGACTTCGGTCTGACCACCGTCGGCCTGCGGATCGAGGACGGTCCGGCTGGATCGACAGTTGCCGTCGACAACAGAGGACGCCGGGTGTTCAGCGCCGATACTGCGGTGATGTGGGACAGCGCGGCGCGACACGCGACGATGCCGACCAAGCGGTCGGCGGCTGGGCTGACCGTCGTGCCGGATCGGGCTCTACTCACCGCTCCGGCGACTGCCTTCCCGGTCTACATCGACCCGTCGTGGACGGCGGGACACCAGCTGTGGACCCACGTCAACCAGATGGCGCCGAACCAGTCGTACTGGAACTACGACCGGGCCGAAGGCGCGAAGGTCGGACTGTCCTGGGACCTGGCCGTGCGGTACCGGTCGTTCTTCCAGTTCGACACCAGCGCGCTGGCCGGGTCGAAGGTGGTCTCGGCGGCCTTCGACATCGTGCTCGACCACTCGCCGTCGGGCAGCCCGACTCCCGCGGCGCTCTGGCGAACCGGCGCAATCGACGCCGGGCAACCATTGACGTGGAACAACTCCGGCGGTCACTGGGCCGAGGAGCTGGCCCGGGCCAGCGGGAACGCGTGGACAGGTCATCAGCCGGACATGGGTATGCGTTTCACCAGCGACAAGGTCCGGACGATGATCCAGGGGATCGCGACGGCGCGGACGACGAAGGCGACCTTCGGCCTCCGGGCGCCGGACGAGGGCAACAAGTACCAGTGGAAGAAGTTCCACCCCGGCACCGCGGCCCTGGTGGTCCGGTACAACAACGCTCCCAGGCCACCGAGCAAGGTGAACTTCTCCCGGCCACGGCCGTGCGGTACGCCGGACGCGCCGACCGTGGTCAGCGGGCTGGTCCCGCCGTCGTTCTCCGCGGTCGCCAGCGACCCCGACAACGACAACCTCACCACCAAGCTGTCGATCCGCCGGGTGAGCGATGACTCCGTCGTCCACGAGTCGAGCTCGGCCGCGACGACGTCCGGCGCTGCGTTCGCCTGGCCGCAGTTGCCGGCGGGGGCGCTGGCGACCGGCGTCCCGTATTACTACGTTGCCAGCAGCAACGATGGGGTCCCGGACGACGGGATCGAGTTCGGCGCCGAGAGCCCGCGTTGCTACTTCGTACTGGACGCCGAGTCACCGGCGGTCCCGCAGGTGGTCTCGACCGACTTCCCGGCCGACGGTGAGCCGGGCGTTCCGGCCCGGACGACCGGGATCGTGACCGTCCGGCCCGGAGCCGGTGAGAGTGATGTCGCCGAGTATCTGTACGGCTCCCAGCAGGACCGGGTGCTGTCTCGGGTCAAGGCCGGCGCGGACGGGGTGGCCAGCCTGCCGATCACGGTCTGGCCGGACCCGGTCACCGGTGTACCGCAGCAGCGGCTGTACGTCCGTGCGGTCGACCGCGCCGGGAACGCCGGTCCGGTCACCCGCGCGTACGATCTCGTTGCCGCGGACAACGGTGCGGTGATCCCGCGGGTGCGTGGCGATATCAATGGCGACGGCCGGGCGGACCTCAGTGCGGTGCTCGACCACGGCTGGGGACGCACCGCGGTCTGGAACGTGCTGTCCAAGCCCGGCGGGTTGCAGACCGGGACTCTGGCCTGGGACTCGGGGGAGAACGGCGGGTTCGCGCTCTACCGGACCAAGCCGGTGCAGGGCGATTTCGACGGTGACCAGCGGTCCGACACGGTGTTGTTCCGCGAGGAGGCCGGGCGCCGGATCGCGGCGTACCTGCTGAAGTCGGACGGGAACGCCTACAGCGCGAACTCGACCCCGGTCTGGTACTCCGGCTCGGCCGGGTGGCCGTTGAGCGGCGCCCGGATCGTATCCGGTGACGTCAACGGCGATCAGCGCGACGACATCGCCGTCCAGCTCGACAACGGCAACGGCACCTGGCGAGTGCTGCTGTATCCCGGCGGCAATCTGGGAACGCCGGTGCAGTGGGTCACCACGAGCGGCGACTGGTCACGCAGTGCGCCCCTGCTCGCGGACCTGGACGGCGACGGTCTCGACGACCTGGTCGACATGGTGAACCTCGGCAACTGCCGGACGCAGGTCACCGTCCGCAGATCCACGGGGACGTCGTTCAGCGCGACCCCGACCACGGTGTACGACGGATCGGCTTACTGCTGGGAGAAGAGCAAGCCGATCGTTGCCGACGTCAACGGCGACGGGCTGGACGACGTGGTGGCGATGTACGAGCACGGGCCGTCCGATCTGGCCCTCCGCGTGTTCGTGTCGAACCGGACCACTCTGGCCGAGTCGCAGTGGTATCGCGGGGCACTCGATCCGGCCAAGGCGGCGTTGAACGCCGGCGACTACACCGGTGACGGTAAGGGCGACGTCGCGCTCGTGTACGCCTTGGATGGCGGCGGCCGGGACGTACTCACGCTGGTGTCGAACGGGTCCTCGTTCGCCGCGCCGGTCTCGCGCTGGCGCGAGCCGGCGGTCGGCGCGACCACTGGGCCCAAGTTCGACATCGACAACCGGGCGTACGAGCTGGTCGCGCGGCACAGCAGTAAGTGCCTCGACCTGCCGCACGGGAGTCAGACCGACGGTGTGGCCTTCCAGCAGTACCAATGCGTCGGCACGCTCCAGCAGCGGTTCCGGCTCGTGCAGGTCGCCGGCATCGACCAGTTCGAGGTACACACGGTGCACGCGAACGGCGCCGCGATCGACGGTAGGCCGCGGTGCCTGGACGTCGACCGGATGTTGCAGGACGACGACGTCGCCCTGCAACAGACAGCCTGTGCCAACACGGGCAACCAGCAGCTGACCGTGGAATACCTGGAGGGCAGCAGCTACGACACGGTCGTGCGGCTGCGCTTCGCACACAGCGCGAAGTGCGCCGGCGTACGCCAGTCATCGCTAAGCGACGGCGCGGCCGTCGTCCAGCAGTCCTGCTCGGCCGAAGCCAGCCAGCAATGGATCCTGCGCCCGGTCTTCACCGGCCAGACCCTGAGCGGCCGATACCGCGTCGCCTCGGCCCGCGGCGGCAAGGTGCTGGACATCGTCGACTGCGGCACGAACCCGTCCAGCACCGACATCCGGACCTGGGACTGGGTACCGGCAAGCCCCTGCCAACGCTGGCAACTAGTACCAAAGGGCGACGACGTCTACCACCTCTACGACCCGAACTCCCGCACCGACATCGACGTCCAAGGCTGCCCCGGCAACGCCGGCTCCCCAATCGTCCCAGCCACCCCGAACGACACCGCCGACTGCCAGGCCTGGCGCATCGAACCAGCCGCCGACAACACCTGGAGCATCCTCCAAAACACCTCAGGCCGCTCCATGGACGTAGCCGGCTGCAGCGACAAACCCGGCGCCGACGTCATCACCTGGCCCTACTGGAACGGCCCCTGCCAACGCTGGCTCCTAACCCCCATGAACTGAGGTGAGGGACCTGATCAGGTCACGGAGCTCGTCTCCGCGTGGATGGGCCTCGGGGAGGTGATCGAGAGCTTGACGGGCCAGCGCGACGGCTTCCTCGCGCTGGTTCGCTCGGGCTGCGACCCGGGCTTGGACGGCGAGGGCGTCGAAACTGGATCGAGGGGTGCGGAGGCCCTGCAGCCGCTCGAGCGCCTCAGCGGCGTAGAAACGGGCCTTCACATCGTCGTCGAGTCGCTCGTGGAGCTCCGCGAGGTTCACCAGGTTGAGCGCTTCGAGGTACCAGTTGCCCTCCGCGCGAGCCAGGCGGATGGCCAGCTCCACCTGAGGCGCGGCGGCGGTCAGCCGGCCGAGCAGGATGTTCAGCGCGCCGGTCGCCATCGGCAGGTGGACGCGGGGGAGTGGGATCGGTTCGTCGGAGGGCTGGACGAAGCGTGCAGCTGCTGCTTCGGCGAGCGTCAACTCGTCGAGGGCGCCGTCGAGATCTCCGCCGCTCCACAGAACGTGCGCCAGGTTCGCCCGGAATCCCACCTCGGCCGCGACATCACCGCAGTCCTGCGCGATCTGGATCGCGCGCCGGGTGCTGTCCGCCGAGGCCTCGGTCCGGCCCGCGCGGATCTCGGCGACGCCGCGGCAGTTCCAGGCGAGATAGCGCGGCCGCGCCTCGCCCAGGCGTTCGGCAGCATCGACGGCGAGCTCACTGACCTCCACCGCCTCGGCTACCAGGAAGGAGCGGTTCAGGAACTTGTTCAGCCGCCACGGGATGCGCCACGCGTAGTCGTCGAACCCATGGTCGATCGCCAGCTGGATCCATGCCGTGAAGCTGGGGTACTCGGTCCAGAGCCAGGCCATCGCAGCAGCTGAGTCGGCGAACGTCAGCGGCTGATGAGCCGACGACACGAGGTAGCTGCGGCTCTCGGTGGTATCCGCCGCGAGCGCGGCGTTCTGCACGCTGTGGAGGTACCACTCGACCGCTCGTCCGACGGCGGCTCGGCGTTCCGTTTGTGTGTCGAGCTGCAGCGTCAGCTCAGCCGCGTAGACGCGTACCAGGTCGTGCCACTGGAACAGGCCCCGCCGAGTCTGGCTCACGAGGTTCCCGGCGCTCAGCTGGTCCAACCGGCGGCGTGCCTCGAGTACGTCGCTGTCGAGCAAGGCACTAGCCGTCTGCACGGTGATGGGGATTCCC
This sequence comes from Kribbella sp. NPDC104218, assembly GCF_055584105.1. Lineage (NCBI taxonomy): Bacteria > Bacillati > Actinomycetota > Actinomycetes > Propionibacteriales > Kribbellaceae > Kribbella > Kribbella sp. NPDC104218. The sequence goes on from NZ_JBVJMQ010000003.1 coordinate 452,683, forward strand.
GGCAGCAGGCCGAGCAGTCTGAAGAGCCGGGCGGTCTCTGGCTCCAGAGCCTGATAGGACCAGGACAGCACTCGCCGTAGGTCGCCCTGGTCGTCGTCCGGATCCGCGAAGACATCCAGCGCTTGCTTGTCGTCGCGAAGGGCGCTGACCAGTTCGGTGAGCGGGCGCTGCGGCATCCTGCGGGCCGACTCGGCGGCCACGGCGAGCGCGAGCGGCAGACCGCCGCAGATGTCGGCCAGCTCGGCGACAGCGGTGGACTCCGCGGCGACGCGGTCCGCTCCGACCGCCGCAGTCAGCAGCTCGACGGCATGCGTCGTCGGCATCGGTTCGACCGTGAGACCGGATGCGCCGGCCGTCGACCCGAGCGATCGCAGCTGGTTCCGGCTGGTGACGACCACCATGCTGCCTGAGGACGGCAACAAGGCCCGGACCTGTTCGGCGTTGCGGGCGTTGTCGATGAGCAGGAGCATTCGCCGTTCGGCGGCCAGCGTCCTGAACAGCGACGTCCGCTCGGCCGTGTCGGCCGGGATCTGGTCCGGCGCGACCTGCAGGGATCGAAGAAAGGCGAGCAGCGCTGCTCCGGCCGGCAGTGGAGTCTCGGCGGCGAACCCGCGCAGATCGACGAACAACTGACCATCGGGGAAACGGTCCCGGACGCGGTGCGCCCAGCGGACTGCGAGTGAGGTCTTGCCGATCCCACCGGGACCGGTGATGGTGACGATCGTCGGAGCATCGGTGGCGGAGTCGTCGAGCAGCTCGTCCAGCCGGCGCAGTTCGTCGGCCCGGCCGGTGAAGCGACGCAAGTCCGGTGGGAGCTGCCGCGGCGGACCGATCTCCACCGCGGTCGGCGGCGCGGTGACGACCGGCTGGGCGGTTCTGGTGGCGATCAGTCGCGCGAACTCCTGCTGGAGTGCCGGCGCCGGGTCAATCCCCAGCTCGTCGGCGATCAGGGTCCGGACCGTGTCGTAGCGCTCGAGCGCCTCCGCGGTCCGGCCGGTCAGCCGGAGAACCGCGATCAGCCTCGTCCAGAGTGGTTCCCGCAGGGGATGCCGGCTGACCAGATCCTGCAGTTCGGTGGGCAGCCCGCCGTAGCGTTCGTTGGCCAGGTCGAGATCGATGCGTTGTTCAATGGCGGACAGGTAGGTCTCGGTGAGCCGCGCAGCCTCTCCGGAGGTGAGCCAGTCGGACGCGGCGGTGCCGGCGAACGGCGCGTCCCGCCAAAGCCCGGCGGCAGTCTCGAGGAGTGTCCGCTGCGCCGCCTCATCGGTCTCGGACTGCGCCCGCCGGACCAGATTCACCAGCCGGACGGCGTCCACTCGGTCAGGCTCGATCCGCAGCCGGTACCCGGCGGCGTGGGTCTCCAGCACAGCGTCGCCAAGATGCTGCCGCAGCCGGGCGACATAGGTGTGCAACGACTCCTTGGCCCGGCGGGGCGGCTCGTCACCCCACAACCGGTCCGCGATCACATCCACCGGGACCGGCCGATCGGCCGACAGCGCCAGGATGGTCACCAGCGCGCCCAGCCGACGCCCGGGCAGCCGCACCAGTTCTCCACCCCGGCTGATCTCGATCGGACCGAGCAGCCGGATCTCCAGCACGTGCACCCCCCGTCGCCGCCTGTTTCGACGGTAACGGGTCAGTGGTCCAACAACGCGCTTTCGATCCGGCCCCAAGGCCTCGGCAGTCGCCGTCAGCGGATCCCGGACGGGGGAAACCTCAGCGTGATCTCCACCGCTGCCAACCGAGCTTGATCCCGAGACCGACGACGGCCACAACAGTGACGGCTACTCCACCGGGATCCGCCGGGCCCGAGATTCCAGTTGGGGTCACCGGCGAGCTCGAAACATCCTGGGTCGTCGTTGCGATGGTCTCCTTGACAGCTTTCGCGTTGTTCTCCGCTCGCGTGCGTTCGTCTCTGATGTTGTTGGCGACGTCCTGGGTCTGTTCCTCGACGCTCTCGGCCTGTTGCCCGCCGGGTGGCAGGTCGTCGTCCGCCTTCCGGCCGGCTTTCAGCGCGCCGGCGGTTGCGGACTTTCGCTTGAGATGATGCGTCACCGCGCCCCAGGCCTTCTTGACCGCGCCGATCAGCTCGCCGACGCGGAAGAGTTTGGACCAGGGGATCACGTTGATCACCATCGAGATACACGACCCGAGGTTGCCGCGGCCGAAACAGCCCTTGATGTCCTCGATGCCCAGGAACTCCGACAGGATCGCGCCGCCGGCCTCGATCACGACGTCGAAGACGGACTTCTGCTCGAGCTTCTTCGCCTCTTCGTACTCCTCGGGCGTGTACCCCGCCGCCCGGATCTTGCGCTCCCACTCCTGCTTGCGTTTCTTGGCCTCGGTCTTGCGCTTGACCTTCGACTTCCACTTCGCCTTCTGCGAGGGCGACAGGAACTTGTTCGCGTTGGACTCGCTCAGCAGCGACCCGTCGGCGTTGTGCAGCACGTTGTCGTAGCCGTAGGCGTCCGACGGGCAGCCGCAGTCCGGGAACAGCCCGTCGGGATCGCTCAGCGTCGCCGGGTTGTTGTTGCTGTACGCGTACCCGTTCATCTGCTGTGGGTCGTGGTGGTCGATGATCGGATCGACCGAGATGAACCGGCCGAGCGCGGCGTCGTACGAGCGTGCTCCCAGCCGGGTCAGCCCGATCGACGAGTCGATGGTTCCGCCGACGAAGCCGCGCTCGTCGGGCCAGGCGGCCGGTGCGGCGCCCCGTACGTCGCCGAACGGCGTGAACCGCCGGCTGGTCACCGCGAGCGTGTCCGCCCGGATCATCGACGTCGCGGTGCTGTGATGGTCCTCGACCTGCCAGAACAGCTCGGCGCCGGACCGTACTGCGACGACTGTCTCGCCGTGCGCGTAGAACCGGGTACCGGTCACCGTGCCGGTCGCGCGGTTGAGCTCGAACTCCTGAGCGCCCAGGGTCAAGGTGGTCGAGTCCGGATCGCGGCGGAGCAGCCGCTCGCCGTCCGCGTCGTACGCGATCGTGGTGGTCGCGCCGCCCGGCGCGGTCGACGAGCTGAGCCGGCCGGCCGGATCCCAGCCCAGCGATTGCGTCGCCCCGGCCTGCTTGCGCTCTTGCTGATTCCCGGTCGCGTCGTAGCGGAAGGAGTCAGTCTTCGACCCACCCGGGCCGGACGTCGTGACCGAGGTCAGCGCGTGCGGCTGTGGTTGCCCCGCGTCCGGGTAGGTGTAGACGCGAGTGGTGTCGGCCGCGCCGCCGAGCCCGTGCAGCGTTTCGCCGGTGCGGTTCCCGGTGGTGTCGTAGCCGTACGACGTCCAGTACGCCGAAGCGCCGCCGATCGTCGCCGGCGTCGGTGCCGCCGCGCAGGCCGCGGTCGACGTCCAGGCCTCGACCATGCGGGACAGGTAGTCGTGGTCGAAGCACTGGATGTCGGAGACGCCGCCTTCGGGCCGGTCGGCGATCGACGTGACGTTGCCGGCGGTGTCGTAGGTGTAGTGGAAGTCGCTGACCTGATCACCCGGGCTTCGTTCGCGTTCGGTCTGCGCACGTTGCAGCCGCCGGGTCGCGGGGTCGTACGTGCGCGAGCTCCACACCTTCGAACCGGCCTCGCCCATCGACAGGAACGACGGCTCGCCGAATCGCGTGTACCACGTATCGGTGACGTAGGCCGACTTACCGCCGAGCGTCCGGACCAGGCCGAGATCGTCATAGGTGTAGGTGAGCGTCTCGGCCGCGAGATTGCCCGTGCCGGGCAGGCGTAACGAGGCTGGGCTGCCGTCCGGCCGGTACGTCATGCTGGTGACGTACTCGCCCTGGAGCGCGCCCTCCACCGAGGGAATGGTGACCTTTTCTCCCAGCGGCCGGTTCGTCGCGGCCTCGTACTCGGTGACTTCGGTCTTGTAGGGATGACCGTTCTCGTACCGCGTGCTCGAGACGGGAAGTCCCGGGCGCAGGCTGTCGTACTTCCACTCCGCACGGACCGGTCCGGTCGCCGACCCGAGCAGCTCCTTGGTCTTGCGGCCGATCGCGTCGTACTCGAAGGCGAGAGTCTGTCCGCGTGCGTCAGTTGTCGTCAGCAGTTGCCCGGCGGCGTCGTAGGTCGAGGTCGAGGCCCCGCGGTCCGGGTCCTGCACGGCCACCCGGCGTCCGCGCAGGTCGTAGGTGTAGCGCCACTGGTTGCCGGCCGGGTCTGTGACGGTCGCGAGCTGCCCGCTCTTTGCGTAGGTGTACGTCGTGATGTCGGCGGGACCGTCCGGTGTCGGACCCCGGTGCTGATGGAGCGCGCGGACGCGGCCGTCGGCGTCGGAGTACGTCGTGGTCGCCGTGCCGCCGGGCGGCGGGGTGACCTTCGTGTGGTCACCTCGGTGTTCGCTGGTTGACTCCCACTGCGGGACGTTGTTCGACCGGAAGGCGGTCTTGATCTCTCGCCCGGCGCCGTCGTACGTCGTGATCGTCTGGCTCGGGATGTTGTTGTCACCGGCCGCGACCAGGGACGTGCCCGGAACTCCCTCGGCGTAGTACTGGCCGTTGTCCTTGGCAACCATGCCGCGTGAGTCGTAGACGGTGTCGGTGATCGCTCGCCCGGCGAGGCGGCCGTCCGTGCCCCAGCCGGGAGACTGGGTCTGTCTGGGCCGGAGGAAGCCGTCGTACAAGGCGTGGCTGGTGACGTAGTTGCCGTTGGCTCGCAACGTTTCGGTCGAGACGGCGCTCGGCCCGGTGTTGCGCATCAGATAGGCGTACCGCAGATTCGCGCCGTCATTGCGATCCTTGGAGCGCCCGGGCAGCCAGGTGCCGGTGATACGTCCGAGCCCGTCGTACGCGAACTCGGTGACGCCGCCCGCCGGATCGGTGGACTTGATCGGCTCGGACCAGGCCGGCGCGAGCTCGGTCGTCGTCTCCTGGCCGAGGGGGTTCTTGACGGCGATCTTCGTGGTCAGGCCCGCGGCCTCGGTGTAGGTCGTCGTGGTCTTGCGATCGAGCGCGTCGTAGGTGTCGCGCGGCCGGCCGTAGTCGTCGTACGACGTCCTGGTCGACTGGGCGTAGACCGGTTGGCTCTGGTTGTGGTCGGCGAGCTGCTCGACTCTCGTCACGTTGCCCTTGGACGGGAGTGCGTCCAGTGCGGTGCTGCCGTCGTAGTACGTTCGGACGTCGGAGACCGCGTCCTTGGGGAACACCGCAGTTGCCGAACACGAGGTGGCGACGGTCTGCGTACGTTTCGGCAAGGTGAGCAGCGACGCTGTCGGATTGTGTGCGTACCAGGTGCGGGTGCACTCGTCGTCCGTGCTTGTGGCGAGGTCGCCCTTGTCGTCGATCTGAGTGACCTGACCGTACTCGTCGTACGAGCGGGTCACCTGGCTCTTGCGCCAGCCGCCGTTCGGCAGGGCGGTCCGGTCGAGTACACCGCCGGTCTCGACCATGTAGGCCTTGAGCGCACCTTGCGTCGTCGTCGGCCCACGTTGCCAGTAGTCGGTGATCGCGCTGCCGACGACCGCGCCTCCGACTCCGTTGTAGGTGATCTTCTCGCGGACCAGGCCGTTGAGCTGGTCGTCGTCGAGCACCGCGCCGCCGTTGCTGTCGACGAGCGAGACCGGCGGGCGGGTTCCGCCGGTGGGGTTCAGCCGATCACCGTTCATGCCTCGGTGGTAGAGGTACTCGGCTTTGGACTCCGGCGTGCCGGGTTCGGCCGGATTGCCGTGCCGGACCACGACCCGCGCGTAGCCTCGCCATTCGGACCACGTGCGTCTCTTCGGTTCGACCAGTTCGTTGTCGGCGTAGCGCCAGGCGGCATTGCCGAGGTAGTCGTACGACGTGACCTCGCTCGGCGAGCCGCCGACGAGATCCTGCTGTACGACGCTGGCCACGACGTACTTGTGCATCCAGTCGTCGAAGGGCAAACCGCCCTCAGGCGCCCAGTGGACAGGGAAGCAGCGCAACGAGTTCTGCTCCGGCTTGGGCAGCGCCGTCGGTACGCAGTTCGTGGGGTGGTAGTTGACGGTGACGTAGCCGCCGAACTCGTTCTTGATGCCGGTGATGCGGTACTTCGGCATCGGCGGCGCCGTGTCGGAGTTCGAGTTGACGCGGTTCTCCATCGCCTGGCCGTAGAACGTCACGGCCGGCACGGACTGCCGCTGGCCGACCAGGCCGGCATGACCGATCTGGGTGAGCCACAATGCCGCCCGCGAGCCGTCGCCGGGCGCGGGGAAGCTGTGGCTGAACGTCCATTCGTCCACGGCCTGGGCTCCGGCGTACGTGGTGATCTTGACCAGTCGCTTCGTCGTCCAGAACGTCGGCGACACCACGGTGCTACAGGTCGCCGTCTTGCATTCCAGATCGAACGGGACGTCGGGGTAGTCCGTCGGCTTGTGCTGCGCACACGTGGTGGTCAAGCAGCGTTCGGCGGTGTCGAAGACGACCTTCGCGGGCCCGCCGCTGGGATAGCGGGTCCCTGCCCTGGTGCCGAACTCGGCACGCAGAAGCACCCCGCCCCGGTCGTACTCGGTCGCCGTCTTGCCGTTGTTGAGCCCGTACTTGTTCTTGTCCTTCTGGTAGTAGTAGCTGACGGTGTTGCCGTGTTTGTCGACGACGTAGTCCAGGTTCCAGCGGTACGCCTGCCGGCACATCGAGGCCGCGAACGCCGGTTCGTAGCACGGTTCTCCGGCGTGGTTGCCGAAGACGGGAGCGGCCCAGGCCGAGTTGGTCGGCGTCTGCCCGTCGGGCAACTGGTGCAGACCGAAGAAGTACTGCGTACCGTCCGGCGAAGTGGCCTTCCAGTACTCCTTGTCCTCGTCGCCGTTGTCGGCCGTGCCGTGGAGACGCTCGACCTTCGTGCCGTCGTCCTTCGCCAAGCGGTAGGTGCTGGTGCTGCCGACGCGCACGAGCTGTCCGGAATGACCGGCCAAGGACATCGTCGCGTTGTCGGAGAACCAGCACTGGTCCCCGGTGGGCTGGGTGCCGTTGTTGCCCTTGTCGTCGGAGCAGCTCTTGTACGAGCGCTCGATCGAACCGGACCAAAGATCGAAGCCTTCGCCCAGCCAGGAGGGCTGGTTGTTGGTGGACGCGGTCCGTCCGTCGACCGCACCGGACGAGTACGAAACGCTCAGCTGCGGCGACAGCGCGCCGGGAGTCTCGGGGACACGGAGTGGGTAGCTCCAGTTGAACTCGCCGGTCTGGCCTGAGGCTTGCCAGGTTCCGGTCAGCGCGAGGGGAGTGGCGCCGTGGTCGCCCTTCCCGCCGGAGACTCCCGCGGTGACGGCGTACGTCGTGTCCTGCGCCGAGGCCGTCACCTGCGCCGTCAACGTGCTCGCCGTCCGATCGTTCACGCTGCGAAGGCTGGTGAAGGGCAGCCGAGCGATCTGCAGCCGGTCGCTCCAGTTCGCGCCGAACGCATGACGGATGGACGAGTAGTCGACAGTGAGCTCGACCGGCGAGGAAGCGGCGACGTTGTCGGTACGGCGTACCCGAAGCAGCAGGCCGTTGACTCCGGCCGCGCGTGCTGCCTTCTGGTCGAGCAACTCGACTCGGACCGACGCCGGGGGCACCTTGCCACGAGCCGTCGTCGTCCGCGCCAGCCGGACCGGTAGCCCACCGGCCTGAGCGGTCGTCGAGATCGTCCGGGTGTTACCGAGATCGACCTCGGCAACACCCGGAGCGGGCCAGAGGACCTCCGGCGCCGCACCTGACTCGGGTGCGGCGCTGGACGGCTGCGCCTTGACCGGCACTGGGGTGACTGGGACCGGCTTGTCGAACGCGGGGGTGTTCGGCACCACCGGTTTGGCGGCGGCCGGCGCGGCTGACACCTGTGGGACCAAGGTTGCCACCAGCACGACGCTGAGGCCGACGGCGAGCCAGCGGGTCAGGGCTCGACGGACAGCAGAGCGATGCATCGCCATCACAGGATCTCCTTGCGTGGTGGAAACTAGCGACGGGTGATGACGTAGCCGAGCGGCCGCTGAACGGTCTCGCCCTCACATTGCGCGTCGAGCGAGGTGAATCGGTCGCCGGTGGCCGTGACCGCGCAGGCGAACAGGCGGCTGGACTCCCGCGCGAAGGCGGGCGGTTCCGGCCAGGCGTCACCGATCCAGTGGCGCTTCGTCTTCCCCTCGCAGGTGGCGTCGTCGGTGACGAACTCGTCGGCGCCGTCGGCACACGAGTACAGCGCGACGCCGTCGGCAAGAGGCATCATCGTCACGATCCCTTGCGCGCCTTCCGGCCGGTAGCCGGGGCCGGCGGCGGCCGTGGTCGTCGTCCGTTCGTTGGAGCCGTGGCCCTGTTCGTAGCGGATCAGCTGCCGGTAGGCCGCGGCATGTCCGAGCAGTCCCTCGAAGACGTGCTGCTCGCCTTCGCAGCCTTCGTCCGTCGTGTTGAAGTGATCGCCCGTCGCCGGTACCACGCATCGGTAGATCGGGATCGTCGGGAGATCAGCGGGCGGGTTCTTGTAGAGCAGGCCGATCTCGCCGAGATTCGTACGTCCCTCACAGGCGGGATCCGCGGAGGAGAACTGCCCCTTGTCGTACCGGCAGGAGTAGATCATCCGGGTGTCGGGTTCGCCCTCTTCCGCGGGCATCCCGAGCACCCCTTCGAACCGCATGTCCGGGGGGACGGGGCCGGTGGTGAAGAAGTGCCCGGCGCCGTCCCGGCTGACGTAACGGCTGAACTGACCGGCGTAGACATTGAGACGTGCGGTGACCGGGCTCAACGCGTCTGCCTGGATCTGCTCCCTGGTCAGCACCCCGGCGTACACATGCAGGTCGTCGACCGCGCCGTCGAACCGGGACACGGCGGCCTTGTTCTGCTTGGCCCGCCCGACTACCAGATTGCCGCCGACGTGCGCACTCGGGCGTCCCGCGACGACGTGCTCGACGCCGTCCACGTAAAGCCGCAACTCACCCTTGGCCGCGTCGTAGACCGCACTCAGGTGCGTCCACTCACCGGCTCGCGCCGCGGCGGCGGACTGCACGGTGATCCAGGCCGGTGCGGCCGAGTCCGCAGGGGAGAGGAACACCGCCCATCGTCCGGCCGCCTGCCCTGCGGTTGGTATGTACTGCAAGGAGAAGCCGGACGACAGCGGACCGTCCTGACTGACGATGGTCTGCGCCTTCGTGCTGGTCGCGTCCAGCATCGCGCGTGCCGTCACCGTGAAGCTCCGGTCTGTGCGCACGGCCTGCGCGGCGGTCGGGACTTCGCCGGCGATGCCGTCGAGCACCACCGCGCCGTCGCCGACGGTACCGAGACCCCAGGTAGCACCGGTCACGAGTTTGCCGTTCCGGTAGTTGCCGGAGACATCGTTGACCGCCGTCCCGGAGCCCTCGTCGAACGGCAGGAACACCTCCTCGGACGACGGTGTGTTGGCGAGCGTGCCGATCTCACGGTCGGCGAGCATGCGGTCGAAGACCCGTACGTCGTCCACGGAGCCCGGCCAGAAATCGACCTGCTGCCCGTTCCACATCGAACGACCGATCGTCAGCGGCCCGGTCGCCGTGAACCCGCCGGGGTGCGTCCCCGATGCCGCCAGGGCGCCGTTGACGTACAGGCGGAGCTGCTGTGCGCCGGCGTCGTAGACACCGGCGAGATGCGTCCAGACGCCGAGCTGAACGCTCGAAGGCGACACCACGCGGTCGTGCCGGGCACCGCCGCCGGCGACATCGGAGGCGAACATCGCGAACGCCCAATTGCCCTGCGGGGTCGCCTGAAGCTGGAAGCCCGGGGTGCTCTTGCTGTCCATCGAGACCACCGAGGGGTATCCGGCCAGCCGGTCCATGCGCGCCCAGGCTGTGACCGAGAACGTGCCGGCGGTGTCGACCGGCGGGCCGCCGGTCGTTGTCACCGATTCCGTGCTCACGAACCGCAGTCCGTCACCGTCGCGTCCCGCGATCCACCGGGAGCCGCCGCCAGGCTCCATCCCGCTGACCACTCCGTGGCGGCCGCCACCCGTGACGTCGGGCGCCGATGGGGTGAAGCGCCCGCCTTCCAGCGGCCAGTGCCCAACCGGCGGTGGAGTCGCCGAGCCGACCCGGAACCGGAAGCCTCCGGGGAACCAGCCGCCGTCGGGATTCGGCAACTGGTACGGGGCGGAGACGTTGAGCGCACGATCGACCGCACGCACATAGAGCTCGTTGGGCCCGTCGCGCGGCGGGGTCGCGCGGACGATCGCGGTCCCGTTCGTGGCGCGGACGAACGACGGCGACGTCAGATCGACGATCGGCAGATCCTGGAAGTTCAGGCTCCACTGGAAGCCGATGATGTCCGGGTCGGACGACGTGACCTGGAACGCGCCGGTCTTTCCCACGTAGCCGGCGATCTGGCCTTCTGGGTAGTCGGTCGACGTCAGTCCCGGCCGCCCCGGGGGCCGGCTGTCGACCGTCAGTCCGCACCACTGCGCCCAGGCGCTCCACACGAGCTGCCCCTGGTACGAGATGCCATCCGTTGCGCGCACTCGCCAGCCGATCCGGCTGCCGTCCTGGAACTGACCGGCCGGGATCGTCGCCGATGCCACAGTGCCGTGGGCATGTGGTTTGGTGGTCACCCGGCCGACGGCGCCGGTGCCCCAGTTGTGCCACTCGAACTCGAGGCTGACGTTCTGGCGGTCGGGGTCGGAGACCTGAGCCTGCAGAGTCGGTGTGGCGGAGTACGTGAAGGCCTTACCCGGGTCGTCGGCGCACCCCAGGCCAGGACCCTGCGCGGCCTTGGCCCGGAGGCCGGTCGGCTTCGTCGCCGGCCAGTTGTACTGCACGACCAGGCCCGCCGCGTCGAACCTCTTCCACTGGTTACGGTCACTCTCGTTGACCGCCTTCGCCATAAAGGTCGCGTGCGCCGAACCTGCCGCCAGCTTGTCGACGATCGACTGCCGGGCCGGGATACCGACATTGTTCGGCGGGCACGACGCGCTGTACCCGTGCGCGACGTTGGGGACCGCCAGCGGCCCCACCCAGCCGGCCGGCTGACTGTTCCACGTAGTACCCGGCCCGATCGAGTTCGTCTGCCAGACCTCGAACGGCCTCGGCGTACAGCTGGGGGAGTAGGCCAGGTGCAGGTTCAGCTCGGCGCCGTGGATCTGAGCTCCGCGGAGCGCGGTGATGTCGAACTGCCAGAACGACCGGGCCGTTCCGATCCCGGCGCAGCCGTCCCAGCCGCAGTAACCGACCTTGCCGAGCGGATCGTCGTTCGAGCCGTTCCAGTACGACATCCCCGGATGTCCGGAGAACACCTTGGTCCAGCCGGCGCCCGGCGGGAAGAAGTTGGGGTCGATCCGGATCGGAAACCTCGCCTCCGGATCGGTGAGGAGGCTCCGGTCCGGTACGACAGTCAGCTGGGAGTCGCCGAGTTCGACCCGGCCGACCGCCCGGCGGGCGCCGGACGCCGAAGCCTGCTCGCTCTGCATGCTCGCCGGATCGGGCGAATCCCACATGTTCGGCTTCGACGCCGCGAACACGGTCTTGCCGGCGGCGTCCTTGACCGACAACCCGAACTTGTCGCTGGAGACGGCCAGACCCGCCGTCCGTAGTCCGAAGCCGAGCCGCGCCAACCGCTCGCTCCGCGCCGCAGCCGGTGTCTTCACCACGAGAACCTGCAGAAAGCCCTGGGCCACGGCAGTCAGCTCAAGATCAACGCCCGGCAGAACCTCGCGGTACGTGGCGACGTTCTTGTCCAGGCTCGGCACCGGCAACCGCCCAGGCCACGTCAGCTCGAGCCGCCGATCCCCGTCGCCGAGGCGGACCATCGCCCCGCCTCCACCACCCGAAAAGACAACCGGTGTTGCGCTCGCACCGGGCGCGACCGAACCGTCAGCCTGTCTCCGCAAGCTGGTGTCGATCGCAACCCAACGTCCACCCCGCTTGACGCGCTCAGGCTCCGCACTGAGCTCCATCGCGAACATCCCGTTCGGCTGCGCAAACACCTGCCGCGACTCGCCCCGCTGGCCAACCACCTCAACCCGCTGCCCACTCTGCCGAGCCCGAGCAACCGCCGCGAACTGCTCATCCTGCGGCCCATACCCCGTCCCGCCACTCACCTGAGCCGCACCCGCGCCCCCACCACCCGGCTCCACAGCCGCCAATCCACCCGTCAAGCCCAACGCAGCCGAAAGCGCAACCAGTACATGAAGACCTCGCAGCATGACGCCCCTCCCCAGGAACTCACCTCAGAATCGATGGCGCCCACCACCACCGCCCCGAAGCTAAAGCCACCCCCTTTCAAAACGCTCACAACAACCTGACAACCCCCCACACGGCAACTACCTCAGAACCAGGGGACTACACGTTGTGCCAGAACCCCCAGCGCTCCGCCTCTGGGTTGTACATACACGGGTCGCTGTGCGCGAGACCCGGATCGACAGCGCCACGCCAGTACTCACAGGTCCCCTGATCCCGGTACCCGCCGTAGTACTTCTCCGTCACAGTGGCACTCGCCGTGCCCGCACCAAGCGACGCGAAAACCATCCCGGCCGCCGCTACAACTGCTACCCGTCCACGCATTTTGAATCCTTTCATTCGGTGACCGAAACCTAACAGTCCGCAAGGTCGCCGGCTCGTCGATCACTGGCCATCCGTGCAGCGCCGACCGGGCCCGGCGGGGCAGACTTCGTCATGGCAATTGGGATGGCACCCTGAGGGCACGATGACGACAACTGCTGATTCACGGTCCCGGGGGCGCAGTCTGCGGCGGGACGCGCTCGGGTTGGGAACGTCCGCCGCGATCGGGATCTCCTCGTCCGCACCGGCGTACTCGCTGGCCGTTGCGGTCGGACTGCTCGCCGCGTACGTCGGTACTGCCGCTCCGGTCGTGCTGGCACTCTCGGCGGTGCCGGTCGTCCTGGTCGCGCTCTGCTTCCGCGAGCTGAACCGGACCGAGCCGGACTGCGGAACGACGTTCCCCTGGACCGAGAAGGCGTTCGGAATCGGAGTCGGCCGCATGGTCGGCTGGACCACGGTGATGGCCTGCGTACTCGTCATGAGCAACTTGGCCCAGGTCGCCTCGGTCTACACGTTCGTGCTGCTCGACCTGGACGGTGTGGTCGATTCCCGCCCGGCACAGGCCGCCCTGGGGGCCGTGTTCATCACCGTGATGGCGGTGCTCGCCTACCGCGGTATCCGGATCGCTGCCTGGACGCAAGCAGTCCTGCTGACCGTCGAGGTCGTTGCGTTGCTCTGGTTCGCCGTCAACGCCTTCCGCGAGGCGAATACCCTCAGCCTCGCGACGAACACCGGCGACGGCAAGTGGGCCGTCGGCGTACTGGTCGCGGTGTTCCTCTACTGGGGCTGGGACTCGTCGTTCAGCGTCAACGAGGAGACCCGCGACCCGCGCCGCACTCCGGCCATCGCAGCCCTGGTCGCCAACGGCTTCCTGATCGTCCTGTACGCCGTGGTCGCCTGGTCCGCGCTCGCCTACGCCGGTGTCGGCGCACTGGCCGGCATCGCGGACGACGACTTCTTCTCGGTCCTCAGCAACGACCTGCTGGGTACCGCAGGTGGCAAGCTGCTCATCGGCGCGGTCCTCGTCTCCGCGCTCGCCTCGACCCAGACGACCATCCTGCCGACCGCCCGGACGATGCTGTCGATGGCCCGGCGCGACGCGTTCCCGGGACAATTCGCGCGGATCTCCACTCGCTTCCAGACGCCCAGTGTGTCCACCATCGTCTTCGCCGCGGCCAGCGTGGTCATCTACGTCACCCTGGTTCTTGTCTCGGACGCAGTACTGGCCGACGCCGTCGGGGCCGTCTCCGTGCTGGTGTCGCTCTACTACCTCGCCACCGCGATCGCCGTACCGGTGTATTTCACCGGCCACCTCAAGGGCCGCGTGCTGCAACGAGTAGTCGTCCCGGTGCTCGCGGCGGCGTCGTTCGCCGCGGTGCTGGTACTGGCTGTCTCCGACGTGGGTACCGGGCCCCTGGTTGTGGTGGGTGCAACCATGGTGGTGGGCGCGCTGATCATGTACTCGATGAAGCCGCCTGCCGAGGGGGAAGGCAGGGTATGACGCCATCAGGACCGATCAGGCGGATGCGTAGTGCCGGTGTCACGCTCGGGCTGACCGCACTGGTCGCCGCTTCGCTGACCGGCTGCAGCAACGACGGCGACACGGCCGACTACGCGGCGATCTGCGTCGACCCGCAGACGCAGCAGCGGACGGACGACGACGAGTGCAAGGACGAGCGCGAGTATCGCGGCTCCGGGGCCGGCTTCTTCTGGTTCTACATGGCCACCCGCGGCGGTCTCCTGGTCCCGCCGGTCGGCGGCCGCTACAACACCGGGGACGGCAGCTACACCACTTCCAACCTGCGCAACGCCTCCGGCGGCACGGCAACCATCCAGCGCGGCGGCCTGTCCACCAAGGGCGGCAATATCGGCACGATCGCGCGCGGCGGCTTCGGCAAAGCCGGCAAAGGAAGCTCCGGCGGCTGAACCTCGGACACCACGACGTCCCGTCAAGTGGTCGACGATCGCGACAAGCTCCGGAAGCCCGTCATCGTGGTCGAGGACACAGGAAGATCCGAAGGAACCAGCACCTCCAGCAGGACGGTCGCTTCCAGGTCATCGCGCCGGTCGATGGTCAGCCGGTAGTAGGGCGGTGTACAGCGAACTACTCCAGCCACTCCGTCTCGAACGTCGCGTTGGCGTGGATGTGCACGGCCTCGTAGTCCTCGGTCCAGTCCTCGCCGTCGTCGCGCCCGTCCGCGCGGTTGACGACGTACTCACTCACGTCGGTCATCTTCTGATCCTTTCCCGCTGCCCTGTCGGGTTGTTTGACACTGCTGTGCGGCCGGACCATCCACGGCGCCTTTCCGACCGGCCTTCACTGTGCGGTCTTCTCAGCGACGAACGCCTGCCAGGTCCGGCCGGTCCCGTGCCAGGGGAACAGGTTCACCTGTGGTGGGGCTGTCGTCGTACTTTCCTCGAGGGGTAGCGAACCGCTACACGGCCAAAGCCCGTCCTGTGCTGACGTCCTGTCACGTGATGCTCGCAAGGCGCGACAGAGATGTCGCAGGCCCAGGACAGCGGCGGGTGGGACGCTGCTCGACGGAGTCCTCGACTGCCAAGCGAGGACCCGAGAGGAGCCGACATGATTCACGAACCGCGATTCCTGACGCAACTCAAGGGGATGCGTCGCCGACGCCGACGCGCGCTGCTGAGTACCGGCGGTGCAGTTCTACTGGCTGCGGCGGCTCTGTCCGCTCAGCCGGCCGGCGCATCGAGTGCTGCGACCGCTGCGGCATCCGCTGATCTGATGTCCTCGGCGCGTGCTGCTGCATCACCTGACCCCTACGGCTGCTACGCAGGGATCAAAGGCGACGGCAAGACCGCGTGGGGCTACTGCCCGTACAACGCCCCGACGGCAGAATTCAGGCTGCTGGCGACAACATGCGGGCCTGGTTCCTGCCGGCAGGTTCGGTCGGCTTGGTTCCCGTCGGACGGAAAGGCGCACTTGTGGACGCCCGGCGGCTACATCGCCAGCATCGACAAGATCGAGCACTAGAACCGGCACCGTCCGAACTACTCGCCGTGCCCACGAGCGGGACGGCGGTCCAGGGTGCCGCGGAGACGGCGAACGCCGCTCTGCGCGCCGAGGTGTCGCGCACCGTGAAGCAGCGCCGAACAGGCAGCGAGGACCTCGGTCGGCCCGCACCATCCGCCAGGTTGACCGGGCCGACCGAGGTCGCACGGCGGCAATCGCCGGCCCGGCTCTGACCCAGCCGAAGAGGATTGCGGCAGCCGCGGTTCCCATGATTCACCGGCGCTCTGTACCCGGCCTGCGGTTGTTCTTTCGTGCCGTCCGGAGAACCTGTCGGGATGGCACTCACGACAACAGTTCCGCGACAGAACGCAGCAGTATGTTGTGACTGCAGTCCCCCCCAGCGGGTCCCCGGTCTGATCGAAGGGCGGGGCCCCGCGACTGGTTTCACGGACCGGACCGGTCGAGGAACCAGCATCTGTTGAGCTGACCGCTTCGTAGATGTCTTCCGGCGCGCCTCTCCCTGCCGGACGCGGCTTCGGAACGGTCCGGACCGGCAGGTCGAGGCCTCACCAGGGCCCCGACCTGTCGGTCTTTCAGTGTTCGGTCGCTTCGAGACCGGCCAGCAGTTCGTGGATGCGCTGTTCACGGTCCTGGCGCCACTCTTCGGACGGTTCCGAGGTCTGGAGAGCGCGGAGCGCTCGAAGGAGCGTTGCGCGACCTTCGGCGATCAGACCCGCCTCGAGCTGGGTTTCGCCCAATAGGACGAGCGTGCCGGACAGGCCGCCGTGGTTGTCCAGCTGCTCGTTCAAGCGCGCTGCTTCGGCGAATGAGGCCGCCGCCGGGTGCAGCTCGCCGAGGGCCTTGAACGCGCGCCCCAGTGTGTCCGTCGCGTACGCCGTCCCTCGCTCGTCGTCGGCCAGCTGGTGCAGCCGGATCGCTTCGGTCGCCGAGGCGACTGCTTCGGCGTACTGATGAGTGAACAGGTACGTCATCGCCAGGTTGTTCCGCAGGGTTCCCTCCTGCATCACGTCCACCGATCCGGCGAGAGCCAGTTGCAGCTGCTCGACGGCCTCGTCGGGGCGTCCGAGGAGCCGCAGCGCGATGCTGAGGTTGCCGCGCGTCATGCGTTCGCCGTACGGGTGACCGTGGTCGGAGAACAGCGTGAGTGCTTCCTGAAGCGTGGTGGCAGCGGCATCGAGCTCGCCGGCCATGCCGAGCGTCGCACCGTGCTGATTGAGCGCGACGGCCAGCAGCAGGGAATCACCGGACTGCTTGGCCGAACTGACAGCGGTCGCCTGGACCAGACGACTGTCGGTCAGCGCGTAACTGCGTTCCAGGTCGTTCCACAGCGTGATCGCGAGCCGCACCGCGAGTTCGTGCTCACCGCGATCGGCGGACTCGACGACCAGGGCGATCAAAGTACGCCGCTCGCCTTCGAACCACGCGCGGGCCTCCTCGGTGGTGACCAGCGAGAGGGGCTCCGGAATCGATGCCGGCGACGGCATCGCCGGGAGCAGCCGGGGGCCCAGCTCGACACCGCGGGCCACTTCGGCGGTCGCCAGATACCAGTGGACCAGGCGGTTCGCGGCAGCTCGCCGGATCTCTGGCCCGTCCTCTGCTTCTGATCGTTCCCGCGCGTAGGCCCTCATGACGTCGTGGAGTCTGACCTGCTGGGAGTTGACCTGGTGCACGAGATGGAGATCGGTGAGCACGCCCAGCGTTCGACGCGCATCGCCGACCGGTAAGCCGGTCAACGCGGCGATCGCCGGCAGCCGCAGGGGCTCCACCGTGGTCGCGCCCAGGGTGCGAAGCATCGAGGCGGCGTCCGTGTCGAGCGTCTGGTACGACCACGACAGCACTGCCCGGACGTCGGTGGTCGGGCTGTCGCCGCTGCTCAGGGCGTCGATTCGTTCGACCTGATTGCGCAGACGTTCCACGACCGGATCTGCCTCGTCAGGGTGCCGATTCAGTTGTTCGCCCGTGATCGCCAGGGCGAGCGGCAGCCCGCTGCAGAGCCGGACCAGTTCGTCGAGCGTCTGCTCGTCCATCGGATGGGTCTGGATCAGTCGGCGAAGCAGATGTTTGCCCTCCGGGCCGTCGAGGGCGGGCACTGTGATCTGTTCCGCACCATCCCGGACAGTGAGACTGCTCAGCCGGCTTCGGCTCGTCACGAGCACAGAGGCCGAGGACCCAGGAAGCAGCGGCCTGAGCTGATCCGCGCTGCGCGCGTCGTCGAGGATCAGCAACAGCCTGCGGGAGGAGAGCTCGGTACGCAGGAGCGCGCTCCGCGACTCCAGATCTTGGGGGATCCGCGGACCGGGCACCCCGAGACCGCGCAGGATCGTGTCGAGCGCGGTCCCGGGGTCCAGCGGTTCGGACGCCCCGTACCCGCGAAGACTGAGGAAGATCTGACCGTCGGGAAACTGTTCCTTGGCCTGATGAGCCCAGTGAACGGCCAGGCTGGTCTTTCCAACGCCTGCCTCACCGTGCAGAACGACCAGGCGCGCCGAATCGGACTGGGCGGGGAGCAGCCGGGTCAAGGCCTCCAGCTGTGTTTCACGGCCGACGAATCGCCGAAGATCCAACGGGAGCTGCCGAGGCACCGACAGCTGGTCCAGCACCGCCGGCTCATCGCGAGTGGTCGCCCGGAGTCCGGCGTACGGGTCATCGGCGACCCGCACCGGGTGCCCGGAGTCGACAGGCTCGTCCTCCAGCAGCTGCAGGTGCATGGCTCGCAGCTCGGTGGAAGGATCGATGCCGAGGCCGTCGGCCAGCTGGACCCGCATCCGCTCGTACTGGTCGAGCGCCTCCGGTCGTCGCCCCTCGGCAACCAGCGCCTTCAGGAGGCGCAGCCACAACGACTCCCGCAGCGGGTGGACGCGGGTGAGGGTTTGGAGCTCCTCGCAGATTCCTCGGGTGCTTCCGGCCGCGAGGTCGAGGTCGATCCGGTGTTCCAGAGCGCGCAGGTAGCGCTCGATCAGCAGCGCGCCATGGGTTTGCCGGATCGACGAGACGATGCCCCCGACGAACGGCTCGCCCCACAGCGCCAGGGCCTGGTCCAGCAGCTCCCGGTCGCCGGTTCGTTCCGCTTCGTCCAGCAGCGTCAGCAGGTGCACAGCGTCGACCTGCGGAGGAGCGACGTCGAGGCGATAGCCGTTGTGATCGCGGACGATCGCGGTCGGGCCGAGCAGCTGACGGAGTTTGGCGATCATCGAGTGCAGCGCGGCCCTGACGTTCTTCGGCTCCCGCTCCGCCCAGAGTGTGTCGATCAGGGTCTCCGCGGGCACCGCGCGCCCGGGGTTCACCGCCATCAAGGCCAGACACGACCGCAAGGTGACGCCGCGCACCACGACCACGCGATCGTCGACGGAGATCTCGAAGACCCCCAGCAGACGTATCCGAAGACCACTCATTCCAGCATGATAGCGACGTCTCGATGGCCTTGACCGGCAATAAACTTGCCGTCAGCAATGTTATCGGCGGAGCTCCTGGCGGTACTGCCCAGAAAGATTGGTCAATGATCGAATACTGTTTCAAATGGAATTCCGCGGACGGCGTACCCGGGGTGTTATTGACCGAGGACGAGGCGCGGGCCAGGGACGCCGCGGGGGAGGAGTACACCGCGATCATGCCGCCCCGACCCGGAATCACCTCGCCGGTTCTGGTCACCGCGGTGAGGAAGACCGGTGTGGTCGTCGTGAGCTTCCTCGATGATCCCGGCCGAAAGGTGGCCGAGTACACCTTCATGAAGCAGTCGCCGGACAAGCTTTTTCTCACCCGCGTTCACCTGTGGACCTATCCGAGCGATCAGCCGGGATTGCGCCTGTCGGCTTCGTCGTGCCACGAGACCGTGACCTACCGCGAAGACGGCTCAGTACGCCGAGTGGTGAAGAACAAAGCGGAAGGCGTCCTGGAAACCACCGACCACACCGACGTCCCGATGACCGCCAACTGGGAGCCGGTCCCGGCCTTCGGCGACTACCGCTCGATCGCCCGCTTCGAGCGGCTGTGACGGCGGAGGTCCCCATCGGGCCGACTCCTGATCAGCTGATCAGGAAGCCGAGCGCGGCCAAGCCTGCGACGCCGCCGGCCGCACCGGCGGGCGCCCAGAGCCAGGAGAGCTGGAGCCGCCGGCGGTGGTCGACGGCGAGAATCGTGAACAGGCAACCAGGGACACCCCAGACGAGCCAGGCCGCACCGAAGTTGAACCAGCCGACGGACGACATGTTGCTGATGCCCTTGTCGAGGGGGTCCATCAAGCCGAGCAGAATCGCTGCTTTGACGACGGTCTCCGCGATCGGATAGGCCAGTTGTCCCAAGGCGACGGCCCACAGCGCCATCGACAGCAGGCGAGCGGGAACGATCCGCCCCCAGCTGTGCACTGCCGCCAGGGCGATGGCGATGGTGACGATCCTCAGGATCGTCGCGCCGATGGCGACGAGCCCGTCGCTGGTCAGCGGCTTGTCGGTGATCACCTGCTCACCGACTGCGATCCCCAGCACCACAAGGCAGAACAGGCCGACACCGAGGGCGATCGCGTACGCCGGCCAGCGCCGTACGGGAGCATCGTCAAGCGCGTCGGCAGTCATTGGCGTCCTGTTCTGTCAATCTCGGTTCGGACAACGAGTCCTTACGCATCATCGCTCCTCGCTCTGCCGCCAATCTGCCGCATTTCTGTCGCGATGCCAGGCAACGACCGGCAAACTCCTCACCGACGAACTCAGTTCAACTTCTTGTCGAGTTCTTCGGGCACAGCCGAAAGAGCTCGCCGTGAACAGCTGAGCGTTACCAGGCTGTGCGTATGAGTCGTGAGTCGATGAGTCGAGAACTGAGGCTGTACAACGACAACTGGCGAGGGGGATGAGGCGGGAGCGGCAGTGCGAGGACAGCGCCGCGGCAGATTCGTTGGCGAGACTGCTGCCTCACTCAGAAGGCGAGTGCGCCTTGTGCTGAGACAGGTAGGTCAGGCGTCGGAGGCGTCATGAGATCCGTCGAGTTCGGAATCAACGCACTGCTTGCGGTCGTACTGACTGTCTCGGCCGGTGCCAAGGTGCGCAATCGGCGCGCGCAGCGGGCATTCGCCGCGGTTCTGCGTGGCTGGGGCGTTGTGCCGCGGCGATGGACCGTCGCGGCGGCAGCACTGCTCAGCGGCGTCGAGGTTGTTCTCGCCTTCTTGCTGTGGTGGGTCGCTGTTCGATCAGTGGCCGGTGGACTTTCCCCTACGACCAGGCTGATCGCCGCCGGCGCGGCCACGCTGGTGCTCATCGCCTTCACCGCGGGAGTGGCGGTGAACCTTCGGCGCGGACGTCCGGTCAGCTGTGCCTGTTTCAGCACGCAGGCGCAACCGCTGCGGCGCCGGCACCTGGTGCGGAACCTGATCCTGGTGCTGGCCGGTGCACTGTGGACTCTGATCGTCCTACGACATCCCGCCGTACCGGCGCCGCCGGGCGGCTTGCTGCTGGCCGCGTCAACCGGCTGCCTGTCAGCGGTTCTGCTGATCCGTATCGATGACGTGACCGAGTTGTTCGGACCGTCGTCACCAGCGCTGAGGAGCTGAGATCATGATCATGATGACGGCCATGGTGGTCCTCGTCGGGCTTGTCGCTGTGGTCAATTTGCTGTTCACCTTCGGAGTGATTCGCAGACTGCGCGAACACACCGAGCAGCTGAGCCGGCTGGGCGGCGCGACCGCCGACTTGTTCACGCCGGGAGGCGGTGAAGGTCTCGCCGACTTCGCTGCCGAGACGGTGGACGGTTCGAACGTCACAAGCACCGCGCTCGGTTCGCGGTATGTCGTGGGCTTCTTCGCACCCGGCTGCGCCGCCTGCACGACTCAACTGCCGCTGTTCGTCGACGAGTTACGAAGTCTCGGCGACCCCAGGGCAGCTGTCCTCGCGGTAGTGGTCGGCGACGACACCGAGACGGGGTACGTCGGCGCGTTGACCGCCGTGGCCCAGGTCGTTCGCGAAACCGACGACGGGCCGCTCACCGGCAGCGTCTTCGGCGTTCGGGGATTCCCAGCCTTCGCGGTGGTCGAGGAGGGCCGAATCGTCCGCCAGGGCAACAGTGCCGCCGACCTTCAGCTCTCGCAACAGCGGTGGCTTCGACGGCCGGCCGCGATGGGGTGATGCGACCGTGCGGCATCCCGCCGGCTCGCGGCGTCCGGCCACATCGAACTGTCTCCTTCGTGCTGCTGTTTCCGGCGCTCCTCACTGTGGCGCTTCTCCTCGTCCGGCGCAGGTTCGTCGCGATCACGGTGGTCGGACAGAGCATGCAACCGGTTCATCACGACGGCGCCGTGGTGCTGGTCCGACGGACGAGGCCGACGGACGTTCGGTCGGGCCAAGTCGTCGTGGTAGCCAACCCGAGTACCGCCGAAGGACTCCACGATCCGCCATGGATCATCAAGCGCGTTCGTGCGGTACCGGGCGAGCCGGTACCGGACGGCGTGGCAGCGCTGCTGCCCGGCTCCGTCGTACCGCACGGCTGTCTGGTCCTGCTCGGGGACAATCCGCTCGCCAGCCACGATTCCCGGCAGCGCGGGTACTACCGGTCGGACTCCGTACTGGGCGTCGTCCTGCGACCCGTGGCAGGACGTCGGCACCGCCGCGACCGACCACGAACGTGACGTCTGCTCCTCGATTCCACCGTCGAACGGCCGAACTCCGGAGGTCAGCATGAATGCTCCCGGGCCGGCATCCCAGGGCGAACAACCGCCGATTCGGCCGGCCGACCTCCTCGCCGCGCTGAAGCTGTGCCTACGAGCCGGCCGAGTGCATTGCGGCGGTCTCCTGATCCTCACCGTGGTTGCTGGCGCCCTGCCTGCGGCCGTTGCCGTGCTCACCAAGTCGGTCGTCGACACGATCGCGGCCGGCGGGTCTGCCGACGCTCTGTTGCCTTCGACCGCCGGGCTGGTCGTGGTCGGTCTGCTGATCGCCGTTGAGCCTCACGGCTCGGGCTACCTGAGGGGTGAGCTGACGCGCCGCATCAGCCGCGCGCTGGAAACCGAGCTCTTCACCGCGGTGAACGGGTTCTCCGGCCTGGCTCGTTTCGAGGCGCCACGATTCCTCGATCAGTTGAAGATGGCCGGCCGGACCACCGGGAACTCGATCGCTCCCGCCACCATCGGCCTGTTCGAGATCACCCGGAGCGTCATCACAGCGGTGACCTTGCTGCTGACTCTCGCGGCGATCAGCCCCGCGATGGCCGGAGTCCTCGTGCTGGCCGCCGTACCGGCGATCATCGCCGAGATCCGCCTCACGGCCAGCACCACCACAACGCTGTTCAGCCTCACCCCGGAGAACCGGCGGCAGGTGTTCTACAGCTCGCTCATGACGGATCTGCCGGCAGCGACCGAGGTCCGGCTGTTCGGCCTCGGGGGCTTCCTGGGCCGGCGCTTGGCCGGCACCATCGACCGGATCAACGACGGCGAGCGCCGGTTGGATCGGCGAGCCGCGACCGTCCAGGGCGGGCTGGCGCTGCTCGGAGCGGTCATCTCGGCGGCGGGCCTCGCCTGGATGATCGGCGCGGCCGGTGCCGGCCGGTTCAGCCTCGGTGACCTGGCGGCCTTCATCGCTTCCGTCGCCGGTACGCAAGGTGCCCTGGCCGGGCTGGTCGCGGGTCTTGCGGGCGCTCACCGTGCGTTGCTCATGTTCGGATACCACCGTCTGGTCGTCGGCCTGCCCGACGACCTCGAACGCGCGGCCGATCCACGACCGCTGCCGGCGCTTCGCCAGGGGATCGAGCTGCGTGGGGTCTGGTTCCGGTACGACGACGCGCTGCCCTGGGTGCTGCGGGACATCGATCTGACCGTTTCGGCCGGCCAGACCGTCGGCCTTGTCGGTCTCAACGGGGCGGGAAAGAGCACTCTCATCAAGCTCCTCTGCCGCTTCTACGACCCGACCCGTGGGTCGATCCACTGGGACGGCGTGGACATCCGCGAGGTCCCCGTCACCGAGTTGCGGCGCCGGCTGAGCGTGCTCTTCCAGGACTACATGTGCTACGACCTGACAGCCGCCGAGAACATCGGCCTCGGGGATCTCGATGCGCTCCACGATCGCTCCAGGATCGAGACGGCGGCCCGGGACGCCGGCGCCGACGCCGCCATCCAAGCCCTCGGTCGCGGCTACGAGACGCTACTCAGCCGGGTGTTCAGCCTGGAGGCGGACGACGGTTCGCCGGACGGAAATACCTCGCTGTCCGGCGGACAGTGGCAACGGCTCGCGGTCGCGCGGACGCTGATGCGGCGGGACCGCGATCTCCTCGTCCTGGACGAGCCGAGCGCCGGACTCGACGCCGAGGCCGAGCACCGCCTGCACCAACGGTTGCGGGCCCTTCGCCGCGGCCGGACCAGCCTGCTCGTCTCGCACCGGCTCGGCACCCTTCGGGACGCGGATCGCATCGTCGTCCTGTCCGGCGGCCGGATCGCGGAAGCGGGCACTCATGACCAACTGGTGCGATCCGGCCGGGCGTACGCCCGCCTGTTCGCCTTACAAGCCAGCGGATACGACGGCACCGGTCCGTCGCCGCTCGATGATCTGTCACCGCACAGGTGACGAACTGTTCCCGGACACCGAAGAAGGAGAGAACTGTGATCAAGCTTCTTGAACGAGTCGCGGACCGGACACTCAGTCTGTTCGTACCGAAAGCCGAGGCGGCCGCCGCCGGGTGCCCGAACTGCCCTGCCACGCCGAGTTGCGGAAACTGGGCCTGCTGCCTGGTCGGCACCAGTGCGATGTTCTGGCAGCGCTACTGCCGGGACCACAACGGCCGTTGCCACCTGGAGATTCGCGGCAAGTGCTGAGGTGACGACGGACCGCCACGTGCCCAGGGCTCTGCCCCTGGTGCCGTGGCGGTTCGTGCTGGCCGTCAACGCTCCCGGCCCGTGAGCCGGCTCAGTAGCTGGTGTGCCAACGGGGTCAGTGTGTGGAGGGCGGTGCCACCGTGGCGGTAGGTGGAGATCAGCCCGGCGCCGCGCAGGATGGTGCAGTGCTCCGATGCCGACGCCGGCGAGATCTCGAGCCGGCGGGCCAGTTGGGTCGTGCTGGCAGGGACCGTCAGACCACGGATCACGGTCGCCCGGGTCCGGCCGACGAGATCGATCAGCGCGTCGGCGATGGTGTTCGGACTGCCGGCGGCGCTCGACAACCGGGCACCGGGATAGATCAGGATCGGCCGATGGCCGGGCACGTTGTGGATCATGCAATTGGTGGTGAAAGGCGACGGTTGAAGCGCGAGGCCGCGACCCGCCAGCTGCAGCTCGTAGTCGTTGGTCCCGCGGATCGTCAGCGTCCGGCCCTCCCAGCTGATGGTGGGGTGCAGGCTGGTCAAGAGCTCGCTCGTCCCCGACTTCATCAGGGTCTGCGCTCTGAGGGCCAGGTCGGCGCTGTGGCGGCCGGTCAGTTCGGCGGCGGTCGGTCTCAGAACATCTTGGTGAAAGGCACGGATCGCGCTGCCGAGTGCGCGGCGGGCCGTGGCCTTGCCGGCCGCCAGGCCCTGCAAGAACGGATGCGGAGTTGTCGGCAACGACGGCTCGAGTTCGGCACGCAGTACGTCGTCCGGCGTGTCGATCAACTGCTCGATCGATTGCTCGAGGCCCGGCTCCGTGAAGGGCGTCAAGAAGTCGGGGAACCTGCCGTCCGGTGTGATCAGCGTGAGCAACGGCAGCGCCGGCGGACGGAGGCGTGGCCGCGCGGCCCGCCGCCATCCGCTCAGCTCGGGTGAGAGTTGCCGCCCGACCAGGGCCCGGGCGGCGAGAGCCGCTTGCCACAAGGGCGAAAGCTCGGGTGGGAACGTGACCCTCCCGAGATCCTCAGCGGTGAAGTGGATCCGGAACATGCTTGATTGTCGTCCCTTCGCGTGACGACAGTCCACATCAGATCGTCCGGCCGAATGTCCGTGGTGCGCGCGGCAGATCGCCGACAGTGCTGGGACAGAACAGCTTCCTACTGTTCGTGGCGTAACTCCGGCAAACGTTGCCCCTGACACCAAACCTGGAGGATCCATGACCACCGATTCGACATCCACCGCCGCTCTCGACGCCATGCTCGGTGAGCTGGAGCGCACCGTTCCGGCGGGGCAGGAGCCGGTCAAGGGCACCTGCGCCAGCAAGTGGATCTACTGCAGCTGACCACGAACTGCGGACACCCGGTGTGCTTCGGGTGTCCGCGCCGATCCCGGAGGAGCGGCGTGACCGAGACTCTGTGGCAACGCACGCGGCGAGGGCGGCCGGAACGGGCCCCGATTGTTGCGCGCGTTGCCGACGCGGTCACCGCGGGCACCGGGGGAGCGCTGCTCCCTCCGCTGGCGAGCGCAGGCGAAGGGCACTGGCTTCAGACCGGCTACCTCGCAGGAACGTCGGGCGCGGCGATCGTGCGCGATGCGTTCTCCGATCCTCGATTCGGACCGGTCATCGACGGGCTCGAACGAATCGACGCCTGGTGTGCGGCGGCGACGAGGCGACAGCCCGCCTTCTTCAGCCCTGGTGTACTCGCCGTCGAGAACGGCGAGTTGTTCGGTCCGGTGCTGCGTGAGCTGTTCACAGCGTGCGCCGCGAGCGCGCTACCGGAATTGTCCGGCTACTGCCGGATGCGTACGACCCAATGGCTCGACGCACTCAGCGAGTTCGTCGACCGGCTCGTCGAGGACGTCGATCGGTACGGCGAACTGCCGGGCTGCACGGGCTCTGTGACAGAGCTGGTCGCCCAGGACGGTGAGACCCACCACCACGGCCGGCGAGTACTGCGGGTCGGCTTCGCGGGGGGCGGCGTACTCGCCTACAAGCCGCGACCGCTCACCGGCGAGGCGTACTTCGCGTCGTCCGGTCGAGACCCGGAATCTGTGTTCGCACTACTGAACCGCCTGGCGGCGACCGACCTTCCCACCTTCTGGTGCTGGTCCGGTGCCGGGTACGGATGGCAGGAATGGATCGACGGTGCCGAGGTGCCGGCCGATCCGGGCCGGTACTGGCGGCAGACCGGCGCGCTCGTCGCGGCAGCGTTCGCCTTCGGCATCGGCGACCTGACCGCCGACAACCTGGTGACTGGACGCCGCGCTGCCGATGACTCGGCACGTCTCTACCCTGTCGACCTCGAGGTGTTCGCCCGGCCGATGCCGCGTTTGTGGTGCACGGGTCTGATCCCCGACAGGAGCGGACAGGCCGACCACGTCGGACTGTCATCACGAGGCGCTGCAGGCGGCCCGGTCGCCTGCTTCCTGGACGACGGGGAGCGGCTGGTCGTCGTCGACTCGCCGTACTACGTCGACGTACCGCGCAGCGATCGGTACGACGTCGACTTGCCGGAGCTTCTGCGTGGCGCTTTCCACGCCTGGGCAGCGATCTGCCGGTACGCCCACGAGCTCACCGGCGCCGTGACGGACGCGCTGGAGAAGCTGCCCGCCCGTGTCCTGGCCCGGGACACCGCTGAGTACTTTGTCGCTTGGCGATCGCAGCTGCTCACCGGAGCTGCCCCTGGCAACGACTTCAGCCGACCCGAACGAGCCGCTCTCGCACGAGGCGACATCCCCTATTTCGTGGCCGTTCCGGGCGACGCGACCCTCCGGACGCCGGAACTCGGCGACACCGGACTACCCGTCCCGTTCGACGGTCCCGATCCGGCGGTGGCGCACCGAGATCGCTGGACCTTGTCGGAGCTCGGCATCGCGATCCGTGATCTGGTGACGTACTTCGATCTTCCCGGCTCCGGAGCGGGCCTACGAATCGGCGGCAGCGAGTTCGCCGTGGACTGGCCGGACGCCGAGCGCCGGGTGATCTACCACTGGGACGACACGACAGTGCGGCTGCGGGCGGTCCCACTGATTGTGCCGGAGGCTGTCGAGGACGTCGCCGCCCGGTTGCGCCGGATCGACGACGTCGACGCAGCAATCCGCACTCCGTGGGCGGCCGGCGGGTTTGTGGACGAAACCGCCGAGGCCCGGCTGCGGGGCCTGGTGGCCCAGGCGATGTCCTGGCTGGAGACAGTTCTCGACGTGTACGGCTGGCCGGGACCGCGGCTGGTCGGCCACGATGCCGCCGGGGGAGCGGCCAGGCTGGTTCAGCATGCCGACGGCCCCCAACCGCTGCGGGACCGCTGCCTGGCGGCGATGACGGATGCCGCCCGGCAAGGGGACGTGCCTTGGCCGGACGTCGCGTATCTCACCGACTCCCTCTTGCTGGTGCGCGGCCTGCCGCAACGGTACGGGACCAAGTTCCAGGCGGTGGGTGGTGCCTTGGTGCCCTGCCCGATCGCTGATCTCGCCACAGTGGACGGCGACCGGGCAGCGATGGGCCTGCCTCCGCTCGCCGCGTACGCCCAGGAGCTTCGAGACAGATTCGGAGCCACCGTAGCGAAAGGACAGAACCTTGGAGCTGACCCAGTTCGCTGATCGCTACCGCAGCGGCTGTCCCGCGGTCCTTCAGGGCGGAGCGCTGTCGATCGACGCCGACCGCGCCTGGGAGGTGACCGTTGCGGCGTGCCTTCCCTACGCGCGCGGCGCGCGGTACCAGGCGCTACCTGCCGTCAGTCTCATAGCGGACCGATGTCACTGTCCGCCGCCTTCGAAGCTGCTGCCCGGCCCCGAGGATCGCGACCCAGCGGAGTACGCGGTGCGGGTGTCGAACACTGTTGCCGAACTGACGCTCACCGTGACCGAGCCTCTCTTCACCGACTATCCACTGTGGGCCTCGGTCCGCGATCTGCTCGCCGGCCTTTGGGCTCGCGTGGGCCATCCGGTACAGCCGGTCGGGTCGGCGCTCGTCCTGACGACCGGACGACTCCACCCGGAAACTGAGGACGTGCGGAACGGCTGCTTGTTCGTCGCCTTGGCCGGGAGATCGCGGGCGGTTCTCGGTACGGAATCTCCAGCAGACGTGGGGCCCGGCGACCTGATGTATCTGCCGCCTGGTGTGCCGGTCGTCCTCGACACCGACGGACAGCTGCTGCTTCGACTGCGGATCGCCACCGACCCGCGATCCCCGGCCGTCGATGCCTTCGACCTGATTGCCGTCGAGACCCAGGCCTCTCGTCATCCCGAGGGGACCGTGCCCTACCTCGAGACAGGGGCCGGACCGTCAGGAGAGGTCAGGCTCGAGCGATCCGGTCCGACGATGGCAGCGCCGGTCCTCCGTGCCGCGGCCGACTTGTTCCGCCTGCGCCGGATGCAGTGGACGGCCCGGGTGAGCACAGCCGGTCTGGAGCCTGCACCGGCGGTCGCCGAACCGACAGCACTCGGTCCCGGGCAATCGGTTCGGCTGCTCGCCCCCGTCGTCGTTGCCGCGGACTCCGACGACGGTCGCGACCGATGGGCTGTCAACGGCCACACCTTCACGGTCGGCGGGGAGGTGCCGGACCAGGTCCTGGCGGCCTTGCGGCCCGGGCAAGCCGTGGCGGTCTCCCAGCTGTGTACCGCCCCTGACGGCTCGGACAACGGTGCTTTGCCGCTGCTCGAGCGCCTGCTGATCCTGCGTGCCATCGAATGTGTGGAGCCGACATGACCGACGAAGGCCTGTTGATCAGGGACCATCTCGACTGGGACGAGTTCACCGACCTGTACTGGGATCGCCGTCCGGTGCTGTACACGCGACTGCCGGCCGATCCCTTCACGGCGGCAGAGGCCTTCAGCGCGACGACTCGGGCCTGCCGTCCGACGTCCGACGACGTTCTGCCGGTCGGTGTGCAACTCACCTTCGGCGGGCGCCGGCCCCTGTACGCCGAGGGGCGGCTGCCGCGACCCGCGGACGGCGACCTGTTCGGCTACGGCGAGCGGATGACCCGGGAGCTGGACGGCGTCGGGCACGCCCTCATCGTCAACGTCGTACATGCTCACGACTACCCCTTGTGGCGGCGGGAGAGAGACTTCTTCGCCCCGTTGTTCGACCGCGTGGGCATCCCGTCGACCGGAGCGATCACGACGCTCTTCCACGGCGACTACGATCACTCGCCGGTCGGGGTCCACAAGGACCGCTTCGCCACGTTCATGTACGTGGTGTCCGGCCGCAAGCGGATGCGGATGTGGCCGCGCCGGCCGTGGGACCACGACGCCACCACCGTGGTCGACTACGACCGGTACCGGGAGAGCTCGATCGCTGCCGAGGTGGAAGCGGGTCAACTGCTCTACTGGCCGTCCTCCTACTTCCACGTCGGCGAGAACATCGGCGTCCGCACCGCCACCAGCTTGAACGTCGGTGTGCCCCGCGAAGGTCATCACGCGCTGTTCGACCTGCAGGAGCTCCTCGGAGATCTGACGCCTGCCGCACTGGTCGAGCCCCGCTCCCACCTGCTCGACAACCTTCCTGCTGTTTCGGCAGCGCTGCACACCGACGAGGTCGCCGACGGCCGGCTTCGGCAGCCGGTGCCGGACGCAATGGCGGACGCCGATCGCATGATGCGCGAGACGCTGTCGAGTCTTTGGGGCAGTGAGCGGCGCACCGAAGTGCTGCTGGCGCGGCACAGCGCGGGCGGCTTCGCTCCTGTTCCGCCGGCCATCGAGCCATCCGGGTTCGAACAGTCCGTGATCGAACCGCTCGACAGGCACCGACCGCCGCTGTGGTGCCGAGTCGAAGCGGGCGTGTTGGTTGCCCTGAACGGTCACGTGGTCCGCACCAGCCTCGATCCAGCGGTGCTGATCGCGCTGAACGACTGGTGGGGGACTGGTCAGCGAGCTCGACCGCTCGACCTGGCCGAAAGCCTTGCTGGTCAGCGTCGATCGGAACTTCTCGTCCTGCTGCGCCGGCTGGCCGCGTTCCAAGCGTTTCGCAGCTCTTGAGTACGCGCGGGTCGTCAGATCAGGCTGAATCTGGGCGGGGTGCACAAGGCGCCCAAGACCGGCGCACCGTCGATCGTCCGGATGGTCAGGGGGCCATCTTCGGCGATGGCGTCGAGCAGGAGGGCGATCAAGCCGGTCACGAAGCTTGCACCGACGCACGCGGCGGGTCCGGTTCCGAACGGTCGGTACGCGTCGCGGAACCGGTCCGGCGGTTGTAGCCAGCGTTCCGGGCGATACTCGTCCGGCTCCGTCCAGACGGCGGGCGATCGGTGCATGAGATACGTGCAGACGAACAGGTGATCGCCTGGCAGGACTGTTCGACCGCCCAAGGTGACCGGACGACGTACGTCGCGATGAAGCAGCCAGGCCGGCGGCCAGAGCCTCAGTGCCTCCCGCACCGGGTCGCCGCGAGGTTCGGCCGGTTCGGTGGACAAGACCTGCCCGGCGCCGGTGGAACTCGTCCAGCCGGCGCGAAGCAGCACGGCCCAGGCCATCGCGACCGCGGTCGCACGGCAGGTAGCCCCGATGAGCCCATGCAGCGCGAGGGCAACCTGATCATCGCCGGTCAGTTCCTGCCGCATCATCGAGATGACGTCCCCGCCCCGTGCCGGGTCCTGCTTCCGTACCCAGTGGAAGAGTCTCGCCTGCGCCCGGCTGTGGCTGACACGCCCGCCCAAACGTCTCAGCCGACCATGCCGGCGGTCCAACTCGGCAGAGCGGGACAGGGCCGCGGTGAGTCGCCCGGCCAGGACCGGATCGGCTCCGGGAAGGAGATGGTCGAGCACCACTTCGAGACACAGTGCGCCGAGCGCGTCCGGCCAGATCGCACCTCGCCGCCGTAGTTCGCCGGCACGGGTGCGGAGGGTATCTGGCGAGGTCTGCCGCAAGGCCGTCTCGAGGACCCGGGCCATGGCCGTCGTCATCGGCCGAGTCGCGGGACTACCGGGGTTCCACCCCGGGACCGCTCCGAACGGCGCGGACTCCGCGTGGAAGGGATCATCCGTGCTCTTCAACACGGCGCGGATGAGTTCGGGGTCCGCGACCACGTACTGGCCGCCGGGAAGGGCCCTGAGATCCACGGCGGGCTCGGACTGCCATCGCGAAAGGACTGCCAGCGGATCTGCCGCGAACAACGCCGCTTCGGCTTCTGGGACATCGACAACGATCATGGCTCGTCTCCGGATGCGGCCTGCCCGCCGTCATCGGGCGGGCAGGCCGGTGCGCTCTCAGTAGACCTCGTAATAGATCACCCATCGCCGGGTGGACAGGTCGCTGCCCCGACGACTCGGTCGCAGGAAAAATCGCAGAGTTCGCATCGGATCCTCCTTTCTTCTCCTCGAAGATCACGAGTACGACGCCTGCACTCGTGATCGACAACGTCGTCGAGACCGCCGACGCCGAGATGAGCATTGCCGACTTGGCTGTTGTCGCCCTGCCGTTGCCATGTCCCGGCCGTGGCCGGAAACAGCGCCGCGGCAGAAGGGCTCGCCATGCTCTACGACGACGACGACCTCGGCGCTCATTCCCGACCGCCCTGTGCCACACCAGGTCGGCGGTGCTGCCGAGGTCGCGCCGCAGGATGGTGCCCGGTCCGGTTGTGACTGTGGGAGCCGACAGGCGTCGCCTCAGGTCTGCTCGGTCCGGCGTTGGTAGACGGTGAGCAGGGTGCTGTCGCCGTACACCGTCGCTTCGCTGAGCGTCCACGCGCTCTTGTTCGCGGTCGGCGTCCAGAGCCGGCGGCCGTGGCCGAGGACGAGCGGTGACGTCATGAGGTGGATCTCGTCGACGAGGTCGAGGGCGAGGAGGCCCTGGGCGAGCTGGATGCTGCCGGCCACGGAGATCTCGCCGTCGACCTCTTCCTTGAGCCGGGTCACGTCCTGTGCCAGGTCGCCGCTCAGCACGGTCGTGCCTGCCCACTTGGGGTCGGTGAGGGTCTGGGAGACGACGTACTTGGGCATGGTGTTGTACTTGTCGGCCAGCTCACCCTCGTACTGGGGCCAGGCCGAGGCGAAGCCCTCGTAGGTCTTGCGTCCGAGGAGGAGCGCCGTGGCCCGGAGTGCTTCGAGTTCCTTGTACCGCTCGCCGTCTCCGCGGTCGAACTCGAAGCTCCAGTTCTCGTACTTGAAGTCCTCTCCGCCGGGTGCTTCCACGACGCCGTCGATCGAGGCGAACTCGGTGAGCACGATCTTTCCCATGTCAGTTCTCCTTCATGAACGCGCGCAGCGCGCCGGCCAGTACGTCGGCGGTGGTCGAGTGCTCCGTGCCGGGTACCGGCGCGAGGGTGGAGGTGGGCAGGTGCGCGGCGATGGCCTGCGAGCCTGCGGCCAGGGCGGGCCAGGTGTCGATCCCGTGCATCACCAAGACCGGGACGTCGATGCGCTTCCACAGCTCGGAGGGCAGCGGCTCGCCGGAGAGGGCGTCGCCGACCTGTCGGGCGTCGTAGGCGATCGTGGGGGCGACGGCTTCGAGTCCCGCCCAGAAGTCCTGCTCGCGCATCCCGGCGACTGCCTCCTCGGGCAGCATGACCGCGGCGGTCATGAACAGGGCGACCGCATCACCCGGTCGGCCGTCGGCGATGGCCGCGTCGAGGCGCTCCACGTAGTCGTCGGGCAGCGGAGGGCGGGAGTCGTCGGTGGCCGCGTTCGGCTCGAACAGTGCGAGACGTGCGATCGGTACGCCGTCCTGGGCGGCGTTGAGCGCGAGATTGGCGCCGGACGACCAGCCGAACACGGTCGCCGGGCGCCCTTGGCAGACCTGCTCGATGATCGCCTCGAGGTCCTCGAACTCGCGCTCGACGACGTACGGGGAGGTGTCGCTGCTCTCGCCGCGACCGCGCCGGTCGTAGTTGATGACCAGGAACTCGTCGGCGAGCAGTTCCGCCGTCTCCTGGTTCACCGGGTTCGTGGCGCGATACGAGGTCGCGCCGTCGATGATTTGGTCGTAGTAGCCGAGCCGGTGCACGACGTCCAGTGCGGGAGTCCCTGCCCTGAGCAGCACAGCGGCCTCCCGGGCCCGTTCGATCTGACGGATCGCGCCTTGGGTGAGTCCGGTGGCGGCGGCCACGCGGCGTTGCACCGCCCGCGAGCCGAGCCGTGCGGCGCCGCCCCACACCACCTCGTCCACCAGTGGGTCACGGACCAGAACACCGGCGCGCACGAGTTCCTCCACGAGGCACTCCGCGTCGTCGAACCCGGGGATCTGCCACTCCTCGTCGCGCAGGACGAACGTACGGTCGGTCACGTGTGGACTGCTACGGCCGCCGTCGACGAGCGCGCCGATCGGGAGATGGGGCATCGAGGTGCCGTGCGCGAAGGTGATCCCGAACGACTCCGAGTCGCCGGCTGTCTCGGCGCTCGACGCTGTCGTCTCCGGTCCTCGTACTTCGGCGTGCATGGTGCCTTGCTGCTCCCAGAAGACCAGCTCCCAGGTCGATGTGGCGATCGAGGTCATCTGCTCCACCCCGCAGGTGCGGCCGCGCCAGACCCGTGCCACGTAAGGCGAATCCGACCCGCGACGGCCACTCTCGATCGGCACGGTCCTACTCCTTGCTGATCACCGCCCTGGTCAACAAGGCGAACGGCCTGCGGTACAGCCGGGGATTCGGCTGTACCGCAGGCCGCCGTCACTGCCGGGCTTGTGCGGTAGCGTGCGTGAGAGCGCTGATCAGCCCTCGAAGGTCACCATTGCGCTGAGCGGAAGCTGAATCGACTGCACGCGAATCCGGCCGTGCGCAACATTGTTGCCCCACGGGACGGTCCCGGTGGCGCCCTGGCCACAGCCGAGCGCGAACCACTGGCCGACGTTCGTCACGGTGTTGAAGCCCCAGACCTGAACGCAGACGGTGACGTCGCCAGTGACGACCCGCCACTTGTACCCCTTCTTGTAGCCACGGTGGCCGGCCGTGGCGCAGTTCGAGTCCACCGGACTACTCCAGAATCCTGGCGGCGCGAAAGCGGTTCCACCACAGCCCTGAATTCCGACTTGAGGCGCGCCCTTTACCGCACCCGTCGTCTCCGGCCGAGGCGCCGCGGAAGCGCTGCCTCCCGTGAACGCCAGCCCGCTGATCAGTGTGGCCGTCGCGACTGCAGCAGCCGCGGTTGCGAACCTACGCAAACTTCCTCCAGATGCTTGTTGACAAGGAGTACTCGCTGATTTGGTTTCGAAACCGACCGTAACTATCTGCTCTGTCGGAGCGCTTTCCTGCGGCTGTTCTGACGCTGTCATGCAGTAAACGAAAATCAATCACTTCCCTGGATCAGGAAGCCTTAGTCCCAGTAGGCAACTCACGTTCTTCATCAGCTCGGCGGACCACTCGTCACGCGATCGTCGCGGCATGCTTGCGCTCGGCATCGATCGAGTCGACCAGACCGGCCAGGCCGATCGCCTGGGACCATCGATACCGCAACGCCCTGCCCAGCATCATCTCTTCTCGCCAGCAGTACGACTCTTCCGGAGGTAGGGCGCGGTAGGTTCACAGGTCCTTGGTGCCTGCGCCTGGTACCGCCGGCCGAGCCGTTTGCGCCAAGGGGATCGGACCGATCCTCTAGCGGTTGGTGAACCAGGTGAGGATGCGGGGAGCTGCGCTGTACCACGACTCGAAGTGGCCGATCGGGCCGAGATCCACATCGCGTGCACCGAGCGTGCGTTGGCAGCTCAGCGTGTTGGCCGGAACCACCTCCGCGTCACTACTCCCGTAGTAGAGCCGCACTGGTCGTTCCGGCGTCCAACCGCGACAGCTACTGTCGCCGGCTCGCAGGAGCCGTGCATACGAGCCCTTTGCCTGTAGCAACTTCTTCCTGAAGGCAGGGAGAAACAGCTGATCCGGCGAATCCGGTAGACCAGTCAGGATTTCCTCAATACTGTGCCGGCCGTCGAAAAGCGTCTCCACCGTCCCGGCGTACGGGGGGCGGAACGCATCTGCCGGGTCGGCGTAGAGACGGGCGAGCGACTTCCAGCTGATGGCGAAGTAGGCGAGGTAGTACGTCGCCGATTTCGCGTCCACCCGCCCGTCGAACGCGGCCGGCAGTTCGACGCGCTCGAGGTCGTACGGGCCGGCGACCGCGGCGACGCGGTCCAGCCGGAACCCCGTTACGTGGCCTTGCTGGAGGCTCTTGCCGAGATTCACGGCGACCCGTCCACCCTGCGAGAATCCGGTGACCATCACGTCGCGGTTCAGACGGACGCCGCGCTGAGCGGTGAGGTGCCGGGTGGCGAGCAACATGTCAGCCGACGCGGTGGTCTCGGACGCGAGGTGCATGAACGGATGCCGGCCAGGGCCGAGCCCAAGGCCTAGGTAGTCGGGTGCGGAGACTGCCAACCCGGCACCACCGAACATCAGAGCCGCCGCGCGGTTGTCGCCATCGGCCACACTGGCCACGTCGTTCCGGTTGGAGATCGTCCCGTGCGTGTACGACACCACCTTCAGCTCGTGGCGAGGCGCACTCGGCAGGGCTGCCAGTCCGCTGGCATTGACGGGTCGACCCGCGGGGCCAACGGTGCGGTACACGACCCGGTAGAGGTCGACGGCGTACCGGCTCCGCGGCCGAGCGAACCCCTGCTCCGCCACGTAGACGTCGACCTCCTGAGCACTGAACGTCTTCAGGTGAGTTGCACCGACGAGGTCTCCGCGATGCTGGGCTCGGATGGGCGGCGGACCCTGCGCGGTCTGGGGAGACGCAGCGGCTGCCGATCCAGCGAGGCCTGTTGCGGCCACAAGGCCTACCAGCACTACCTTCAATGGTTTTAGCATGCTGGTCAGTTTCCTCAAGCACAACAAGCGAAACGAGGGGTCTTACTCCCCGCCGAAGGTGGAGATATGTCTACCCCGAACTGCTGCATCGGGTCGGACCCCTCGATGGTCATCGGCGGAGTGCTTTCGGCTGCAACGCGGCAAAGGTTGCGACGACAGCGGCCTGTGCCACAACGAAGACTGTGCCGAGCTCGCGGCTCCGGGACTCTGTTGCGCCCGTGGGCTGATCACCAGCAGGGCGCCTGCCCAGAGGAGGAGGAAGGAGCCGGGCGCCGACACTCAACCCGTTGGGGATCCCGAGCGGGCCGTCGATGGCCGGCCTGCCGCCGTCAGGACGGCTCCGCGGCCGCCGGAAGCGATAGCGTCCAGACGCAGGAGTTGTGTCAGACGGTGGTCGGTTGCCGAGCTCGTGAGCGATGGTGCGGTCATGGTGTTCGTTTCAGATGCTCGCGCGGTTGATCTGCCTTTCATCGTCATCGAGGGGTCTGTGATCACTCTGTCTTCGTACTGTCCCCGGCAGAGTTCGGTCCGACGGACGGCGGTAACCTGCGAGACGTCGTTCTGCGCCGAGTCGGCAAGTCTGGCGGGAATGGAGTGGGCAGCGAAGGAACAGCACGCCAAGGTGATCAACCTCAGCCTCGGCAGCGTGCAGAAGCGGGTGCGGGCTGCGCAGGTGTTGATTGATGGGCGGTTCAGGGTGGGCGGGCGGCGTACGGGTATCGGGTGGTGGACGGTGGGCCGCATCCGAGGCAGGCGGCGGAGGGTCAGCGGTTGCGGAGCCGTGTCCTTCGGCTCACACTCCGCAGCAGAACCGGCATCGATGATGTTGCGGCGGGCTACGTCGTGAAGTTTCGGCGCTCGCCGGCGAAAAAATCGTGAGGTCGAGGGAGCCTGCGCATCCGGCGATCGTGTCGGTCGAGATGTCCACGGAGGCGCAGTTGCGGGCGCGGCAGCGGAAGGCTGGGGGATCCGGAAATGGTCCGCGGCTGAGCGGAGCCGGGTCTCGAAGAAGCGGGTGTATGCGTTACGTGGGCTGGTGCGATGTGGGTTGTGTGCTCGCAAGACGGAGGGGGCTGCCCGGCGGCAGGAGGTTTCGTACTACCGGTGCAATGCGCGGACGTTGGTGCCGGGGTCGGCGAGCGCTTTGGCGCATCCGCGGCAGACCTATCTGCGGGAGGCCATGGTGACGCCGGCGGTGAACAGATGGGTCGTTTCGTTGTTCGATCCGATGGCTCGTGCCGAGACGATCGAGGCGCTGTTCGTCGAGGATCATGGTGAGCAGCATCGGGCCGAGTGTGTCGAGGACCTTCGTGGGCGTGTCCGTGCGGCGAACGTCACCATGGATCGGGCCCGGAAAGCGCTGGAAGCGGGGTGGGATCCGGCGGAACTGCGGGATCGGTGCAACGCGGAGTCCGCGGAGAAGCAGGGGCGCTGGTGGCGGTGCCAGGTTGCCAGGTGCTGAATCGTGATCAACTGGTGACACAGGTCGATTTGGCGGGTGCGTCGGTGGGTACACGAGAAGGCTCCGGAAGCTATTGCTTGCTTCCGCAGCCTGGGTTTTGTGTCCGAGGCCGAACACGCACCTTAACCACACGCCTCGACCTCGATCCGGACCTACCAGATCGAACCCCATAAACACCGCTTTACCGTGCCAGGACTCGCGGCGCCTCGCAGCAATACCCGAAAGTTGCCGCTGACCTGCACACTCTCCAATGGAGAGTTGTCGTTGGACGCCGTCGTTGAGCAAGCTTTGTCGCTCTAACAGTGAGTAACAGTGAGCTGAGACGGCCGCCCAGACGCCTCGGGGTGATGCATCGTGCATGACTTCACAGCACACGCGGAGAGGGGCCAACCGCTGCCGTCGAACCTACATTCACCATGATGGGATACCGGCTGCGGCGTTCCCTCCCCGCCCAGCCACTTCGAAAGCGTCTGAAAGTAGACCTGACCGTGGACCTCTCCGCCGTAAGTCGTTTATCGTGTCTACCCGCGGTGGTTTCGGCGCAGCCTGCCCCTGGAGTGGCGGACGGGGTGGCTGGGAAGGTACCCGACCCAGTTGGTAGAGCTGCCAAGTCACCGAGTCGAGCGTGCCCCCGTGATCTGGGCGATCTCCTCGACTGCGTTGCCGTCCTCGAACAGGTTAGCGATCTCAGCATTCGTCGCGTCGCTCCAGTTCCCGCGGACGGTACCCCGATGAGGGTATGGATTGTTTGCCATCTCGGCGAGGCGTGTTCGCCGGCAACCTGGATGTCGACCTCCTTGTTGGCTGCCAGGCTGGTTGGAACCGCGAACCCAGCGGTATTGACTGGCCCCATCGTGAGGAATGCGCCCACGCAGGCTGTCTCCGGCCAGCCTGCTCGCCTTCCCGCAACAGTTGTCGACATAGTCCAACGCCACCCGCTGGACCGTGGATCTCAGCAGTCCACGACGCGCCGGATCGCGCGAGTCAACGCGACGTACAGCGTCCGGTCGTCATCCTGGTTCTCGCTGAGGCCCGCCCGCAGACGTGCTCTGGCTGCGTCGCTCATGCGGATGCCGACCACCGGCCACTCTCGGCCTTTGGCCTGGTGAACTGTCATCGCCGGCACAGCCTTCGGCTGCTTGATCCGCGCAGCGAGGGCCACGAGTCTCGCCTGCTGGGCGTTCTCGCTGTCGACGGGAAGCCGGCGGAGCCGGGACGGGCTGCCCATCTCCTTGAGCGCCTCCCTCAAACCGGCGAGAGCTGCCGCGGCGGCCTCGGGAGTGCCAGGGCGCAGAAGCTCTAGCACCTGGCCGAGAGAGGCCCCAGCGGCTAGATGCGCATCAGGCGGCAGACTCAGAATGGCCGCAGCTTCGGCGACGTAGATCGCTCCGCGGCCGAAGTGGCCGCGGATAACACGGTCGAGCAGGAGCGCGATCGCCGCGTCGGTTTGGTTCTCGAGGCGGCCGAACGAAATGGGAAGGACGCAGGACGGCGCCGCCCACAGTTCGTCCCACGTGGGCGCCAGGATCACGTCGCACTCACTCGGGTCTGCGGTCGGCTCGATCTGGACGGGCCTGCTGTGGCGAGCATCGTCCGCCAGTGCCCGCATCTCCGGCGACTCGAACCTGAAGGACTGATTGACCGGGAAGGTCTCGAAGTTGTCGATCTCGACCAGCTTCGGCACCAGGTCTGGCCGAGCGCCGCGGAACCCGTACAGTGCCTGCCAAGGATCGCCGATCAGGGTCACCGAGATACCCGCGGCGGTAGCGACTCGCATCAGATCCAGATCGACACCGTTCGCATCGAAGACCTCGTCGAGGATGATGGCCTTCGTTGTCGAGGCGAGGTACCGGCCAACCTCGGCGCGCAGGTCGTGGTCCCGCAAGATCTCACCAATCACCTGGCGGACCTCGTTGTGAGTGCACCTTCCTGCAGACAGATGCGTCTCGAAGGCCGCCTTGGCCCCAATCCCGAAATCAGGACGGGTGATCCGGAGTCCACGAGACCTGACAGCAGTGCCTACGAGACTGGCTACCCTCCGGAACTCCATATCTTTCGACATGTACCGGGCGCCGACCTGTCCTCGCCAGGTATCGATCACCGTCAGCTCAGTGTGACCGCCCATCCAGGTGATGACGCCACGCCTGAGCAAGAACGTCAAGATCTCGAGGTGTAGGCCGTCCAGGGTGACCACCCGGTGCGGCCATCGAAGCGCGGCAGCGCCCCAACGCCGACGGATCCGGCTGGCAAGCTCGGCACAGGCCGAACGCGCGAAGCTCAGACCGAGAATTCTCCGCGGATCGCCGTCGCTGGCGTAGCGTAAGACCCCGAACCGCTCAGCCGCCACCGCTGTCTTGCCCGACCCCGGCGCGGCGACGACGAAGGACCGGGCGACCGCCGTCGTCGCTGCGGCGCGCTGCTCATACGTGAGGCGGCGGCGGGGCATTCTCGTCGCTTTCAGCCTCGATGTAGAGGAAGTCGAACATCTGGCTGACGTGCTGCGGCACCGTGATGGCCTCACCTGTCTCAAGTCGGCGTATCAGCTCCTCGGCGAAGGCGAGCGCGAACTCGCCCTTGCGCTTCTTGGCTGTTGTCGCGAACAGCAGATCGACGCTCGCAGGCGTCACAGGATCCGGCGCTGGAACTCCGATCTCGCTCAAGGCCGCAGCGACTGCCGCCCCGTTGCCGGCGGTCAGCGCAGGCTCCAAGGTCGGAGCGTTGTAAAACGCCCGCACCCGGAGGGGATCCACCTGTTGCAGCCACTGCGGCTGGGTGAACGTGTCGGGTTCTCGGGTATCGGTATCGGTGAAGATGGCGATCCGGTCGGCGATCTCGTGACCCGGCGCCGCCAACAGATCCACCGGCCAGCGGCCCGGCCGGGAGCCCATCAAGGTGATCGTCACAGATTCGACGAAGCGCCTCTTAGCGTCGTCACCCGCGGCCCAGGACCGTCCGAGCTGCCGCAGTAGAGCGCCTTCGCTGATTCCTTCGGTGATGATCATGCGATCTGCGAAGAGCGCCGAGGACCGGGTCGCGTCGAGATGGAGACGAGCCATCCGTAGGGTCCGCTTCTTGTCATGGATCGGCATCGTGCTGAGTACCCGCGACTCCCGGCGTCCTTCGTGGCCCCGGCGAAGCACCACCAGTTCCTCCGGCCGGCACGCCGAGATGATGTCGCCCGCGTGGCTGCTGATGATCGTCTGCAGCTCGGGTCGGGCCGCCGTGGTCTGGCGAAGGTATCGCGTCAGACCGTGTTGCAGCTGAGGGTGAAGGTGCGCCTCGGGTTCTTCAATCACCAAGGTGATGTGGAAGCGTTCCGGAAAGAACGAGTCCTCCTGTGATTCAGCCTCCGCCTCACGCTGTGCGTCGCTGTCTGCTGGATCAGCGTCGGCCTGGTCTGGCGCAGCCTGCTGCTGAGGTGCTGCCGCCGAGACCTCAGGTATCGCCGCCAGCGTGACGGCCAGATGGAGGAGGTTAACGTAGCCAAGACCCGACACTTCCAGCCGGCGGGCGAAGATGCGGTCGTCAATGGTCCCGAGCAGCAACTCCAGCACCCGTGCCAGGTAGGCGTCGTCGACAACCTGACCGCCGACGAACGCGAACTGGTGGCTGACCCCAGAAGACAGCTTGGTCAAGTGAGTACGAACGCGCTTCTCGACCGACTCGATCAACCCCGTCTTGACCAATGCGTCGAGCAAGGCCTCTGCCTTGGTTCGCAGCCCGATCAAGCTCCTGTGACCTCGGTCCGCCTGCTGCTGAGCGCGGAAGAGCTCGATCAGAATTTGTGCCTCACGCCGGGCGAGCTCGTCCAGTGGGTTGCGGTATGCCGGAAGGTAGATCAACCGCAGCGCACCGAACTCTTCCGGCTGGTGCTCGACCGAAGTCGGGCGCACCCGCCCCATGCTGCGCTCAAGCGGGCGGCTCCACGATGGGGCGGGCATCGCCAGGCCCTGCAAAGTCTTGCCCACCGGGCCTTCGTCGGCC
Organism: Kribbella sp. NPDC104218; assembly: GCF_055584105.1. Taxonomy (NCBI): domain Bacteria; kingdom Bacillati; phylum Actinomycetota; class Actinomycetes; order Propionibacteriales; family Kribbellaceae; genus Kribbella; species Kribbella sp. NPDC104218. The sequence continues at coordinate 494,050 of NZ_JBVJMQ010000003.1, forward strand.
GGGTCACCGAATGCGTAGGCGATCTCGATTTCTCGCGGCGCCGAAGAACCCAAGGTGGCCACCGAGGGGCGGGTGAGCTGTGGGAAGACGTGGGGGTGAGCCAGATACAGAGCTTCCGCGACCGTGCTCTTACCGGCGTTGTTCGCACCAACCATCAGCGCGAACCGCCCAGGGAACTCACACACCAGATCTTCGTCGGCTGCAGCCCGGAATCCCCGGATTCCAACGCGCTGTAGGTACACCGGTCACCTCGCTAAGCTCGCGGTACTCCGAGCCAAATCTATCCGGAACTCGCTAGTCCGGCACCGCGACTACGCGAGCCGCGATAGCCACACGAGCTCATACGGCGGCGCAAAGCTTGGGCTCAGGGGGAATCTGGAAACGGCTCGTGTATCTCACGAAGTGCCTCCTCCAGGTGGCCTGCCCCTGCGTGTCGATCGAGCGCCGTGCCGACCTTCTGCCGAGATCGAAGCGACGCCCGCAGTTGTTCTCCGCCTGACTCTGCGTAGCGCCCCACGTCGTGACCGGTCGGGTCCGGCCGTCGAGGTCCCGAAAGAATGCGCGAGCCTCCCACTTCCGCGGACGCCCGTCCTCGTCGCGACTGCCGACCCGGCTGGTCACCATGCCCCAGGTCCCAGTGGTAGATGCTCGCGACCCACGTCGCCTCCTCACCCCATTGACTCCGAATACTTGTCAACGGCTGAGGTATAGGAGGTCTATTCCGGTTGCGCTCCGAGTGTGGAGTGGTGCAGCCAGTGATCTGGGGGACTGGATAGTTGTAGATTAATCGGGGTGTCTCCGGGGAGGATTGTTGTTGCCCCGGCGCATCGAGCATAATTGTCTCCGCCTGGTCGTAATTCGCCGGCGGTAGGAGACTCAGGCTGGCGAAACCATCGAGTTCAGGAGTGACGTTGCGACTTCGCCTGTGGCAGACCTACAAGTCCCTCGGAGCCCTCGAGATCGACAATCTCGAGATCCCTGACTTCACAGTCATCACGGGGGCGAACGGCTCGGGCAAGTCCCAACTCCTGGCGGGCATCGAGTCGCGAATGATCCACCTGTTCGAGGATGGGAGCCAGAATCAGGTCCCTAGTATTCGCCTTTTCAGGCTGGGTGAACTCGTCCTCCAGAGTGAGCAGCTCCTCAATACCAACCAGGTGCAACACGCCTGGAAGGTAAACTACAACCACATCACGCAAATGCGTCGCGAGAATTATCCGAACCTCGCGCCCGAGCAGTTCGACAATGTCCTTCGCGAGACCTTCGTAGACCAGCAGAAGGCGATCTCCACTGCTGGTTTCGCGCGACTCCAGTCCGCCGGCAAACCCATCTGCGATTTGACGATGGAGGAGTTCGAGCGCCTCCATCCATTGGCGTCCGGACAGCAGGACATCTTCAGTACGTCGTTGACTATGCTGTTCCTGACGTACGCGGACAAGAAGTTCCGTAATGACATCAAGGCCTTCAAATCCGATCCGGCGGCGTTGGCTTCCGAAGAGTTCATCGCGCACTACGGCCCGGCACCTTGGGATTTGCTCAACCAGACGCTCGGCATCGTCGGCCTGCCGTACCAGTTCAGTACGCCTCCCGAAGGGGTCGAAGGCGTGGTCTACACCGCCGAACTGACGGGGCCGAACGGTGTGATTCTCACGCCTGACGCCCTGTCGTCCGGCGAGCGGCTGCTCCTCGCTGTCGCATCGGCGATGTTCATGGGCTCGAGCCTCGCCGATGCCGTGCAGGTTCCATCGGTTCTTCTGCTGGACGAGGCGGATGCGAGTCTTCATCCGACGATGGTGAAGAGCCTGCTGAGCGTAATCCAGGATCTGTTCATCAAGCAGTACGGCGTTCGCGTCATCATGACCACGCACTCGCCGACCACCGTGGCGTTGGCGCCTGAGGAGTCGTTGTACACCCTGAGCCGAACTGGGCCGCGGATGACGAAGACTTCTGCGGACCAGGCGATCAAGTCGCTGACGGCGGGCCTCTCGACGCTCAGCGTCAATGTCGACAACAGGCGCCAGGTGTTTGTCGAGAGCGAGTATGACCAGACCTACTTGCAGCTCCTGTTCGGAATCCTGAAGACCCGCCTCGACACCGAAATCTCCCTGGAGTTCATCGCTGCCGGCCGGGGCGACAAGGGTGGCGGCTGCGACGCGGTGATTCGCTTGGTCAAGGAGTTGCGGGCGAACGGTGTGACCACGGTCTACGGCCTGGTTGACCGTGACGACAGGTCCGGAGCGCCAGAGGGTATTCGCTACCTGCCGGACCGTCATTCCATCGAGAATCTCATCTTCGATCCCTTGCTGCTGGGTGCCTTCATCCTCCGCGAACGCCTTCGCCCGCCCGAGGCACTCGGACTGGCTCCTGGTACTCGACACTTCGATCTGGCCGAGTCTGACTTCCGGCAGATCGTCGATCAGTTGTCGCTCGCGATGGGCTTCACCGCCGATCCGACGAGGATCGACTATGTCGGTGGTTTCAGCGTGGAGGTCCCGGCCGAGTGGCTCCGCACTCAGGGGCATCGACTTGAGACGGACCTCGTCAAGCAGTTCCCCGAGCTCAACCGCTTCCGAAGAGACCTCCCGCGCGAGATCATCGCGCGAGCGGCAACCGATGTCTCGGCTGCCATCCCGAGCTCGATCCTCGCCGTATTCGAGGCGCTGGTCTCGGACAAGTAGCCAGGGCCAAGACGTCAGGCGCGCCAGACCCAGTTCTGGCGCTCGGAACGGATCTCGAAGCTGTCACCGCGATCGCGATCGAGGGACGGAGCGTCGCTGAGGACGTAGCGGCGTACGGTGTTGCCCGGTCGTGGGTGTACGAGTTGCTGGCCCGGTATCTGCATCGACGACGAGGGCTGCAGCGAACGGGGTCTCGACGATCACAGGTGCCCTCGCCGCGTCTTGCGCGCCGTGCCTCGCCACCTCCGCTGGGTGCGTTGGCCGGTCAAAACTCTCCGGGGGTTTTCTCTCGGTCTGCGCGGTTACCTTAGGGGCAACGCTGCTCGAGAGACAACCGCCGGTGCGCACGCTCAATCTTCCGGCGACCATTCCCTTAGTGGCCCCGGCTGGAAGCAGCTGTATTGGCATAGGGGGTTGCTACAGCGATATGCGTCTACGCGGTTAATTCGTGATCTTGGCGACGATGTTGATCGTCATGCGAGGGCATTCGCAAGTCACGGCACTGCTCAGTAGGCCTGATAGCGAACGTCATAGGTTGAGGCCGAGGTCCCTTCGTTACCGCGGGCCCACTCCCGCTGGACAACTCCCACGCGCGGTACCGGGCGGGCGGATGGGGCAGGCATTGATTCTCGCGCCAAGTCCGGCGGTGGGCGGCAGTAGCCTGTGAGCATGTGCGTTCGGTGGATCTGGCGCTGCGAGGTGGCATTTGCGTAGGGGACCCGTAGGGGGAGCGGCCGCGGAGGAAGGCTCCCGCCACCGCGCCGGAATCGGTGCGCTGGCTGCGGCAGCAGGGCTTGGTGGGCGTCCATTGAGCTGGTTGCCGGCGGGCGAAGCTCCCATCGGCATCACGATGGAAGCTGATGCGTCGATCGACGACCTCGTCATACGGTTCGTGTCATCAAAGGCGTACATCCAGGCCAAGCTGAGCTGCGACTTCGGGCAGACACTGACTGCGACAGCCACGCAGTGGGTAGCTGCAGAACAGGCGGGCGAGTTGTCCGGAGACGACGTCGCCGTGCTGGTCGCCGCACGTCTGTCAGGCACTGTGCGGCATCTGGCCGACGGGCTTGACCGCCGGCGCGATGAGACGATGCAGAGCAGAGACCAGTCCAACCACGTGCAGCGTCTCCGCGATCTGCTGCGAGAGCTGGGTCTCGAAGATGGCGCGCTGGATACTCTCCTCGATCGGATCTATGTCTGTGAAGTCGATGGCCGCGGGTCCAGTCCATACTGGTCAGCAGGCGCGGCTTGGCTCGACGGGACGATTGTCAGCGCGGGGCACGGCTCGGCAGGACTACAGGCGTTGTGTGATGGCGTGCAGCGAGCGGCCGCTAACCGTGGACCAGAAGTCGGGCTAGATGGCTGGCGGAGATGGTTGCGGGAAGCCGGGGTTCCGGCCCACGCGGATCCTGGCGGAGCGCTGGCGGCTCGACGCCAGGCCGCGGATGAGGAGACTGCCGCATACCGACAATCTCTGGCGGCCGAGCTCGATCGCCTGCCACTCGCCGCGTTCAACGTTGCTGCTCTCGACGTAGCCGGTCTCGCTCAAGGGATCCGGATCTCGCGTCGAAGTACGGCAGAAGAGGACAGTGCCGCTCACAACGGCACGCTACTGGACGCCGTGCGGAGGGAAGGACGCATCCTGTTGGTGGGTCATCCCGGAACGGGAAAGTCCGTGGCGGTTAAGCAGCTAGCAGCCTTCTTTGCTGCCAATGAGCATGCGCCGATTCCATTGGTTCTTCGCCTACCGGACCTAGCCGAGCTGCTGCCCCGGGACCGCCCCACGCCGCTGACCATGAACGAAGTTATTGTTCAGGCGACGCCGGCGTCGAGTTCTGTCTTGCGGGCAGAGCTGGCCGAGAGGATCGAGATCGGCCACGCGATTCTCCTACTGGACGCGTTGGACGAGACGCTGGACAGGAGCGCCCATGTCGTCAGTGAGTTGGCGAGCCTGCTGCGCAGGCAAAGCCGGGACCTCGATGTCGTCGTAACCTCCCGTTACAGCGCCGAAGTTTCCGCGACAGAACTCGGTCTGCCGATCTACGATCTCGAAGAGCCGGCAGATCTCGATAAGGCGCTACACGAACTGATCGCTCACGTCATGCCCGCGGGAGTTTCGGATCCGGCTGGGTGGCTGGATCAACGCAAGGACTACATTCGCCGATCTCGGCAGGACGAACCTGCGATATGGAAGATTCCGTTACTGGCCACGTTGGCGGTCCTTCTGCTGGCTGAGCGAACACCGACTGATATGCCGTCAACGCGAGCCGGTCTTCTCCACCAGGTTGTTGCCGAGAGTGTGACTCGTTGGTCCAAGGCTCGGCCTGACGCCGATCTCCCTGGATTGGATCGGGCACTCTCGGTCGAAGTGTTGATGGACACCTATGCCGACATCGCGTCTGTGGTTGCGGAAGGCGGCAGTTGGGAATCTGCAGCCCGAGCAGTCGAAGCACGACTCGTGAGCTCGCACTGGGGGCTAGTGGGAAGACCTGCTCGATTGGCTGCGGAGGCCTCAGTCGATCACTGGGACGGGACTGCCGGAGTCTTCATCACGCAGGAGCATCGTGGCGAGCTGGTAGCTCGTACCCGGCTGTTCACCGAGATCGGTGATGCCGTCCGTCACACCCGCCCCGATGCGGATCTCGAGGGCTGGATCGGGCGAGCAGCGGAGGCGAAGGAGCGTCACGAGACGTTGAGACTTGCAGCCGGGCTGTCACCCGCGGCCTGCCAGATCCTGACCGATCTTGCCATCGCCGAGGCAGACAGTCTGCTCGATGTCGCATGCGCCGCGTGGGGTGATGGCTGGTGTGCGGAGTCCGACGAGCCGAGGCGGCTCGTCGCGGCGCAGATCGCCCGATTGTCCAGCCGGAACCGGCAACCACCGTCGATCCCAGCGGACGCCGACATGGTCACGAAACTTACGGCCTCACGGGTCTCGCCTTTCGAGGAGCTGGCCGTGCGGCTTGCCCAGTTGCCCTTGCTGCGCAGTGAGATCGAGCGATTGGTGCAGACTTGTGAGTGCCTGAACGCGAAGCAGATTGCCGTCATCAACGCCCTGGCGATGGCGCACCGGGCCGAGCTCAACGGCGGCGTTCTTGATCACCACACGCTGGATCTGGTGGAGACGGCGCTCGTCGAAGATCTTGCTGAGGGAAGCCGCGGCGGCGAGGGGTTGCCGCACGGCTCGGGCCTGTTGGCCGAGGTCGCGATCCGGACCTTACTTGCGATCCGTCCGTCAATTGACGTGGCGCATCGCATCGCAAGGACTGCGCGCGCTTGTTCTGGTGTGGTCGCCGGGAGAATTGAGGACGAACTGCGACGGCTCGGCTACGGGGAGGCTGCCGAGGCGATGATCGGGCGACGATCGAAGATGCTGGCGACGCACGAGCTGAACATGCTCGATCGGCATCCGTTCTCGGGCCTGCGTCAAGCGTTCGGTGAACTTGTTGAGCTGACTCAGTCGCAAGCCTGGCATCTCGATGAGGCTGGTGCGCTTTTCGAGCTCGTACGCCTCGGTGAGCAGACTATCGGCGTCAGCGCGGATGCCGGGGTGTCGCATCTGGAGGCGACTGCGGCCATCCTGTCGGCCTTCGGCGAGGCCGCGGGCATCGATATGCAAGTGGTCGGCGGCCAGTTGCATCAGCTCCATCGGGAGAACCCTCAGCGGGCGACATGGGGTTTGGTCTACAGCGCGTCAGATCGTCTGAGCGTTGAGCAGTTGGTGTCGGTCGAGGACAAGCATTTACGTTGTGCCGTCCGGGCATGGGAGACGGGGAACGTCTGGCTTGCTCAGATCGCCCGGGACCTGATGGTGTTGGGGCAACGGCTTCCAGACGAGATCCTGACCACGATTCTTGCGGGTGTCTCTAGCTGGCAGCCATATTCGAAACTAGGCGCTGCAACAGCAGTTGCGGCGTTGCGCCCGGAGATCGAGCTCCCTCTTGCCGACGCCATGATTCGCTCGGGGTGGGCCATCCGACAGGTCTGGTGGGCAAGTAGCCAGGGGCAATTGGACGAGGTTCTCGATCTCTTTTCGGATCCGGATCTGACGGTACGAGACTATGCGGTAGTACAGGTAGCCGGCGCTGACGCCGACCTGCGGGACCGAATCAACGTCGCACTGACTTCGCCCGCAACTCGGTGGACTTGTTGGCAATGCGATTCCAGTCATCAAGCAGACGTGCGGTCATGTCCGCATGACCGCTGTCCACGGCCCACACCGACACTCGGGGACTGACCCCCGACAGCTGATGGGTGGGCAGTCCTCGCGGGCACGAGCGCGGTCAGCGTCCGCTGTACCGCATGGGATTGGGACTGGCCGACGTCCGCTTGCCCGGGTGGCGGTTGCGAGGTACCCACGTCGATCCCGGCCGAGGTCCGTCTCCCAGCTCGCGAATGCTCGGAGGAGGCCCCATCGCAGCGTTGGCGCCGCTCCCCATTAGGCTGATTGGACTCGGCGCCCGGACAAATCGTTGTTCGCTTGTGCCTAATGCCCTCAAACCCGCATGGGACGACTGGGTATGCGCTTGCTAGGGCGCCGGCGCGCTAGCGATTGCGCCATGTGAGTGGAGAGACGGTCAGGGCTGCGTCGGCGAGACGCCGGCCGAACTCGGTCTGGATCTTCGCGCGAGATGACTCGATCCAGCCGTCGGTGCGGGTGTAGCCGGATTCGCGGTATTCGATGGCTTGCATGAGGCATTCGAGGCGGTCGGCGTCTTTGGCGCAGCGGGACTCGAGGGTGTCTTGGGTTTCGTATTCGGCGACTGCTTCGCGGATGCTTTTGGCGGCGGTGTGGGGGAGGTTGGCGGTTTGGTCTTCGGTGATTTCTTCGTTGGGGGCTGCGGTGATGTAGGGGCGGGCGCTGTGGGGGATGTCGCCGATGCGGGTTTCTTGGGAGTCGTGCCACATGCCTAGGTAGGCGGCTCGGGCTGGGTCGGCGCCTTCTTCGGCGGCGATGAGGGCTGCTAGTTGGGCTACGCGGAGGCTGTGTTCGGCGACGGATTCTGGGTCGCGGACGCCGGCGTGCCACCAGCCGGCGCGGCGGAGGCGTTTGAGGACGCCCATTTCGTAGGCGAAGGCGATGGCGGCTGCGGCGTCTTGGTCGGTGTTGTCGTCGGCCACGGTGGTCCCTTCGTCAGCGGTCTGCGAGTTGTACTGCACATCGCAGATTAATCAACTCGTCTCTGGTCTGACCGGTGAACCCCGCGTCCAGGGCTTGGGCGACGCGTTTCTGAGTCTGGGAGCGGAGGTTGTGGTCTCGTTTGAGGAGGTCTGGTTTGGCCAGGACGAGCGTCCACATGCTGTTGATGTTGATGGGGCTGTGGACGGGGTTGTCGAGGTGGGCGAGGAGGTGGGTGGCGACTCGGCTGCCGGACCAGGTGTGATCGTTGGCGGCGGCGATGAGGTAGGTGTCGTCGGCGTACAGGTCGGTGATCTCGCCGAGCCAGTAGGCCCAGTAGGCGAGGTTGGCGGCCGCGTGCTGTTCGCTGCTGAGGGTGGTCTTGATGAAGTAGTGGAGGGGGTCGCTGTCGCCTCGGCGGGCTAGGGCGAGGGTGGCGGAGCGGGCGGCGATTCCGCCTGGGAGGTCTGACGTGGGGGTTGTGATCTTGAAGGCGCGCTCGTGTTCGTGGGCCAGCCATTGGGTGGAGGCGGCGCGCTGGTCGAAGCCGAGTAGGTACATGGCCTGGCGGCGTAGGACGGGGGAGCGGGCAGCGTCCGGGGATTGGACGGTGGCCAGCAGGTGGTCGAAGAAGCGTGTCTGGTCTGCGTGGGCCAGTGTCGGTCGTTTGGCGACCGGGCCGCGGCCGGGGGCTTCGGAGAGTTCGCGGAGTGGGAGGGGCGAGATGCCGGTGAAGGGCCAGGTGATCATGTTGACGAGGTTGCGGCGGTGGACTGCGGCGCCGAGCGGGTTCAGGTCGGCGCTGACCGGGCGGTCGCCGGCTGAGATCGCGATCGAGAGGATTCCGTCGGCTTCGACTGCGTCTTGAAGCGTGACAACCACTGTGGGGGCCGCGCCGAGAGTGATGAGGCGGGTCCGGAGACGTACGAGGTCGGCGGTGCGGAGAGCGGTGAGTGGGCGTTTGCCGGTTTCCCAGCCCTGGATGGTGCTGATGTCGACGCCTAGGCGTTCGGCGAGTTCGGTTTGGGTGAGCGTGAGTGAACCGCGGATCAGTTTCAGGACGAATCCTGAAACGATGCCGATCTCGGAGCCCGGGGTGACGAAACCCCGCATGCCGGTCTGACTATTCGACGGCGCCATGTTGTGCGCTTTTCCCTCCCCGCTCAGGGCAGCGCGGAAACCCGCACTCACAGTCAGTTCAGCATAGTTCAGCTTTCCGTGATCGTTGTCGGCATGTTCACAAGCGTTGGCGAGGACGTCGAGCCGCTGCCCGAATCGATGCGGCGAGTGTGCGTGTGGTTCGGACAGCACCTGATCATCGACCATCTGGACGACCCGATGAACGCTGCCGGGTTCGAGGTTGCGATGCGTCAGCGGTTCGCGAGCTTGCGGGTGACCAATGAGCCTGCGAGCGATGCGGAGGTGCGCGATGTTGTCGGGTCGTGAAGCGCCACGGCGGCTGGTCGACTACACGCGTCCGCTGCTGCTCGGGTACGTGCGGCGCGATTTCTACCTGTCGGATCGGCAGGTAGACGGGGCGAAGGTCGAGCTCGGAGCGTTCGCGGCGATGGAGGGCTTCACGCTCGGGACGGTCTATGTCGAGCAGGCCGAGACCGCCCCGGCGGCGTACGACGCGCTCGTGGTCTCAGTGAACCGGTACGAGGTGACCGCGGTTGTGATGCCGCACCTGGGACACCTCGCGTTGGTCGGCGAACCTGCAGCTGTCCGGGAGCGGTTCGAACGCGCTACGGGAGCCCGAATCATGCTGCCGGTGGCACCGGAAGCAGGCGAGGTCGGCAGGGGTGTGCCTTCAAGGATCACGCCGCCGTGAACTGCCGGTCTCGCCGTAGTTCGGTCCTTGTCCGAGCCTTCCCTTCCCCTGTGGAGGGCTCGGCCAGGGACCTGCAGTGCCGGCTGGCGCGGGTCGTGAGGCGAGTCCCGGCCCGCGCCAGCCGTTCCACGCCGGGGTCCGGACGGAGTCCTCGGCTATGGCCGGCCGGGTGGTCTCGGGCGCTGGGTTCGTTCGCCCTGACCGCCCGGTCGGTCTCAGTGAAGATTGCTCGGGAGCACTCCGTGTCGGACGACATGTGGCACCGCGTGCAGAGCGTGGCGGACTGGCAGTACTGCACGGTCTTCTGGCTCGCGCTGAGCGGCGAGATCCACGAGATCGGTGATCCACCGGACGGTCCCGACTGGATCCTGAATCTGCCCGCAGGCGAAGACGGCTTCGATGTCATCACGCCTTCGTGGTCGAACGGGTCGATCGTGCTGTGCCGCGTCCATTGGCGTCGTCCGATGACCGGTATGCGGCGGCCGCACCCGCGCTACGTCATCAGCGTCGACCGCCGTCCATGGTTCGTCGGCAGCGCCGTCCCAGATCGGCTCCTGGTTGAGCTGGCGCTTCAGTCGAGCCGCGAAGTGAGACCGCACGAAGCATTAGTTCAATGTGAGGAGAATGAGCGTGTCTGACGTACAACGCCTCAAAGAGCAATTGCATCAGATCTCGCTGGAGGCCAAGCAAGCCGGAGGTGGGATCGCGCAGTTCAAGTCGAGGTTTTCGCAGCAATCCGCGCAGGTACAAGGGCTGATCGCTGGAACCGCGACGGGTGTCGATCGAGATATCGCCGAGATTCTGGATGCAGCCGGCAGAGCCGTCGAGCAGGCTGCACAGTCGCTGGAGATCGCAGCGGCGGGCTGTGCTCGGTACGCCGATCAGATCTAGGCGTGGCGCATGCCCTCGGAGCTCCAGCGGGTTGCGCAGGGACTGGTAGATGCCCTCAACCAAGTCCCGCAGGTGGTTGCTCATCTCCAGCGGACGGCGGCGCGATGCCGCGAGAACGCGGCTCTTGTCGGGACGTTGGCCGGGCATCACGGCTCCGCCGCGGCGGCAGAACTCGACGACGCCGCCCGCGCCTGTGATGCGGCTGCGCACTACCTCGCCATGGCACCACCAAAGGCGCTCGACTGGGCACAGCAGCTGGTCGCGATCGGAGCGGGTGGAGGGCCTGACTCGATTGGTCACAACCCGCCAGCCGGTGACGGATCCTCCCCGGGCAAGCTGCGAGATGCTGGACCGAAAGCGTCGGGAGCCAGCCAATCAGACTCAGATCGTGTTGGGCTGCCAGCGGACGACGGCGGCGACGCTCAAGGAGAATCCGAGCCGGCGCCGTACTTCGAGCACATCTTCCAACGGCTTCCCGAGCGGCCGGGCGGCCAGGGCGCGACCAGAGGCATCCTGACGTCGATCGACGGTCGCGGGATGACTCACCTGGTCAGCGGGACGCGTGGCCCGGGTGCCGGCGCGCCTGGTCTGACGGGGTGGCGGGCGGGATTGGCCGTTGCTCGGGAGCATGTCGAAGGGCACGCGGCTGCCCTGCTCAGGCGCGCTGGGGCACCCAAGGAGGCGACTCTGTACCTCAACAACAAGCCGTGTCCTGGCGAGGCGGGATGCGATGAAACGCTGGAGGACCAGCTCCCGAAAGGCACGAAACTCACGGTGTATTGGCCAGGAGACCATAAGGTCTACCGTGGCAACGGAAAGGGGATGGCATGACTGACATGAAAGCTACCTACGACTACGAGACGGTCCAGGTGGCTTCCGCTGACGAGCTCGAAGACCTCCTCGACAAGGTCACTTCGTTGCCACTGCCAACCTGGCTCGAACTTGCCACTCCCGCTTACGACGTACTGCAGATCGGGCTCGGACGGGACTTCAGCTCGCTCCGCTTCATTGAGAAGCGCGACGGCGGCGAGGCCTACCACTCGGCAGCCACCCTTGAAGCGCCGGATGATGTGTCGTTCCAGCTTGGAACGGTGCCCACGACGATCGACGCCGAGAGCGCGATCGGGGTCGAGGAGGCGCGCGCTGCGGTGTTGGAGTTTCAGCGGACAGGGCAGCGACCCACAACGGTCGGATGGGCAGTCGTGCGACCAGCAGCGACGGAGTCGGAGCCGTTCAGTTGGGGCGAATGGGACGCCGTCGAGGAGGACGGAGACGCCGGGTTCGGTCGAACGGTGGACCCCGCGGGCTGACCCCGTCCAGGTGCCTGTCACTCGCGCCAGATGTTGCTGGCACGGCGCCAATTGGGTGTTGCCAGTTGGAAAGCTTGAGGTGTCTGTAGGCGCTTCAGTTGTGCGCGCAGGGCGGCGTTGGTGTGGCGGAGTTCGGTGATTTGGGACTGCAGGTGGGCGATCTCCGCGCGTAGTGCGTCGGCCGGGTTGCTGGTCGCTTGGGTGGGCTGGCGGGTGGTCTTTTGGCGGGTTCGCCAGCGGCGGAGGCGGCAGAGATCTGAGCAGAAGCGCTGGTCGGATCGGGTCATTTCGAAGCTGGTCGAACAGTGTTCGCAGACGTTGGTGCGGTACGTGGGGTGGGCGGATTCTGGGGGCTGTGGCGTGTCCATGGTTGGTTCAACGGGTCGGGTGGGTCGGCGGCGGTAGGCGTTTCGTGGGCGCTGAAACGCCTTGAGTGCCAGATGTGTGCCGGTGTTCGCCCTCGTCGGGTTGGTCCGGAAAGTGGGTGTCGGCATCCGTTGAACTGGCATGGGGTGAGATGACGCGGGATTCTGATGACGGGTTGAGGGATCGGGTGCGGGTGCCGGCCGAGCCGCCTTGGTTGGGGCCTCAGGCGGCTCGGGTGTTGCGGCGGATCTTGGTGCGGCGGGGGCGTGCCGAGACGGATCGGGAGGCGTCGTGAGTGCGGCGGCCGATGGGTGGGCGACGCTGGATGAGTTGTTGGGGATGGAGGCGCTCGCCGCGGAGGTGGGTAGCGGGGGTGGGGCTGGGCGGTTGGCGTTCTATGGGCGGTGTTCGACGGAGGACAACCAGGATCCGGCGACGTCGAAGGCGTGGCAGTTGGGGGAGGCGGCTCGGTTCGTGGAGCCGTTGGGTGGGGAGATCGTGGCGGAGTACTTCGATATCGGGCAGTCGCGGTCGTTGCCGTGGGAGCGGCGGGATGAGGCGAGCCGGATTCTGCGGGCCTTGAAGGACCCGAACCGAGGCTGGGACGGGCTCGTCGTAGGAGAGGCGACTCGGTGTTGGTTCAGTAATCAGTTCAGTCTGACCTGGCCGAAGTTCGATCGGTTCGGGGTGTCGTTGTGGATTCCGAGTTTGGGTGGGCGGTTCGATCCGGAGAACACGGTGCACGACATGGCGATGACGATTACGGGTGGGTTGTCGAAGTCGGAGCGGCAGCATGTGCAGAAGCGGTTGTGGGCGGCGATGGCTGCGCAGGTGTTGATTGATGGGCGGTTGAGGGTGGGCGGGCGGCGTACGGGTATCGGGTGGTGGATGGCGGGCCGCATCCGCATCCGAGGCAGGCGGCGGAGGGGCAGCGGTTGCGGGTGATGGTGGTCGACGAGCCGGCGGCTGCTGTCGTACGGGGGATCTTTGAGATGTATCTCGACGGGTGGGGGCGGAAGGCGATTGCTGAGCAGTTGAATCGGGAGGGTGTGCCGTGTCCGTCGGCGCATACGCCGGATCAGAATCGGCATCGGGTCATGGATGGGTGGCAGCACAGCACGATCGCGGCCGTGTTGGAGAATCCGCGGTACACGGGGTACGCGATTTATGGGCGGTGGCAGAAGGTTGAGGAGCTGCTGGATCCTGATGATGTTGCCGCGGGCTACGTTGTGAAGTTTCGGCGGTCGCCGCAGGCGAGGATCGTGCGGTCGCGGAATCCGGCGCATCCGGAGGTTGTGTCGGTGGAGGTGTTCACGGCTGCTGAGTTGGAGAAGCGGCGGCGTCGGGTGGGTGGGCAGAAGGGGTGGTCGGGTCAGCCGCGGCGGACGGCGCCGAGGCGGCGGACTTACGTCTTACGGGGACGGATTACTTGCTCGATTTGCCGGCGTCGGTTTGAGGGGGCGGCGCGGCGTGAGGAGACGATCTACTACCGGTGCAATGCGCGGACGTTGGTGCCGGGGTCGGCGGTGGCGCTGGTACATCCTCGGCAGATCTATTTGCGTGAGGATGCGGTGGTGCCGGCGTTGAATCGGTGGGTGGGGACGTTGTTCGATCCGTTGCATCGGGAGGCGACGATCGAGGCGCTTGTGGTCGAGGGCGATCTTGAGAGTGATCGAGGTGCGTATGTCGAGGAACTGCGTGGGCGTGTCCGTGCGGCGAAGGTCACTATGGATCGGGCCCGGAAAGCGCTGGAAGCGGGGTGGGATCCGGCGGAATTGCGGGATCAGTACAACGCGGCGGCCACGGAGAGGCAGGTTGCGGAGCGGGCGCTGGCGGCGGTGCCGGATCGTGAGGTGCTGAATCGTGATCAACTGGTGACGTATGTCGAGGAGTTGGGGGATGTGGGGCGGGCGCTCGACGCTGCTGATCCGGCGGAGCTGAGTGAGTTGTACGCGGCGCTGAAACTGGGCCTTACATACAACTACGCCGACCAGGCGGTCGGCGTAGAGATCGATCCGATGAGGGACCGTGGGGATAAGTTGCGTGTCCGAGGGGGGACTTGAACCCCCACGCCCCGTAAAGGGCACTAGCACCTCAAGCTAGCGCGTCTGCCTATTCCGCCACCCGGACAGGTGGTCTGCGCCTCAGTGGCGCCGACCGGAGAACAGTAGCAAACAACGGGCGGGGAATTCACATCGGGTGGGTGGGGGTGTTCGATGGGGGTGGTTGAAGGTTCGAGGAGAGAGGGTGGGTGTGGTGGGGACTGTTGATGTGGCAGCTATTGAGGTGGAGCGGGAGCGGTTGAGGGGGGAGTACTTGGGGGGTGCGCGGGTGGGGAGTACGGCGCGGGGGTTGCATCATGTGGCGGTGTTGTGTGCGGACGTCGAGCGGACGATCCGGTTCTACCAGGGGGTGCTGGGGTTTCCGTTGACGGAGATCGTGGGGAATCGGGACTACGCGGGGTCGAGTCACTTCTTCTTCGATATCGGGAACGGGAATCTGCTGGCGTTCTTCGACTTCCCGGGGCTGGAGCTGGGGGAGTACGCGGAGGTGCTGGGCGGGTTGCATCATCTGGCGATCTCGGTGGAGCCGGAGCGGTGGGTGGAGCTGAAGGGACGGCTGGACGGGGCGGGGGTGGAGTACCTGGAGGAGAGTGGGACGTCGATCTACTTCCGGGACCCGGACGGCGCGCGGGTGGAGCTGATCTCGGACCCGCTGGGGGAGATGTACGGGCTGAGCGTGCTCTGAGGGAGGATGGGGCGTATGACGACTTCGACCGAGCGCCCGTCGTACGCCGCCGATGCCGAGGTGGTGGAGCTGTGCAGTGAGCTGATCCGGTTCGACACCACGAACTACGGCAACGGGAAGAGCAACGGCGAGCGGGACGCCGCGGAGTACGTCGCGGCCAAACTCGACGAGGTCGGGATCGAGTCGACGATCTACGAGTCGGAGCCGGGCCGGGCGACGCTGGTGGCGCACTGGGAGGGCGAGGACCAGAGCGCCGATCCGCTGCTCGTGCATGGGCACCTGGACGTCGTCCCGGCCGACCCGAAGGACTGGAAGGTCGACCCGTTCGCGGGGGAGATCTTCGACGGGTGCGTGTGGGGCCGCGGCGCGGTCGACATGAAGGACTTCGACGCGATGGTGCTGTCCGTCGTCCGGGCGCGCCAGCGGGCCGGGGTGAAGCCGCGGCGTCCGGTGCGGCTGGTGTTCACGGCCGACGAGGAGGCCGGCGGCGTGTACGGCGCCCAGTGGCTGATCAACAACCACCCGGACACCGTCGCGGACTGCTCCGAGGGCATCGGCGAGGTCGGCGGGTTCTCGATCACGGTCAAGGACGACCTGCGGCTGTACCTGATCGAGACGGCCGAGAAGGGTATGAACTGGATGCGCCTGAAGGCCCGCGGGACGGCGGGCCACGGGTCGATGATCAACACCGACAACGCGGTCACGAACCTGGTCGAGGCCGTCACCCGGATCGGCGGGCACGAGTGGCCGCTGCGGGTCACGCCGACCGTCCGTGAGTTCCTCAAGACGCTGGAGGACGTGCTCGGCACCGAGCTCGACCCCGAGGACATGACCGAGACGCTGTCCAAACTCGGCAGCTTCAGCCGGATGTTCGGCGCGACCATCCGCAACACCGCCAACCCGACGATGCTGAACGCCGGCTACAAGGTGAACGTCATCCCCGGGGACGCCGAGGCCCACATCGACGGCCGCTTCCTGCCCGGGTACGAGGACGAGTTCTTCGCGACCATCGACGAGCTGATCGGCGACAAGGTCCAGCGCGAGACCGTCGTCGAGGACATCGCGCTGGAGACCGAGTTCAGCGGCGGCCTGGTCGAGGCGATGAAGGCCTGCCTGGCCGCCGAGGACCCGCAGAGCCGCACGGCCCCGCTGCTGATGTCCGGCGGCACCGACGCCAAGTCCTGGAGCCGCCTCGGCGTCCGCTGCTTCGGTTTCGTCCCCCTGCAGCTGCCGCCCGACCTCGACTTCATGGGCATGTTCCACGGGATCGACGAGCGCGTCCCGACCGCCTCCCTCGAGTTCGGCTCCCGCGTCCTCGACCGCTTCCTCGACCAAGCCTGACGAAAGCCCTGACGAAAGGTACGCCGATGCCCGAGGTGCCCCGGTTCCATCTGGCCATGCCCGTCGACGACCTGGACGCCGCGCGCGCGTTCTACGGCGAGGTCCTCGGGCTCACCCAAGGACGCAGCTCCGACACCTGGATCGACTGGAACCTGTTCGGCCACCAGTTCGTGACGCATCTCGCGGGGGAGCGGGTGCAGCGAATCCACAACCCGGTGGACGGGCACGACGTACCGGTGCCGCATTTCGGCTGCGTGCTCACGGTCGAGCGGTTCCAGGAGTTCGCGGCCCGGCTGAAGGCCGCGGGGACGGGGTTCGTGATCGAGCCGTACGTGCGGTTCGAGGGTCAGACCGGCGAGCAGTGGACGATGTTCTTCCTGGATCCGGCCGGGAACGCACTCGAGTTCAAGGCGTTCGCGGACGACGCTCAGGTGTTCGCGAGCTAGTCAGGAAGTACTGGCCGGCGGCGTACGTCGACATCGTCAAGGCGCTCCGGCCGCGGAAATCCCGGCCGGACATCCGGTACGCGATCAGCGCGTCGGAGACCAGGAAGAGCAAGCCGCCGAGGCCGGCGCGTGGGCTGTGCCAGCGCGCGAAGACAGCGGTTGCGGTGAGCAACAAAGCGTAGGCGGCGACGGGAATCTGCTGGCTGCCGAGACCGGGCGACAGGGCAGCGATCAGGGCGGCCCAGAGAGCGGCGTAGGCGGCAAGAACACGCCAGTCGCGCGCGGTCGACCGGCCCGCGTAGAACGCCAGGTAGCACGCGTGGGCGGCGGCGAAGGCTGCGATACCGGCGAGCTCGAAACGGGTCTCGAGCAGGAGGTCGCCGGCGGCCGACGCGAGGAGCGCGGCCTGCAGGAGCGGGTGGGCGTGCTGCGATCGGGTCCAGGAGAGCAGCAACGGCATGAGCGAGACCTTGCTGGCTTCGCGGAGGATCTTGACGTCGAGGGCGACGGCGGCGACCTGCACCGCCGTCGCGCTCCAGTACGCCGTCAACCGCCGCCGGTCGCTCGCGAGGCGCCTCAGGTTCATGGCGCCGAGTCTGCCGCACCGGCCGCGGTCGCGGCGGGCCGTTCACGACAAGTTCAGCAAGGTTTGACGGCGCTGTAGTTCAGTCCGTTCCAGGTGAACTGGCCGTGCCAGGCGCCCGGGGTGAGGACGGGGTCGCTGCCCTGGTCCGAGATCAGGGTCGCCCGGGTGCCGCCGGTCTGGTTGTTCACGTAGGACCAGAAGTCCGTGGGGTAGGGGTAGGTTTCGCAGCGGAGGAAGTCGGTGCGGTCGCCGCTGTAGCCGGAGCCGGTGTACACGCAGAAGTTGCCGTAGGCGCAGGTCGAGGGGTCACCCCATTGGCCGGCGGACTGGACGGTCGTGACCGCGCCGCCGTCGGCCCAGCGGACCTGGTTCGCCGAGATCTGCTGCCCGCCGTGCTTCGCCAGGACGGCGTCGACTCGACGCTGGACGGCGGCATCGGGGCCGGCGGCGACGGCGGGCGAGCTCAGCGGGATCACGGCCAGCACGGCGACCGCCAGAATGCGAGAGATGAACATCGATGACCTTTCGGATCATGGGCGGATCTTCAGGGCTCCCGCACCCTAACCTCCGGGAGGCTCATGCCTAGGGCAACAAGTTCAGCGTTTCGCGGAGTCGGCGGAGACGGGTCATCAAGGGTTGGGGTGGGGTATGGGCGGTGACGACGGAGAGGGTGAGGCGGTGGCGGAAGGGGGCGGGGACCAGGCGTTCGCCGGGGTGGAGTTCGGTGGCCAGGGCGCTGCGGGGGACGAGGGCCAGGTGGGTGCGGCGGCGGGCCATGGCGACGGTGGTGTTGAGGGTGACGCCGCGGCGGGGGTGGGCGCCGAGGGCGACCAGGCGGGCCGCGATGTCGTCGGAGCCGCGGTCGTAGGTGGAGAAGGGGATGGGGCGGTCTTTGAGGGGGTGTTTGCCGGTGGCGGGGAGAGCGGCGCCGGCGGGGACGAAGAGGACCAGTTCGTCGCGGCCTACGCGGCGGGCGATGGTGTTGCGCGGGAGCGTCATCTGGTCGGCGATGGCGATGAAGGCGCCGTCCAGGGTGCCTTCGGCGACGCGCTCGACGAGGAACTGGCCGTGGTCGACGACCTGGTCGATGTCGAGCTCGGCGTCCAGGACGGGGAAGAGGATCGGGGCGAGGCTGGCGAAGGTGCCGATGACGAGGCGGCGGCCGGTGGCGGCGGTGCGGGTGGCGGCGTAGACCTCTTCGAGGTGGCCGAGGATGTGGTCGGCGCGGCGGCCGAGCTCGGTGCCGGCGGGGGTGGGACGGGCGCCGCGGGTGTCGCGGTCGAAGAGTTTGGCGCCGCAGTGCCGCTCGAGGCGGGCCAGGCGCTGCGAGGCGGCCGGCTGGGAGATGCGCAGTTCGCGGGCCGCCGTACCGACCGCGCCGGTGCGCAGGATGGCCTGGACCAGGAGCAGGTCCTCGACGGCGGGTAATGAAGCCATAGGCTCAGATTATGGGTTGCGTCAAGCAACGACCGGCTACCGATGAATGCTGAACCCGCAAAGAATCAAGGGCATGAGAGATGCCATCACCCTGTTGGTCGGCGGGGCGATCGCGGAGCTGGCGTTCCGGATCGCGCAGGTTGCGCTGCCACTCGTCGTGCTGCAGGAGACCGGGTCAGTGGCCGCGACCGGGCTGGCTGGGGGCGCGGCAGGGCTACCGGTGTTGCTGTCGCCGTGGTGGGCGCGTCGGGCGCGGCAGTCGGTGGACTCCGGGCCGCGGTTGGCCGTCGTCGCGGCGGGGTCGGCTGGTGCGTTGGCGATCGTGCCGGCTGCGGCTGGGCTGGGTGTGCTGTCGCCGTGGTTGCTGGTGGTGAGTGGGTTGCTGCTCGGCGCGGGTGACGCGCTGGCCGCGCCCGGCCGGACGGCGTTGCTGGCCGACACCGGCGACCGGTGGGGCCCTGGGCGGGCGGTGGTCCTGCTGACCTGGCAGGACGGCCTGCGCCGGGTCGGCATGGTCGTCGGGCCGCCGATGGCTGCCGTTGCAGTAGCCGCCGGGGTCACGATTGGACTGCTGTGGGTCGAGGCGGCAGCGGTGCTCGCGGGCGGCCTCGCGGCAGCGCTGGTCCGGGGCGAGGGCCGGAGTGGGGAGGCGCCGTCGATCCGCGGCAGCCTGAGTGGACGGCGAGAGGTCGCGCTCGGCTGGATCATCCGCGGCACGGGCTGCCTGACCTGGTTCGCATTCACCCTCGGCCTGTCGGTGCTAGGCGCGCAGCGCGGTCAGCCGGCGGTCTACCTGGCCGCAGGCATGAGCGGGTACGGCGTTGGCGCGGTCCTCGGGACCGTCGTCGCCATGCAGCTCGTCCGCCGAGTCGAGCCGGTACGGCTGGCGGCGGTGACCTGGGCGGTAGTCGGGCTGTGCTGGGCCGGGATGGGCCTCTGGACGAAACCACTGAGCATTGCTCTGCTGGCTGCCCTCGCCGGGACGGCCGTGGTCTGGGGCATCGCCGCCATCTCCGCGATCATCACCCAGACCTCGACCGGCGCCGACCGGCGGGCGCTGCTCTCCGGCCAGTCCGTCGTGGTGAACGCGTGCAGCTCGGCCGGTCTGCTCGCCGGCGGTCCGATCATCGCGGTGATCGGCGCCCAGAGCACCCTGATCGCCTCCGGCCTGCTGACCACGCTCGTCGCCGCTGCCGTCGGCTACCTGGCCAGGTCGATCCCGAAGCCAGGCCGGTCGGCGAGCGTCAGTACGCCGTCCGCGAGCGTGTAGCCGTCGTCGACGGTGCCCGTCGTGTGGCCGGGGACGCCCTCGATGATGTCCACGTTGCCCAGGCCGGCGGCGAGGTGGGCGGCGTACAGGGTCTTCAAGGGCAGGCCCCAGGCGTGTGGTGAGGCCTTGATCGGCAGGTCGGGCATGGTCCGGCGCCAGGCGGTGAGGCCGTGGCCGACGACGTCCATCAGCGCGACGTCGATCAGACCGGCGGCGGCCAGCCGCAGGATGTGGCCGACGTTCGGGTCGAACTCGCCGTCGGCGATCCGCTCCGGCCGGGCGGGGTGGTGGCGCAGGTACTCCAGATCCTCCCAGCGCTCCGCGAGCGGCTCCTCGAGCCAGTAGAGCCGGACGTCGGCGACGGCGTCCAGGTAGGCGGTCAGGGTGTTCATCGAGTAGCCGTCGTTCGCGTCGACCAGGACGTCGGCGTCCGGGTAGAGCTCGCGGGTCTGCCGGGTGACGGCGATGTCGCGCTCCAGCCCGGCGTCGTGCGGCATCCAGCGGTAGCCGCGGCCGATCTTGAGCTTGAAGTCGCGGAACCCGAAGGCGTGATCCTGCGCCAGGTTCTGCGCGATCACCGGCAGGCCGCTGTCCAGGTCGTCGAAGTAGATCCCGCCGCTGTAGCACCGGACGGACGGCGCTCCGGCCGCCCCGAGCAGTACGTGCACCGGGACGTCGAGCACCCGCGCGGCGAGGTCGTGCAGCGGGTAGTCCAGGAACAGCGCCCCGGCGTCGATCACCCCGATCGACGGCTCGATCAGCTCGGCCAGGTTCCGGCCGATCAGGGCGGCCGGGTCGCCCGGCCCGAGCGCGAGCCCCCACCCGGTCGCGCCGTGCGACGTGGTGACGACGTACGCCGTCTCGGTCGCGCCGCTGCCGTGGTCGCCGCGGAACGAGTTCCGGCCGACGGGCCGCAGGTAGCGGGCGCCGACCTCGGTGGTCGTGATCGAGCTGATGACGTGCTGGGAGAGCGTCATCCCTGCAACCTATCCAGCCGCAGGCGTGCCGAACCCCAGGAGAGCTAGAACGTGCGCATGACCTTGATGATGCGGCGGCGGAGCCAGACGCGGCGGGTGCCGTCGGGGTAGCGGCGGAGGCGGGCCAGCTCCCAGCCGCCGTACTCGGCGTGCTCGGTGAGCAGGCGCCGGACCGCGCCGCGGGTTTCCGTTCGGGAGACTTCGAACTGCTGCAGCTCGTATTCGGCCATCCGCACCTCCAGCTACCTCGACAGCGTCGTCCTCACGAGACATCCTCCAGCGCGGCCGCGATGGCCGGCGGCAGAGTCAGCTCCTCAACACCCAGCACCGACTTCAGCTGCGGCGCCGTCCGGGCGCCGACGATCGCCGCCGACACGCCGGGCCGGTCCCGCACCCAGGTGAGCGCGACCTCGAGCGGGCTCCAGCCGAGCCCGTCCGCGGCGCGTGCCACCGCCTCCACGATGCCCGAACCGCGGCCGTCGAGGTAGGGGTCGACGAATCTCGACAAATGCTGAGACGCCGCCCGGGAATCCGCCGGGATGCCGGTGCGGTACTTCCCGGTCAGCACGCCGCGCCCCAGCGGCGACCACGCGAGGACGCCGATGCCCAGCCCGCCGGCCGCCCGGATCGCGTCGGCCTCGGCGTCCCGGGCGAGGAGCGAGTACTCCACCTGGTTCGAGACCGGGACGGCGCGGCCGGGCCAGGCCTGCTGCCAGGTGACGGCGCGGGCCGACTTCCACCCCGCGTAGTTCGAGACGCCGACGTACCGGACCTTGCCCGAGTTCACCGCGTGGTCGAGCGCGGACAGCGTCTCCTCCAGCGGGACGTCGTCGGACCACGTGTGCAGCTGCCAGAGGTCGATGTAGTCGACGCCGAGCCGGCGCAGGGAAGCATCCAGATCGCGGAGCAGCGCGCCGCGCGAGGTGTCGGTGATCCGCTCGCCGCGGCGGACGCTGAACCCGGCTTTGGTCGCGATCACCACGTCGTCGCGCTCGACCACGTCGCCGAGCAGGGACCCGATCAGCCGCTCGCTGTCGCCGTCGCCGTACGCCGCGGCGGTGTCGATCAGCGTGCCGCCGGCGGCGGCGAACGCGGCGAGCTGCTCACGCGCCTCGTGCTCGTCGGTGTCCCGCCCCCAGGACATGGTGCCCAGGCCGAGCCGGCTCACCGCCAGACCACTGTGACCGAGATAGCGCTGCTGCATAACCCGAGCCTATTGCGGCCCACCGACAACCTCTCGCTAGGCTCGCCAGTCATGCGACTCGGACTGAACATCGGCTTCGTCTTCGGCGACGAGCACCTGGACCATCTGAAGCTGGTGAAGGAGGCCGAGGCGCTCGGCTTCTCGGTCACCTGGGCGGCGGAGGCGTACGGCTCGGACGCCGCCACCCTGCTGACCTGGATCGCCGCGCAGACGACGACCATCGACGTCGGCGCCGCCGTGTTCCAGATCCCGGCCCGGACGCCCGCGATGACCGCGATGACGGCCGCGACGCTGGACCGGCTGTCCGGCGGCCGGTTCCGGCTCGGGCTCGGCGTGTCGGGGCCGCAGGTGTCCGAGGGGTGGCACGGCGTCCGCTTCGACAAGCCGTTGGCCCGCACTCGCGAGTACGTTGCCATCGTCAACGCCGCCCTGCGGCGCGAGACGGTGGAGTTCCACGGCGAGCACTTCACGCTGCCGCTGCCGGACGGTCCCGGCAAGGCGCTGAAGCTGTCCAGCCGCCCGCTCCGCGACCACGTGCCGGTCTACCTGGCCGCGGTCGGCCCGAAGAACCTCGAGCTGGCCGGCGAGATCGCCGACGGCTGGCTCGGCATCCTGAACGACCCCGCCTATCTTGGAGAGCAGTTGAAACACATCGAGACGGGACGCCAGTCCCGTCAGCTGGGGCTCGACGGTTTCGACGTCGTCGCTTCGGTTCCGCTGATGACCGGTGACGATCTGAACGCCGCCGCCGACCCGATCCGCGGGTACGCCGCGCTGTACATCGGCGGGATGGGCAGCCGGGAGAAGAACTTCTACAACGCGCTCGCCGTCCGGATGGGCTACGCCGACGAGGCCAAGCAGATCCAGGACCTGTACCTGGCCAAACAGCACCGGGACGCGATGGCCGCCGTCCCGCAGGGCTTCATCGACGGCATCTCGCTGCTCGGCGGCAAGGAGCGGCTGGCCGAGAAACTGACCGCGTACGCCGAAGCGGGTGTGACGACCGCCGCCGTGACGCCGTTCGCGCCGACCGTCGACCAGCGGATCGCCGACCTGCGCGTGCTGGCCGAGGCCCTCGAACTCGCCGGGGTCGGTGCCTGACCTTGACCATCTGGGACGCCATCATCCTCGGCATCGTCGAGGGTCTGACCGAATTCCTGCCGATCTCCAGCACCGGCCACCTGACGATCACGTCGAAGGCCCTCGGGCTGCCGATCGACGACCCGAGCGTGACCGCGTTCACCGCGGTGATCCAGTTCGGCGCGATCGCCGCGGTCGTGTTCTACATGTGGGGCGACATCCGCCGGTACGCCGTCGCCTGGTTCAAGGGGCTGACCAAACCCGAGCACCGCGGCACGTTCGACCACCGGATGGGCTGGTACGTCGTGATCGGCTCGCTGCCGATCTGCATCGTCGGCTTCCTGGCCCGCGACATCATCTCCGGGCCGCTGCGCAGTATGTGGTGGGTCGCGGGCTCGCTGATCGTCTGGTCGTTCTTCATGGTCGCGGCCGAGCGGCTGGGCTCGAAGAAGCGGCCGCTGGAGAAGGTCACGCTGACCGACGCGATCGTGATGGGCGTGATCCAGTGCCTGGCGCTGATCCCGGGCGTCTCGCGCTCCGGCGCGACGATGACGGCCGGTATGTTCCGCGGCCTGGAGCGGGTCGCCGTGACCCGGATCGCGTTCCTGCTCGGCATCCCGGCGCTGGTCGGCGCGGCCGTCTTCCAGCTGCCTGACGCGCTCGGCGGGGACGTCGGCGTCGTCCCGCTGATCGTCGGTACAGTCGTCAGCTTCATCGTCGGCTACGCCTCGGTCGCCTGGCTGATCCGGTTCGTCGCGAAGCACACCACCGAGGTGTTCGCCTTCTACCGGCTGCTGCTCGGCATCGTCATCCTGATCCTGCTGGCCACCAGCACGATCACGGCGACGTAGCTAGAGCCAGCCGACCTTGCGGAACAGGCCGTACATGGTTCCGCAGACGCCGCCCATCAGCAGCAGGACGGCGTAGTACCCGAAGTGCCAGCGCAGCTCGGGCATGTTGTCGAAGTTCATGCCGTAGATGCCGGCCAGCATGGTCGGCACCGCGGCGATCATCACCCAGGCCGAGATCTTGCGCATGTCGTCGTTCTGCTGGACCGAGACACGGGCCAGATGCGCGTTCAGCGCCGAGCTGAGCAGCGTGTCGAGCCCGTCGGTCTGCTCGGAGACGCGGACGACGTGGTCGGCGACGTCGCGGAAGAACGGCGCGGCCTTCGCGTTGATGCCGGGGACGCCGTGCGCGAACGCCTCCATGGGTTCGCGCAGCGGGAAGATCGCCCGGCGCATCTCCAGGACCTCGCGTTTGAGTTTGTAGATCCGCTCGGCGTCGCTGGTCCGCTCGGGGGAGAAGACCGAGGTCTCGACCTCGTCGACGTCCACCTCGACCTGCTCGGCCACCTCCTCGTAGCCGTCGACGATCGCGTCGCAGATCGCCCACAGGACGGCGGCCGGGCCGTGGCCGAGCATCGAGGCGCGCTCCTCGAGCGCGTGCCGGGTGGTGGCCAGCTCGGCGCCGTCGCCGTGCCGGACGGTGACGACGTACCGGGGGCCGACGAAGACGCTGACCTGCCCGGTCTCCACCTGGTCGCCCTCGTCGACGTACCAGAGCGTGCGCAGGACGACGACCAGCGCGTCGCCGTAGCGCTCGACCTTGGGCCGCTCGTGCGCGCGGACGGCGTCCTCGACGGCGAGCTCGTGCAGCCCGAACAGCTGCTGGACGCGGCGCATCTCGGCGTCCGTGGGCTCGTGCAGGCCGACCCAGCCGAAGGTGTGGTCCTGCTCGTCGAGGGTCTGCGCGACGGTCTCGGGCTCCTTCGGCAGATCGA
Source organism: Kribbella sp. NPDC104218 (assembly GCF_055584105.1). Taxonomy (NCBI): domain Bacteria; kingdom Bacillati; phylum Actinomycetota; class Actinomycetes; order Propionibacteriales; family Kribbellaceae; genus Kribbella; species Kribbella sp. NPDC104218. Next base: position 519,117 of record NZ_JBVJMQ010000003.1, read on the forward strand.
GCCGCTCGCCCTCGGCGTACACCCCGCAATCGACGATCACCCGCCCATCATGGCACCGCGAGTTGCCCGGACCGGCTAACGTGCACCTCATGCCCACGGTGATTCTGGTCCGGCACGGCCGTAGTAGCTCGAACACGTCCGGCACGCTGGCCGGGCGCACGCCGGGCGTGAAGCTGGACGAGACCGGCGTCCAGCAGGCCGACGCGGTCGCGCAGCGGCTCGCCGGGCTGCCGCTGGCCGCCATCATCACGTCGCCGCTGGAGCGCTGCCGGCAGACCGCGGCCGCGATCGCCAAACAGCACTCCGGCCTGCGTCCGGCGACCGACCGCCGGCTGACGGAGTGCGGCTACGGCGACTGGACCGGCCAGAAGATCGCCACGCTGGCGAAGGATCCGCTGTGGGCCGTCGTCCAGGCGCATCCGTCGTCCGTGACGTTCCCGAACGGTGAATCGATGCGTGCGATGCAGCAGCGCGGGGTGGACGCGATCCGGGCGCACAACGCCGCCCTGCCGGACGACGCGATCTGGGTGGCCGTCTCGCACGGCGACGTGATCAAGGCGATCGTGGCCGATGCCCTCGGCCAGCATCTGGACACCTTCCAGCGGATCGTCGTCGACACCGCCTCCACCACGATCATCACCTACACCCAGACCCGGCCGTTCCTGGTCCGCCTCAACGACACCGGCAGCGAGCTGGCGTCGCTCGTCCCGAAACCCGCCGCCAAGGGCAAAAAGCAGTCCTCGGACGCGGTCGTCGGCGGACGGTAATAGGGTCTCAGGTATGGCACGCGTCGTTCACTCGTACGACGGACCCGAGCGGTTCGTCGCCGGCACCGTGGGGGAACCCGGTGCGAGGACCTTCTTCCTGCAGGCCCGGGCCGGCTCCCGGCTGACCTCGGTGGCCTGTGAGAAGGAACAGGTGATGGCGCTCGCGGAGCGGCTGGACGTGATGCTGGACGAGGTCGCGCGGCGGTTCGAGCGCGAGCCGGCGACGCCGACCGGGCCGGATGACACCGATCCGCTGGAGCAGCCGATCGAGGAGGAGTTCCGGGCCGGCACCATGACGCTGGCCTGGGAGGCCGACGCCGAGCGGGTGGTGATCGAGGTGTTCTCGGTCGTCACCGCCGAGCAGGCCGAGCTCGACGAGGAGGACCCGGTCGCCGCGGCGATGGAGTCCGAGGACGGCGAGGTGTTCATCGTCCGGCTCAGCGAGCAGCAGGCCCGCGCGTTCGCGCGGCGCGCGGTGGCGCTGGTCGCCTCCGGCCGGCCGAGCTGCCCGTTCTGCGGCCGCCCGATCGATGCCGAAGGCCACATCTGCCCGCGCGCCAACGGCTACCGCAGGCACCTGCCGGAATGATCGAGCTGCTCGCACAGGGGGAGCTGTCCCTGCACGGCCGGCTGACGGCTGCTTCGAACGGCACCTTCCAGGGCGCGGTGAGCCTGGGCGGGGAGACCGCGACGGTGGTCTACAAGCCGGTCCAGGGCGAGCGCCCGCTGTGGGATTTCCCTGACGGCACGCTCGCTCAGCGCGAGTACGCGGCGTACGTCGTCTCCGAGACGCTCGGCTGGTCGATCGTCCCGCCGACGCTGCTGCGGGACGGGCCGCTCGGCGAGGGCATGGTCCAGCTGTGGATCGACGAGGCCGAGCTGACCGCGGGGGAGACCGAGCTGGTCGACATCGTTCCGCAGGGGCGGGTACCCGCGGGCTGGGTCGGCGTCCTGGATGCGCTGGACGGGCGGCACAACCCGGTCACGCTCGTGCACGCCGACACGGCCGAGCTGCGGCGGATGGCGGTATTCGATGCCGTGGTCAACAATGCGGACCGCAAGGGCGGCCACGTGCTGAACCCGGGGGACGGACGCGTCTTCGGCGTCGACCACGGAGTGACGTTCAACGCCGACGACAAGCTGCGGACGGTGTTGTGGGGCTGGGCCGGTGAGCCGATCGCGGCCGACCTGCTGGACGACGTCCGCCGGTTGTCGGACGGGCTGGCGGGTGGTCTCGGGCAGGAGCTGCTTGAGCTGATCACCTCGGTCGAGCTGACCGCGACGCGCGAGCGTTGCGCGACTCTGCTGAAGACCGGCGTGTTCCCCTACCCGAGTGAGGACTGGCCCGCCATTCCGTGGCCGGCCTTCTGATAGCTGCTCGGGCTGAGGCCGCGCTCGCGTTTGAAGGCGGCGCTGAAGCCGAACGCATCGGCGTACCCGACCCGTCTGGCGACGGTCGCGACCGTCGCGCCGGGCTCGGCGAGCAGATCGGCGGCCAGTGTCATCCGTAGCTCGGTCAGGTAGGTGAGCGGGGCCTGGCCGGTCAGCTCGGTGAAGCGGCGGACGAGCGTCGTCCGGGAGACGGCCGCGACCTCGGCGAGGTTGGCGAGCGTCCAGCCGGTGGCGGGGGAGTTGTGCATCGCTTGCAGGACGGGACCGGCGACGTCGTCGGCGAGCGCGCCGTACCAGGGCGGCGGGTTGGCCTCGAACCACTCGCGGAGAGTGCAGATCATCAGCCAGTCGAGGAGCCGGTCGGGGCTGAGCCGGCCGAGGCCGCGGGCCGCGACCCGCTCCTCCAGGTAGTCGAGGAGTGGGGTGCAGTCGTGGTCGTCAGTGACGACCACGACCGGTGGTAGCTCGTCGAGCAGCCGGCGGGGGAGCTCCTGCCGGACGTGGTACGCGCCCGCCATCAGGACGGTGCCGTCGGACTGCTGCGCTTGGTCGACGTTGCCGTCGCAGCGGACGTCGATCGTCGGGCCGGTCCGGTCGGGGTCGTCGGTGAACACGAACGGGTGCGGGCCGCGGATGATCGCGGTCTGACCTGGGGCGATGCGCTGAGGGTCGGCACCGGCCGCGACGAGCCAGCCCGCGCCGCGGAGCGGGGTGCAGAAGGTGAGGGCAGCGCCGTCGACGAAGCGGAGCGCGTACGGCGGCGTCAGCACCGGCGTACCGAGGACGGCGCCTTCGGCGCGCAGACCGCGGAGCAGGTCGTCGAGGGGATGCATGCGGTCCACTGTATGGGCCGGGTGCACATGCGGTCGGTCCGTTCGGCCATGGGAACGGCGGTGGGCTCTGGATTGACTACTGGTATGACGATTTTGGTGTTAGGGGCAACAGGTAAGACCGGCCGGCGCGTGGTGCGGCGGTTGCGGGAGCAGGGCGCCGACGTGCGGGCCGCGTCGCGGTCGAGTGCGACGCAATTCGACTGGGCGGATCGTTCGACGTGGGCGGATGCCGTTGCCGGGGTGGACGCGCTGTATCTGGTCGCGCCGGAGGATCCCGCGGTGATCGAGCCGTTCGTGACGGCGTCCGGCGTACCGCGGATCGTGGTGTTGTCGGGCCGGGGGATGGACAAGGCGGCGGGACGGTTCGGGGCCGGGATGGCCGCGGCGGAGCGCGTCGTCCAGGCCTCGGGGGCGGAGTGGACGATCCTGCGGGCGAACAACTTCATGCAGAACTTCGACGAGGATCTGTGGCACGAGCCGGTGCTGAGCGGGCGGCTGGGGTTGCCGGCGGGGGAGGTGCGGGAGCCGTTCATCGACGTCGAGGATGTGGCGGAGGTCGCGGCGACCGTGCTGACATCGGCGGGGCATGGCGGGCAGATCTACGAGCTGTCCGGGCCGGAGGCGCTGACCTTCGGGGAGGCGATGGAGACGATCGGCAAGGTGTCCGGGCGGTCCGTCGAATACGCGGCGCTGACGGCGTCGACGTACCGGGAGGAGCTCGTGGCGGCCGGCTGGCCGGGGGAGGCCGCGGACGAGCTGAACGGGATGTTCGCGATCATGGCCGAAGGGCATCTGGCGACGCCGACCGATGAGGTGGCGCGGTTGCTCGGGCGGCCGGCAGCGACCTTCGCGGCGTACGCCGAGCGGGTCTGGGCAGGGTAACCGACGTCCGGGCGGGACGGCGGCGCGACCGGGGAATGGAACCGTGTCGGCTCGCGCGATTCCGGGCTGACATAAGCTCCAGGACATGCAGGCGTGGACGAATCCAGACATCCCGGTCGTGCCGGGCCCCGCCCGGCGGCTGCGGCTGCACGACACCGCGTCCGGCGGTCCGGTCGAGGTGCCGCCGGCCTCCGGCGGCACGGCGCGGATGTACGTGTGCGGGATCACGCCGTACGACGCGACGCACATGGGCCACGCCGCGACCTACGTCACGTTCGACCTGGTCAACCGGCTCTGGCGGGACGCCGGGTACGAGGTCGTCTACACGCAGAACATCACCGACGTCGACGACCCGCTGCTGGAGCGCGCGGCCGCGACCGGCGTCGACTGGACCGACCTGGCGCACCAGGAGATCCAGCTGTTCCGCGACGACATGACCGCGCTGCGCGTCATCCCGCCGCAGCACTACATCGGCGTCGTCGAGTCGATCGATCTGGTCGCGAACGCGGTGGCCGAGTTGCAGCGCGCCGGGGCCGTGTACTCGGTCGACGGCGACCTGTACTTCGCGGTGAAGGCCGACCCGGCGTTCGGCGGCGTCTCGAACTACGACCGCGAGACGATGACCGCGCTGTTCGCCGAGCGCGGCGGCGACCCGGATCGGGCCGGTAAGCAGGACCCGCTGGACAGCCTGCTCTGGCGGCACGAGCGCGACGGCGAACCGGCCTGGGACTCGCCGGTCGGCCGCGGCCGGCCGGGCTGGCATGTCGAGTGCTCCGCGATCGCTCTCGAACACCTCGGGATGAGCTTCGACGTCCAGGGCGGCGGCTCCGACCTGATCTTCCCGCACCACGAGATGTCGGCCAGCGGCGCACAGGTTGCCACCGGCAAGCATCCGTTCGCGCGCGCCTACGTCCACCAGGCGATGGTCGGCCTGGACGGCGAGAAGATGTCGAAGTCCAAGGGCAATCTGGTCCTGGTCTCCAAAGAGCGCCTCGCCGGGACGGACCCGATGGCGATCCGCCTGGCCCTGCTGGCGCATCACTACCGCACCGACTGGTTCTGGACGCCGGAGGGTCTGCTCGAGGCGCAGAACCGGCTCGACCTGTGGCGCGCAGCCATCACCCGGGGCACCGCCGCCGACGCCGCTCCGGTGGTCGACGCGCTCCGCGCGGCCCTCACCAACGACCTGGACACCCCGGCTGCGCTGTCGGCTGTGGACACCTGGGCCGAGTCGAACGGCGACGACCCCGCGGCGGCCGCCGCAGTCGCTCAGGCCGTGGACGCCCTGCTCGGCATCAAGCTCTGAGCCCGGGCTAGCCGCTACGCGGCATCATGCCCGAACGCTGACGCCTGCCCTCCGCAATCAATCTTGTACAAGAGTTCTTGTCTAATCGCCGGGGCGCAGCGCGCGGTTTTCAGGGAAAGCGGGACGGCAGCGACGGTAAGGACAGGAGGTAGTCGCTCCAGCCGGTGCCCGGCCGCCTGGCGGGAGGCGGCCGGCGGTCCGATCGACGGACTACCTCATGTCGTTAGCGACGAGATCAGCCGGTGACGGGGAGGTGGGTCTTGACCGGGGTGGGCCGCGGGGCGGCCGGGGGCTGGTGGACCGGGGGTGTGGGCTTGGGGGTGGTCGGCTTCGGGGTCGGCTTGTGGACGACCGGTTTGGCGCAGGTGGCGGAGGCCAGCTTGATGACCTGAGCGCCGTTGCCGAGGTTGATCGTGAGCGCGGTGATCGTGAACGAGCCGTCCGCGTTCTTGGTCTGCTGGTTGACCGCGAGCGAGATGAGCGGGTTCGCGGGTGTGCTGAACGACTGGCTGGTGGTCGGGATGGAGAGTTTCTGGCCGAGCAGCGTCAGCGAGCCGAGGTCGACGCCGCCCTTGGCGCCGGAGCACCACACGTTGACGGCGTCCAGCGCCAGCAGGGAGCTGGGCGGGGTCAGCAGCAACTTGCAGAGCTCGGGGAGGTTCTTGACCGGCAGGTCCTGGAGGCTCAGCGGCGGGAGTGGGAGGCCGAGGTCGGGGAGCGCCAGGTCCGGGATCGGCAGGTCGCCGGCGCCGGTCGGCGGGAGCGTGTCGCACTGCTTCTTCAGATCCGGCGGGATCGGGATCTGGGCCAGCGCGCCGGCGCCGATCGAGAGGTCGATCAGCTCGACCGAGGCCGAGTTGTTGCCCGCGGTGACCGTCCCCGCGCGGACATCGAGCAGCGGGTTGTCCGGGAGCTCGAGTGCGGACGACGACACCCGCTTGCCGTCCGCGGACTCGACGTACGGCGTCTTGTTGATCGGCAGCTGGCCTTCGCCGCTGACGGCGTACGCCGAGGAGGGCCGGGCGGCGGCGTTGCCGACGGGGGTGCTGGCGACCAGGCTGAACGCGACGACGCCGAGGACGGCGGCGGCGGTCACGACGGTCGGCACGAGCTGTCGTCGCATCTGCGGACTCCTCACATCAACTCACTTGTTGTCGATCAGAACGAGTGTCCCGAGCGGGACGCGCTGAAGTTTGGCCAAGGCGGTCTTCGGCACCCGGACGCACCCGGCGCTGATCGCCGCGCCGAACACGTCGGCACGCGGCCAGCCGTGGATCGCGACCGTACCAGGGCCGCCACCGAACGTGTCGAGAGTAGGACTGTGCGCACCCAAGGGCAGCACGATCGGGGACGCCGAGCGTTTGTGGTCGACGATCGAGCCGAGCAGGAAGGTCCGCCCGGCCGGGGTCGGGGTCTTGCGCGCGCCGACGCCGGCCTTCCAGACGCCGAGCCGGCGGCCCTTCTCGAAGAGCTCGATCGTCCGGGACGCCGTGTGCACGCGGATCAGGTACGACGACGTCGCGCGCTGCAGCCCGTCTTCGCGCAGCCACCCGGTCGACCGGTTCGGCTTCGAGGGCAGCAGCACCCGCACCCACCCGTCGGTCTGCTCGACCACGGGCAACCAGGTCGGCCCGAACTGCTGCGGCGCGATCTTCCCGAACGGCTCGCCGTCCGGCGCGTTGTAGAGGGCCGACTCCACCGGCGGGTGGACGACGGCCCCGGACGTCGTCGCGTACGGCTCGGTGTCGAGCGGCGCGGTCGCGATCGTGGACTGCGTACTGGACGCCGAGAGCAGGGTCAGATCGACCGGCGGCGGCTCCTCCGACTTGTCCCCGAAGATGCCGATGTAAGCGACCACGCCGAGGATGACGAGCACGGCAAGGGCCGGGATCGAACTGCTACCCCGCTCCGACTTGCGCATCCGCCTGCTCCCCGTGACCGTCCAGCCGTCGCCGACGACTGTAGGCCGAACCGGGCGGTTATGTAACCCGTGAGTAGCAAATTACTGCGCGTCAGCGCGATTCACTGGGCGTCCGGGTGATTCTTGTTCCGCCGGCGCAGGTAGCGCTCGAACTCGGCGGCGATCGCGTCGCCGGAGGCCTCGGGCAGGTCGGCGGTGTCGCGCTGCTCCTCCAGGGACTGGACGTACTCGGCGACCTCCGGGTCCTCCTCGGAGAGCTCGTCGGCGCCGCGCTGCCAGGCGCGGGCCAGCTCGGGCAGCTCGCCCTCGGGGATCTGCAGGTCGAGCAGCGCCTCGATCTTGCCGAGCAGCGCGAGCGAGGCCTTCGGGCAGGCGGTACCCGCGATGTAGTGCGGGATCGCGGACCAGATCGAGACCGCCGGGACGCCGAGCTGGCCGCAGAAGTCGGCGAAGACGCCGGTGATCCCGGTCGAGCCCTCGTAGGTCGACGGCTCGAGGCTCCAGGACGCGTTCAGCTCGGCGTCCGAGGACGTCGCCGAGACCGGGATCGGCCGGGTGTGCGGCGAGTCGGCGAGCAGGGCGCCGAGGACGACGACGATCTGCGCGTTCGACTCGTCGACGACCTCGAGCAGCTCCTGGGTGAAACCGCGCCAGCGCATGTTCGGCTCGATCCCGCGGATCAGCAGGACGTCGCGGTCGGTGTCGTCCGGCCGGGCCAGGTAGATCCGGGTCGTCGGCCAGGTCAGCCGGCGCTCGCCGTTCTCGTCGAAACCGACCTCGGGCCGGTTCACCTGGAAGTCGTAGTACTCCTCGGGGTCGATCTCGGTGACGAGCTCGGCGTTCCACTGCTCGACCAGATGGTCGACCGCTCCGGTGGCGGCTTCGGCCGCGTCGTTCCAGCCCGCGAACGCGGCGATCACGACCGGGTCCCTCAGGTTCGCGAGGTCAACCACTCGCAGGCCCCCTGTCGTCTTGTCAGCGATCCGGCGCGACCGCCGGATTCCGGACTGCCAGCCTACGTCGTTCCGCCGACGGACGTGCCGCGTTTCACCTCCAGCGGAACGTGTCGGAAAATGGTTCCCGGAACCGTCGTCGAGTGAGGAGTCGCAGTGCTGCAGGCTGTGCTGTGGGACATGGATGGAACGCTGGTGGACTCCGAGAAGGTCTGGGCCGCGGTGCAGCTGCGCCTGATCCCGGAGCTCGGCGGGACGTGGACCGACGAGGACAGCCTCGGGCTGCTCGGCAGCGACCTCCGGGACGCGGCCCAGGTCTGGCTGGCCGCGCTGCCGGCCGGGGTGATCACGGCCGAGGAGCTGGCCGGCCGGATCTTCACCGAGGTGGTCGAGGAGCTGCGCCGCGAGGTGGAGTTCATGCCGGGCGCGCTGGAGCTGCTGACCGGTCTGCGGGACGCCGGGATCCCGTGCGGACTGGTGTCGGCGTCGTACCGGGTGATGATCGAGGCGGTGCTCGGGCACCTGCCGGCCGATCCGTTCGACGTGATCATCGCCGGCGACGAGGTCGTCAACGGCAAGCCGAACCCGGAGCCGTACCTGGCCGCGGCGGCCAAGCTGGGCGTCGACCCGGCCAACTGCGTCGTCATCGAGGACTCGCCGACCGGAACAGCGGCGGGGACGGCGGCCGGCGCGTACGTGGTCGCCGTACCGCATTTCGTCCCGATCCCGGAGGCGCCGCGCCGGTTGGTCGTGGGGTCGCTGGAGACGGTGACGCCGGAGTCGCTGCGCGACTTGCTCCGCTGAAGCGTTACCGTCACCTGGTGCCCTCGGGGGCCGTTACTGGGGTATTGGGCTGGGAGGGGTGAGATGGTGAGCGAGTTGTGGCGGCGGGTCGCCGTGACGGCCGCGGTCGGCGGGATGTGCGCCGGCGTGGCGTCCTGTGGCGATCCGGATGACAACGCGCCGCACACCGGCGCCTCGACGCCGCCCGAGCTGGTGATCCGGGTGGTGACGACGGATGCGCCGACCTCGCTCGACCCCGCCGGCCGGTACGACGTCGCGTCCCGGACCGTGCAGGGGAACGTGTTCCAGACGTTGCTGACGATCCTCCCGGGCAAGCCGACCCCCGTGCCGGATGCGGCGGACTGCCAGTTCGACTCGCCGACGACGTACACGTGCAGCCTGAAGGAAGGGCTGAAGTTCCCCAACGGGCACGACCTGACGTCGTCGGACGTGCGGTTCAGTTTCGAGCGGATGATCGCGCTGAAGACGCCCGAGGGGCCCGCGCCGCTGTTCGCGTCGGTGACGTCGGTGAGCACGCCGGACGAGCTGACGGCTGTGTTCAACCTGAAGGCTCCGGACGCGCGGCTGCCGTATCTGCTGACGACGACCGGCGCGTCGATCGTGGACGAGGAGTCGTACCCGAAGAACAAGCTGCTGGAGACGTCGGCGATCGGCAGCGGGCCGTACCAGGTGACGGAGTACAAGCCGGGGGAGTCGGTGACGCTGGCGAAGTTCACGGCGTACAAGGGCTCCCGGGGCCCGCGGAACGACGGCGTCCGGATCACGACGGTGCCGGATGCCGTCGCCCTGAACCGGGAGATCACCGCGGGGAAGGCCGATGTCGCCTACCGCGGGTTCACCATCGGCCAGCTGGACAAGCTGCGGACGTCGGACAAGGTGCAGGTGGTCGAGTCGCCGGACGCGTCGATCCGCGCGTTCGCGTTCCAGCTGCGGTCGGCGACGGCGCGCAAGCCCGGCGTCCGGCGGGCGATCGCGCAGCTGATCGATCGGCCGGCGCTGGTGAAGAAGGCGTACGCCGAGCACGTCGACCCGCTGTACTCGCTGGTCCCGCCGGGCTTCGGCGGGGCGACGGAGGCGTTCCGGTCGGAGTACAAGCAGCCGAACAAGGCGGCCGCGGCCGCGATGCTGAAGGGTGTCGCGCTCCCGGTGCCGCTGACGATCGGGTGGACGCCGTCGCGGTACGGGCCGGGCTCGAAGGCCGAGGTGCTGGAGCTCAAGCGGCAGCTGGACGCGTCGGGGCTGTTCCGGGTGACGCTGCGCAGCGCGGAGTGGCCGCAGTACCAGCAGGCGGTGAAGGCCGGGTTCTACGACCTCTACCACGTGGGCTGGATCCCGGAGTACCCGGACGCGGACGACTATCTGGCGCCGTTCATCGGCGCGGGCGGCCCGTTCCCGATCGGTTACCGCTCGGCCGCGGCGAACCGGTTGCTGCAGCAGGAGCGGTCGGAGCAGAACGGCATCCGGCGCGACGAGCTGCTGGGGCAGCTGCAGGAGGTCTTCGCGCGCGAGGTCCCGGTGCTGCCGGTGTGGCAGGGGCGACTCACCGTGGTCGCGGCGGCGGAGCTGGAGAACGTGACCGGAGTGCTTGATCCGCTCGCGTTCCTGCACCTCTCCGCGCTGCGTAAATGACACAAAAATGCCATGGCAGTAACGTTTCGGGACATCCTGGCGACCCTGCGTACGGCGGCGTGATTCACTGCGATCCTGTCCACGATACGGGACGATGTACTAGGGGTCACGATCGGGCAACGGGGGTTCGCAGAGTTTGACTCCGGAGCGTCGTGGCGGCAGGTTTAGGCGGCGGTCGGACGCGGTTTTCGGAGACTTCGAACTTGGGAGCGGATCTGGTGACAGCACCACTTGAGGTTGAGCCCGGGGCGGCGAAGGCCGATCCCGAGGCGGTGCTTCGTGGAGCGGGGCCGATCGAGGGCCGGTCGCTGAGCAAGATCGCGTGGACCCGGCTGCGCCGCGACAAGGTCGCGCTGGCCGGCCTGGTGGTGATCGTGCTGCTGATCTTGATGGCGGTCTTCGCGCCGCTGATCGTGAAGCTGATCGGCCACCCGCCGAACGAGTTCAACCAGGACCTGATCGACACCAAGGGCGGCACGCTGGCCCCGCTGGGGACGTTCGGCGGGATGAGCTGGGAGCACCCGCTGGGCGTCGAGCCGGTGAACGGCCGCGACATCATGAGCCGGGTCATCTACGGTTCCCGGATCTCGCTGCTGATCGCGTTCTTCGCGACGCTGCTGTCGGTCGTGATCGGGACGACGCTGGGCACCATCGCCGGTTTCTTCGGCGGCTGGGTGGACCAGCTGATCAGCCGGATCATGGACGTCTTCCTGGCGTTCCCGCTGCTGGTGTTCGCGATCGCGCTGGCCGGCGTGGTGCCGGACGACGCGTTCGGCCTGAAGGGCGACAGTCTGCGGATCACGCTGCTGATCTTCATCATCGGCTTCTTCAACTGGCCCTACATCGGCCGGATCGTGCGCGGTCAGGCGCTGTCGCTGCGCGAGCGCGAGTTCGTCGACGCGGCCCGCAGCCTGGGCGCCCGGCGGCCGTACCTGCTGTTCACGGAGATGCTCCCGAATCTCGTCGCGCCGATCCTGGTCTACGCGACGCTGCTGATTCCGACCAACATCCTGTTCGAGGCCGCGCTGTCGTTCCTGGGCGTCGGCGTCCGGGCGCCGACGGCGACCTGGGGCGGCATGCTGTCGGATGCCGTCACCTACTACACGATGCCGCACTTCATGTTGTGGCCCGGTCTGGCCATCTTCATCACGGTGCTGGCCTTCAACCTGTTCGGTGACGGGTTGCGCGACGCACTCGATCCGCGCTCACGCTGAGCCGATCAACTGGTACTGACACTCATAACTGGTACTGCAACATTAAGGGGTGTAGGGGCACGATGAGCGCGAAACGATGGAAGGTGGGGGTCGGTCTGTCCGTCGCCCTGGCGCTGGGCCTGTCGGCCTGCGGCGGGAGCGGTTCGGGCGGCGACCAGGGGACGACCGGCGGCGCCAAGTCCGAGTTCAACGCGGCGCTGGACAAGGTGGTGAACCCGTCGGACAAGAAGGGCGGGATCGTCAAGCTCGCCAACGGCGACGACTGGGACAGCCTGGACCCGGGTGAGACCTACTACGGCTACGCGTGGAACTTCTCGCGGCTGTACGGGCGCTCGCTGCTGATGTTCAAGCCGGCTCCGGGTAAGGAGGGCAACGAGATCGTGCCCGACCTGGCCGAGGGTCTCGGTCAGGCCTCCGACGGCGGCAAGACCTGGACGTACAAGCTCCGTGCGGGCGTGAAGTTCGAGGACGGCACCCCGATCACGTCCAAGGACGTGAAGTACGCCGTCCTGCGGTCGACCGACAAGCAGACCTTCCCGAACGGGCCGGCCTACTTCGAGGCGATGCTGAACCTGCCGGCCGGTTACAAAGGCCCGTACAAGTCGAAGGGCGTGAACACCGACTCGGCGATCAGCACCCCGAACGACCAGACGATCGTCTTCCACCTGAAGAACGCCTTCGGTGGGTTCGACTACCTGGCCCAGCTGCCGCAGACGATGCCGGTGCCGGAGGCCAAGGACACGGGCGCGAAGTACCGCGAGCACGTGATCTCCAGCGGCCCGTACAAGTTCGACAAGGTCGAGGCCGGCAAGCGGTTCAACCTGATCCGCAACGACCAGTGGGACCAGGCCACCGACCCGAACCGCAAGGCGCTGCCGGACGGTTACGAGGTCGCGCTGAAGGCGAACGCCGACGACATCGACAACCGGATCATCTCCGGTGACCTCGACGTCGACGTCCAGGGCACCGGCGTCCAGCCGGCGTCGCTGAGCAAGGTCCTGACGGACCCGGCGCTGAAGGCGACCGCGGACAACCCGACGATCGCGCGGCTGTGGTACACCTCGGTCAACGCGACGGTGCCGCCGCTGAACAACATCGAGTGCCGTAAGGCGATCCAGTACGGCATGGACCGGACCAGCTACCAGACCGCGTACGGCGGCGAGTTCTCCGGCGGTTCGATGGCGACCACGATCATGCCCCCGCTCATCCCGGGCTACCAGCAGTTCGACCTGTACCCGTCGGACGGCGGCAAGGGCGACCAGGCCAAGGCCAAGGAAGCCCTGACCAAGTGCGGTCAGCCGAACGGCTTCGCCACCAACATGGCCTACCGTTCGGACCGGCCGCGGGAGAAGGCGACCGCGGAGGCCTTCCAGCAGGCGCTGAAGCCGCTCGGCATCAACCTGACGCTGAAGGGTTACCCGTCGGGTGACTACTTCTCGCAGTACGCCGGCAACCCGCCGTTCGTCGTCGCGAACAAGATCGGCCTGGCCACCAACGGCTGGGGTGCGGACTGGCCGGACGGCTACGGCTTCCTGTCGCAGATCGTGGACAGCCGCGTCATCCGGGAGACCGGTGGCTCGTCGAACACCAGCGTCCGGATCCCCGACGTCGACAAGATGCTGGACGCGGCGATCGCCGAGACCGACAACGCGAAGCGGGAGGCGCTCTGGTCGCCGATCGACAAGCGGGTCATGGAAGAGGCCGTGATCTACCCGGGTGTGTACGCCAAGAGCCTGCTGGTGCGGCCGAAGAACCTCACCAACGTGTTCATCAGCGACGCGTTCAACATGTACGACTACCTGGCGCTGGGCGTGAAGTAGCGGTTCCCGTTCCGAAGACTCACGGTTAGGCAGGTGAAGGCGACGAGGGCCCGGTCCGGGATTCCCGGACCGGGTCGCTCGTGCCAGAAACAGTGATTACTTACATCGTCAGGCGCCTGTTGGCGGCTACGGGCCTTCTGGTGATCGTCAGTGCGATCACGTTCTCCATCTTCTATCTGGTGCCGCGGCTGGCCGGCGCGACGCCGGAGACGCTGGCGACCCGGTACGTCGGGCGCGCGGCGACCGAGGAGACGGTGAAGCTCACCGCCGAGCGGCTCGGGTTCTACGACCCGATCGCCGTGCAGTACTGGAACTGGGCCAAGGGCGTCGTCGTCGGCGCCGAGTACGACTACGGCTCGGGGATCGAGCGCTGCCCGGCGCCCTGCCTGGGGTACTCGTTCATCACCAAGCAGCCGGTGTGGCCGGAGCTGCTGGACCGGATACCGGTGACGCTGTCGCTGGCGGCGGGCGCTTCGCTGCTGTGGCTGCTGGCCGGGGTGGCGACCGGTGTGCTGTCGGCGCTGAAACGGGGGTCGGTGTTCGACCGCGGGGCGATGATCATCGCGCTGGCGGGCGTTTCGCTGCCGATCTTCTTCACCGGGCTGATATCGCTGGCGGTGTTCAGTTATCAACTGGGCTGGACGCTGCCGGGCGGGAGTTACACCGCGTTCCCCGATGATCCGGTGCGCTGGGCGCAGTCCCTGATCCTGCCGTGGATCACGCTGGCGTTCCTGTTCTCGGCGCAGTACGCCCGGCTGACCCGCGCGGGCATGCTGGAGACGATGAACGAGGACTTCATCCGGACGGCGCGGGCCAAGGGCCTGCCGGAGCGGACGGTCGTCGTCCGGCACGGGCTGCGCGGCGCGCTGACGCCGATCCTGACGATCTTCGGTCTGGACGTCGGGCTGTTGCTCGGCGGCGCGGTGCTGACCGAGAAGACGTTCTCGCTGCCGGGGCTGGGCAAGTACGCGGTGGACGGGATCGTCGCGAACGACCTGCCGAAGATCCTCGGGGTCACGCTGGTCGCCGCGGTGTTCATCATTCTTGCCAACCTGGTGGTGGACCTGTTGTACGCCGTCATCGACCCGAGGGTGCGTAACCAATGAGCAGCGACGATTCGGTCCAGCGGATCGAGCGCGGCGCGGCGTTTCTCGACGTCCGCGATCTGAAGGTGCACTTCCCGACCGACGACGGGCTGGTGAAGTCGGTCGACGGGATCTCGTTCCAGCTCGAGCGCGGTAAGACACTCGGGATCGTGGGGGAGTCGGGCTCGGGCAAGAGCGTGACGAGCCTGTCGATCATGGGGCTGCACAAGCGCGGCGTGGCGCGGATCAGCGGTGAGGTGTTCCTGGACGGCCAGGAGCTGGTGGGGTCGTCGCCTGAGGAGGTGCGGCTGCTGCGCGGTAAGCGGATGGCGATGATCTTCCAGGACCCGCTGTCGGCGATGCACCCGTTCTACACGGTCGGTACGCAGATCATCGAGGCGTACCGGGTGCACAACAAGGTCAGCAAACAGGTCGCGCGCAAACACGCGATCGAGATGCTGGACCGGGTCGGGATCCCGCAGCCGGACAAGCGGGTGGACGCGTTCCCGCACCAGTTCTCCGGCGGGATGCGGCAGCGCGCGATGATCGCGATGGCGCTGTCGTGCGACCCGGACCTGCTGATCGCGGACGAGCCGACGACGGCGCTGGACGTGACGGTACAGGCGCAGATCCTGGATCTGATCCGGGATCTGCAGCGCGAGTTCAACTCCGCCGTCATCATCATCACCCACGATCTCGGGGTGGTGGCCGAGCTGGCCGACGACATCCAGGTGATGTACGCCGGCCGCGCGATCGAGTACGGCACGGCCGAGGAGATCTTCGAGAGCCCGCAGCACCCGTACACGTGGGGGCTGCTGGGGTCGATGCCGCGGATCGACCGGGAGCGCACCGAGCGGCTGATCCCGATCAAGGGGACGCCGCCGAGCCTGATCAACGTGCCGAAGGGCTGCGCCTTCAACCCGCGCTGCAACTACGCGCACCTGAACGGCGGGGCCAGCGAGACCGACCGTCCGGAGCTGCTCGACATCGGCGCCGGTCACAAGGTCGCCTGCCATCTCTCCCCGGGCGAGCGCAGCAAAGCCTGGGAGACCGATATCAAGCCGAAGCTGTGAACGGGATGACTGTGAGCACTGAAGAGATCGATCCGACCGCCGTCCCGGGCGTGGTGGAGCCGGCCATCGGCGAGGAGCTGTTGTCGGTCAAGGGCCTGGTGAAGCACTTCCCGATCCGCAAGGGGCTGTTGCAGCGGCAGGTGGGCGCCGTCCAGGCGGTCGACGGCCTGACGTTCAACGTGACCCGTGGCGAGACGCTGTCGCTGGTGGGGGAGTCGGGGTGCGGTAAGACCACGACGGGCCGGCTGCTGACCCGGTTGCTGGAGCCGACCGACGGCGAGATCGTCTTCGAGGGCCGCAACATCAGCCACCTCAGCGAGGGCAAGATGCGCCCGCTGCGGCGCGACGTCCAGATGATCTTCCAGGATCCGTACGGGTCGCTGAACCCGCGGCACACGGTCGGCAAGATCGTCGGCGCGCCGTACAAGCTGCAGAACGTGCAGACCGAGCACGGCGTGAAGCGCGCCGTCCAGGAGCTGCTCGAACTGGTCGGGCTGAGCCCGGAGCACTACAACCGGTACCCGCACGAGTTCTCCGGCGGTCAGCGGCAGCGGATCGGGATCGCCCGGACGCTCGCGCTCCGGCCGAAGCTGATCGTGGCCGACGAGCCGGTCTCCGCGCTGGACGTGTCGATCCAGGCGCAGGTGGTGAACCTGCTGGAGGACCTGCAGAAGGAGTTCGATCTCACCTACGTGATGATCGCGCACGACCTGTCCGTCGTCCGGCACGTCTCGGACCGGGTCGCGGTGATGTACCTGGGCAAGATCGTGGAGCTGGCCGATCGGGTCAGCCTGTACGAGAAGCCGATGCACCCGTACACGGTCGCGTTGCTGTCGGCGGTCCCGGTGCCGGACACCAAGCGCAAGGGCAACGTGCAGCGGATCCGGCTGGAGGGCGACGTCCCGAGCCCGATCAACCCGCCGCCGGCCTGCCGCTTCCACACCCGCTGCTGGAAGGCCCAGGACATCTGCAAGACCACCGAACCCCCGCTCCTCCAACTGGCCCCCGGCCACCAGGCCGCCTGCCACTTCCCGGAGAACCAGCCCGGCGACAAGCCCGTCACCCCGGCGGCCTCCGAAGCGAGCTGAGCCGAGCCGGCGCCTGACACTCGCTCAGGCGCCGGCCCGCCCACCCACCGGCTAGGATTCGAACCCTGAGGCCGAGGGGGTTCGGCCGTTGCACTCCGGGGGGAGTCCACATGGACACTGCTGCCACACGCCGCACCGCGACCATCACCGGCTGGCTGATGATCGTCACCTTCGTCTCGTCGATCCCGGCGTTCTTCTTTTTCTACGCGCCCGTCCGCGAGAATCCCGCCTACATCACCGGCGCCGGCCCCGACCCGACAGCAAGCGTCGCCCTGGGCGCCCTGCTCGAGCTCATCCTGATCGTCGCCAACGTAGCCACCGCCGTCGTCCCGTACGCGCTCTTCAAGCGCCACAGCCCGACCCTCGCTCTCAGCTACGTAGCCGCCCGCCTCCTCGAGTGCATCTTCATCGCCGTCGGCATCCTCAGCCTCCTCACCTTCGTCCTGCTCCGCCAAGAAGGCGCCGCCACCGACAACCCCGCCCTGGGCCACCTCTTCGTCGCCCTCTACGACCGCGCCTTCCTCATCGGCCCCGGCATCTTCGCCGGCCTCGCCAACGGCATCATCCTCGGCGCCCTCATGTACCGCTCCGGCCTCGTCCCACGCCGCCTCGCCCTCCTAGGCCTCATCGGCGGCCCCCTAGTAGTCCTCTCCGGCCTCGCCGTCATGTTCGGCCTAGCCGACCGAGGCGGCGCCCTCCAAGGCCTCGCCACCATCCCCGAGTTCCTCTGGGAACTCTCCTTCGGCATCTACCTGATCACCAAAGGGTTCAGGGAGTCACCGGCTCGTGCCGGCGTAGTGGCGAAGGACGGACAGTAGGTCGGTGACGTCTTGACCGATGGTGATGCGTTCGTGGGTGATGAGGTAGCGGGACACGAACTTGTCGTCGTCCCACGAGAAGGTTTCGGCGAGGAAGAGCGCATCGAGCGGTGCGATGTCCCGTAGTACGGACAGGGGTAGCTGACCGAATGCGCTCAGGGTGATCGGTGAGTTGAGCCAGCAGGCCGGCCGCTCGAGGCGCAGGTAGGTGACGAACTCGGGAGCGAAGTACCGGCCCTCGAATCGCAGGCCGAACCGTCGCGCCATGTTTCGGTCGAGATCCTGCCACAGATCGGCCAGTGTCTGTTGCTGCTCAGTCCCGTGATGCAGCAGTGCGGCGTGGCGGAGAACCACGACAGCAAAGGGGCGGTACTCGGCTCCCATTCCGCGAATCGCACGGTCGAGTTCTTCGAACCTGTGGAGCAAAGCCGGGTGCGCGGCGGCCACCGGTACGAGCTCAGCCGCATAGATGCTCATATGCGCCCAGCCGATCGGCTCGAGCAGTCGTTCGACAGTTTCTTCCGGAAGCTGGCCCGCATCTCTCGACAGCAGGCTCAGGACGTGTTCGGCGATCAATGCGGGCGGGGTGCCGCCGACCAATCTGAGCTCGACTGCCAGGTGCTCGTAGGCGTCCAGCTCTTCGGGGAGCAGCAGGTCGAGCTGCGGGACGCCGATGCGCTGATGGTGCAGGTTGGCGATCAGCTCCAGAACGTTGAGCTGGTTGGCCGTCCAGGCCACGGCGGACGTACGCCGTGCCGGGTGGCCGAGCGAGAGCGTGGCCATCAGAGCTCGGTCGCCGATCAGGGCGGCCTCGCTGAATTCGGCGGCCTGATTGGCGATCGGCTCGGCGTACACCTGGTCGTCGCTGCCGAGGGTCTGCATGACCGAGACCCAGGCAGACTGGTCCAGCCCGGCGCGCCACAGCCGTACCTGTCGCTCCCAGACGGCCGGGTCCAGACTGCCGACCAGGAGGTACCGGGGGACCGGCCGCTCGGCCATGATGACGCGGAGCGTCAGGTTCGCGGTGTACGTCGCTCGGCGGCGTACCGGGTCGTACGCCGTCGGCTCGAACTGGTCGTCGGGTATGTCCGGACGGGTCCGTTCTGCGTTGAGGAGTTCGGTCAGCGCGTCGAGTACCCGGGAGCGGGCATCGTCGTCCAGCTCTCGCGACAGCTCGGTGACGAAGTTCAGGATAGGTTGGCGGATGCTGAGCGGTTGGTGCGACAGGACGCGGCGCAGCAGTTGCTCGTCATGGTTGGTGCTGAGCAGGTGGATGGTGAGCTCGGCGACCAAGTACTCGCCGAAAGTGGCGTGCAGGAATTCGTAGGCGTCGCGTTGCTCGCGGTCGGCCTTGGCATTGTGGATGAACATGAAGGCCCCGAGGACCCGGTGGGCCTGGGTGAGGGCCGCTGCGGTCGGTCCTGGGAGGAGCGCCGCGAGGTCGGTATCGAGTTCGCGGTCGGTGATGTGCTGGCGGCCGCGGGCGAACATGCCGAAAGCGACGTACTGCAACCGTCTGCGCTGCGCGCGGACCTCGGCGCCGCGTTCTGCCGGCGTCGTCGATTTCTGAACCTGCCGGAGCACGAAACGATCGAGCAGACGGTGGTAGAGCTCTGACCGGCTTGCGTCGTCCAGGCGGTCGGCGTCGCGATCTCCGTCGGTCAGGTAGACCGCGAGCATCAGCAACAGCAGAGGCTGGCGGGCCAGCTCCGCGAGACCAGCGTGGTCGGTCAGCATCTCGGTGGTCACTGGCCGGAAATGCGGTGTCCGGACATGGGTAAGGTTCCAGATGGCCAGCCAACGGCTGATCCGGGGGACGTCGAAGTCGGACAGCTTCAGCAGCGGCGTACCGGCCGGAATCGTGGCGTGGTCGGCGACGATTGTCCGCGAAGTCACGATCACCGAGGTCGGTACCTTCAGCGATCGGGCACGCTTCTGGAACTCGACGATCTTCTCCAGGTAGTCGGACTGGGTGAGGCCGGTGGCCTGGATCTGCTCGTCGAACCCGTCGAGCAGGATCACCAGCCGGCATCCGTGCGGGCAGCTCGGGGACTGGCCGGTCGGGCACTCGTCGCACGGGCCGCATTCGCTTCGCAGATCGCTGAGGTCGGTGCGGGACCGCTGGAGTGTTCGCCGTAGCTCGGCCGTGATCTGTTCACTGAGGTCTTGATCGGGGTCCACCCGCCGTAGCGGAACACGGACGACGGCGAACGATGCGGGCGGCAGACGAGCGGCAAGCACCTCGGTGAGGAGCGACTTACCAGCGCCCGGATGCCCGAGCAGCAGCAGCGGCAGCTGGGTGCTGGTGTCGTCGGCCAGGTAGGACGCGAGGTAATCGACGAGGGAATGGTGTTCACGGACGTCGTTCCACCAGGATTCCTCCGCCGGCCTGGACTGGCTGTCGGCGACCGCCAGCTTGAACGCCGGCTCGACGAAGCCCTGCTCGACCGTCGGCGACGCCAGCTCGCCGCCGGCCCGAAGCAGCGGTTCCCTGAGGATTTCCTCGGCCGCCAGGGCCAGCTCGGCGCGGATGCTGCCCGCGCGCGGAGGCGAACTGTTCATGACGAGTTCGAACAGTGCCTCGATCTCTGCGAGCGGACCTGTCCGGATGGCGTGCCGGGTGGCCGCGTGCTCGTTCAGATTGACCCACTGGGCGAACGACGCATCGGCGCTGAGCTCGAGCATCCGGCCGCGGTAGATGGTCGCGGCGCAGTTGGCGATGTCGTCGGCGGCGTTCGGCCCGCTGGTGGTGACCTCGGCCCAGGCTTCGAGACCGGAGAAGAACTGCAGGGTGTCGATGCTGAGCCGATCGAAGTACGGCTGGATGCGCTGTTCGAGGTTCTCGATCACGCCGTATTGCGGTGACGGGAGCGGTACCTCGGTGTCGAGGAGCATCGCGACCACCTCGGCGCGATTCCCCGGTGCCGACGGAAGACCGACGAGTCGGGCTTTCTCCTTCTCGGTGACCTCGAGGCTCACCAGTGTCGGGCCGAGCATCTCGTGCAGGGCGTCGAAGTAGGCCGAGAAGACCGTCAGCGTGTGCGCTGCGGCGATAACGTCGTGTTTGTTCTCGGCCGTGTCCTTGCGAGCAGCCCTGGCCGCCCGGTCGGCCAGGGCGCCGAGCAGTCCGATGGCTTCGTTCTTCGGGTCGATCAGGCCCAGCAGTGCGGAGGCTCCGGCTCCGATCACCGGGAGCGGCGCGCCGGTGGCCGCGGACACTGCGGCTCCGCCGAGGAGAAGTCCGCCGAAGACCTTCTCCAGGACCGCGAACCTGCGTCGTTCGGGTTCGAACAGTTCCAGCGCGCCGCCGAAGGTGAAAGGTGAGCGAGCCATCCGAGCAAGTTAGCGCCTGCGAGGACCACCAGCAATACGCACAGTCACCGGCGTTCGGGTGGCCGCGAGGTCTACTGCGGGAAGCAGAAGGCTTGGGCGCCTACGGACCAGCACTGGATCTGTCGGGTGGCGGTGTTGGAGTTGCCGGCGCGGTCGGTGACTTTCAGTTCGGCCGTGTAGGTCTTCTGGGTGTTGGGGTAGGTGTTGGTGGACGTGGGGCCGGTGGCGGTTTTGCCGTCGCCGAAGGTCCAGGCGTAGGAGGCGATGTCGCCGTCGGGATCTGTCGAGCCGCTGCCGTCGAAGGTGCAGGCGGACCATTGGCACTGGGCGGTGAAGGTGGCTTTGGGGGACTGGCCGGTGGGCGGGTTGCCGGGATCTTCGTATTTCTTGATGGTTTCGTTGGCCCAGTCGCCCATGGTGCCGGTGAGTTTGCCCCAGGCGCCGTAGCTGGTGCAGCCGGTTTTGACCCAGGAGGCGACGCCGATGAGGACGCCGTCGACGAGCATGGGGCCGCCGCTGTCGCCTTGGCAGATGCCGTCGTGGCCGTCGGCGTGGCCGGCGCAGATCATGTAGGCGTCGTTGAAGGAACCGAAGGAGCCGCAGGTGTTGCGGCCGTCGACGAGTGGGTAGTTGTCGACCTTCTTGAGCTGGGCGTATTGGTTCTCGCCGTCGCGGATGCGGCCGTAGCCGAGGAGGAGGGCTTTGCGGCCGGGGTCGTCGAGGGTGGTGTCGGCGGAGGTGGCGACGCGGGGGTACTGGTAGCCGGCGGGGACGGGGATGTCGGTCTCGGTGACGACGATGCCGACGTCCCAGCCTTGTTGCCAGCCGTTCGGGGGCTGGTAGTTGGGGTGTTGCAGGTATTCCTTGACGGCGAGCTTGGTGCCGCCGGACTTCGTCAGGTCGTCGGAGCCGTAGAGCATCGACTTGGTTCCCTGGCCGTCCTTGCAGTGCGCGGCCGTGACGATGACGCGTGGCGCGACGACGGCCGCCGTACAGGTTTGGCCTTGTGGGCGGGCGCCGCCTTCGCGCAGCATCGCGATCACGAAGGGTTGATCGCGGACGAAGGCCTGCTGGCCGCCGACGATCTGCGTCGACGGGCCGCCGGACGGCGATGTCTGGTTCGGGGGGATTGCCTCGGACGGCGCGGTCGCGTGGGCCAGGCCGGGGGTGAACGCGACGAGTGCGGTCGCGACGGCGAGCAGTTTGCGCATGGGCTCTCCTCGGGTGGGCGGTGCTCGCAGCATCGCCAGCCGTGCGCGGCCGGACAATCCGTAGCCCTACGGATCTCATGGGCGTTGCGGGCTACCTACCGTTCTACGGATTGTTCTGGGGTTGGGGGGCGCGGAGAGTGGGCGGAGGCCGCGCCGCTCCGCCGGCCCAGAGGAGGAACCATGCGGACAAGGAATCTGTTTGGTGTGCTGGTGACGGCGTTTGTGGTGGGGGTCGCCGGGAATGCGTACGCGGTGCCGAGTGGGACGGTGCTGAATGCGGGTGCGCCGGATACGGTGCCTGGGTTGTACATCGTTGGGTTGCAGGGTGGGGTTGGGGTGGCGGTGGCCACGGTGGACGCCGAGGCCGGCACGCTCACCGAGCGGTACGGCGGCACGGTTCGGAATGTGTACTCGGCTGCGTTGCGTGGGTTTGCGGTGCGGATGTCGGAGGGGCAGGCGCGCCGGCTGGCGGCTGACCCGAAGGTCGAGTTCGTGCAGCAGTCGTTGTGGGTGCGCCGGGCCGACGTCAAGGTGAATATGTTCGGCGCCCAGGTGGCCCGGGCCGCGACGTCGATCGCGGCCGCGGGAGAGCAGCCGAATCCGCCGTCGTGGGGACTGGACCGGATCGACGGGGTGAAGGACAACGTCTACCGGTATCCGAACACCGGCAGTGGCGTGACGGTCTACAACACCGACTCCGAGCTGAACACCGACCATGCGTCGTTCGAGGGCCGGGCGCAGTCCGGGTACGACTTCGTCGACGAGGACAGTAACGTCAACGAGTGCAAGAACCAGTTCGACCAGGGGCACGGTACGCACACCGGCGGTACGTCGAGCAGTGAGACGTACGGCGTCGCGAAGGACGTGACGATCGTCGGCGTCAAGGTGCTCGGTTGTGACGGCAACGCGCCGGACGCCGATTCGATCCAGGGCGTCGACTGGGTGACGCAGAACGCGCGCAAACCCGCGGTGGCGAACGCGAGCTGGACGTCGGGTGGCGCGAACGCCGATCCCGAGGGCATCAACCGCGCGGTGAAGAACTCGATCGCGGCCGGGATCGTCTGGGCCGTTGCGGCCGGCAACGACAACGGCGGGAACGCGTGTACGCCGAGCCCGGCGAAGGTCCCCGAGGCGATCACGGTCGCCTCGACCGATTCCAACGACAGCCGATCGAGTTTCTCGAACATCGGGTCGTGCGTGGACATCTTCGCGCCCGGCGGGAACATCACCTCGGCCAGCAACTCGAACAACACCGGAAGCAAGGGCATGTCCGGGACGTCGATGGCCGCGCCGCACGTCGCCGGCGCCGCCGCGCTGTACCTGTCGGCGAACCCGAACGCGACGCCGCAGCAGGTGCGGGACGCGTTGGTGAGCCAGGCGCAGGAGGGCAAGGTGCAGAACCCGGGCGCGGGTTCGCCGAACAAGTTGCTCGATGTCAGCAAGATCGGCGGCGGCACCGGTGGTCCGTCGGCGTCCTTCACTGCCAACTGCTCGGCCACGACGCCGTCCTGCAGCTTCGACGGCACCGGGTCGACCGGGACGATCGCGTCGTACGCGTGGGACTTCGGTGACAGCCAGACCGGCACCGGAGCGACGCCGTCCCACACCTACGCCCAGGCCGGTACCTACATGGTGAAGCTGACGGTCACTGATGACGCCGGTAAGACCGGGACCACGACGAAGCAGGTGCAGGCCGGTGCGCCGCCTGCGGGTCAGCCGCCGAAGGCCTCCTTCACAGTGCAGTGCCAGTGGTCAGCCTGCAGTTTCAACGGTAGTGGCTCGACAGATCCGGACGGCGATATCGCCTCGTACTCCTGGACGTTCGGTGATGGCAAAACCGGGGGCGGTGTGACAGCGACCAACAGCTACGCCAATACCCAGAAGACCTACACGGCTGAGCTGAAGGTGACTGATCGGGCAGGTGCGAGCAGCACGGCCAGCAAGCAGATCCAGTGCTGGAGCGTGGGCGCGCAGGCGTTCTGCTTCAGTCAGTGAGCTGGCCGCGGGACTCCACGCCCAGTTTGCGGAGGACCTTCGCCACGTGCTGTTCCACCGTCCGCGGGGACAGGAACAGCACGTCGGCGATTTCGCGGTTCGTCAGGCCCTGGGCGACCAGCCGCGCGACGTCCTGCTCGCGGGGCGACAGCTCGGAGCCGTAGCCTCGGCGGCCGCGGCGCGACGGTGACGGCGTACCGCGGCTGCGCAGGCCGTGGCGGCAGCGCGCTGCGTCTCGGGTCGCGCCGAGTACGTCGTACCAGTCGGCCAGCGCAGCCAGGTCATCGCCGCAGCGTTCGGCGGACTGCGCGGCCAGGTAAGTGGCTCCGATGGCTCGGTACCCGGCCTCGGCGCTCTGGTGGTCGCCGCGGCAAGAGGCCAGCGCGGCGTGCGCAAGGGGAGCGTCCCGACCAGTGATCCCGGCCGCGAACTCTTCGATCAGCTGAGAAGCGTCCGCCGTGCGGTCGGCAGCAGTCAGGACGGCGACGGCGACCGGCGCCAGATCGGCCGCCCAGACCCAGACACCCTTGTGCCGCACGAGCTGCAGGCCGCGCTCGACGGCGGCCGTTGCCTGGCCGAGGTCGTCTTGGGCCAGCCACATCCGGGCCAGCCCGGCGAAGCCGCCGATCGCGATCGGGGTGATCGCGTCGGCCGGGCTGTCGACGCCGGTCCGGCTGAGGTGCTCGGCCGCGGTGGGCCACTCGCCGCGGGTGATCGCGAGCAGCCCGAGGACGAGCGACAGTTCACTTGCCACCGGCAACAGATCGCGGTACTCGCCGAGCAGCCGACCGGCCCTGTCGGCCAGCCCCGCCCACTGGCCGGTGTACCAGTCCAGCCGGACTTCGGTCGAGCGTGCGGTGCTCACCACGAACGGGCTGCCCGCCTCCGCTGCCAGCCGGACGCCGCTGGTCAGGAACTCGCGAGCCGTGGCGAAGTGGCCGATCGTCGTACAGGAGTCGGCCAGGTTGCATCTGGTCCGCGCCAGCTGCCGCCGCTCGGCCACAGAGCTCACGGACGTCGGCAGCGCGGACAGGTCACTCAGCACCTGCGGGTCGCCGATCGACAACCGGGATCCGAGTACGTTCGCGAGCAGCGACGTGCGCAGCTCCAGATCGTCGCAGTCGGCCAGATACGCGTCGACCCGATCCAGCCAGGGCCGCTGCTCGGCCAGGGGAGTGTCGCCGACGAACGTCGTCCCGAGGACGGCGGCGCCGCGGGCCGCGAGGTCGGGGCGCTCGGCCAGCTCGTCGACGGCCTGGCTGATCACCATCCGCGCCTCCGCGATCCGGCCGCTCTGGCGGACCATCAACCGGCCGAGCAGCAGCCGGACCTCGCCACGTGCCGCGGTCGACAGCCGATGGTCGCTCAAGACCCGGTCCAGGGTGGCCACGGGGTCATGCTGATCGAGACCGGCGTACGCGACCGAGCCGAGTTTCGTGGCCAGCCGGTCGACCTGTTCGGTCGGCAGGTCAGGCTCGGCGAGTAGCTGCTGCAGCAGACCAGTCGCGACGGCCGGGTCGCCCACGTCGGTGGCCAGGTCAGCGGCGTCCTCGCCGTACTGCAGCCAGTCGGCTCGCCGATCGGCGCGGCGGCTGTGTTCGGCGAGCTGGACCAGAGGCGCCGGGACGACGTCGCGCAGCGCGGCGATCGCGTTCAGGTGCAGCTGACGCCGGGCCGGTCCTTCGAGCGAGTCGTAGACGGCCTGCCGGGCGAGCAGGTGCCGAAAGCCGTACTGGTTCGGGCGGACTTCGTGCAGCACCCCTGCCCGCGCGAGCTGGACCAGCGCGAGCTCGGCATGCTCCGGGTCGATCGCCGCGACCAGGGTGAGCTGTTCGACGCCCGCCGGTACGCCGAGGACCGCGGCGGCGTGCACGATCCGGTGCGCCAGCTCGGGCAGCCCGGACAGCCGGTCGGCGAACGCATCCCGCAGCAGCACCGGTACTTCGACCACCTCGGGCAGCCGGGCCGGAAACGTCCGTACCGATCGCAGGAGCTCTTCGACCACGAACGGAATCCCGGCGGTCCGTTCGCGGAGCTGGTTGGCGAACTCCGCGCTCACCGGCTCCTGGTCGAGGATTGCGGTCGCGAGTGTCCGGACGGCGCCGGCGTCCAGTGGGCCGAGCTGGAGCAGCACTCCGGCGACATGGTCGGGTGGCCGGTACGCCGAACCGAGGGGGAGATGCCCGGCGAGGTCTTCGCGGCGGTAGGTGATGACGACGGACAGGTTCGGCGGTGGGTCGGCCATCAGGAACCGCAGCAGCTGGCGGGTGCCGTCGTCGGCCCACTGCAGGTCTTCGACGACCACAACGGCCGGACCGATCGCGGCCAGCACCTCCCGGGCCGCACGCAGCGTGCGGTGTCGCTCTGCGTGTGGGTCGCCGATCGGGGCTGGCTGGGCCGGCAGCTGGGTCAGCTCGGGCAGCAGTGGGCGCAACGCACCAGCGACCGGGCTGACTGTGTGCAGCCGGGTGCCGGCCAGACCGCGCAGCGCCTCGATGACCGCGCCGTACGGGAACGGCTCGCGCAGGGGCTGGCAGTGCCCGACCAGAACCTTCAGCCGGGCCAGATCGGGGTGGGCCAGCAGCTCGTCGACCAGACGGGTCTTACCGATCCCGGCCTCGCCTTCGATCATCACTACCGTCGAACGGCGCGGCACGGTCGAGACCAGGACCTGCAGCTCCTCGGACCGGCCGACGAGCACGGGTGAGCCACTGCGCAGCAGTCTGCGGTGGCTGAACACGGTCATGACGCTCCCAGGGCGGCGGGGTTGTCACGGAGACTAGTTCGGCACCGAACGTAGCGGAAGAACTTCAGCCGGTGATCTTGCGGCCCGGGGTCGCCGCGAGCAGGAGATCGGCGATCAGCGCATGCCCGGCCGCGTTCGGGTGGTCGCCGTCCGCCGCGAGCAGGCCGGTGACGCTCGGCGCGGTCTCGAACGGCGTGTAGAGGTCGACGTAGGTGGCGTGCGCCGCCTGGGCGGCCTTGGCGATCAGGTCGTTGGCCGCGCGGGTCAGGGCGAGGGTCGCGGATGGGCCGCCGTCCGGGTACGCCGCGGCGGCGACGTCGCCGTCCTTGAAGACGTTCCAGTACCCGGTGACCAGGACTTCAGGGGTCCGGTCGTGGTCCAGGACGGCGATCCGGTCGAAGATCCGGTGCAGGTTGTCGGTCAGGTCGGTGAGCTCCTCGGCGACGCATTCGGTCGTGCAGCGTCCGCCGGTGACGTCGTCCTCGTGGCCGGCGAAGTCGTTCGCGCCGATCGTGAGCAGGACGTAGTCCGCACCAGCCGTCGCCTGCGCCATCCGTGAGGAGGATCGGTTGAGCTCTTCGAGCAGACCCTGCGAGTCGAGGCCGCCGACGCCGAAGTTGTACGCCGTGACGCCGGTGCCGGTCCGGTTCGCGAGCAGGTCGGCATACTCGGCGGGGAAGCCCTCGCAGTAGCAGTGGTAGCCAGAGGTGACGGAGTCGCCGAGCGCGACGACGCTGAGGTGACCGGGCGGCGTGTCGAGCGCAGGTGGTTTGGCGTCCGCCGCGATGGTCAGGGCGACCAGCGCGACGGCGACAGCCAGGTGGAGGAGTCTGCGCGTCACGCGTGCCTGTGGGCCGGGGTGAGCTGGCCGACGAGCCAGGGGAACGAGCTGGCGAACGCCGGGCCGGCGAACTGCCAGACATGCGAGCCGGGGGAGACGTCGACCCGCGACGGGATGCCGACCTTGGCTGCAGCGGCCGACAGTTGGTGTGCCTCGCGCTGATGGGTCTTCTCGGCGGTGCTGGTCAGAAACACGCCGCTCACACCCTGGTACCGGCCGTGGTGGCGCATCACCTGCAGCGGCTCGTTGGCCTGCTCGGCGGCGACCGAACCGCCGTACAGGTTCTGCAGAGTGTCGTGGCCGTCGCCGCTGTACGGCGCCAGGTCGCCCGAGATGTCGACGAAGTGGCTGAACGTACTGGGGTGCTCGACGACCAGGTCGAGCGCACAGGTACCGCCCATCGAGAAGCCGGCGACCGCCCACTGAGCCGGGTTCCGCGACGCTCTGAACGTGTGCTCGACGTACTGCGGGACGTCCTCGGCCAGGTGGGTCGCGGCGTGACCGCGCGGGCCGTCGACGCACTCGGTGTCGTTGTCGAACGATGCCGTCGCGTCCACGAAAACCAGTATGGGCGCAAACCCGCGGTGTTGCTGTGCGTAAGCGTCGGACACGCGGACGGCGTTCCCGAGCCGCACCCAGTCCGCCGGCGCGCCTCGCTCGCCGCCGATCATCTCCACCACCGGCAACGCTGGACGCCGCGGGCCCTGGAACCAGACCGGCGGCAGGTAGACCAGCTCCTGACGATGCTTGAACCCGCTGTAGGTCGCTGGCACGTCGACCGCGACCAGCCGGCCGGCCCGCGGCAGCGTATGCCCGGTGGGCGTCTGCGCGAGCCCGGTCATCGACACCTGCCCAGGCAGGGGAGCGCCGGTCAGATCGTTGACTGCGGCATCGACCGTCGGGTAGTACCCGACGAACTGGTTGATCTGGTTCGCGCAAACCAGAGCCGACACGGCGATCGCCAGGACGGCGGTGCCGCGCCGCCACCACCGCGCACTGCGCCAGCCGGCCACCAGGACGGCCAGACCGGCCAGCGCGACCCCGAACCAGATCCAGACGCCGAGCGGCAACGGATCGGTGACGCCGACCAGCTCCGCGCCGGGGTACGACGCCAGCAGTGCGCCCGCGGCAGCCACCCCGAGCGCGACCGGTAGTACTCGTCGTCGCCAGTGCCGATCACGCCGTCCGATCGCGAGCGCCAGCAGTCCGACGGCCAACCCGCCCAACGCGACCGGAAACCATCCTCCGAGCAGCGACACGTCCATGCGACCCTCCAGAACGCCGAGTAGACCCACAACTCGGGACGCCTGTCGCAGCCGATCGGTTGACGAAGTGACTCACGGTACGGTCGGCGGCATGGATCAGCTGCTCGACCACCTCGTGTACGGGACGCCCGACCTGCTCGGCACCGTCGAACGCTTCGCCGCGACCACCGGGCTGCAGCCGGTCGAGGGTGGCCGGCACCCGCAGTGGGGGACCCGGAACTTCCTCGTCGGGCTCGGCGGGACGACGTACCTGGAGTTCCTCGGCCCGGACCTCGACGCCGAGTCCTCGATCCTCGACTTCACCGGCACCGACCGGCTACTCACCTGGGCGATCCATCCCGGTGACCTCGACGCGGCAGTCCGCGCGGCCCGCGCGGCCGGCGCCGAGCTGGGCGAAGTCGGCCCGATGTCGCGGGCGACGCCGTCCGGCGAGACCGTCACCTGGCGCGTCAGCCGGGTCTCGC
Source organism: Kribbella sp. NPDC104218 (assembly GCF_055584105.1). Lineage (NCBI taxonomy): Bacteria > Bacillati > Actinomycetota > Actinomycetes > Propionibacteriales > Kribbellaceae > Kribbella > Kribbella sp. NPDC104218. The sequence continues at coordinate 548,557 of NZ_JBVJMQ010000003.1, forward strand.
CCTGGCCGTACGACGGCGTCGTCCCGTTCGTCATCGATTGGGGGACGACGCCGCACCCGACCACCACCGTCGCCGCGGTCGGCGAACTGCTCGACTTCCGCGCCAGCCACCCGCAGGCCACCGCCGTCCGCACCGCCCTTGCCGCACTCGGCGCGGACCTCGAGGTCACCGAAGGCCCACCAGCGCTGACCGCGACCGTGCGCGGCCCGCGCGGCGAGTTCCGCCTGGGCTAGCGGTTCGGGAACACCACCTGCGCGTTGCTGGTGGCGATCGCCTTCTTCGCCACCTGGCAGTTGGCTTTCCCATCGGCCACGACGCACCGGAACAGGTCCACCGGCCGCCCTTGGCCCGCGGCCGTCACCGCGGCGAAGGCGTTGTCGGACAGCCATTGCCCGAACACCAGCGGCTGCGGGCTGGTGATGGGGTACTTCGCGCCGTTGACGTCGTACAGGGCCGGCCGCTGATTCTTCGGTGCGACCATCACGTACGAGCCCTGGTCGGAGATGCCGATGTCGACCTGGTCAGGCGCCCCGGAGTACTCCTGCAGCGCCTGCTCGCGCTCTGGCTTCACCAGGTCGCCGGCGACGAAGATCTGCTTGTCGGGGCCGATGAACACCAGCCGGTTGGCTCCAGCGGCCAGCGGGACGACGGGCGACTTGCGGATCTCGGCGGTCACCTCCTTCTTCCCGGCCAGCGCCAGCCGGATCACCGAGTTCTCGCCCTTCAGATAGGCGTACCGGCTGTCGAGACCGAACACGTAGTCCGGCTGCCGGGACGCGGCGTTCGGGTCCGACGCGTTGTCGTCGGTGTTCAGGACCTCCTTCTCCGTGCGCAGGTTCTCGATGGTGGTGCCGAAGCTGCCGTTGGTCTGCCGGGTCGAGATGAGGTAGTCGCCCGCGGCGCGCAGCTTCGCGCCGTCGGCCTTGCCGGCCGCGATCACGCTGTCTTCTTTGCCGTCGTGGAAGTGGACCTCGTCGGAGTCTTTCACCGTGTAGAAGACACCGAAGTTGTTCTGCGCGAGCTGATCGAGGTCGCGCCGGCCGGTGTTGATGGTCTTGCCGTCGGCGTGGATGACGCCGTTGGCGGCGTACATCGGCTGGCGCTCACCGGACGACGGACCGAGGACCGGCGGTTCGGCCTGTTGGGTGCGGACTACGGTCAGTGTGGTGCCGACGACGGCGGCGACGGCCAGGGTGGCGCCGAGGGCGGCGGTGACGCGGCGACGGCGCACGCGACGACTGCCGGTCGCCATGATCGCGTCGAGATCGAGCTCCGGTGGCGTAGTCGCCTGAGCCTGCGACGTGAGGGTGTCTTTCAGCAGATCGGTCACTGGCTGGCTCCTGCCTTGTCCAGGGGGATTGCGTCGGCGCCGAGGCGGTCGCGCAGTTTGCGCAGCGCGACCGAGACCTGGCTCTTCACGGTGCCGACCGAACAGCCGAGCACCTCGGCGGTCTGCGGCTCGGTCAGGTCCTCGTAGAAGCGCAGGACGACGGCCGCGCGCTGCCGGGGCGGCAGCTGCTGCAGCTCCTGCCACAGCCAGAGCCGCGCGGTGCTGTCCTCGGCCGGAGCGAGCTGGTCGGGCAGGGCGTCGTGCGGCCGCTCGTGCCACGACTTGCGGCGGTACCAGCTGATCGCGGTGTTGGTGATCACGCGCCGGGTGTAGGCCTCGGCGGCCGACGGGTCGCGCAGCCGCTTCCAGGCGACGTAGGTCTTGACCAGGCCCTCCTGGACCAGGTCGTCGGCCAGGCCGCGCTCTCCGGCCAGCAGGTAGGCGTACCGGTACAAGGCCCCGTGCCGTCCCCGAGCGAACTCGGCGAACTCCTCACGCATCGGGCTCCTATCGTTGATGGGGCATCGTCGAACGCCCTGACGCGATCATGGTGCCGAATGGTTGGATCACCAGCGGTGAGTACCGGCCCGATCACTGAGTGTCGCAGACCAGTTGCGCGCTGGTTTCGTTCGACAATGTCGAACGACGGGCGTTGTGCCGCTCCCCGAACGCTCCTAGATTCCAGCCAGCCGTGGTCGTCACGGCTGCGTCTGCAAGGAAGGGAGGCTGGTCGAAGATGGCGACGACCGAGACGGTCAAAGCGAAAACCCTTCTGGGGGAGTGTTCCGCCGAGCTCGCGGGCACGTTCATCCTGATCCTGTTCGGCTGCGGAGTGGTGGCGCAGGTTGCGGCCGGGGGGATCGGCGATCACGACTCGATCGCCTGGGCGTGGGGTCTCGGAGTGACACTGGGTATCTACGTGGCGGGCCGGATGACCGGCGCGCACCTGAACCCGGCGGTGACGATCGCGCTGGCGGCGTTCCGCGGGTTCAGCTGGAAGAAGGTGCTGCCGTACTCGGTGGCGCAGTTCCTCGGAGCGTTCCTGGCGGCGCTCGTGGTCCGGTGGAACTACACCGAGGTGCTGCACAAGGCCGACCCGGGGCTGACGATGAAGACCCAGGGCGTCTTCTCCACGCTGCCCGGTAACGGCGTCGCGGACCTGAACGTGCACCTGTGGGACGGGTTCCGCGACCAGATCATCGGCACCGCGATCCTGATGTTCGTGATCCTGGCGATCACCGACCTGCGCAACACCGCGCCGGCCGCCAACCTGGCGCCGTTCGTCGTCGGCCTGCTGGTGGTCGCGATCGGGATGGCCTGGGGCACCAACGCCGGGTACGCGATCAACCCGGCCCGCGACTTCGGCCCCCGGCTGGCGTCGTTCTTCACCGGGTACGAAACGGCGTTCCGAGATCAATTCGGGGATCTCTATTTCTGGGTGCCGATCGTGGCGCCGATCCTCGGCGCGCTGGTGGGCGCGTTCCTCTACGACCTGCTGGTCGGCCGGAACCTGCCGATCGCGGACGAGGAAGAGGAGCCGGGACGTATTCCGGAGGACAAGACCGCATGACGATTCCTGAGGAGTTCTAATGGCTGACTTCGTCGGCGCCGTCGACCAGGGCACCACCAGCACGCGTTTCATGATCTTCGACCACTCCGGTAACGAGGTGGGCAAGCACCAGCTCGAGCACGAGCAGATCCTGCCGCAGGCCGGCTGGGTGGAGCACAACCCGACCGAGATCTGGGAGCGGACCAGCTCGGTCATCCAGACCGCGCTGACCAAGCACAACCTGCAGGCCAGCGACCTGGCCGCGCTCGGCATCACCAACCAGCGTGAGACGGCCGTGGTCTGGAACCGCAGGACCGGCCGGCCGTACTACAACGCGATCGTCTGGCAGGACACCCGCACCGACCGGATCGCCTCCGCGCTGGAGCGCGAGGGCAAGGGTGACATCATCCGGCAGAAGGCCGGTCTGCCGCCGGCGACGTACTTCTCGGCCGGCAAAGTGCAGTGGATCCTGGAGAACGTGGACGGCGTCCGCGCCGCGGCCGAGGCCGGTGACGCGATCTTCGGCAACACCGACACCTGGCTGCTGTGGAACCTGACCGGCGGGGTGGACGGCGGCGTCCACATCACCGACGTCACCAACGCCAGCCGGACCATGCTGATGAACCTCGAGACCCTCGACTGGGACGACGAGCTGATCAGCTTCTTCAACATCCCGCGGCAGATGCTGCCGGAGATCCGTCCGTCGTCGGACCCGAACAAGTACGGCGAGACGCTGGCCAGCGGCCCGCTCGGCGGCGTCGTCCCGCTGACCGGCGACCTGGGCGACCAGCAGGCCGCTACCGTCGGCCAGGTCTGCTTCAACCCCGGCGAGGCCAAGAACACCTACGGCACCGGCAACTTCATGCTGCTGAACACCGGCACCGAGCTGGTCCGTTCCAAGGCCGGCCTGCTCAGCACGATGTGCTACCAGTTCGGCGACGAGGCGCCGGTGTACGCACTGGAGGGCTCGATCGCGGTCACCGGGTCGGCCGTGCAGTGGCTGCGCGACCAGCTCGGCATCATCTCCGGTGCGAGCGAGACCGAGACGCTGGCTCGCCAGGTCGCGGACAACGGCGGCGTGTACTTCGTCCCGGCGTTCTCCGGCCTGTTCGCGCCGTACTGGCGTTCCGACGCCCGCGGCGCGATCGTCGGCCTGTCGCGGTTCAACACCAACGCGCACCTGGCCCGCGCAACACTGGAAGCGATCTGCTACCAGAGCAAGGACGTGTCCGACGCCATGGCCAAGGACTCCGGCGTCACGCTGGACGTGCTGAAGGTGGACGGCGGCGTCACGGCCAACGAGCTGTGCATGCAGATGCAGGCCGACATCCTCGGGGTACCGGTGAGCAAGCCGGTCGTCGCCGAGACCACGGCGCTCGGCGCGGCCTACGCGGCGGGCCTGGCGGTCGGCTTCTGGAAGAACAAGGAAGAGCTCGTTCAGAACTGGAACGAGGACAAGCGGTGGGAACCGCAGTGGAACGACGAGCAGCGCAGTCAGGGGTACGCCGGCTGGCAGAAGGCCGTGCAGCGGACCCTCGACTGGGTCGACGTCGACTAGTACTACGAATTCGGAAGAGAGGGCAGCACAGTGGCGGTAGTGGCTCTGTCACCGCAAGCAAGGGCTGACGCGATCGACGCGATGGCCGACGGACGAGAGCTGGACGTCCTGGTGATCGGTGGCGGGGTGGTCGGCACCGGAGCGGCGCTGGACGCCGCGACCCGGGGCCTGACCACCGGCCTGCTGGAGGCGCGCGATTTCGCGAGCGGTACCTCCAGCCGGTCCAGCAAGTTGATCCACGGCGGTCTGCGCTACCTGGAGATGCTCGACTTCCGACTGGTGCACGAGGCGTTGCAGGAGCGCGGCCTGCTCCTGCAACGCCTGGCACCGCACCTGGTCAAGCCGGTGCCGTTCCTGTACCCGCTCCAGCACCGCTGGTGGGAGCGGTTCTACGCCGGTGCCGGTGTGGCCCTGTACGACGGGATGGCGGTCGGCTCCGGTCTCGGCGCCGGCCTCCCGATCCACAAGCACCTGACCCGGCGCGGCGCGATGCGGCTCGTTCCGTCGCTGAAGAAGTCCGCTCTGGTCGGCGCACTGCAGTACTACGACGCCCAGGTCGACGACGCCCGGCACACGATGGAGCTGGCCCGGACGGCGGCGTCGTACGGCGCCCACGTCGCGAACCGGGTCAAGGTGACCGGCTTCCTGCGCCAGGGCGAGCGGGTCACCGGCGTCCAGGCCAAGGACCTGGAGAGCGGGCGTGAGTTCGAGGTCCGGGCCAAGCAGGTCGTGAACGCTACCGGCGTCTGGACCGACGACACCCAGGCGATGGTCGGCGAGCGCGGGCAGTACCACGTGCGCGCCTCGAAGGGGATCCACCTGGTCGTGCCCAAGGACCGCATCCAGTCCAGCACCGGGATGATCCTGCGCACCGAGAAGTCGGTGCTGTTCATCATCCCCTGGGGCCGGCACTGGCTGATCGGCACCACCGACACCGACTGGAACCTGGACAAGGCGCACCCGGCCGCGACCAGCAAGGACATCGAGTACCTGCTCGAACACGTCAACGCCGTCCTGGTCACCCCGCTGACCCGCGAGGACGTCGAGGGCGTGTACGCCGGGCTGCGGCCGCTGCTGGCCGGGGAGTCGGAGAGCACGTCGAAGCTGTCCCGCGAGCATGTCGTCGCACACGCCGCGCCGGGGCTGGTGGTGGTTGCCGGTGGCAAGTACACGACGTACCGGGTGATGGCCAAGGACGCGATCGACGCGGCCGCCGACGCGCTCGACGGCCGGGTGCCGAAGTCCGTCACCAAGACCACGCCGCTGGTCGGCGCCGACGGCTACCACGCGATGTGGAACCAGCGGCACCTGATCGCGCAGCGCTCCGGCCTGCACGTCGCCCGGATCGAGCACCTGCTCAACCGGTACGGCGCGCTGATCGACGAGGTGCTCGCGCTCGTCGCCGACGATGCGTCGCTCGGTGAGCAGTTGCCCGGCACCCAGGACTACCTGAAGGCCGAGATCGTCTACGGCGCCACCGCCGAAGGCGCCCGGCACCTGGACGACGTCCTGGCCCGCCGGACCCGGATCTCGATCGAGGCCTGGGACCGCGGCGTCGAGGCGGCCGAGGCCGCGGCCCGGCTGATGGCGCCGGTGCTCGGGTGGGACGAGGCCGCGATCGAGCGGGAGATCTCGTTCTACCTGCGGCGGGTCGAATCCGAGCGCGCGTCCCAGGATCAGCCGGACGACGAGTCGGCCGACAAGGTCCGCCTGGAGGCGCCGGATATCGTGTCACCGGCGTAACAGAGGCGCTGAACGGCCGACGTAGATTGGCCGTATGGAGCTCACTGAACGGTTGGAGCTCGCCGAGGCGGAGATGCTGGCGGGACTGAGTAAGGTCCCGCCGGCCATCGGCGAGCAGTTGGGGATCAGCGCGCGGCGGCTGGGTCAGGGCATTGCCCTTGTCGTGAGCAACGATCCGACGGATTACTGGTCGCAGGCGCACGGGTTCGGGTTCGATCGCCCGCTGGACGGCGCCGTGGTCGCCGAGGTGCTGGAGTTCACCGAGGCGGCCGGCGGTCGCGCGATGAACTTCCACGTCGCCCCGGCCGCGCTGCCGGCCGACTGGGACGACATCTGCGCGAAGTACGGCCTGTCCCGCGGCCAGACGATGGTCAAGACGGCCCGCGCCGCGGCGCCGGTCGCGAAGGTCGAGACCGACCTGCGGGTCGAGCCGCTCGGCCCGGACGACGTCGACGCGTTCGTCGCGATCCAGATCGCGGCCTTCGAGGTGTCCGACGAGATCGGCGCGCTGATCGGCTCGTTCAGCCACCTGCCGGGCGTCACCATTTACGGCGCCTGGGACGGCGACACCCTGGTCGGGACCGGCGTCCTGGTCGTCGTCGGCGAGGTTGCGGAGCTGGTCAGCGGCGCGACCCTTCCGGCGTACCGGGGGCGTGGCGCGCAGTCCGCGATCATGGCGCGCCGGCTGGAGGATGCCTATGCGGCCGGCTGTCTCTGGGCGGCGGCCGAGACCGGGAAGCCCGGCCCGGGGGAGCACAACTCGTCGCTGGCCAACATGCAGCGCGCGGGGCTCGAGGTTGTCTACGAGCGGCCGGTCTACAACTGGCGCGCCGAGTGAGCGACACCGAGCGCGTCGAGCGCGCCGAGACCGAGATCCTGTGGGAGCTGGCTCAGGCCCCGCAGTCCGTGGTCGAGGCGCTGGGGATCAGCGGACGCCGGTTCGGCGCCGCGATGGCGATGATCTTCGCGAAGGATCCGAGCGACTACTGGTCGCAGGCCCACGGCTTCGGCCTGGACCGGCCGATCGACAGCGCGCAGCTGGGCGAAGTCCTCGCCTTCGCGCGGTCGGCCGATGCCCGGGTGCTGAACTTCCACCTCGCGCCGGAGCTGCTGCCCGCCGACTGGGACGAGATCTGCGCGGAACACGGCCTGACGCGCGGCGGCACGTGGGTCAAGGCCGTCCGCCCGGCCGGGCCGGTCGAGCCGGCCAAGACCGATCTGCGGATCGCGCAGGTCGAGCCCGACGGGTTCGCCGAATGGGCGGCGGTCGTCGTACGCGGGTTCGAGATGCCGGATCCGTCGGGCGGGCTGGCCGGGATGCTGGTCGCCTGGGGCGAGCGCCCCGGCGTCCGGCTGTACGGCGCCTGGGCCGGATCCGAGCTGGTAGGCGTCGGCGCGCTCGGGATGGCGAACGGCGTCGGCGAGCTGGTCTGCGGTGCGACGCTCCCGGCGTACCGGGGGCGCGGCGCGCAGTCCGCGATCATGGCGCGCCGGCTCGAGGACGCCTACGCCGCCGGCTGCTCGCTGGCCGCGAGCGAGACCGGCAGGCCCGGCCCGGGGGAGCACAACAGCTCCCTGGCCAACATGGAACGGCGCGGATTCAAGGTCGCCTACGAGCGGCCGATCTACCGCTGGCGGCCCTGACCTGAGGTGGGGGGAGGCGGTCGCCGGCTCTCCCCCCGACACCCCGCCGACCGTCCCCGTGTCGTGCGCGCCGTCGTCGGTGGACTCGTCGTTTCCCGGGCCGTTGGTCCGTTTTTCGCCCAAGTTGTCGTTTGTGTCCCGCCAGT
>NZ_JBVJMQ010000003.1:556535-939598 GCF_055584105.1 Kribbella sp. NPDC104218
CCCCCCCCCCCCCCCCCCCCCCCCCCCCCCCCCCCCCCACCCCCCCCCCCCCCCCCTCCCCCCCCCCCCCCCCCCGGCCCCCCCCCCCCCCCCCCCCCCCCCCCCCCCACGACACTCAGCCGACCGTCACCGTGTAGTGCGCGCCGTCGTCGGTGAATTCGTAGTTCCCGGGGCCGTTGATCCGTTTCGCGCCCAGGTTGTCGTTGGCGTCCGGCCAGTCGCTCTCCATCATCGTCAGCACCTTGCCGGCCTCGATCGGGATATCCGCAATATCCTTGTCGTCGCCGTTGGTGAACTGAATCGCATTCATGATCACCGAGCCGTCGACCATCAGGTAGATATCGTCGGCGCCGGTGTTGTCCTCCGTCTCGTGACACTTGATCCGGGTGATCTTCAGCGCCTGCGTCCCGTCGGTCGTAGCCTGCGCCACCACCGGCGTCACCCCGACCGCCGAAACCCCCAGCGCGGCCACCGCAAGCAGTCTGATTACCGAAGACATCTCATTTCCTCCCGAGTCGTCAATTGATGCCCGAGACGTTAAACGCGTTCTGTATCAAGCGTTTGAAACAACCATCACAATTACCGCTCTTCGACCCTGGGCGAAAGGGTTGCGCCCGCTACTCGGCCCGGCCGTTGACGATGATGTTCCCCATCCGATCGAGCCCCGCGCGGTGCCCGTCGTCCGGATCGAACATGTTGCCGTGCGCAGCGCCGAAGGGCTCGGTCGCGTAGCCGCCGAGCCCGACGTAGCTGTCGCGGTACGGGCCCGGTTCGGCGCCGACGACCGAAGCGCCGAACTCCGGACGGGACGGGTCGCCGCCCGGCGCGCCGACGTCCTCGATGACGCCGTAGCCGCCGGCGTCCGGCACGACCGGAGTAGTCGCGTCGGCAGCGGCATCGAGGCGATGCTCGACCACCCAGACCTTGTTCTGCGGCAGATGGAGCTCGGCCGCGCTCTGGATCATCCGGCCGGACGGATTGGTGCCGAAGTCGAGCGCGCCGGCGCCGACGACCTGGTCGGCCAGGCCAGGGCTGGCGCTGACTGCCGTTCCGATGACGCGCGCGCCGTAGGAGTGGCCGACCAGGGTGGTGTTGGCATCAACCCCGCCACGTGCCACGGTCAGCCCCTGCTGGAACTCGGTCAGCGCGGGCGCGCCCGCCTGGGCCGGCGCGTAGGAGCCGAAGGCCTCGGCCAGGCCGGGGGAGTCGTAGCCGAGCCAGGTGATGACGGCGGTGCTGCCGGGTTCCGCGCCGGATCGCGCGGCGGCGTCGTACAGGTTGTCGCCGCGTTCCAGCGCACGGCCCGACTCGTTCAGCCCGCTGTTCGCGCCCGGGACGAAGGTGGCGATGTTCGCCGCCCGATCCGGGTTGCCGTGGGCAACGATGAACCTGCCGTTCCCGGCCGGGTCGAACCCGAGCAGGTAGTACCGGTCGAGCTCGCGGCCCATGTTGTCGAACGTGCCCGGCTTGACGCTGTCGAGCGTCCGCTGGAGGTTGTCCAGCCCCTGCAACCGCGCGTCGACCGCGGCGAGCTGGTTCTTCAGCGCGCTGCGCTCGGCCGCGCGGCCGGGTGCGCTGCCGACCCGGTCGAGCTCTGCCTGGAGCCGGTCGCGTTCGGCCTGGGTCGCGGTGCGGTTGGCGATCAGCACGCTGCGGTTCGCCTCGTCACGCACCGCCGACGGCAGGCCGTTGAGATTGCCGATCCGTCCGGGCTGCTCGCGCAGGTACTGCTGTTGCTGGTCTGGAGTGAGGCTCTTCCACCAGTCGGCGTTCTGCTGCGCCGTGCCGTTTGGCGGCGGCGGTGGGAGCGGAGTCCGATTGGCGTCGCCGCCGGGGGTGAGGGCGGTCTGGACCTGGCCGAGGGTGCCTGCCTGGGCGGCAGCGCCCGACATCACGCCTTTGCCGAACAGGCCAACTTGGCTGACGAAGAACGCCTCGGCCGGGCCGCGGACGGCGTCGGGCAGCAGGCTGAGGGAGGCGTAGAGGGGCAGGTTCAGATTGACCAGACCGGTGAGGGCGGTCTTGGTCCCGGCGACCAGGGTCGCGAACGACGACGCGGCTGTGGCGAGCTGGTTGGTCGCCGTCGCGGTATCGGCGGCCTTGGTCAGCACGCTGCGCGTGGAATCGGCGTACTCGCGGCCCGCGTCGTCCGGCCAGGAGGCGTCGCCCGGGGCAGTACTGAGGCCGGCGGGTCGCTCCAGCGCGCGGCTCGCGTCGGTCAGCGACTTGGCCAGCGTCTCCACCTCGAGCTCATTGGTCTGCGGCCAGCCGGAGATCGCCCGGACCTGTGGCCAAAAGTTGAGCGCGGTGGTCGGTTCGGGGATCACCGGTCACTCCTTGATCAGGCGGGTGAGCGCGAGGACGGCGTTCACGGTCTGGAGCCGATACAGGGCCAGCGCGGCGACGCCGCCGTCGTACAGCTTGGTGAAATCGGTGGGGACCTGGACGGCGACGTCGCCGACGGTCTTCCCCGCGGGCACGAAACCCGCGCCGAACGCCGTCCCGATCAGGTCCGAGCCGATCTGGTGCACCGAGCTCTGCAGAGCCGCCTGCAGCAGCCGCATCTCCTCGGTCAGGTCCTCACCGGTCTTGCCAAGGGAAGCGACGTACGGCTCGGCCTCTTCGAGGAACAGATGCAGACTCCCGCTCATCGCACACCGCCGAGAAGGCGGCGCGGTACGTCGAACGCCGGATCGGTGACCTGGCTGGAATCGGCGATCCCGAGGACGCGCCGGGCCACCTGGCCGGCCTGCTGGGCGGCGTCCGCACCGGCCTGCTCGATCGCGGCCAGGATCTGCCCGGCCAGCGCACCGGTGTCATGGTTGCGGTAGATGCGGGCGTCCAGATCCAGGGCGCAGACCCGGCCGCGGCCGTCGACGGTCGCGGTGACGAGCCCGTTCGGTGAGTCGGCGACCGCGCGGACCTCGTCGAGTTGCCGCTGGATGACGGCCAACTCGTCCGCGAGCTCGAACTGCATCCTGTTCTCCTTCCGTGCCGGGTTCTCACGGAGAGGATGACGCGGACCGGGCCCGCGGGCCGGGCGATGGCCTCAAGAGGTCATTGGCCGGCGCGGTGCCAGTTGGAGCGGAGGCCTTCTAGGTCGGGCCAGTAGCCGACGGCGAGGCCGGCGGCGTAGGCGGCGCCGAGGGAGACGGTTTCGGTGACCATCGGGCGGACGACGCGGACGTCGAGGAGGTCGGCGATGAACTGCATGAGGAGGTTGTTGGCGGTCATGCCGCCGTCGACCTTGAGGGTGGTGAGGGCGATGCCGGAGTCGGCGTTCATTGCGTTGACGACCTCGAGGGTCTGGAAGCCGGTTGCTTCCAGGACGGCGCGGGCGAGGTGGCCCTTGGTGATGTAGCCGGTGAGGCCGGCGATGACGCCGCGGGCCTCGCTGCGCCAATGCGGTGCGAACAGGCCGGAGAAGGCTGGGACGATGTAGGCGCCGCCGTTGTCGTCGACTGTCCGGGCGAGCGTCTCGATCTCGGCTGCGGTGTGGATCAGGCCGAGCCCGTCGCGGAACCACTGCACCAGTGAGCCGGTGACCGCCATCGACCCTTCGAGCGCGTACGACGCCGGCTCCGAACCGATCTGGTACGCGACCGTCGTCAGCATGCCGTGCTTGGACCGGACGATCTCCTGACCCGTGTGCAGCAGCAGGAACGCGCCGGTGCCGTAGGTGCACTTGGCCTCGCCGGCGCTGAAACACGTCTGCCCGAAGAGCGCGGCCTGCTGATCGCCGAGCGCCGCGCCGATCCGGACGCCGGGCAGCACCGCGGTCGCGGTCGCGAACACCCCGGACGACGGCCGGATCTCCGGCAGGATCGCGCGCGGTACGTCGAACGCCGCGAGCAGCTCGTCGTCCCATTCCAGGGTCGCGATGTTCATCAGCATCGTCCGGCTGGCATTCGTCACGTCGGTCGCGTGGACGCCGCCGTCCGGGCCGCCGGTGAAGTTCCAGATCAGCCAGGTTTCCATCGTGCCGAACAGGACCTCGCCGCGTTCGGCGCGCGCCCGCAACCCGGGGGTGTGGTCGAGCATCCACTTCAGCCGCGGCGCCGAGAAGTACGTCGTCAGCGGCAGTCCGCACAGATCGGCGAACCGGTCCGGGCCCTCGTCGCCGGCCAGCTCGGTCACCAGCCGATCGGTCCGGGTGTCCTGCCAGACGACCGCGTTGCCGATCGGGCGGCCGGTCGCGCGGTCCCAGAGCAGGCTGGTCTCGCGCTGGTTGGTGATGCCGATGGCAACGATCTGCTGGGCGTCGGCGCCGATCTGGCGCAGGGCGGCCGGCACCACCCGGGTCACGTTCCGCCAGATCTCGGCCGCGTCGTGCTCGACCCAGCCCGGCTTCGGGAACAGCTGGCGGTGTTCGCGCTGGGCGACCGAGACGAGCCGGCCGCGCCGGTCGAACAGGATGCAGCGGGTCGAGTTGGTGCCTTGGTCGACCGCGGCGACGTACTGCTCAGCCATGCCGGCCCCTCACGTGTCGGCTCGCAGATCCCGGGCGATCGCCTCGGCGGTGGCGCGGACCATCGTGACCAGATCCGCGCGGTGCCGCAGCCGGCTGTCGCAGATCCGCTCGATCCGGCCGGTCAGCCCGACCGCGCCGACCACCAGCCCGCCCAGCCCGCGGATCGGCGCGGCGATCCCGGCGATCTCGATCGTGTGTTCTTCGAACTCGCTCGCCCAGCCCCGGGCCCGGACGGCGGCCAGCTCCTCGGCCAGCCGGGCCGGCTCGACGATCGTTCGGGTCGTGAACGCCTCCAGCTTCTTCGGCCGGGTCGCGCCGCTGGCGTCGAACGCGAGCACGGCCTTGCCCAACGCGGTCGCATGCGGCGGCAACGTCGTCCCGACGTCCATCGCCTGGTCGCTGTCGTCGGGGCGGAAGACGTGGTGCACGACCATCACCTTGGCCTCGACGAGCCGACCGACGCGGACGACCTCGCCGCTGCGTGCGGCCAGCGAATCGGCCCAGTTGATCGCGCGGCTGCGCAGCTCGTTCGGATCCAGGTAGCTCTCGCCGAGGCGGCCGAACGCGTCGCTCAAGTGGTAGTGCGCGCCGCTGCGATCCTGCTCGACGAAACCGACCTGATGCAGTGTCCGCAGGATGCCGTGCACGGTCGTCTTGGCCAGGCCGAGCGCGTTGCCGACGTCCGCGACACCCAGCCCGTTCGGCGCAGCAGCGAGCAGCCGGAGCACGGCCGCAGCCCGCTCGATCGACTGCACACTGCCCGGCATGCCCGCAGGCTACCTGTGAAAGCCGCCCCTGGCTGCTACTCGGTCGCGATCGCCTGCAGGACATCCAGCCGCGCTGCACGCCGTGACGGCCAGACCGCGGCCAGTACGCCGATGACGCCGGCCGCGACCACCGCGCCGAGCAGCTGCAGCACCGGGACGTCGAGCACCCCGAGCCCGTTGTCGACGAGCACCCGTTGGATGGACGCCGCGGTCAGCACGCCGACGGCCAGCCCGAGCAGCGAGCCGAGCAGCGCGATCGCGATCGACTCCACCCGCAGCATCCGGCGCAGCTGCGGCCGGTCCATCCCGATCGCGCGCAGCAGCCCGATCTCGCGGGTCCGCTCGACGACGCCGAGCGCCAGCGTGTTCACGATGCCGAGGATCGCGATCAGGATCGCCAGCGCGAGCAGCATCCCGATCACCCCGGCCGCGATGTTCACCGGCCCGCGCGCCTGCGCGGCGTAGGCCTGCTGATCGCGGACCTCGATCGTCGGGTAGTCCTTGAGTCGCTCCAGGATCGCCGGGCCGGCCTGCGCCGTACTGGTGCCTTCGGCAACATCCACGTAGAGGAGCGAGTCGGCCGGGGCCGCGCCGAGCGCGTCGTACGCATCGAGCGCGAGGACGACCGCGTTCGCCTGCCGGTTCGGCGCGATGACGCCGGAGACCGTCAGCTCGTGCTTGCCGCTCGTCGTGGTCAGGGTGAACTTCTCGCCGGTGGTCAGGCCGAGCGTCTTGGCCAGCGTGCGGGGGAGCAGCACCTGGCCCTTGGCCAGGCCGTCGAGGCTGCCGGAGTCGAAGGTGACGGTGATCGGGCCGTCGAGCGTGCCGGTCGCGACGCCGCTCACGGTGACCGGGGTGTCGTCGACCTTGCCCTCCTGCCGGCGGACCTGGTGCACGGCCGCGACCCCCGGGACCTGCCGGATCTGCTCGGCGACCTGCGGGCTGAACGTGTTCGGCGCGGCCGAGCTGACGACCAGGTCGGAGGTGCCGATCGCGTCGGCGATGCTCTTGTCGATCGAGGCCTTCGCCGAGGCCGCGATCACGATCAGCCCGCTGATCAGCGCGACCGAGATCATCAGCGCGGACGCCGTCGCCGACGTCCGCCGCGGGTTGCGCTCGGCGTTGCGCCGACCCAGCGTCACCGGCGCCTTGCGGCCGAGCGGAGCGAGTAACGCGCGGACGACGTACCGGCTGACGAGCGGGCTGGTCAGCACGATGCCGAGCAGCGCCATCGCGGCGCCGAGCGCGAGCAGGAACGCACCGGGCAGACCGCGGATCTGCTGGGCGACGGCGTAGAAGACACCGGCCATCAGTAGCAGGAACGCACCGGCCAGCAGCCGGACCAGCAGGGACCGCTCCGGGATCGTCGCGCCTTCGCGCAGCGCGGCCATCGGCGGCAGCTTGCCCGCGCGCCGCGCCGACGGGTACGCCGCCGCAAGCGTCAGCACGATGCCGATCAGGTAGCAGGCGATGATCGTCGCCGGGCCGATCTGCAATCCCGTGGTCGGGACGGCGGTGCCCAGGCTGCGGTAGACGAGCTGGATCCCCGCGGCGACGCCGATGCCGAGCAGCAGACCGAACGTCGAACCGATCACGCCGACGACGAACGCCTCGGCCAGCACCGTCGCGGTGACCTGCCCGCGGGACGCGCCGATCGCCCGCAGCATCGCCAGCTCACGGGTGCGCTGCGCGACCTGCATCGCGAACGTGTTCACGATCAGGAACCCGCCGACGAACAACGCCAGCCCGGCGAACATCAGCAGCACCGAGCTGAAGCCGCCGAAGGTCGCGTCGAGCGCGCTCTCCCCATCGGCCTCGACCTGCGCCGCCGTCCGCACCTCGACCGGCGCGCCGAGCTTCGTCGTGCTGAGCGTTTTCGTGATGGCGGCCTGCACCTGGCCGGCGTCCGCGCCGGGAGCCAGCGCGACCGCGACCGACGTCCAGCCCGGCTTGCCGAGGAGGACCAGCTGGGCGGTCGCGGCATCGAAGGTGACCAGCGGCGCGCCCGCGGCCACCCCGGCCTGGGCCGCGGTGGTGATCGCGGTCAGCTCGGCCGTCAGCACGCGGTTCGCGGTGACGATCCGGACCTGGTCGCCGAGGCTGTACCCGGCGTCCGACGCGGTCGACCGGTCGAGGCCGAGCTCGGCCTTGCCGAACGGCTGCTCACCGCTCATCAGCGTGAACGGCGCCGTCCGCGGTGAATGCGGCCAGCTCGCGCCGTACGCCGGGAGCCCGTAGGTCTCGATCGGCTCGCCATCCGGGCGCAGGATCTGGACGTCGGCGACCAGCACCTGACCGTCCGCCTCCGCGACCCCAGGGACGGCGGCCACCTGGTCGGCGAGCTCGGCCGACACCGTGGCCGGCGGGCCGCTGCGACCGACCGGATCGACCGGCGTGACGGTGAGATCCGCCGTACTGCCGGCGTACTGCGCCTTGAGCGCGGTCGACAACGTGTCGGTGAAAACCATCGCGCCGCCGACGAACGCGACGCCGAGCACGACCGCGACCGTGCACAGCACGAACCGGAGCCGATGCGCGAGAACCGACCGCAGACCGAGCTTCAGCATCAGCCGGCCACAGCCGGGTCGAGACTCTTCATCGTGTCCAGGACGGTCTCGGCGGTCGGATCGACCAGCTCCGACCGGAGCCGCCCGTCCGCCAGGAACAGCACCCGATCCGCGTACGACGCCGCGGTCGGATCGTGGGTGACCATCACGACCGTCTGCCCGAACTCGCGCACCGACCGATGCAGGAACCCCAGGACGCCGGCCGACGACTGCGAATCCAGGTTGCCGGTGGGCTCATCGGCGAAGACCACCTCCGGGCGCGAAGCCAGCGCCCGGGCGCACGCGACCCGCTGCTGCTGGCCGCCGGACAGCTCCGACGGCTTGTGCCGCAGGCGGTCGCCGAGGCCGATCGTGTCGATCACCGTCGTCAGCCACTCCTGATCCGGCGATCGGCCGGCCAGGTCGAGTGGGAGGGTGATGTTCTCCAGCGCGGTCAGCGTCGGCACCAGGTTGAACGCCTGGAAGACGAAACCGATCCGATCCCGCCGCAGATGGGTCAGCTGCTTTTCCGACAGCCCGGCAATCTCGACGTCACCGAGGAAAACCTGACCCGAGGTCGGCCGGTCCAGGCCGGCCAGACAGTGCAGCAACGTCGACTTCCCCGAGCCGGATGGGCCCATGATCGCGGTGAACCGGCCCTTGCCGAAGGTCGCGGTCAGCTCGACGAGCGCGTCGACCTGTGTCTGCCCACCGCCGTACCTCTTCGTCACGTCGACAGCGCGCACAGCGGCCTGGTCAGTCACGGTCATGCGACGAACGCTATCGACTGCGGGTTCCGCGTCAGCCGTCGACGCTGATCAGATCGACCCCGGCCGACTCCACCACGACCTCCTCGACCGTCCGCTGCGGCAACGGCGGGGGCGTCCCGCCGTGTGACGGGCAGAGCGGTTTGTAGTCGCACCAGTTGCACAGCGGGCCCGGGCTCGGCCGCCAGTCACCCGACTCCAGCGCGCGGCTGATCGCCGTCCACAACGCCGACACCTTCCGCTCGCAGGCGCGCAGATCGGCCTCGTCGGGGACGTAGCGGACGATCTCGCCGTTACCCAGGTAGACCAGCTGCAGCATCGCCGGCACCACGCCGCGCAGCCGCCACAGCACCAGCGCGTAGAACTTCATCTGGAACAGCGCCTTGGCCTCGAAGAACTCCGACGGCGACCGGCCGGTCTTGTAGTCGACGACCCGGATCTCGCCGGTCGGCGCCACGTCGAGCCGGTCGACGTACCCACGCAGGACGAGGCCGGACTCCAGCTCGGTCTCGACGTACAGCTCGCGCTCGGCCGGCTCCAGCAGGTTCGGATCCTCGAGCGTGAAGTACTTACCGAGCAGCTGATGCGCCTCGGCCAGCCAGCTCGCCAGCTCCTCACCCGAGGTGTCCTCGGCGAACAGCTCGGCCACCTCGGGCTCGGCCTCCAGCATCTGCTGCCACTGCGGCTCCAGCATCTGCGCGGCCTGCTCCAGAGTCCGCTGGCCGCGCGGCAGATCGAACAGCCGCTCCAGCACGCCGTGCACCACGGTGCCCCGCACCGCCGCGGACGACGGCTTCTCGGGCAGCCGGTCGACCACGCGGAAGCGGTACTTCAGCGGACAGGTCATGAAATCTGCCGCCCGCGACGGCGACAACGCGCCACGCGGATGTCCCTGGACCTCGACCGCAACACTCATACCGGAACCCTAGGCGAGCCCGCCGACACTTTGCGCCAGACTCCCAGACAACTCCCAGCCGGCTTTCGGTCAACTATCGGTCCCAGTTGCCAAGCTCGTCCCATGAAGCCCCCACGTGAACACGATCTCGGCCTGGAGTACGACCTCGGCACGCTGCGCCGCCGCCAGGTCCTGGGCCTGTTCGCCGGCGCCGGCCTGGTCGCGCTGACCGCCTGTACGCCGGACTCCCAGCCGGCCGCCGGCCCGAGCGCCGCGCCCGGTGACATCCAGGAGATCCCGGGCGAGACAGCCGGCCCATATCCCGGCGACGGCTCGAACGGGCCGAACGTGCTGACCGAGTCCGGCATCGTGCGCAGTGACATCACCCGCTCGTTCGGATCCTTCTCCGGGACGGCATCCGGCGTACCGCTCACGATCGAGCTGACGATCGTGGAGGCCGACAACGACCAGCCGCTGCCCGGCGCGGCCGTCTACCTGTGGCAGTGCGACGCCGAAGGCCGCTACTCGCTCTACTCCGAGGGTGCGACCACCGAGAACTACCTGCGCGGCGTCCAGCCCGCGGGAAGCGACGGCAAGGTCACCTTCAAGTCGATCTTCCCGGCCGCCTACCCCGGCCGCTGGCCGCACCTGCACTTCGAGATCTACGCGAGCCTGTCCGAGGCGACCGCGGCCGGCAAGATCAGTGCGACGTCCCAGCTCGCCTTCCCGGAAGACGTCTGCGCTGCTGTCTACGCCACCGACGGCTATCCCGGCAGCGCCGACAACCTGCGCCGGACGTCGCTGTCCGACGACGGCGTGTTCGGCGACGACGACGGCGTCCATCAGCTCGCGACCGTCACCGGGGACGCCGAGCGGGGATACACCGCGACACTTGTTGTCGGTGTGTGACCCGGGTTGGTAGCACGGTGTTACCTGGGGCCCAGTAGCGTTGGGGGTGATGTCCGAGTCGCGTGATTCCCAGAGCAGTCCCGCCCAGTCGGCCGGCCCACCGCCGCCCGGTACCTGGGTCCTTGGTCGTGTGCGCGGGATCCGGCTCACGATGCGGTTCACCTGGCTGCCGGTGGCGATGCTGCTCGCGTTCGGGTTCGCCTCCATCATCGGGCAGCAGTTCCCCGGTCTGGGCGGCTGGCGCTACGTCGCGGCGTTCGCGTTCGTGGTCGCCTTCACGGTGTCGATCCTGATCCACGAGCTGGCGCACGCGCTGACGGCGCTGCGGTTCGGGATCGGCGTGTCCGAGATCAACCTCGGCTTCTTCGCGGCCGGCACCCACATCGAGGGCGAGCGCAAGACGCCGTTCGAGGAGTTCGCGGTCTCGGTCGTCGGGCCGGTCGCCTCGCTGGTGGTCGGCGGCGTGGCCTACGCCGGGTCGCGGGCCGTCGACGACGGCGTCGCGCACATCGCGCTGTGGCAGCTCGGCGTCGCGAACCTGATCGTCGGCGTCACCAACATGCTGCCCGGTCTGCCGCTGGACGGCGGCTGGGTGCTGCGCGCGATCGTCTGGAAGGCGACCGGCAACATGCACACCGGCACCATCGCGGCCGCCTGGGCCGGGCGGGTGCTGGCGATCCTGGTGCTGGCCGCGCCGGTGATCATCGAGGAGATCTGGGGCCGGACGCCGTCCATCATCGACTTCCTGATCGCGCTGGCCGTCGGGTTCTTCCTCTGGATGGGCTCGACCGCGGCGCTGATGCAGGCCCGGCTGCGCCGCAAACTGCCCGCGCTGCAGGTCCGCACGATGGCCCGCCGCGCGATCGCCGTCCACTCGCAGACGCCGATCTCCGAGGCTGTCCGGATGGCGGCCGAGGTGCACGCCGGCGCGGTCGTCGTGATCGACGGCGACGGCAAACCGCACGCACTGGTCTCGGAGACCGCGGTCGCCGCCGTCGCGCCGAACCAGCGGCCGTGGACCACGGTCAGCGAGGTGTCCACCCGGATCGGCGCGGGCCACATCCTCGGCGTCAACGACACCGGCGAGGAGATCCTCGCGACCCTGCGCGAGCACCCCGCCTCGGAGTACCTCGTCCTGGACGCGGCCGGCACGGTGTACGGCGTCCTGGCCACCGCCGACGTCGAACAGGCCTTCCGCGGTCGTTGACCACCTCGGTGCCGCGGCCGCGGTCACCGAAAGTTAAGGTGAGCGCCTTATGGCTGACTTGCGCGACTTTCCCGACCAGGCGTTCTCCGGGGTGCACCACGGCCCCTTGCAGGCGGGGGAGTGGATCACCCTGCAGGACTCCAAGGGCCGCCGGCACTCGGTGAAACTGGAGCGCGAGAAGATCTTCCACACCACCAAGGGCGGGATCGCCCACGACGACCTGATCGACGGCCCGGACGCCGTCGTGATCAAGTCCAAGGGCGGTGTCGAGTACCTCGCGCTGCGGCCGCTGATGGCCGACTACTCGGTCTCGATGCCGCGCGGCGCGGCGGTGATCTACCCCAAGGACACCGCGCAGATCGTCACGATGGCCGACGTCTTCCCGGGCGCGAAGGTCGTCGAGGCCGGGGCCGGGTCCGGTGCGCTGACCACGGCCCTGCTGCGGGCGGTCGGCGTCCACGGGCAGGTCATCTCGTTCGAACGGCGCGAGGACTTCGCCGAGGTCGCGCGGAAGAACGTGACCGGCTTCTTCGGGGCCGAGCACCCGGCCTGGCGGCTCGAGGTCGGCGACCTGGTCGAGAAACTGGCCGAGACCGATGTCGACCGGATCATCCTCGACATGCTGGCGCCCTGGGAGTGCGTGGACGCCGCGGCCGGGGCGTTGAGCCCCGGCGGCGTGTTCTGCGCGTACGTGGCCACCACGACCCAGCTGAGCCGCGTCGTGGAGACGTTGCGGGCACACGGCGAATTCACCGAGCCGCGCGCGTGGGAGTCACTCGTGCGAGACTGGCACGTGGAGGGTCTCGCGGTCCGTCCGGGCCACCGGATGCAGGGTCACACCGCGTTTCTGGTCACCGCACGGCGGATGGCGCACGGGGTGCAGGCGCCCCGGAAGAAGCGCCGCCCGGCACCGGGCGCGTACGGCGACGACTACACAGGCCCCCGTCGTGGTGACGTCGGAGAAGATGTGCCGGGAGCAACAGGTTCATCCGCAACCGACACGTGATGGGATTCAGCTTGCCCGGCGAGGTTTTCTGGGTAAGGTCCATAGGGTCGAGCCCCACATGGTGAGGTGATGATCGTGGCTGGAGACGAGAGTCCTACCGCGGCAGAGCTGCGTAACCAGGTCCGGTACCTGGAAGCCGAAGTCGCAGCGTTGCGGCGTCGGTTGCTGGAGCACCCCGCAGACAGTCGGGGGCTCGAGAGCAGGCTGTCCGAAACACAGGCCTCCTTGGCAAGTGTCACCGCTCAGAACGAGCGGCTGGCCGATACGCTGCGGGAGGCGCGAGAGAAGATCATCGCCCTGAAGGAGGAAGTCGACCGGCTGGCCCAACCGCCGTCCGGATTCGGCACCTTCCTCGGCCGCAACGACGACGACACGCTGGACGTGTTCACCGGGGGCCGCAAGCTCCGGGTGGCGGCCAGCCCGTCGATCGATCTGGACGACCTCAAGCTCGGCCAGGAGCTGATGCTGAACGAGGCGCTCAACGTGGTCGAGGTCTGCGACTTCGAGGTCGTGGGCGACGTGGTGATGCTGAAGGAGCTGCTGGCCGACGGCGAGCGGGCACTGGTGATCGCGCAGGCCGACGAGGAGCGGGTCGTCCGGCTCGCCGCGCCGCTGCTCGACATCGCGCTGCGCACCGGCGACTCGCTGCTGCTGGAGCCCCGCTCCGGCTATGTGTACGAGAAGATCCCGAAATCCGAGGTCGAGGAGCTGGTCCTCGAAGAGGTACCGGATATCGACTACACCCAGATCGGCGGCCTGGCCGGCCAGATCGAGCAGATCCGGGACGCGGTCGAGCTGCCGTACCTGCACAAGGACCTCTTCCTGGAGCACGAGCTCAAGCCGCCCAAGGGCGTGCTGCTCTACGGCCCGCCCGGCTGCGGCAAGACGCTGATCGCGAAAGCGGTGGCGAACTCGCTGGCCAAGAAGGTCGCCGAGCGGACCGGTGTCGAGGAGCAGAAATCCTTCTTCCTCAACATCAAGGGTCCCGAGCTGCTGAACAAGTACGTCGGTGAGACCGAGCGGCACATCCGCCTGGTCTTCCAGCGCGCTCGCGAGAAGGCGTCCGAGGGGATGCCGGTGATCGTGTTCTTCGACGAGATGGACTCGCTGTTCCGCACCCGCGGCTCCGGCGTCTCCTCCGATGTCGAGAACACCATCGTCCCGCAGCTGCTGAGCGAGATCGACGGGGTCGAGGGCCTGGAGAACGTCCTGGTCATCGGCGCCTCGAACCGCGAGGACATGATCGACCCGGCGATCCTGCGCCCGGGCCGGCTGGACGTGAAGATCAAGATCGAGCGGCCGGACGCCGAGTCCGCCCGCGACATCTTCTCCAAGTACCTGACCGCCTCGCTGCCCCTGCACACCGACGACCTCGGTGAGTTCGGCGGCGACCGGCAGGCCTGCGTGGACGGCATGATCCAGCGCACCGTCGAGCGGATGTACACCGAGGCCGACGAGAACCGGTTCCTCGAGGTCACCTACGCCAACGGCGACAAGGAGGTCCTGTACTTCAAGGACTTCAACTCCGGCGCGATGATCCAGAACATCGTCGACCGGGCCAAGAAGATGGCGATCAAGGCCTTCCTGGACGACAACCAGAAGGGCCTTCGGGTGCAGCACCTGCTGCAGGCGTGCGTCGACGAGTTCAAGGAGAACGAGGACCTCCCGAACACGACCAACCCCGACGACTGGGCCCGCATCTCCGGCAAGAAGGGCGAGCGGATCGTCTACATCCGCACCCTCATCTCCGGCAAACAAGGCACCGAGCCCGGCCGCTCCATCGACACCGCCACCAACACCGGCCAGTACCTCTAAGCCGCGCGCCAACGCCCCGGAACTCACCAGTTCCGGGGCGTTCGCACGCCCACCTCGCCCCGCTCTGCGAGGGAGATGGAGGGGCTGCTCGGCGGGTCGGGGGTGGGCTGTTGCCCCGGCTGTCCCTGGCTGGTGGCGGGGGAGCGGCCGGGGTTTCCCCGGATGGTTGGGTGCGGCGATGGGTTCTAGCGTTTGGGGTATGGCGACGGAGGATGTGCGGAGGGATCTGCGGGCGGCGGTGGCGGCTCGGCAGGAGCTGGGGGCTGAGTACGAGGACGCGATTGTTGAGGGGTTCTTGGAGCGGCTCGAGGCTCGTGCGGTGGAGCGGCGGGGTGAGGGTGTGCCGGCGCCCGCGCGACCGGGGCAGGCGGTGGCGCGGGCGGGGCAGGAGCGGGATCCGGGTGGGTTGGCGCTGGCGATCGTGTCGCTGGGGGTTGCCGTCCCGATCACGGCCATTTCGGCGGACATGATCGGGCCGTTCGGCGTGGTGGTCAGCCGGGCGGGCATCGTCGGCGTCAACCTCGCCCGTTCGCTGGGCCGCCGGCGCTAGGGCGTCAGATCGACCGGACGGCCCGCGGCGTCGTACGCCCGTAGTTCCTGGCGCAGGCCGGCTCCGGTGCCCAACGGGATCGCGCGGACATCGGTGTAGGCGAAACCGTCGGCGACGACGCCCTTGATCCACGCCTCGCTCCCGCCTTTCCAGACGTAGCGCGACTCGATCCGCGCGATGTCGGGGTGCGCCCGGTACGCCGTCCACTGCTGGCGGTACATCGTCGTCGGCCCGTCGTCGAACTCGCCCTTCCCGAGCTCGACCAGCGGACGCCGCGCGTCGGGCTGCTCGGCCCACCGCGCCGCGTCGACGGAGACCAGCCCGATCGTGGGCTGGCAGATCGCGACGCCCTTGGTGTTCTGCACGATCAGCGTGCTGATCCGGCTGCCGGGCTCGATGTGCGGGACGCGCCGTCCCCAGACCACCTCGGCCGGCTGCCCACCGATTTGGCAGGACTTGTCTGCCGCCTCGCCGACCGGCATGGAGCCGAGATCGACGGACGTCGGGAACGGCAGCACCCGAATCGACCGCGGCGGCTGCGGGTCGTCGATCGGATTGGGCGTCGATCCGGTCTCGTACCGAGCCCTCGTCGGGACCGGCGTCGAGATCGGCTTCGTGCTCGGCGTCGGATTGGCCGCCGGCCCCGCTTGCCCGTGCGGCTCCTGGACCAGAACGAACGCACCGGCCGCCACAGCGCCCACCGCCCCGACGGCGACGATCGGCGCCACCCAGCGCGCAGCGGATCTGGTCGTCGGCGCCGTCCTGGCCAGCAGCTGACTGCGGAGACGGCGGTGCTGCTCAGGGCTGAGCGGTGCGTCCGGCGGGTCGAGTTTGACGGTCATGACAGATCCTCCAGAAGCGCGGTGCGAGTGATCAGATCGGGGAAGCGGCGCCGGGTCCGGTGCAGCCGGGCCTTGACGGTGCCGATGGGTACGCCGAGCGCGTCCGCGGCCTCCGCCTGGGTCAGACCGGCCCAGACGACCAGCTCGAGGGTTTCCCGCTCGTGGCGCGGCAGTTTGCCGACCGCGCGGCGGATCTCCGACATCCGCTGCTCGTCGTCGAGCCGCCGGGCGACGTCCCCGGCATGGTCCTGGTCAGGCTCCGGATCCGGCAGCCGGTTGACCAGGCCGCGGAGCCGGGCGGCGGTGCGGGCCACCGTTCGGCATTCGTTGCCCGCGACGACGAGCAGCCACCCACGGGCGCTCGTCGCCGTCAACGGGCCCGGTGGATCCCGCTGGAAGCGCCGCCACATGATCAGGAACGTCGCCTGGACGACGTCCTCGGCGGTGCTCCAGGACGCCGTCCGCCGGAACGCGAACGCGTGCACCGCGTCGGCGTGCCGGTCGAACAGCTCTCCGAGCGCCCAGCGATCACCTTCGCGGAGGCGGTTCCACAGCTCGTGGTCCGAGTCCGGCGATCCCATCAGGGGCTCCGTCTCGTCGGTCAGGATGATGTTCACATCGGGTAGTGGCCACTCGTGCCGCCGATGGTTGCATCAGACCAGGCCACGCACGTACGCGCCGAGCAGCCCGACCGTGTCGGGCATGAAGAGCCACTGCGGGTCGTCGAGCCGGGCCGCGAGCTCCGCGACCGGCATCCAGGCGCCCCAGGCGACCTCTTCGGGCTGGTGGGTGACGGGGCCGTCCCAGACGCACGTGTAGAGGTAGGCGTGGTAGCGGGTGTGATCGTCGGCGTAGTCGCCTTCGGGAAGCTTGACCAGGTCGACGCCGGTGATACCCAGCTCTTCGGCCAACTCGCGGACGACGGCGTCGTACGGCTCCTCGCCGGCGGCCACGACGCCGCCCGCGGCGAAGTCGTAGTGGCTCGGGTAGACGTCCTTGGACGGCGTCCGGCGGTGGACGTAGATGTCGCCGGCCGGATTGCGGACGACGACGCCGGTCGCAGTGTGCCGCAGGTTGTCTCGCCGCATCACTGAGCGCGGTGCGGAACCGCAGACCACACCGTCGGCGTCGACTAGAGCCACCAGTTCATCCATGTCTCACATGATGCCGGTGTAGTGCACCTCCTGATCCCACTGGTCCCGCGGCTGCTGGTGGAGCGCCCAGTACTTCTCGGCGATCGCATCCGGGGCGAACGCAGTACCGGGTGCCACTGACCCGTGCGGGCGCGACATGCGCCGCACCGCCGACGTTGACCGCCCACGGAGCAGGGGGATGCTACAGCCGACGCGGGGACACAACGGCTACCGCGAGTACGCCGACGCCGATCTGGAGCGTGTCGGGCACATCCGGAACCTGCTGGCCGTCGGATTGCCGACAGGGCGGATCGGGGGGCTGCTGGAGTGCATCTCGGGTGATCCGGACCAGCCCACTCTGACCGGCTGCCCCACCCAGGTGGGGCAGCTGCGCTCCGAGCGGGCCCGGGTGACGGCCGCGCTGGCCCAGCTCGAACGGTCCGGACAGGTGCTCGACGTACTGCTCGAAGCGGCGGCAAACGGTCCACACGAGGCGATGAGCACGCCGGGGGCGGCCAGGACCGCGTAGGCTCGGGAATATGAGTGTGCGGCGCATTATGGGAACCGAGACCGAGTTCGGCATCTCGGTGCCGGGCCAGCCCGGGGCCAACCCGATGCTGACCTCGAGCCAGGTGGTGAACGGCTACGCCCAGACGCAGCCGCTCGCGCGCAAGACCCGGTGGGACTTCGACGAGGAGCACCCGCTGCGGGACGCGCGCGGTTTCGACCTCAGCCGGGAGGTCGCCGACTCCAGCCAGCTGACCGACGAGGAGACCGGCCTGGCCAACGTCATCCTCACCAACGGCGCCCGGCTGTACGTCGACCACGCGCACCCGGAGTACTCCGCGCCCGAGACGACCAACCCCCGGGACGCCGTCGTCTGGGACAAGGCGGGCGAGCTGGTGATCATGGAGGGCGCGCGGCAGGCCCGGCAGATCCCCGGCGCCCCGCAGCTGAACCTCTACAAGAACAACACCGACAACAAGGGCGCCTCCTACGGCTCGCACGAGAACTACCTGATGCGCCGGGCCACGCCGTTCGCGTCGATCGTGCGGCACCTGACGCCGTTCTTCGTCAGCCGCCAGGTCGTCACCGGCGCCGGCCGGGTCGGCATCGGGCAGGACGGGAACGCCAACGGCTTCCAGATCAGCCAGCGCGCGGACTACTTCGAGGTCGAGGTCGGCCTGGAGACGACGCTGAAACGGCCGATCATCAACACCCGCGACGAGCCGCATGCCAACCCCGACCGGTACCGCCGGCTGCACGTGATCATCGGCGACGCGAACCTGTCCGAGATCTCGACGTACCTCAAGGTCGGGACGACGTCGCTGGTGCTGGCGATGATCGAGGACGGCTGGCTGACCGACGACCTCGGCGTCGACCGGCCGGTGACCGCGCTGCACGAGATCAGCCACGACCCGTCCTGCACGCATCTGATGACGCTCAAGGACGGCCGCAAGCTGACCGCCGTCCAGCTCCAGACCGAGTACCTGGAGCAGGCCCGTAAGTACGTCGAGGACAAGTACGGCGACGACGCGGACCGGCAGACCAAGGACGTCCTGCGCCGCTGGGAGCAGGTCCTCGACCAGCTCGCCACCGACCCGATGCAGCTGGCCGACCAGCTCGACTGGGTGGCGAAGTACAAGCTGCTGCAGTCCTACCGCGACCGCGACGGCCTGGACTGGGACGACCCCAAGCTGCACCTGGTCGACCTGCAGTACGCCGACCTGCGCCCGGACAAGGGCCTCTACTACAAACTCGTCACCGCCGGCCGGATGCAGCGCCTCGTCACCGACGAGGAGATCCGGATGGCCGTCGCGCACCCGCCGACCGACACCCGCGCCTACTTCCGCGGCCGCTGTATGCAGCAGTACGCGCCGCAGGTCGCGGCCGCCTCCTGGGACTCGGTGATCTTCGATCTGCCCGGCAAGGAGTCGCTGCAACGGATCCCGACGCTGGACCCGTTACGCGGTACCAAGGCCCATGTCGGAGCGCTTCTGGACCAGTGCGACACCGCGAGTGACCTGGTTCGCACCATCACTGGGGGTGCCGCCGGGTAGGGTCGCTCTTAGAAGCAACGAGAGGGTCGGTTGGGCGTCTCTCTCACTGCGGTTCTAGGAGGTGTTTGCGATGGCGAAGGACGGCGGGCAGCAGCACAAGCAGCCGAAGCGGTCGAGTAACGAGGAAGAGGTCGAGCAGGCGAAGACCTCGGAGGACGTCGCCGAGCGCAAGGAGCGGCTCGACGAGGACGTCGACTCGATCCTGGACGAGATCGACGAGGTGCTCGAGGAGAACGCCGAGGAGTTCGTCCGCGGGTTCGTGCAAAAGGGTGGGGAGTGAACCGCTCGATGACATTTGACGCCTCCGGCCGGTTGCCGGAAGCCTTCCTGACCCCAGGCGGCACCTCGTTCATGGACTTCCTGGCCGGGCACGCGCCCGACCTGTTGCCCGGACGGCGCAGCCTGGGTCAGGCCGACTTCTCCGACCAGGTCCCGCACGGTACGACGATCGTGGCCGCCACCTTCCCCGGTGGCGTCGTGATGGCCGGCGACCGGCGGGCCACGATGGGCAACATCATCGCCCAGCGCGATATCGAGAAGGTGTTCCCGGCCGACGAGTACTCGGCGGTCGCCTTCGCGGGATCGGCCGGGTTCGGGATCGAGATGGTCCGGCTGTTCCAGGTCGAGCTCGAGCACTACGAGAAGCTCGAGGGCACGACGCTCAGCCTCGACGGCAAGTCCAACCGGCTGAGCGCGCTGATCCGGGGCAACCTGGCGATGGCGATGCAGGGCCTGGCCGTGGTGCCGCTGTTCGCGGGCTACGACCACGACCGCAAGGGCGGGCGGATCTTCTCCTACGACGCCACCGGCGGCCGGTACGAGGAGACGCACTTTCACAGTGTCGGCTCTGGGTCGCTGTTCGCCCGGGGCGCGCTGAAGAAGCTCTACCGCGAGGACCTGTCCGCGACCGAGTGCGCGACGGTGACGATCCAGTCGCTGATCGACGCCGCCGACGACGACTCGGCGACCGGCGGTCCGGACATGTTGCGGCGGATCTTCCCGGTGGTCGGAGTGGTCACCGCCGACGGCTACCAGCGGCTCCCGGAGGACGAGGTCGCCACCCTGGTCGACGCGGCCTGGGCGCAGCGGCACAACCGTCCCGACGGCCCCGCCTCGGCGTCCCTGACCTGATCCCATCGACTGATAGAGGACGACACCTTCGATGAGCACGCCGTTCTACGTCTCGCCCGAACAGCTGATGCGCGACCGGGCGGATTTCGCCCGGAAGGGGATCGCCAAGGGGCGCAGCGCGATCGCCCTGCAGTACGCCGACGGCATCCTGTTCGTCGCGGAGAACCGCTCGCCCGCGCTGCACAAGGTCGCCGAGATCTACGACCGGATGGCGTTCGCCGCCGTCGGCCGGTACAACGAGTTCGAGAACCTGCGGATCGCCGGCGTCCGGCTGGCCGATATGCGCGGGTACTCCTACGACCGGCGCGACGTCACCGGCCGGGCCCTGGCCAACGCCTACGCCCAGACCCTGGGCGCGATCTTCTCCTCCGGTGGTGAGAAGCCGCTCGAGGTGGAGATCCTGGTCGCCGAGATCGGCGCCAGCACCGCCGAGGACCAGATCTACCGGCTCACCTACGACGGCTCGATCGCGGATGTCCGCGGTTACGCCGTCATGGGCGGCCAGGCCGAGCAGGTCGCGGAGTACGTCGGCGAACACTTCCAGGAGGGCATCTCGCTGGCGGGCGCGCTGCGCCTGGCCGTCGACGCCCTCGGCCACGACAGCAACGAGGTCCGGGAGCTCACGCCGGACCAGCTCGAGGTCGCCGTCCTGGACCGGACGCGCGCGCAGGTCCGCAAGTTCAAGCGCATCAGCGACGAGACCCTGGCCCGCATCCTCGCCGAGTCCCGCCCGGCCGCCGAGCCGGCTGCGGACGAAACGGACGACGCGGTCGACGAGGGCTCGAAGGACGGCGACGCCGCGGGTTCGACCGGCGCCGACAGCCCGGCCACCGGGGGAGCGTCCTCGGCCGACGACGACGCGCCCGTCGCGCCGCCGGAGGACCCCGACGACACCCGTCCCCTGTGACCGACAACCTCGCGAACTCGGCCGTCACCGACCAGGTGGCGGCCGAGTCGTCTCGTCCTGCTGATCCGTTGCCGTGGGAGCTGCTGGGCGAAGAGGTCGCCTACAAGCGGTTCCTGACGGTGAAGGTCCGGCGGTACCGGATGCCGAGCGGCCATGAGGTCGACTGGGATGTGACCGGCCCGGAGTCGACCGAGGCGATCGCTCGGGGGATCACCGTGCTGCCGCTGACGCCGGAGGGGCGGATCGTCACGGTGCGGATGTTCCGCCCGGGTCCGGACAGCGTCGTCACCAACCTGCCCGGCGGGCTGATCGAGCCGGGGGAGGAGCCCGGGGTCGGCGGCGCGCGCGAGCTGCTCGAGGAGACCGGGTACACCTGCGAGAGCCTGGAGGTGGTCGGCTGGGTCTGGGCCGGCACGTCCTCGATGTTCCGCAAGTACGTCGGTATCGCGCGCGGCTGCCGCCCGGACGGCGTCCAGCAGCTCGACGATGCCGAAGACTGCGTCCCGGTCGAGCTGACCGTCGACGAGTTCCGCGCCGAGCTGCGCACCCCAGGGGCGATGACCGGTACGGACGCCGCCTACCTCGCCCTCGACCACGCGGGATTGCTATGACTCTGACTCTCGGCGCGACCGTCGTCCTGCGCCACGGCCCGACCACCGACCCGGACGCCGAGCGTGTCGTCCGCGCCGCCCTGACCGCGATCGGCGCCGAGATCGGCGACGCCGGCCCGGTCATCTGGCTCGGCGGCTCAGCCGAGGCGTCGGCCCGGCTCGGTGTCGAGCCCGCTGACGGGCTGCCCGCCGAGGGCTACGTGCTCGCGATCGGCGCCGACGACGTCGTCCTCGAAGGGGTCGACGCCCGCGGCACCTTCTACGCCGCCCAGGCCTTCGCGGCGCTCGCCGATGGCGGGGAGCTGCCCGAGCTCGAGCTGCGCGACGCCCCGGTTCTGCAGTACCGCGGCTCGATCGAGGGCTTCTACGGGACGCCGTGGTCGCATGCGGAACGTCTCGACCACCTGGACTACCTCGGCGCGCACCGCCTGAACACCTTCCAGTACGCGCCGAAGGACGACCCGTACCACCGCGAGCAGTGGCGCGACCCGTACCCGGCCGCGAAGCTCGCCGAGCTCGCCGAGCTGATCGAGCGCGCCGCCCGGAACAAGGTCGACTTCACCTTCGCGCTCTCGCCCGGCCTGTCGATGCGGTACGACGACGACGCTGACTACCAAGCCCTGATCGCGAAGTTCGAGGCCCTCTACGGCATCGGCGCGCGGGTCTTCAACGTGCCGCTGGACGACATCGACTACGGCTCCGACGGCGCCGCCGCGGGGCGTGCGCAGTCCGGCCTGCTGAATCGGATCCAGCGGGAGTGGGTCGCCGCGAAGCCCGACGTCGCGCGGCTGCAGATGGTCCCGACCGAGTACTACGACGCGCTGGAGACGCCGTACAAACAGGCGCTGCGCGAAGAGCTCGACCCGGCCGTCATCGTGCACTGGACCGGCACGGCCGTCATCCCGGAGCGGATCACCGCCGCCGAGGCCGCCGAGGCGAAGGCCGTGTTCGGCCACGATATCCTGATCTGGGACAACTTCCCGGTCAACGACTACGTCCCCGGCCGGCTGCTGCTCGGCGCGTACTCGGGCCGCGAGGCCGGCGTCGCCGACCACGTCGTCGGCGTCATCTCCAACCCGATGAACCAGGCGCGGACCAGCAAACTCGCGGTCCACTCGTTCGCCGACTACGGCTGGAGCCCGGCGACGTACGACGAGCAGGCGTCCTGGCTGCGCGCGATCGCCGAGCTGGCCGCCGGTGACCCCGACACCATCGCGGCCCTGACGCTCTTCGCCGATCTCAACACCTACGACGGCACCCTGCACCAGTCCCAGGCGCCGGTCCTCGCCGCCGAGATCGCCAACTTCTGGTCGGCCGGCGCGGGTCCCGAAGCCGCCGCCGCGCTGCGCGGCGTCTTCGAGGCCATCGAGCAGACGCCCGCCGTCCTCGGCCGCACCCCGATCGCGGCCGAGACGGCCTCCTGGCTCGACGCCACCGAGCTCTGGGGCCGCGCGCTCCAGCGCGCCCTCGACCTCCTCGAACAAGTCGCCGATGGCAACGAATCCGCTGATGGCACCCGCGCCGAGCTCGACGAGCTGGTCGCTCGCGCGACCGCGATCCGCGACCACACCACGCCACACTCCGAGACCTATCCGCGGATCGCCGACGGCGTTGCCGACCTGTTCGTCATCGAGGCCGGTCGCGCCCATGACCGGGCGCGCGGCCTTCCGACCGTCCGCACCGCGTCCAGCTCCCAACCGGCCGCCGGCCGGCACGCCGTCAGCCACATCCTCGACGGCGACCCCGCGACGTTCTTCTCCACCGGCAGCCCGCCCGCGATCGACGACGAGATCCGCGTCGACCTCGGCGCCGAGTACGACGTCGCCACCGTCACGTTGCTGATGGCGGAGCCGACCAGCCCCGACGACTTCATCCACTCGGGTGTCCTGGAGATCTCGACCGACGGCGCCTCGTGGAGCGAGATCACCCGCGCGACCACGCCCGACGTCCAGGCCGTGGTCGGCGGCAAGGCCCGCTACGTCCGCTACCGGGCGCTCGCCGCCAATACCGAGCGCTGGCTGGTGGTTCGCACCTTCGACGTCCGGACCACCTAGGGGCCTGTACGCCGGTGCCGCCTAAACTGGTTGGCGGACCGCTACTGGCGTTGAGGTGGAAGACCACCGGGGAACGGTCTGCCGGCAGCTGCCGGCCGCAGCCGCGCGCCTGGGCAACCGACCTGTTGTCGATGCCCAGAGGGAGTGTGCGTGCCATGACCGCTCAATTGATGATCGGGACCGAGATCGCCGCCGAGATGGTGGCCAGCGCCGCCGTCCGCGCTGAGCAGTTGCGTGCGGCGACCGGCGTCCAGCCGTGTCTGGCGACCGTGCTGGTGGGGGAGGACCCGGCGTCCGCGACGTACGTGCGGATGAAGCAGAACCGGTGCAAGAAGGCTGGGATCGGGTCGCGCAGCGTGGTGCTGCCGAAGGAGACGACGACGGCCGAGCTGGTCGCCGCGCTGACCGAACTGTCGAACGACCCGGAGGTGCACGGCATCCTGCTGCAGCACCCGGTGCCGGGTCACATCGACGAGCGGGCCGCGTTCGAGGCGATCGATCCGGCGAAGGACGTCGACGGCGTCACCATGCACGCGTTCGCGGCGATGGCCTTCGGCGAGCCCGGGTTCCGGTCCTGTACGCCGGGCGGCATCCTGAGGCTGCTGCGGGCGTACGACGTCCCGCTGTCCGGCGCGCACGCGGTCGTGATCGGCCGCAGCCCGATTCTCGGTAAGCCGGCCGGAATGTTGCTGCTGGCATCGGATGCGACCGTCACCTACACCCACTCGCGGACCGTCGACCTGCCGGCCATCGTCCGGACGGCGGACCTCGTCGTCGCCGCGGTCGGCAAGGCCAACTTCGTCCGCGGCGACTGGCTGAAGCCGGGCGCGGTCGTGGTCGATGCCGGGTACAACGAGGGCAACGTCGGCGACGTGCACTTCGACGAGGCGGCCGGGGTGGCGCGGCTGATCACACCCGTGCCGGGCGGGGTCGGGCCGATGACGATCGCGCTGCTGCTGGAGCAGACGGTGGACGCCGCACAGGCCCAAACCGAGACGGCTGTCCAGTCCGTGGCCGGTCTGGCCTAGGCTGTATACGTTGTCGAAGTAGTGCGAACAGGAGGAATGCCGTGGCGGTGCGGGCGATCCGGGGAGCCACCCAGCTGGATGTGGACGAGCGCGGGCATCTGCTCGAGCGGTCCGCCGAGCTGGTGAAGGCCGTCCTGGAGGCGAACGATCTGAACAGCGACGACCTGATCAGCATCCTGTTCACCGTCACCCCCGACCTGCACTCGGAGTTCCCGGCCGTCGCGGGCCGCCAGATCGGGCTCACCGACGTTCCGCTGATGTGCATGCAGGAGATCGACATCCCGCACGCGCTGCCGCGGGTGGTCCGGATGATGGTGCACACCGAGACGCAGCGCTCGCGGGACAAGATCCAGCATGTCTACCTGCATGGCGCCAGCGCGCTCCGGCCGGATCTGACGGGCGCGCAGTGACCGAGCTGCGCGGCCCGGTCCGCATCGTCGGTACCGGCCTGATCGGTACGTCGATCGGCCTCGCGCTGACCCGGCTCGGCGTAGTCGTCGAGCTGGTCGACGCGAACCCCGACTACGCGCTGATGGCCGAGCGGATCGGAGCCGGGTCGCGGCTGGTCCAGATCGAGCCGCAGCTGGTGGTCGTCGCCGTACCGCCGGACCACGTCGGCGAGGTGATCGCCGAGCAGCTGGAGCGCACGGATGCGATCGTCACCGACGCGGCCAGCGTGAAGTCGAAGCCGCTGACCGACGCGAGCCGGCTCACCAAGGACCTCAGCCGGTACGTCGGTGGTCACCCGATGGCCGGCTCCGAGCGCAGCGGCCCGCTGGCGGCCCGGGCCGACCTGTTCGACGGCGCGACCTGGGCGATCACTCCGCATGTCACCAGCTCGGCCGAGGCGGTCGCGCTCGTGCGTCGGCTGGCTGAGGCCTGTGGCGCGCGGACGGTCGAGCTGCCGGTGGAGGACCACGACCTGGCTGTTGCGCGGGTCTCCCACCTGCCGCAGCTGATGTCGTCGCTGGCGGCCGGAACGCTCGTCGACGCGCCCAGCTCGCACCTGCAGCTGTCCGGCCAAGGCGTGCGCGACGTGACCCGGATCGCCGCCGGCGACCCCGGCCTGTGGACGCAGATCGTCTCGGCGAACTCCTCGGCCCTGACCGGTCTGCTGGAGCAGATCCGCGATGAGCTGGACCGCGTGCTGGTTGCGTTGGGCAAGGGCGAGTCGGGCGACGAGCTGACCGCCGTCCTGGCTCGGGGCGTGTCAGGTGCGGTGCGGGTGCCGGGTAAGCACGGCACGCCGCACATCGACCTGGTCAGCGTCCTGGTCACGATTCCGGACCGGCCGGGCCAGCTGGCTCGCCTGTTCGCAGACGCCGCGGAGTCCGGTGCCAACGTCGAAGACCTGCGCATCGACCACAGCCCCGGCCGCCCGGCCGGTGAGGTCGAGCTGGACGTCAAACCCGGCTCGGTCGACCAGCTGGTCGAGGTGCTCACCGAGCGCGGCTGGGTCGTCCACCGCTAACCGAAGAACTCCAGCAACGCCTCGGCGACCTGCTCGGGCCGTTCCTCGGGCAGGTAGTGGTCGCAGTCGAATGCGCGTCCCCGGACGTCGGTCGCGTACTCGCGCCACACCGCTAGTACGTCGTAGTTGTCGCCGACGAACCCACGCCGGCCCCACAGCGCCAGCAGGGGAGTGGTGATGCGCCGACCGGCGTCCGCTCGGTCGTGGTCGAGGTCGATCGTCGCCGCGGCCCGGTAATCGGAGCAGGACGCGGCGATCGCGGCCGGGTCGGCGAAACAGCGCACGTACTCGGCCACGGCCGCCGGATCGAACGGCGTCCCGCCGTGGTGACGGGCCTGCATCCGCGCGGTCACCCAGTGCTCGGGCGCGGCCGCGAGCAGACCTTCGGGGATTCCGTTGCCGGCAGCAAGGAAAAACCAGTGGTAGTAGCCGAGGCCGAAGGCCAGGTCGGCATGTTCGAAGGTATGCCGGGTCGGGACGATGTCCAGGACGGCGAGCGCGGTCAGCGCCTCCGGAGCATCCAGCGCGAGCCGGTGGCCGACCCGGGCGCCGCGGTCGTGACCGGCCACCGCGAACCGGTCGAAGCCGAGCGCCTGCATCACGAGCAGCTGGTCGTGCGCCATCGCGCGTTTCGCGTACTCACGGTTGTCCGGACTCGGAGCCGGTTTGTCGCTGTCGCCGTACCCGCGTAGATCCGTGAGGACGACGGTGTGTTCGGCCGCGAGTAGCGGTGCGACGTGATGCCAGATCAGATGGGTCTGCGGATAGCCGTGCAGGAGGAGGATCGGCGGGCCGTCACCGGCAACCGCGCAGTTGATCCGGACGCCGTCCGCGTCGACCGTCCGGTAGCGGAAGTTGTTTGGCAAGGGAACGGTCACGGGAGCTGCTCCAGGAGTGCACGGGTGAAGTCGACCGTGGACGCGGTGCCACCGAGGTCCGGCGTCCGCACGGAGGTTGTGGCGAGGACGCCGGCGATCGCCTGCTCGACCTCGTGAGCCGCCTCCGGGTGCCCCAGATGGTCCAGCAGCAGCGCGGCCGTCCAGATCGCGCCGAGCGGATTCGCAATCCCGCGGCCGGCGATGTCCGGTGCGGAGCCGTGCACGGGCTCGAACATGGACGGGAAGTCCCGCTCGGGGTTCAGATTCGCCGCCGGAGCGATCCCGATACTGCCGGCCACGGCCGCGGTCAGATCGCTGAGGATGTCGCCGAACAGGTTCGACCCGACGATTACGTCGAACCGGCCCGGATCGAGCACGATCTTGGCGCAGAGCGCGTCGATGTGCTCGGACCGCCACCCGACGTCCGGATGCCGCCCGGCCGTCTCGGCGACGATCTCGTCCCAGAACGGCATCGTGTGGATGATGCCGTTCGACTTGGTCGCCGAGGTGACGTGGTTGCGGCGCCCGGCGGCCAGCCGGAACGCGTACTCCGCGATCCGCGTCGTCCCGGCCCGGGTGAACACCGACTCCTGGACGGCGAGCTCCTCGGGGAAGCCGCGGTTCAGCCGGCCGCCGATCTCGCCGTACTCACCCTCGACGTTCTCCCGGACGACGACCAGATCGAGCCCTTCGGCGCCGCGCACCGGGCTCTGGACGCCGTCGAACACCTTCACCGGACGCAGGTTCACGTACTGCCGGAACCCGCGGCGGATCGGGATCAGCAAACCCCACAACGACACGTGATCCGGCACCGACGGATCACCGACCGCGCCGAGGAAGATCGCGTCGTGCTGCCGGATCCGGTCCAGGCCGTCGTCCGGCATCATCGCTCCGGTCTCGGCGTACCGGCGGCAGGACCAGTCGAACTCGTCGTACCGGAACGTGACGCCGTGCCGCTTGCCGACCGTTTCGAGTACCTGACAGGCGGCGGGCGTCACCTCCTGGCCGATGCCGTCTCCGGGAATGAGCGCGATCCGATGCGTGGTCATGTACTGATCGCACCACGCGCTGCCGAGCTAGGTCCAAGATCTGCGCCCACTACGCGTTATCGGCTGCGGCTATGAATGCGCGGGCGGCCGGGGTGAGTTGCGGGCGGCTGATGAGGGCCAGGTGGAGGTGGCGGGCCGGGAGCAGCGGGTGGACGCGCGCGCCGGAGCGGCGAGCGAGGGGCGCCCAGGCGTCGGTCAGTACGGTCACACCGACACCAGCCAGGACCAGCGGGAGGATCATCTCGCGATGCTCGGTCTCGACCACCTCGGTCAGCTCGACGCCGCCGGCCTGGATGTTGTCGACGACGCGACGCATACCGCTGCCGAGCTGGCCGACGATGACGCGGTGGCCGGCCAGCTCCGCGGCCTGGACGGCGTCCTGATCGGCGAACGGGCCGTCCGGGGGAGTCACCAGGACGAAGCGCTGCCGGCCGAGCGGGTGGACGTCGACGCCCGCGGCCTCGATCGGATCCGGCGCGGCCAGCAGACCCAGCTCGGACTCGCCGCTACGGACCTGACCGAGGACGTCGTCCACCGTGAACGCCGCCCGGACCGAGATGGTCAGGCCCGGATGCCGCTCGGTACAGGCTTGGATCAGGCCGACCAGCGGGTCGACCGACTGCGACGGCATCGCGGCGATCTCGATCCGCCCGGCTTGCAGTCCGCTGACCGACTCCACCTGGGCCTTGGCGTGCTCCAGACCGCGGACGACCTGGCGGGCCGGCTCGATCAGCGCCTCCCCGGCCGAGGTGAGCACCAGACGGCGTCCGACCCGCAGGAACAGCTCGGCGCCCAGCTCGCGCTCCAGCGCCCGGACCGCCTGCGAGAGCGAGGGCTGGGCGACGTACAGGGCCTCGGCCGCCCGGCTCACCGTGCCGTGATCGACAACCGCCAGGAAGTAGCGAAGATGCCGGGCATCCATTCCCGCAGTTTCACACACCCCAGGGCATGGTCAGGAGGTGGCTCGGCGCACGGATATTCTCGATCCATGATCATCGCTGTTGACGGCCCGAGCGGTTCCGGCAAGTCGAGCACCGCCCGGGGGGTGGCCGACCGGCTCGGACTGCGGTTCCTGGACACGGGAGCGACGTACCGGGCCGTGACGTGGTCGGCGATCCAGCACGGCCTCGACCTGGACGACACCGCCGCCGTCGCGCAGCGCGCACGGGAGCTGCGGCTCGAGCTGAGCACCGACCCGCTGAACCAGTACGTGATCGCCGACGGCACCGACATCACCGCCGCCATCCGCGAGCCGGGGATCAGCGAGCGGGTCAGCAAGATCGCCACCAACCTCGACGTCCGTGCCGAGCTGATCCGGCGGCAGCGGGCGATCATCGACGACGCCCAGCCGAGCGGCGGCATCGTCGTCGAGGGCCGCGACATCGCCACCGTCGTGGCCACCGACGCCGAGCTGAAGGTGCTGCTGACCGCCGACCAGGAGGCCCGGATGGCGCGGCGCGGCGCCGAGCTGGGCGCCGGGTCGATCAGCGCTGAGCAACTGCGCGACCAGATCGTCCGCCGGGACGCCGACGATTCCACCGTCTCGGAGTTCCAGGTCGCCTCGGACGGCGCGGTCACGATCGACTCGACGTACATGACGCTGGAGGAGGTCGTCGAGACGATCAGCCGGCTCGCCAAGGAGGCCGCCGCCGCCCCGGCCGAGAGTCATGACCGCTGAGCTGACCGGGCACCGCGACCTGCCCCGGACCGACGACGTCCGGTCGATGCCGTACCGGCTCGGCCTGGCGGTGCGGGCCGGCGCCCGGGTCTACTTCGGGCGCCGCTACGAGATCGCCGTCCATCGCGAGGAGCTGTTCCCGCGGACCGGGCCGGTGCTGATGACGCCGAACCACCTGAGCCTGCTCGACGGGCCGCTGCTCGGCGCGATCTCGCCCCGGATGCTGCACCAGCTGGCCAAGATCGAGGCGTTCGGCGGGCTGCAGGGCTGGTTCCTGCACCGGGTCGGGCAGATCGCGATCGACCGGTCGACCTACGACAACCTCGCGATCCGCAAGTCGATCCGGGTGCTGCGCGACGGGCGGGTGCTGAACATCTACCCCGAGGGGACGCGCGGCGCCGGCGATTTCGGCCGGATCCGGCTCGGAGCGGCGTACCTGGCGATGGTCACCGGCGCGCCGATCCTGCCGGTCGCGCTGCTCGGGACCAGGCTCCCCGGCGGTGATGTGGAGCACTACCCGCCGGCCGGAACCCGGATCGACGTGGTGTACGGCGAGCCGTTCACGGTCGACCGCGTATCCTTTCCCCGGCGGCACTCCGACGTACGCGCAGTGGCCGACCAGATCGGCGACGTGCTGCGCGCCCATGTCCAGGCCGCCGTCGCAACCACCGGTCACCCGCTCCCGGGTGCGCCAGACAAGAAGGACCCTGATGACTGACCTGCCCACGGGCTACGAGTTCGCCGAGCCCACCCACGACGAAGAAGACACCGGGCCGCTGCCCGTCCTCGCCATCGTCGGCCGGCCGAACGTGGGCAAGTCCACCCTGGTGAACCGGATCATCGGCCGCCGCGAGGCCGTCGTCGAGGACACCCCGGGCGTCACCCGGGACCGCGTCTCCTACGACGCCGACTGGGCCGGCCGCAGCTTCACCGTCGTCGACACCGGCGGCTGGGACCCGGACGCCGTCGGCCTGGCCGCCCTGGTCGCGGCCCAGGCCGAGGTGGCGATCCACGCGGCGGACGCCGTCCTGTTCGTGGTCGACGCGACCGTCGGCATCACCGACGCCGACGAGGCCGTCGTCCGGGTGCTGCGCAAGTCCGGCAAGCCCGTCGTCCTGGCCGCCAACAAGGTCGACGACCAGCGGGTCGAGTCCGAGGCGATGAACCTGTGGGGGCTCGGCATCGGCGAGCCGTTCCCGATCTCGGCCATGCACGGCCGGGGTACCGGCGACATGCTGGACGCCGTCCTGGCCGCGCTGCCCGAGGCCCCGCCCGAGCGGGACGCCGCCACCGGCGGGCCGCGCCGCGTCGCCATCGTCGGCAAGCCGAACGTCGGCAAGTCCTCCCTGCTGAACAAGGTCGCCAAGGAGGACCGCGTCGTCGTCAGCGACCTGGCCGGCACCACCGTCGACCCGGTCGACGAGTTGATCACGCTGGCCGGTAAGGAGTGGCGGTTCATCGACACCGCCGGTATCCGCCGCAAGGTCAAGAACGCCCAGGGCCACGAGTACTACGCCTCCCTGCGCACCAACGCCGCCATCGAGCGCGCCGAGGTCGTCGTCGTCGTCATCGACGCCTCCGAACCGATGACCGAGCAGGACCTGCGGATCATGAACGCCGTCGAGGAGGCCGGCAAGGCCCTCGTCATCGCCTACAACAAGTGGGACCTGGTCGACGAGGACCGCCGCTACTACCTCGAGAAGGAGATCGACCGCGAGCTCGTCCAGTTCCGCTGGGCCCCGCGCGTCAACATCAGCGCCCTCACCGGCCGCCACATGGAGAAGATGGTCCCCGCCATCGAGGCCGCCCTCGATGGCTGGCAGACCCGCGTCCCCACCGGCCAGCTGAACGCCTTCCTCGGCCGCCTGGTCGCCGCCCACCCGCACCCGGTCCGCTCCGGCAAACAGCCCAAGATCCTCTTCGGCACCCAGGCCACCACCATGCCCCCCACCTTCGCCATCTTCACCTCCGGCGCCATCGAACCCTCCTACCAGCGCTTCATCGAACGCCGCCTCCGCGAAGACTTCGGCTTCGTCGGCAGCCCCGTCCACGTCCAGATCCGGGCCCGCCAGAAGAACAAGAAGAAGTAACCCCACCCCGGTCAGAACCACCCCCCACCATGGGGTAAGGTTCTTCCTGCTCGGCCTACTGGGAGAGCATCGGGCTGTGGCGCAGTTTGGTAGCGCACCTGGCTGGGGGCCAGGGGGCCGCAGGTTCAAATCCTGTCAGCCCGACGGAAAGATCAAGGGGCACCGATTCGATCGGTGCCCCTTTTTCGTTGTGGCGTTTCGCGTCAGTGGACGTCGGCGAGTTGTTTGTCGGTGGGGTTGGCGGCGGGGCGGAGGGACTCGCCTTCGATGTCGACGTTGGGGGTGAGGCGGTCGAGCCAGCGGGGGAACCACCAGGCGGCGCGGCCGAGGAGGGAGAGGACGGCGGGGACGAGCGTCATCCGGACGACGAAGGCGTCGATCAGGACGCCGATGGTGAGGCCGAAGCCGATCGCCTTGATGATCGGGTCGTGGACGAGGATGAAGCCGGCGAAGACCGAGGCCATGATGAGGGCGGCGGCGGTGACGACGCGGGCGCCGTGGCCGAGGCCCTCGACGGTGGCGGCGGTGGCCTCCTTGCCGTGGACGAACTCCTCGCGGACGCGGGAGACGATGAAGACCTCGTAGTCCATCGCCAGGCCGAACAGGATGCCCATCATGATGATCGGCAGGAAGCTGACCATCGGGCCCGGGTTGTCGATCCCGAACAGGCTCGCCAGGTGACCCTGCTGGAAGACCGCGACGGTGATGCCGAAGGTCGCGCCGATGGTCAGGACGAAGCCGAGCGTCGCCTTCAGCGGGACCAGGATCGAGCGGAACGCGAGCAGGAGCAGCAGGAACGAGAGCCCGACGATCAGGCCGAGGTAGACCGGCAGTGCGTCGGCGAGCTTCTGTGAGACGTCGACGCCGACGGCCGTGTTCCCGGTGACGGAGATGGTCGCGCCGCCGGTCTCCAGCGGCTTGACCGCGGCGCGGACGTCCTTGACCAGGTCACTGGTCGCCTCGGACGCCGGTCCGCTCTTCGGGATGATCTGCAGCAGCCGCGTCGTCCCGTCCTGGCTGGCCGCGGCCGGCTGTGCGGCGACGACGTCCTGCAGGGTCGGGGCCTTGCCCAGGATTTCCTTGACCAGTGCGTCGGAGCGCGCCGGATCGTTGCTCTTGACGACGACCACCAGCGGGCCGTTCGCGCCCGGCCCGAAGGCCTCGGCGGTCAGGTCGTACGCGACGCGCTGATGCGAGCCGGCGGCCGCTGAGGCGCCGTCCGGCAGGGCGAGCTGCATGTCCTTGGCCGGGATCGCCAGCAGACCGAGCCCAACGATGCCCACGGCAACGATCGGGATGCGGAAGCGGGTCACGAACCGGCCCCAGCGGAACCCGAAGCCCTCCTTCGGCGCGACGGCCGCCGGGGCCTTGCGGATCTTGCGCGGCAGCACCCGGTCCCCGACGAAGCCGAGGATGGCCGGCAGCAGCGTGAGCGCGACCAGCACTGCGGTCAGCACGGTCGCGGCGGCCGCGATCCCCATCGCGGTCAGGAACGGTACGCCGACCACCGACAGCCCGGCCAGCGCGATCACCACGGTCGCCCCGGCGAACAGCACGGCCGACCCGGCGGTCGCGGTCGCCCGCGCCACCGACTCCTCGGCGTCCATGCCCTCGGCAAGCTGCGAGCGGTGCCGCGAGCTGATGAACAGCGCGTAGTCGATGCCGACCGCCAGGCCGAGCATCAGCGCCAGGATCGGCCCGGTCGACGAGACATCGGTGAACGCCGTCACGATGAACAGACCGGCCATCCCGGCCGCGACGCCGAGCAGCGCGGTCAGCAGCGTCATCCCGGCCGCGACCAGCGACCCGAACGTGATCACCAGCACGAGCGCCGCGATCACGACGCCGATCACCTCGGCGATGCCGAGCTCCGGCACGCCGCCGACGATCTGACCACCCGGGACGACCTGCAGATCGCCGTTGCTCAGCCCGGCCAGGCCGTCGTACGCCTCGGTACTCGCCTTGCTCAGCTCATCGGCCGGCTTCGCGAACTGGACGCTGATCAGGCCGGTCCGCCCGTCAGGGCTGATCGCCTTGCTGGTGAACGGGTCGATCGCCGCGACGACGTCCGGTAGCTTCGCCACCTTGGCAGCCGTCGCGCCGACCGCGGCCTGGACGGCGGGATCGGTCAGCGTCTTACCCTCCGGCGCCTTCACCACGACGGTGGACGCCGCGCCGCTGGCCGCCGGGAGGTCGCTCTTCAGGGCGTCGAGCGCGCGCTGCGACTCGGTCCCCGGGATCGAGAAGGTGTTCGTCGTCGAGCCGCCGAGCGTCAGCGCACCGACGCCCAGCGCGACGATGATCACCGCCCAGATCGCGGTGACGAGCCGCCGGCGCTGATAGGAGAACCGGCCGAGCCGGTACAGCAGGTTTGCCATCGGAAGAGGATCCGTTCGGTCGCGTGCGGGCAGGGGGCGGCCGCCCGTCGGACGCCGGCGGGCCGGTGATGCAGGTACCGCGGGTGGTTCAGTTCGGTCTGAGCAGGCGGCGCAGCCCGATGTCGCCCAGGCGGCGCAGCTCCTCCTCGGTGTGCTCGCCGGGATGCCGGCACTCGCCCATCAGGCCGTTGAGCGCGAACCCGGCCAGGCCGAGCTCGAGCGGGTCGTCGGAGCCGGCCAGGATCCGCTGCAACTGGATGCCGTCGGCCACCAGCTGCGCGATCTCCGGGATCTCGTGGATGACGGGGATGAGCTCCTGGACGACGTCCATCACCCCGCGGTACCGGATCGCCATCTCGATGAACTCGTCGATCGCGTACTCCTGCGCCGCGTCCCGGTCCAGCCCGGCGGCGGTCTCGACCACCCGGGCCAGATCCGCGGCCGGCGGCTCCAGCACCGCGGCCAGCACGGCCGTCTTCCCGCTGAAGTGGTAGAGCACGGTCGCCTTCGAGCAGCCCGCCGCCGTCGCGATGTCCTGTAGCGACACCGCCCCGAACCCGCGCTCCTGGAACAACCCCATCGCCTGCCGCACGATCTCGTGCCGGGTGCGCTCACGCGCCGGAGTCGTCATACCCTCACCATGCCTGACCGATCGGCCAGTTTTCAACCGATCGGTCAGCTTTGTGCCCCGGATCACGCCCGCACGCGCTCAGCGGGGATGATGAGGGCATGCCGCAGATTGTCGTGGAGTACTCCGAGTCCCTGACCGATGTGTTCGACCGGCGGGGGTTCGCGCTGGCTTTGCATCCGGTGGCCGCTGAGCTGATCGGGAGCTCGGTGCCGGGGCTCAAGACGCGGTTCGTCCGGCTGGAGGAGGCGGTGATCGGGGCCGGGGACGGCGGGGTGGCGATGGTGCATGTGTCGGTGGCGGTGCTGCCGGGGCGTGATGACGCGTTGAAGGCGCGGCTGGGTGAGCTGGTGCTCAGCACGGCGTCCGACCATTTGAAGCCGGCCGACGGGCTGAGCGTCCAGCTCACCGCGGAGGTGCGTGACCTCGGGTCGTACAGCAAGCTGACTGTGGGGGAGTGAGGCGGCTCACCAGCCGCGTTCGCGCCACTCCTGGACGTGCGGGCGCTCGGCGCCGAGGGTGGTGTCGTTGCCGTGGCCGGGGTAGACCCAGGTCTCGTCGGGCAGCGTGCCGAAGAGTTTGGCCTCGACATCGTCGATGAGTGAGGTGAAGCGGGCCGGGTCCTTGTCGGTGTTGCCGACGCCGCCGGGGAACAGGCAGTCGCCGGTGAAGACGTGCGGAGCGCCGTCCGGGTCGTCGTAGACGAGGGCGATCGAGCCCGGGGTGTGGCCGACGATGTGGACGACGCGCAGGCTGCAGTCGCCGACGGAGATCTGGTCGCCCTCGTCGGCGAGCTGATCGGTGGGGACGCCGATGCCCTCGGCGTCGTGCCGGCCGGCGACCGTGGGGGCGTTGGTGCGGGCGACGACCTCGGCGAGCGCCTCCCAGTGGTCGGGGTGCCGGTGGGTGGTGACGATGCGGGCCAGGCCGCCGTCGCCGATCAGCGTCAGCAGCGTGCTCGCGTCGTTGGCCGCGTCGATCAGGACCTGCTCGTCGGTCTGCCGGCAGCGCAGCAGATAGGCGTTGTTGTTCATCGGCCCGACGGCGACCTTGGTGATCATCAGCTTGGCCAGCTCGTGGGTCTGCGCGGGTCCGCCGACCTCGACGTTTCCGTGGTACTCCGGCATGCGCCTGCTCCCTGGATTCTGGTTGGGTACCCGATCCTTGCACCTGACCCGATTTGCGCGGAACCCCGGTCGCGATCGAATATACTTTCGAAACGGTTGCTCCGCTCGGCAGCCGGAAGTTTTTGTCGGTGGCCCTCGTTAGCATGACCGGGCATGTCCCGGATACCCCTCGAGAACGGCTGTGAGTGAGCTTGTGTCTGACCGTTTGATCGTGCGCGGAGCACGCGAACACAACCTGAAGGACGTCTCGGTCGACCTGCCCCGGGACGCCATGATCGTCTTCACCGGGCTGTCCGGGTCCGGGAAGTCCAGCCTGGCCTTCGACACGATCTTCGCCGAGGGCCAGCGGCGCTACGTCGAGTCGCTGTCGGCCTACGCCCGGCAGTTCCTCGGCCAGATGGACAAACCCGATGTCGACTTCATCGAGGGGCTGTCGCCGGCGGTCTCGATCGACCAGAAGTCCACCTCGCGGAACCCGCGCTCGACGGTCGGCACGATCACCGAGGTCTACGACTACCTGCGGCTGCTGTTCGCGCGGGCCGGCCGGCCGCACTGTCCCGAGTGCGGCGAGGCGATCGCGCGCCAGACCCCGCAGCAGATCGTCGACCGCGTCCTCGAGCTCGAGGACGGCGTCCGCTTCCAGGTGCTGGCCCCGGTCGTCCGCGGCCGCAAGGGCGAGTACGTCGACCTGTTCCGCCAGCTCAGCGGCCAGGGTTTCGCCCGGGCCCGGGTGGACGGCGAGACGATCCAGCTCACCGACCCGCCGAAACTCGACAAGCAGAAGAAGCACACCATCGAGGTCGTCGTCGACCGGCTCGCGGTGAAGACCTCGGCGAAGCAGCGGCTGACCGACTCGGTCGAGACCGCGCTCGGCCTGGCCAGCGGGCTGGTCGTGCTCGA
The DNA here is from genome assembly GCF_055584105.1 of Kribbella sp. NPDC104218. NCBI lineage: Bacteria > Bacillati > Actinomycetota > Actinomycetes > Propionibacteriales > Kribbellaceae > Kribbella > Kribbella sp. NPDC104218. The sequence goes on from NZ_JBVJMQ010000003.1 coordinate 593,434, forward strand.
CTTCGTCGATCTCGACGCCAAGGACCCGGGCCGCGAGCGCCGTTTCTCCGAGAAGCTCGCCTGCCCGAACGACCACCCCCTGCAGATCGACGAGCTGGAGCCGCGCTCGTTCTCGTTCAACTCGCCGTACGGCGCCTGCCCGGTCTGCTCCGGTCTCGGCACCCGGATGGAGGTCGACCCGGAGCTGCTCGTCCCGGATCCGGAGAAGTCGCTCGACGAGGGCGCCATCCAGCCGTGGTCGGGGGCGAACGTCTCGCAGTACTTCGAGCGCCTGCTGGCCGCCCTGGCCAAGGACCTCAAGATCAAGACGACGACGCCGTTCGCCGAGCTGCCCGCGAAGGCGAAGAAGTCGCTGCTGACCGGCCACGACAAGCAGGTGCACGTCTCCTACCAGAACCGCTACGGCCGCGAACGCTCGTACTACACGACCTTCGAGGGCGTCATCCCGTACGTCGAGCGCCGGCACGCCGAGGCCTCCAGCGACACCGGCCGGGAGCGCTTCGAGGAGTACATGCGCGAGGTCCCGTGCCTGGCCTGTAACGGCGCCCGGCTGAAGCCGATCTCGCTCGCCGTGACGCTCGGCGGGAAGAACATCGCCGAGGTCAGCGCGATGTCGATCGACGAGGTGCACGGCTTCCTGCGCGACATGGAGCTGACCTCGCGGGAGCGGCAGATCGCCGAGCGGGTGGTGAAGGAGATCGGCGAGCGGCTGCGGTTCCTGCTCGACGTCGGCCTGGACTACCTGCAGCTCAGCCGGCCCGCGGGCTCGCTGTCCGGCGGCGAGGCGCAGCGGATCCGGCTGGCGACCCAGATCGGGTCCGGGCTGGTCGGCGTCCTGTACGTACTCGACGAGCCGTCGATCGGGTTGCACCAGCGCGACAACCGGCGGCTGATCGACACCCTGGTCCGGCTCAAGGACCTCGGTAACACGCTGATCGTCGTCGAGCACGACGAGGACACCATCGACGCCGCCGACTGGGTCGTCGACATCGGCCCCGGCGCCGGTGAGCACGGCGGCCAGGTGGTCGTCTCCGGCACAGTCGAGGACTTGCGCAGCCACCCGGACTCGATCACCGGGCAGTACGTGTCCGGCCGCCGGGAGATCCCGATCCCCGCCGTCCGCCGGCCGCTCACCGAAGGCCGCGAGCTGAAGGTGTACGGCGCTCGCCAGAACAACCTGCAGGACATCGACGTCTCGATCCCGCTCGGCGTCTTCGTCGCGGTCACCGGCGTCTCGGGCTCGGGGAAGTCGACGCTGGTCAACGACATCCTCTACACGTCGCTGGCCCGGCAGATCTACGGCGCCCGCGCGGTCCCCGGCCGGCACACCAAGATCTCCGGGATGGACCAGGTCGACAAGGTCATCCACGTCGACCAGTCGCCGATCGGCCGGACGCCGCGGTCCAACCCGGCCACCTACACCGGCGTCTGGGACCACGTCCGCAAGCTGTTCGCCGAGACGCCCGAGGCGAAGGTCCGCGGGTACCTGCAGGGCCGGTTCTCGTTCAACGTCAAGGGCGGCCGCTGTGAGGCGTGCTCCGGTGACGGCACGCTGAAGATCGAGATGAACTTCCTGCCCGACGTGTACGTCCCGTGCGAGGTCTGCCACGGCGCGCGGTACAACCGCGAGACCCTCGAGGTGCACTACAAGGGCAAGACCGTCGCCGATGTGCTGGACATGCCGATCGAGGAGGCCGCAGAGTTCTTCGCCGCCATCCCGGCGATCTCCCGGCATCTGACCACGCTGGTCGAGGTCGGGCTGGGGTACGTCCGGCTGGGTCAGCCGGCGCCGACGCTGTCCGGTGGTGAGGCGCAGCGCGTGAAGCTGGCCTCCGAGCTGCAGCGGCGCTCGACCGGCCGCACGGTCTACGTGCTGGACGAGCCGACCACCGGTCTGCACTTCGAGGACATCCGCAAGCTGCTCGGCGTCCTCGGCGGCCTGGTCGACAAGGGCAACTCGGTCCTCGTCATCGAGCACAACCTCGACGTCATCAAGACCGCCGACTGGATCATCGACCTCGGCCCGGACGGCGGCCGCAAGGGCGGCACGCTGGTCGGTGAGGGCACCCCGGAGGAGATCGCCGCCAACCCGGCGTCCTACACCGGCGAGTTCCTCCGCGAGATCCTGGCCGGCCGGGCCGCCAAACCCAGCGCCAAGGTCGCCGCGCCGGTCCGGAAAGCCGCGGTGAAGAAGGCGCCGGCCAAGAAGGCCGCCGCGAAGAAGACCGCGGCCCCGGCGAAGAAGACGGCCGCCAAGAAGGCGCCGGCGAAGGCAGCGGCCCGCAAACGCGCGGCCGGCTGACCCGGCCCGGCCGCGCGATCACCCGTCGTCCGGCAACGTCCCCGCCACCGGCCTGAGTCAGGCTGGTGGCGGGGGTTGTTTTCGTTGCCTTTGCCAACGTCCGCCCGGCGGAACCGAATGACCCGGCGGGACGTCTATCGTTGCGGTGCGGCACGAAACCGATCGAAGGAGAGACAGTGGGCGGCGACCGTTGGAAAATGGGCTCGGACACCCTGAGTGACCTGGCCAAGAAGACGGGTAACAACACCCAGGACCTCGGTGGGCTGGTGAAGCGCCTGGTGGCTGCGGCGCAGCCACTGGAGGGTCAGATGAGCGGTGCCGGTAAGCAGATGTTCGACTCGTTCAAGAGCAACGTCGACGGGATCGCCGCCGACCTGAACGCCGGTCTCGCCGCGATCAACAAGGGTCAGTCCGGGATGGACGCCGCGTTCCGCGAAGGTGAGCAGAACCTCGCGCAGAACGCGAAGAAGGCCCAGGGCGCCGCGGACTTCAACGCGGCCAAGTTCGGAAACAGCTGAGAGCGGAGACGACGATGTCGAACACGAACGCCTATGACAGCGGCGCCTCCGGCCAGGTCCAGTCGAACCTGTCCGGCCTCGCGGCGCAGATCACGACCCTGATCGAGGGCCACAAGAAGAACGTCGCGGCCGCGCTCGCGGACGCCTCGGCGACCAAGGTCACCGACGAGTACCGCGCGGTCGAGGGCCGGTTCAACAAGGCCGCCGACGCGACGCTCGCGCTGATCAAGTCGCTGGAGGGCGTCATGAAGTCCAACGACGCCACCGCGTCGGAGACCATCGCCAAGGCGAGCAGCGCCGTCTCCGGTATCAACGGCTGATCGCCGCCACTGTCTGGCCTGGGCCCGGACGTTCCGCGCGCGGCGACGTTCGGGTCCGCGGTCATGCCGGGGGAGACCCGGGGGATCCGAGGAGTACAACGTGAACGCCAAGTGGAACATCGACGTGGCCGCCGTCAGTGACGTGCTGCAGAAGACCGCGACCGCGGTCGAGCCGTTCAACGCGCACTCGAAGTCGTACAACGACCGGCTGAACAACGTGACCGTCGCGCTGAAGTGGGACGTCTTCACCGTGGTCGCGGTCGCCGTCAGCGAGTACGGCGCGCACTGGCAGCCGATCATCCAGGCCGCGGCGACGCAGGTCGAGGCCTCGCTGACCGGCGCGACCAACGCGGTCAAGGCCTACAACGCGGGCCAGACCGAGATGGCTGCCAACGCCCAGCGCGCCGCCGGTAACGGCGTCGTCCCGGGGACGGCCAGCCAGGGGCGGGCCGTCGCCCTATGAGTGACGAGCAGTACAGCGCCGACCTGTCCCAGCAGACCCCGCCGCCTCCGCCGGCAGCCGAGCCGCCGGTGACCGGTGACCCGGTGATCGAGGCGGCCCGCGCGCGGCTGGCCGAATGGCTGACCGCGCAATCGCCCGACGATCCGGAGTACGCCGCGACGCCGGAGGACCTGGCCGGCTGGGACGCGCGGGCGCAGGACGAGTTCCTGCTGTTCGTCCCGCCCGGCTACGCAAACCAGATGTACCTGGTCGCCGACCGCGGGATCAGCGTGTTCGCGCCGAGCCAGCTGACGCTCGAGGACGCGATCGCCGCCGCGCGTGCGTGACTGAGCCCTGCCGCGTCGTACCGACGTACCGGATGACCCTGTTGACCCCGTGGGACCGAGGAACGAACTGACATGATCAAGCCCGATGGCATCCCGATCGCGCCGTTGCACCACCTGGTGGAGTCGCTCGAGCTGAACGCCGGGCCGATGCGCGACCTCGGCCAGCCGATCGTCGACGTGGGCAACAACGTGCACAGTACGTTCGGCCGCCTCGAGGGCTGCTACCAGGCGCCGGAGCGCGACCTGCTGATCCAGTCCACCCAGAAGGTGCAGAAGAACCTCGGCGAGTTCGGCCGCAGCCTGCCGCCGATGGCCGGGCACCTGGACCGGCTCGCGCGCGAGACCAAGGGTCACCTCGACCGGCTCCGCCAGATCCGGCGCGAGGCGATCGACTGGACGGCGAAGATGAAAGCCGATCCGGACTGGCGCAAAAAAGAAGACATGGTCAACCAGAGCAACCGAATGGTCGACGACGTCAACAAGATCATGAAGGAGCACCTGCCGAACCTGTGCTTCGCGGTCGCCAGCGACATCGTCAAACTGCACGGCGGCAAGGCGTGGGACCCGAAGACCGGCCTGCGCGAGGGCGAGCAGCCCAAGGAGCAGAAGCAGCAGGAAGGCGAGCCGCCGGAGGACCCGTGGGGTAAGCACGAGGAGCGCGACAAGCCCTGGTACGAGGACACCATCGACTTCGTCGGCAACGTGCTGGTCGGCGTCGTCCAGTGTCTGGGCGAGGCGGTCGAGGGCCTCCTGACGCTGATCCCGGTGCTGCCGGCGATCGCGTCGATCCCGGGCGCGAAGGAATGGGCCAAGGAGAACCTCTGGGGCTGGGAGCTGCCCACCTGGCAGGACGCCGGCAACGCCTGGAAAGGCGTCGGGCAACTCGGCGCGCACTTGATGTACGCGCCGGTCGAATGGGCCTGGTGGGGTTTCGACAAACTCACCGGCCTGGACACCCGGCCGCAGTTCGTCAAGGAGCTCGGTGAGTCCGGCGTCGCGATGCTGAAGGGCATCGTCGCTTGGGACGAGTGGTCGAAGAACCCGGGCAAGGCGCTGGGCATGACGCTGACCAACATCGTCACCACCGTGGCCACGGGCGGCGTCGGCGGCGCGGTCAAGGGCGCCGCGATGGCCGGCAAGTTCGGCGCGATGAGCGGTGTCGCGATCAAGGCCGTCACGCTGACGGAGAAGGTCGGCGCGTTCAAGGCCGGCCTGACCGACAAGGCGCTGAACGCCGCCGTCAAGATCCCCACCGTCAAGAGCGTCGTCGACCAGGTCGCCAAGATCCCGATCGTCGGCGAGAACTTCAAGGTCCAGGTCCCCAAGGTCGACGTCCCCAGCGTCGGGCACACCCCCGAAATGCGCTCCGTCGACACCCCCTCCCCGACCACCCCCACCACCACCCCCCACACCCCCAACTTCCCCGACACCCCGAGCACGCCGCACACCCCTGGCACTCCGGGAACCCCGCACACGCCTGGTACGCCGAACACGCCGGGGACGCCGGGGACGCCGAACACGCCGGGCACTCCGAACACCCCAGGGACGCCGGGTACTCCGAACACGCCTGGTACTCCCGGCACCCCGAACACTCCCGGCACCCCGAACACTCCGGGCACCCCGAATACCCCGAACGCTCCGGGTACTCCGAACGCACCGGGGACGCCAGGTACGCCGAATGCACCGGGTACGCCGAATGCACCAGGTACGCCGAACGCGCCTGGTACCCCGAATGCACCGGGTACTCCGAACACGCCGAATGCACCGGGAACCCCGAACGCGCCGAACGCTCCCGGTACTCCGAACGCGCCGGGCACTCCGAACACGCCGAACGCGCCGGGAACCCCGAACACGCCGAACAGCCCGGGTACGCCCGGTGGCCCGAACACGCCGCGTACGCCGGACGCCCCGGACGCGGGGGAGCTCCGCTCGATCGACGAGACCCCGACCCGGGGGACCGGCACGCCGCACACCCCCGGCACGGGCACCCCGCACACTCCGGGGACCGGCACGCCGAACCTCCCGGGAACGGGTACCCCGCACACCCCAGGAACCGGCACGCCGAACCTCCCGGGCTCAGGCACGCCGAACCTCCCGGGCTCAGGCACGCCGAACCTGCCGGGTTCGGGCACCCCGAACCTCCCAGGCACAGGTACGCCGAACGTGCCGGGAACCGGCACCCCGCATACCCCGGGCACCGGAACGCCGAACAACCCCAGCGTCCCCGGCACGCACACACCTGACGTGGCCCCGGCAGCACGCGCGGCCGACCCCGTCGTCCCGCCGATGATGCCCCCGATGCACCCCGGCGTACCGCACGCCCCGGGCGCACCGAGCACCCCCGGCACCCCCGGCACGCCGAACACCCCGGGCACCGGCACCCCGAACACCCCCGGCACGTCCCGGCAGACCATCGGCGAACGCCTCGACGGCAAGCAGCCAACGATCTCCCAGCGCCTGTCCGGCGACCCGGTCGCCCCCACCCCACGCCAGTCCATCGCCGACCGCCTGGACGGCAAACAGCCCACCATCGGCGAACGCCTCGACGGCGTCCCACCCAACCGCGCCGCCACCCCCGACACCCCCCGCAACGGCGACCGCACCCCGGACGCGGACCGCACCCCGGACGGCGATCGCACACCTGACACAGACCACACGCCCGACGCCGACCGCACCCCGGCCGGCGACCGGACGCCTGACGCGGACCGGACACCGGAGGCCGGGCGTACCCCGGATGGTGACCGCACGCCCGACGCACACCGCACGCCGGATGGCGATCGCACGCCTGACGCGGACCGGACGCCGGAGGCCGGACGCACGCCCGACGCGGACCGCACTCCCGAGGCTGGCCGCACGCCGGACGGCGACCGCACGCCGGAGGCCGGGCGCACGCCTGACGCGGACCGGACGCCGGAGGCTGGTCGTACGCCGGATGGTGACCGCGCTCCCGAGGCACACCGCACGCCGGATGGCGATCGCACACCTGACGCGGGCCGCGCTCCGGAGGGGGATCGGACGTCGTATGGCGACCGCACGCCTGACGGGGATCGGACGCCGGAGGCTGGGCGCACGCCGGATGGCGACCGCACCCCCGACACAAACCGCACTCCTGACGCGGACCGCACTCCCGACGCGGACCGCACGCCTGACGGCGATCGCGCGCCTAACGCGGACCGCACCCCGGAGGGGGATCGGACGCCGGATGGTCAGCGCACGCCTGATGCGGGGCGGACGCCTGGGGTTGACCGGCAGTCGATCGCGGATCGGCTGGACGGGAAGCCGCCGACGATTGCGGAGCGGCTGGCCGGTGACCCGGTTCCGCCGACTCCCCGGCAGTCGATCGCGGACCGGCTGGACGGCAAGCAGCCGTCGATCGGTGAGCGCCTCGACGGCGTCCCGCCGAACCGTGCGGCCGACGCCGGCCGCACCCCCGACGCGGGACGCACTCCCGACGCGGGACGCACTCCCGACGCGGGCCGCACACCGGACGCGGGCCGCACCCCCGACGCTGGGCGCACACCGGACGGCGACCGTACACCGGATGCCGGGCGTACGCCGGACGCCGACCGGACTCCCACGACCGATCGAACCCCAGGGAACGACCGGACGTCCACGACTGACCGGACGCCGGACGCGGATCGTGGTCCGGGGACTGGGCGGCGTGCGGACGACGGACGTGGGCGCCCGGACCCGTCGCGACCGGATTACCGCGACCCGAGTGGCCTGAACGACACGCCGCCGTCCGGCCGGGAGCCGGGGTACGACCCGAACCCGGGGCCGCAGGACCGCTTCTACACGCACGGCAGCGAGCCGCAGCGGAGGTTCGACGCGGGTAACGACCCGAAGTACGACAGCCCGCTCGAACGGCAGAAGCTCATCGACCAGATGAAGCCGGACTACCTGAAGCCGGCGCCGAACAAGCTGCGGGCGGACGTCGACCCGTTCAACCACATCAAGCCGGACCCGCTCGACGTCCGGCGCGGCCAGCTGCGGGACGCCGTCGGCGACAACCCGGTGGAGAACGTCCGGGACTGGGTCGACAAGATCAACCCGGACTTCGACAAATCGCCGCATTACGGGATGAACTGCGGCGATGTGTCCCGCTCGGTCTGCGAGGTGTTCAACGGTGAGCCGCCGCGGATGGCCTCGGGGAACAAGTTCAAGGGCGGCGAACATCCGCACGAGACGCTCGAGTGGATGGGCCTGGACGACTTCCCGGGCAAGCTGGTGCGCGACCCGCGGACCCCGAGCAGCCTGGAGTTCAACAACCAGGCCGCGCAGCAGGTCCGCAACGCGCTGCACGGCCGCCCGCCGGGCACACACGCGATGATCGGCGTCGGGTACGCGAAGGGCGGCGGTCACTGGCTGACTGCGTTCGTGGACGCCGACGGCAGCATGAAGTGGATCGACGCGCAGCCGTCGCCGGCGTTGAAGCAGTTGCCGAAGGGGAGCCCCGAGCACCGTGCGGCGATCAACAACATGATCAAGCACGGCAATCAGCTGCCGGTGACGAGCCACATCGACCGGATCGACTTCAGCGTCCGCGAACCGGGCGGGAGCTGGGAAGGCCCGCCGCGTCGCCCCGACACCCCACCGGCGTCGCAGACCCGCTTCGGCGACGAGAGCTCTCAGCAGCGACCCGCATCACGCGGCCAGGCTGACGACTCGTTCTCCGCACGCCTGACGCCCGACGGCTCCAGTACGCCGTCCCATGCCCAAACCCCCGCCTGGGACCCGAGCCGCCTGGACGGCCCGCAACCGCCCCGCACACCGGACGCGGCTCCCCAGCCCGTCCGCGACGGCGAGTCGCCCCTGGCATCGCGCCTAGGCGACCAGCCGCGTACGCCGGACGCCGGTTCGCCGGTCCGCGACGCCCTGGACGGCGAGTCGCCGGTGGCGTCGCGTCTGGGTGAGCAGCCGCGGACGCCAGAGGCGGGTTCGCCGGTGCGCGACGCCCTGGACGGCGAGTCGTCGGTTGGTTCGCGGTTGGGTGACGGGTCGGCGGCGCGTGCGTCGGATGCTGGTCCGCAGTCCGTCCGCGACGCGCTCGACGGCGAGTCGCCCCTGGCATCGCGCCTAGGCGACCAGCCGCGCACGCCGGACGCCGGTCCGCCGGTCCGCGACGCCCTGGACGGCGAGTCGTCAGTGGCGTCGCGTCTGGGTGAGCAGCCGCGCACACCGGAGGCCGGATCGTCGGTCCGTGACGCGCTGGACGGTGAGTCGCCGGTGGCGTCGCGTCTGGGTGAGCAGGCACCGGGCCGGACGCCGGAGGCGGATGGCGGAGGTCGGTCGGTGCGCGATGCGCTCGACGGTGAGCCCGCCTCGCCGTTGACCGAGCGGCTGGCACCGGGCCACACGCCAGGGGAGGGCATCAGCCGCCGGGAGTGGCAGCAGCCCGACGCCTCGCGTCAGGCAGGCGCCCCGCGTCAGCCGGAGCAGCCCCGACAGCCGCAGGCGGCGCACCAGCCGCAGCAGCCGGATGTCCCGCGTCAGCCCGACGTCCCGAATCAACCTCGTCAGCCGGAGGCCCACCAGCCGCAGCAGGCCCGTCAGTCGGAGACCCCGGACCAGGAGCGTCAGCCGGAGGCCTCGCGTCAGGCGGAGCAGCCCCACCAGCTGCAGCAGCCGGATGCCCCGCGTCAGTCCGACGTCCCGAATCAGCCCCGTCAGCCGGAGGCCCACCAGCCGCAGCAGGCTCGCGGTGAGCAGCCGCGGCAGCCCGAGGGGTCGACGTGGGAGCGGCCGCGGCAGCCTGAGCAGCCGGATCCGTTTGCTCGGCGGACGGGTGATTTGAACGACGGGCCTGGGCACCGGGGTGACCCGGATGCGACGCAGCGGGTCTCGTCGGAGACGATCCGGGACGCCGACGCGCGCGGCCGGCAGCCGGACGCGCCGCGTCAGCCGGAGCCGACTCGTACCGAGCAGCCGCGCCAGCCGGATGCTCACCAGCCGCGTCAGCCGGATGCGCCGCGTCAGCCGAACCAGCCGAACCAGCCGCATCAGCCGAGCCAGCCGCGGCAGGCGGATGGGCCGGTTTGGGAGCGGCCGCAGCAGCCGGATCCGTTTGCTCGGCGTACAGGTGACCTGAACGACGCGCCTGGGCATCGGGCCGATCCGGACGCCACGCAGCGGGTGTCGGCGGATGACATCCGTCGGGCGGATGCGGACAGCACTCAGCGCATCTCGGCCGACGACATCCGTCGGGCGGATGCGGACGCCACCCAGCGCATTTCGGCGGACGACGTCCGTCGGGCGGATGCGGGGGCGGCGCAGCGGAACGCGGCGGAGGCGTCGGGCAAGGCGGATGCGACGCCGGCGAAGCCGGACAGTACGCCGGACTTCTACCCGGAGGACTTCGGGTTCGGGGCGGCGCAGCGGCATCGGGCGATGGAGCCGGGGGCCAAGCATCAGTACGACGTGGAGGCGGAGGACTTCGCCCGGCGGGTGACGCCGGAGGAGGCCCGGGCGATCGACACGATGACGGCGAGCCAGTTCTCGACCGTCAACCGCGCGATGCACAAGGGGTACTCGGTCGACGATCTGGCGAAGCTGGTGGACGACGCGTCGATGGGTATCTCGGCGGAGGCGGTGACGGCGGCGCGGCATTTCCAGTCCGCGCTGCGCAAGGTGGAGCCGCCGGTCGATCCGCGGACGCTGTACCAGGGCGTCCGGGCTCCCAAGGGGACGACGCCGCAGGGGCTGCTGCAGTGGGCCCAGGAGGCGTTCCCGGTGGGCGGCGTTCAGCACGTCCGGGCGTTCCAGCACATGTCGATCGATCCGAAGGTGAGCGCGTCGTTCACCACGGTTTCGGACCGGATCGGCGTGGTGAAGGAGGTCAAGACGCGGCAGGGCGCTCCGCTGGGCGGGCTGACGTCGCGGAAGGGGCTGGAGGGTGAGGGGACCGAGGTCGAGGTCGCCGTGCCCGACGACGTCCGGTACGTGACGATCGGCGTCAGCCCGAAGATCAGCTTCGATCATCACATGGGTGACTACAAGGTCGACAAGATCGTGGTCCACCAGATCGACATCGCCGACCTGGACTACCACTTCCCCGGCGGCCTGCCCGACGAGCTCAAGCACCTGCGCCCGGAGAGCGGCCCGCCGCCGAGCTCCGGCGCCCAGCACCCGGCGACCCCGGACCAGCACACCGCCCCCCAGCACGAGACCTCCCAGCACGAGGCCCCACAACACGAGGCCCCGCAGCAGCAAACGCCGCAGCACCACGAGGCACCGCAGCAGGGTGGGGACTGGACGCCGGGGGAGTCGGCGTACGGCGCCGGCTCGCAGCAGGGGTTCGATCCAGCTTTTCAGCCCAGTGCGCTGGGGGAGCGGTTCGCGCCCGGCGTCCACGACCAGGCCGGGGCGTTCCGGCCCAACGAGCGGGCGATCGCCGACCGGCTGCAGGGTGAGGGCTGGCGGGTGGACGCGCGGCCGGCGGACCACGCCAAGCAGCACCTGAAGAACCCGGAGTCGATGGTTCGCCACGACCCGGCGGACCCGGGCCGGATCACGGAGTCCAAGACGCTGAGCAGTGGTACGGCGAACGCGGCCAGGCGCAGTATCAACGATGCCAGCGACCAGGTGCCGCCGGGCGGCGAGGTGGTCGTGGACGGCCGGAACGCCGGTCTGACCGAGCACGAAGCGCAGCGGGCGTACCAGAAGGCGCTCGAGCAGCCTGGTAAGGCGGTGGCTGGGCAGGTCAACGTCATCCTCGGCGACGGCCGGCTGGTCACGTACCTGAAGGAGAGCTGATGGCCGCGCGGGAGAACATCTTCGTGCTGGCGGGCTGGAGTGTGCCGGACGAGGTGACGAGCCTCGCGCAGGTGCTCGGGCTCGAGCCGATCCCGGACACCGCCGGTGCGGGTCCGGACCAGTACGGCCTGCGCGGTCCGGCGCAGACCGTGCAGGGGGTGCTGGGCTACTTGATCCAGCCGAACCTGCACGTGGAGCCGAGTCCGGCGCCCGAGGACGTCCAGGCGATCGACGGTTTCCAGATCGAGATCGACATCTGGCTCGGTGGCGACGAGGCCGTCCAGCGGCACGAGGCGCGGCTGGTCTTCGACCGGCTGGCCGCCGCCCGTCCGGACGTCGGGATGGCGCTCACCCACGATCTTGACGAACTCGTCGCGGCCTACCGGCCCGGCTATGGTGTGCACGTCTTCCCTCCGGGGACGACGATGGACGCACCGGACGCCGGGCAGTGGCGCGGCTGGGTGCCGGAAGCGAGGAGCTGAACCGATGTCGGGGAACTACGGCACGCAGGTCATCGAGTCGGTGGCGGTCCGCCGCCGGCGGCTGCGCGAGGCGTGGCTGTTCGGGACCGACCGGGTCCGCAACACGCTGAACGAGCACACCGGCAAGGTGCTGGGCAGCGTGATGCTGGCCGCGATCATCTGCGCCGGTTTCGCCGGGTACGGCTACTTCAAGACGTCGATGGCTAAGCAGAACCAGCAGCCGGGCACCAGCCAGACCACCGGTCCGGCCAGCCCGCAGCCCAGCCGCTAGCTCACCAGCGGTTCGCCCGCCCGAACAGGTGCCGCAGCCACGTCCGCCGTGGCTGCGGCTTCAGTGCGGGCGGCAGGACGGCGGACGCCGGTGACGCGAGTGTCACCGGGACCTGGACCAGATGGTCGCCCTGCAGCCAGTACAGGTCGGGGGAGCACTGGTCCGGCGCGTCGCGGTAGCAGTCGGCGATCCAGTGCGCGAGCGCGTCCGCCCGCTCCTGCCCGGCGTCCGCGGGGCAGTAGGCGATCGTGCTCAGCCGCGGGACGCCGACCAGGACGCCGGCGCCGCGTGATGCCTGCGGCAACAAGTTCTCCCGGTCGACGATCGCCATCGAGACCAGCGGATCGCCGTCCCGGCGCAGAACGCTGAACCCCTGCTGCGGGATCGCTTCCAGGTCAGCGATTTCGCCGAGGCTGAGCCGGACCGGGGACGGCGTGTCCGGGTCGCCGAGCCCGAGCATCGACCGCCGGACGACGGTCAGCCGGCGCAACTCGGCGCCGGTCCGGACGAAGACGACCACCTCGAAGTGGTCACCGAACGGCAGCAGCGTGTCCGCGACCGGGCCCGCCGTCCGCGCCGACCAGCCGCGCTGGACCAGTAGGGCCCGTTGCCGTTCGCCGACGTCGCCGTAGCGGTGCTCCTCGGTCGCGAGCTCACCCTCCGCGACGACGGCCCGCAGCCAGGCCTCGATCTGCTCCGCCCAGCGGGCCTGTGGTAGCTGGAGGCAACGATCGACGATCTCGCCGACCCCGACGACGGCCGACATCTGCAGCGCGCCGCGGCCCCAGCCCACCTCGACGGTCTGCTCAGTGGTGTCGACCACACAGCCGGGCAGCCAGATCGGCGCCAGGTCGGCGATTACCTGAACAACGTCGAGCGCCTCACTCGTGCCTGTCATCCCCTGACCTCTCCCACCACTACAGTGTGCCGGGCATCCGTTCGGTAAGAAGTATGAGTTCCCCCGCGCATCCGCGGGCTGGTTCAGCGGAGGAAACCTTAGTGGCAAGCCGGATCGTGCACCGCCCGGCGCGGCGCACACCTGCCCCCGGGGTGCAGCAGCAGCGAGTCATCGAGCCCGCCCCGTCCCTGGGTGGCGGAGGCGGCGGCGGTGGCGGCGGCCAGGCGGCGCAGATGCTGCTGCCGATGGTCGGCAGCCTGGGCTCGGTGGCGATGATGACGATGGGCCGCTCCGGCCCGATGGTGATGATCGGCATCGTCGTCCTGGTGCTCACCCTGCTCGGCTCACTGGTCGGCATGCTCGCCGGCCGCGGCCGGGGCGGCAAGGACCGCAAGTCGAAGCGCGCCCAGTACCTGGACTACCTGGAGCGCCTGCGCGAGGACTTCTCGGTCCAGGAGCGCAAGGCCCGCGCCGAGGCCCTCGAGCTGAACCCGCCGCCCGACGCCCTGCTGGACTGCGTCGCCGACGTCTCCCGGCTGTGGGAGCGGCGGCGGACCGACAGCGACTTCCTGCAGCCGCGCTGCGGCAGCGGCCGGGTGCCGGTCGTTCCGGCGGTGGTGGGCCAGTCCGGCTCGGCCATGGAGCCGCCGGACCAGTTCATGATGGCCGAGGCGAACGCCCTGGTCCGCCGGTTCACCCTGATCCCGGACATGCCGCTGTCCATCCCGCTGGACCACGTCGGCAACGTCAGCATCATCGGCGACCGCGAGGGCGTCGTCCGGGTGGCTCGCTCGCTGCTCGTGCAGACCGCGGTGTTCCACGCCCCGGAGGACGTCGAGTTCGCGGCCTGTTACCCGCCGTCCGCGCTGGCGGACTGGCAGTGGATGGGCTGGCTGCCGCACGTCCAGGACCCGGACCGCCGGCAGGGCCCGATCCCGTTCCGCCGGATCGCCGACAACCCGCGCAAACTCGCGCAGCTCCTGTCCGGCGACCTGGCCAAGCGCGTGCAGTGGGCGACCGAGTCGCGCCGCGGCTCTGTCGACTTCGAGGACCGCCGCCGGCTCACGCAGCGGCTGCTGGTCCTGCACGACACGTACGGCCAGGTCGCGTCCGAGGTCCGGCCGCAGGCGGACGACTCGATCGTGCCGGGGGAGCTGGGCGTCACCGTCCTGCACCTGGTCGCCGACCGGGTCCAGGAGCCGAGCCAGGTCACCATGCGGATCACCGTGTACGGCGACGAGGTCCGCATCGAGGACCTGCGCGGCGCGTACCCGATGGTCGCCAGCGGCCAGGTCGACAAGCTGGACGCCGCCGTCGCCGAGGGCGTCGCCCGTGAGCTGTCGTCGCTGCGCCTGTCGGCGGAGTCCCTCGAGGAGGACGCCGCCCTGGAGAACGTCGACTTCATGGGCCTGCTGAACATCGACGACGTCGCCCGGCTCGACTTCAACCGCCTCTGGCAGCCGCGGCCGGACCGGCAGTTCCTGCGCGTTCCGCTCGGTGTCGACGACAGTGGCGCGACGACGCTGATCGACCTGAAGGAGTCGGCCCAGCTCGGTATGGGTCCGCACGGCCTCATCATCGGCGCGACCGGTTCCGGTAAGTCCGAGGTCCTGCGGACGATGGTGCTCGCGCTGTTGTCGACGCACACCCCGGACGACCTGGCGCTGGTCCTGGTCGACTTCAAGGGCGGTGCGACGTTCGCGCCGTTCGAAGGCGTGCCGCACGTGGCCGGCATCATCACCAACCTGCAGGACGACGCGAGCATGATCGAGCGCGCGTACGCCAGCCTCGCCGGTGAGGTGCAGCGCCGCCAGCAGGTCCTGCGGGACGCCGGCAACATCGCGAACATCACCGACTACCGGATGCACCGGGCCCAGCGCCCGGACATGCCGGCGCTGCCGCACCTGTTCGTGATCATCGACGAGTTCGGCGAGCTGCTGAACCAGCGGCCGGACTTCATCGACCTGTTCTTGTCGATCGGCCGTATCGGCCGGTCGATCGGTGTGCACCTGCTGCTGTCCAGCCAGCGCATCGAGTCCGGCGTCCTGCGCGGTCTCGACACCTACCTGTCCTACCGGCTCGGTCTGCGGACGTTCTCCGAGGAGGAGAGCCGTACCGTGCTGAACACCCCGGACGCGTTCCACCTGCCGCCGCTGCCCGGTTTCGGCTTCCTGAAGGTCGACACCAGCGTCTACCAGCGGTTCAAGGCGGCGTACGTGTCCGGCGCCTACAGCGCGCCGACGGCGACCGTTGTGGACGAGGACGAGGGCGACGGCTTCCAGATGCACGAGCTGGTGCCGTACCAGCTGCTGGAGTCGGAGATCGCCGCGCTGCAGCCGGTCGAGGTCAAGGCGACCGAGCGGACGACCGGTCCGACGGTTCTGAGCGTTTTCGTCGACCAGGTGCGCAAGGCGGCTCAGCCGGTCCTGCAGATCTGGCTGCCGCCGCTGCCCGCCGCCTGCACGCTGGACGGTATCGGCGGCCGTGCGGACTTCGTGGACGGCCGTGGCCTGCAGCTGGCCGTCCGGCCGCCGCAGATGCACCCGCCGATCGGTGTGGTCGACGACCCGGCGCACCAGCGCCAGGAGGTCTACCGCCTCGACCTGACCCGGGCCGGCGGACACGTCGCCTTCGTCGGCGGTCCGCAGTCCGGTAAGACGACCGCTCTGCGGACTCTGGTCACCTCGCTGGCCCACACGCACACTCCGGCCGAGGTGGCGATCTACGCGCTCGACCTGGCCGGTGGCGGCATGCAGGCGCTGGCCAACCTGCCGCACGTCGGTGGGGTCGCGCTGCGCACCGACCGTGAGCGCGTACGCCGTACCGTCGAGGAGATCCGGTCGATGATCGACCACCGGGAGCGGGTCTTCCGCAACCACGGGATCGACACGATGGAGGCGCTGCGCGCCGACCACGCGGCCGGGCGGCTGCCCGAGCTGCCGACCGCCGACGTCGTTCTGGTCGTCGACAACTTCGGTGCGCTGCGGACGACGTTCGACGAGTTGGAGGAGCCGCTCGGCGACATCCTGCAGCGCGGCAGCAGCTACGGCGTCCACGTCGTCGCGGGCATGATGCGCTGGAACGACGTCCGCATGCAGAGCCAGGCGCTGTTCGGCACGATGCTGGAGCTGCGGCTCAACGACCCGACCGACTCGAACATCGATCGGCGGCTGCAGGAGGTCCTGCGCAAGACCGGCCCGGGCCGGATGCTCGTCCCGGGCGGCAAGCTGTTCGGGCAGATCGCGCTGCCGCGCGTCGACGGCATCCTCTCGGACGAGAACCTGTCCGACGTGCTGGAGGGGCAGGCGGTTCAGCTGCGCTCCACCTGGCACGGAGCGCCGGCGCCGCAGATCCGGATCCTGCCGCTGCAACTGCCGCGCAACCAGGTCGGCGACGACATCCGCGAGCCGGCCGTCGTCCCGATCGGCGTCGACGAGCGCGCCCTCGCGCCGGTCTACCTGGATCTGGCCGGTCGCGACAGCAACCTGGTCATCTTCGGCGACAGCGGCTCGGGCAAGACCAACATGGTCCGGCTCGTCATCCAGCAGCTGATCGACCGGCACGCCTCCGAGGAGCTCGTCTTCGCCGTGATGGACCCGCGGCGCGGCCTGCGTGAGTACGTCCCCGAGGCGTACGTCGGGGGCTACGCACCGACCGGCCGGATCGCCGGGGGCCTGGCCGCCGGTGTGTCGGAGGAGCTCGCGAAGCGGATGCCGGACGACACCGGCAAGGTCCCGGAGAGCGGTCTCGGCGGCCCGCGGATCGTGATCGTGGCCGACGACTACGACCTGCTGACCGCGGGCTCGCAGGCGCCGATGGACCCGTTCCTGCCCTACATCGCGGCAGGCCGCGACATCCGGCTGCACTTCATCGTGACCCGGCGGGCCTCGGGCGCGTCCCGGCAGATGTACGAGCCGTTCCTGTCGGCGGTCCTGGAGACCGGCGCGGCCGGGCTCGTGCTGTCCGGCGACCGCGCGGAGGGCCAGCTGTTCACCGGCGCCTACCCGGGCGACTACCCGCCCGGCCGCGGCATGTTCGTCCGGCGCGGGGACGCGGCGCAGCTCGTCCAGACCGCGATGGCCGACCCGGCGCCGGCCGCGGCCCCCACATCCGGAACCAGCGGAGGAACGACGCCATGACGTATGACCTGGTGGCTCTTGTGGACGGCCGGCCGGCCAGCGAGGACGTGCTCGCCGGGCTCGCGGCCGCGGGGACCGAGCTGGGCGTGCGCGCGGTCAGCGGCGGCGCCGTCGTCCAGCTGTGCGACGACGCGGACCAGCCGCTGGTCTCGATCGAGCTGCCGCTGCTGATCCAGGTGCCCGGCGAGGTCGAGCGGATGCTCGGCGTCGAGGTGGGCGTCGTCGAGACGCCGGCCTGGTGGGTGGAGATCCGGGCCACCGCCGCCGAGGGCGCCCGGGAGCTGGCGGAGAAGTTCGCGCAGACGTTGATCGATCGGCTCGGCGGCCGGGTCTGGACACCGGAAGGTGTCGGGACCGCGGCGGCCGGCGGCGAGGAGAAGTCCTGAGATGCCCAACAGCCTGACCTTCAGTCCCGGCGTCGACCTGATCACCGAGAAGGTGGCGGTCGTCATGCAGGACCGGCCCGTGATCGGTATGTCGGCCTGGCTCAGCGACGCGCTGACCTCGGCCAAGGTCGAGGCCCGCGACATCCAGCTGGTGACGCCGAAGACCACCCGGCTGACCTACCCGGTGCGCTCGAAGCTGTTCACCGGCCTGTTCTCGCGCTGGGTCGTCACCACCGACGACGGCGAGTACTTCGACGGCCTGAACGGCGTCCGCCTGAAGTGGAACGGCGACATGTTCCTGGCCCGGACGCCGGCCGAGCCGGGGGAGGAGGCCGAGCCCTCCTCGGACCTGCACCCGGACTTCGTGGTCAAGGAGATCCCGCACTGCCATCTGCAGGTGACGGTCCGCGTCCGGCACGCGCCGGTGGCCAGCCTGGTCCTCGGCGGCGTCGCGGAGCGGCTGTTCAACGCCTTCACCGGCGGCGGGCCGTCCGGCTGGTCGACGTCCGAGCCGGTCACCCAGCTGTGGAATCCGACCGCGATGACCGACTACTGCCGTGGCCGCGCCCCGGCGCCGACCTGGCTGGTCCTGTCGGGTCAGCCAGGGCCGGAGTTCAAACCCGCCGTCGGCACGTTGGAGACCCGCCGGACGGAGTCCGGGCTGGACGAGACGATCACGATGTCCGTCGCGCAGCCGGGGCTCGAGCAGCCCAGCCTGGAGCAGATCGGGCAGGTCATCGATGACGTCGCCGACGACTACGAGCTGATCTCCGCCGCGGTGGTGGGCGCGTTCGGCGCGGCCGACGGCACGTACCAGCCGCGCTTCCTCGGGATGTCGTCCCCGATGGGCATCGCGGCCGGGAACGAGGCGGTCGGCACGAAGAGCGTCACCGACCTGCTGCAGGTCGACGGCGTGAAGAACGCGATGGCGATCGGACCGGCCCACAACCCCGCGCTCTGGTACCCGATCGGCAACGGTCAGGACCCCGCGGACTGGACCATCTACGCGAACGTGATGCAGAAGTTGATTCCGACAGGAGCAGGAGAGAAATGAGCGTCTACAGCCGCGTGACGGTGATCGGTCAGCGCCGTCGGCTGGATGCGGTGCTGCCGGCGGACGAACCGCTCGGCGTCCTGCTGCCGGACCTGCTCCGGATGCTGGACGAGCCGCTGCAGCAGACCCCGCAGCGGCGGTTCCTGACCACCGCGACCGGCGTGCTGGTGCCGCCGGAGGGCACGCTGGCGTCCGCCCAGATCATCGACGGCACCGTGCTGCGGCTGGCCGCCGAGGGTGAGTTGCCGCCGCCGCCGACCGTGTACGACGTCACCGAGGAAGCCGTCGAGGACCTCAAGCGGCGCGGCGCGGCGTTCAAGCCCGCCCACCGCCGGGTGCTGGCCGGCACGGGCCTGGTGTTCTCGGTCGTGGCCGGCGCGATCTCGCTGCTGGTCGCCGCGCCGAACGCGATCACCGCGGCCGCGCTGCTGGTGCTGGCAGCCATCGGCGCGTTCGTCGGCATCGCCCTCGGGCGGACCGGCAACAAGCTGATCGCGGTCCCGCTGGTGTTCGTCGCCACGGTCCTGCTGGCCCTCGCGGTCGGCTTCTGGGCGCTGGACGCCGGGGCGAGCCTCGGGCTGACTGCAGCGATCGGTGCGCTGTGTCTGGCGTTCGGTCCGTTCTTCTTCTCGGCCGCGGGCCTGGCCGGCGGCGGTGTCGTCGCCGGTGCGACCTCGGTGCTGTTCGTCGCGGTCTGGATGATCGGCGTCGGTACCGGCCTCGCCGCCGATCGGGTCGGTGCGCTGGCCGCGCTGCTCGCGGTGCTGCTGCTCGGCCTGCTGCCGCGGATGGCGCTCGCGCTGTCGGGTCTGTCCGGCCTGGACGACCGTCGGGCCGCCGGCCAGGAGATCATGCGCGGCGACGTGCAGAGCGCGCTGAATGCCGCCCACCTCGGGCTGGCGCTGGCGACGGTGCCGATCGCGGTGTCATCCGGTGTCGCGGGCATCATGCTGCTGAAGGCGGGCGGTGCCTGGGCGGTCGCGCTGGCGCTGGTGCTGGCGTTCCTGCTGGCCTCTCGGTCGCGGCTCTACCCGCTGGTGCAGGAGGTGTCCGTGCTGTTCGCGGCCTCGTTCACCGTGGTCTCCGGGTGTGTGCTGATCGCCGCTGTGAACGGTCAGGGCGGTGCGTTCATCGCGCTGGGCCTACTGGTGCTGGTGGCGCTGTTCTGCGCGTTCGGTCTCGGTTTCGCACCGGCGGAGCATGTCCGTGCGCGGCTGACGCAACTGCTCGACTACATTGAGGTAGGCGCGATCATCGTGACGGTCCCGCTGGCGCTGGGAGTCTTCGGCGTCTACTCCAACTTGCTGAACGCATTCTGACGACCGGATGGAATGACTGAATCTGATTGGCAAGGTGACATGCTGCGCCGGATGTCGGCGGAGCAGTCACCAGCCGAAGAGCCGTCCCGCACCGACACTCCGCCGCCGGCCGACCCGCCGATGACGGAGGCACAGCCAGGCCCGCCTGCGCCCCCACCTGACCAGGTACCGCCGCAGCACCCGCCTGTGCACCAGCAGCCGCCGCAGGGACAGCCGTACCCGCCGCAGTACCAGCAGCAGCCGTATCCGGAGCAGCATCAGCAGTACCCCCAGCAGCAGCCCTACCCGCCGCAGCAGGGGTACCCGCAACAGCCGTACCCACAGCAGCAGTACCCGGAGCAGCAGCAGTACCAGCAGCAGCAGCCGCCTCCGCAGTACCCGCCGCAGCAGCAGCCGTATCCGGAGCAGTACCCCCAGCAGCAGCCTTATCCGCCGCAGCAGGGGTACCCGCCGCCGCCTCCGCCTCCGCAGCAGTACGCGCCGCCCGGCCAGGTGCCGCCGTACCAGCCTGCGCCGTACGAGCAGTACGCCCCGCCGTACCAGCAGTACCCGCCGTACGAGCAGCAGCCGCCGGCGGCGCCGCCGTACCAGCAGCCGTACGTCGACCCGCAGTACCAGCAGCAGCCCCCGCCGTACCAGCAGCAGCACCCGGGCCAGGTGCCGTACCAGCAGGCTCCGCCGCCCGCACCGCCGCAGAACACGGGCTGGGGCCCGGCGCCGACGCAGCAGCCTGCTCAGCCCGGTGCGCCCGAGGGTGACTCGGTCTTCAAGCGTTTCCGCCGGTTCGCCAACGAGGCGGCGTACCTGGTCGGCGCCTCCGGCCGTATGCAGCGCGACGTCGACAACATCGCCACCATCCGACGCCCGATCGCGATCATGCGCCGCGTCGGCGTCCTGAGTCCGGTCGCGAACGGCGGGACGTCGACGATCAGCGCCCTGCTCGCGATGATGCTCGCCGCTCAGCGCTCCGACCGGGTCGTCACGATCGACGCCGACCCCAACGGCGCCGAGCTGTCCCGCCGCCTGGAGCTCACCGTCGGCGCCGGTCCGATCGAGCGGGTCAGCCTGGTCCGCAGCGAAGGCACCGCGGACGCCGTCCGCCAGTCCCTCGCCGAAGCGCAGGGTCAAGGCGCGCGGGACGTCGGCCTGGCCGTCGTCGACTGCCCCGGCAGCATGTACGACGAGGTCAGCATGGAGATGGCCTCCTCGGCGCACTGCGTCGTCCTGGTCATCCCGTCCGTCCAGCACGTCGCGAACTACTGCCTCCAGCAGCTCGACCAGCTGACCCCGGACGGCCAGAACGTGCTGCTGACCCGCGGCGTCGTCGTGATCACGATGGTCGAGCCGGCCGATCCCAGCTCGGTGAGCTGGCTGATGGATGCATTCCGCCAGCGCGGCCTGGAGCCGCTCGTGCTGCCGTACGACGCGCATATCGCCCAGGCCTGGCCGCTGCACGCCGAGCAGATCGAGGACGAGAGCCGGCGCGCCGTGCTGGATCTGTCCGCCCGAGTCGTCGAGACCGTCACCGGGACGGCCGGCTGAGCCGGAAAAGTCTCAAACGGCGGTTCAATTGAACCGTTCGGGTGCCGGAGCCGTTCGTCCAGTATCCGCCCCGGTTTGGCCGGGTCGGGTACAAAGCAGAGCATTCAACTATTTCGTCCGGCAGGCTCTTGGAGGTCCAGATTCATGAGCGATGACACGATGGCACCACCCACCCGGCAGCCCGAGGCGGCGCCCGCCGCTGAGCTGCGCGATCGGCGGTCGGTGCTGCGCTGCGCGGCGATGGCCGCCCTGGCCGGTGGCGGCGCCGCCGTGCTGGCAGCTTGCGGCGGCGGCGACACCGCGGGCTCCGGTCCGACCACGACGGGGTCCAGCTCCGCGCCGACGTCCGGTGGCACCACCTCAGCCCCGACCACGGGCGCGAGTACGCCGCCGGCGTCCAGCGCGCCCGGCGGAACCGTCCTCGGCCCGGTCTCCGACGTGCCGGTCGGCGGCGGGAAGGTGTTCACCGACGCGAAGGTCGTTGTCACGCAGCCGACCGCCGGCCAGTACAAGGGCTTCTCGGCCGTCTGCACGCACGCGGGCAACCCGGTCGGCTCGGTGGAGGGCGGTCAGATCATCTGCCCGTTCCACAACAGCCACTTCTCGATCACCGATGGCGCCCCGGTCAGCGGGCCGGCCGAATCCCCGCTGCCCGCCGTCAACGTCGCCGTTGCCAACGGCAACATCGTCCAGACGGCCTGACACCGGCAAAGGGCCCGGCCGTGACGGCCGGGCCCCTGTCAGCGGCTGATCAGCGCTGGGCCGGGTCGACCTTCCCGGCGAAGAGCAGCTTGTTGGGGGAGCCGGTGCCCGGATCGCCGACCTTGTCCGGCGTCGAGGCGCCGAGGAGTGCGGTGGCTACGTCGGCCGGAGCGGCCTCCGGGTGATCGGCCAGGTAGAGGGCGATCGCGCCGGCGACATGCGGCGTGGCCATCGACGTGCCGCTCATCGTGTCGGTCGAGTCCGGCCCGGTGATACCGACGGACAGGACGTCGACGCCCGGCCCGAACAGGTCGACGCACTTGCCCCAGTTCGAGAACGAGGCCTTCTTGTCCGCGTCGTCGGTCGCGCCGACGGTGATCGCCGAGGGCTCCCGGGCCGGGGACGTCGTACACGCGTCCGCGCTGTCGTTGCCGGCGGCAACGGCATAGGTGATCCCGGCGCCGGTCGACGCCTTCACCGCCGCGTCCAGCGCGTCGTCCGAGGGGCCGCCGAGGCTCATGTTCACCACGGCCGGCTTCTTGGCGTTCTTGGTCACCCAGTCGATCCCCGCGACCACGGACTCGGTCGACCCCGAGCCCTTGCAGTCCAGGACGCGGACGCCGAACACCTTCGCGCCCTTGGCGACGCCGTACGTCGATCCGGCGATCGTGCCGGCGACATGGCTGCCGTGGCCCATGCAGTCGACGCCGTTCTGCCCGTCGCCGACCGTGTCGGTGCCGACCGCGGCCCGGTCGCCGAAGTCCTTGTGGGCGGCGTAGATCCCGGTGTCGATCACGTAGACGTTCACGTTGTCCGCGGTCGTGGCCGCCTCGTACTTCTTGTCCAGCGGCAGATCGCGCTGGTCGATCCGGTCCAGGCCCCAGGGCGGGTTGTCCTGGCGCACGCTGATCCGCTGGTTCTGCTGGACGAACGCGACCCGCGAGTCGCCGGCCAGCTTCTTGGCCTGCTCGGCGTCCATCGTGGCCGAGAAACCCTTGATCGACGAGTCGAACTGTTTACGGACCTGGACCTCGTACTTGGTCGCCAGGCTCTGGTTGGTGGCCCGCGTCTCGCCCTGGGAACGCTGCCCGGCGAGGACGACGAGATAGCTGTCCGGAATGGCGGTCGCACTGTTCGCGCCGCGCACGGTCACCTCGGGCTCGGCCGCCGAACTACTGGCGGCGATACCGGTGACGGCGAGCGCGGATGCTGCGAGCGCGCCGAGGACGACGCGCGGTCTGGCCAAGTTCGGGGACATGGGCGGTTCTCCCTCGAGTCAGCGCAAGGCCTGGTTGCCTCACGCAAAGGACCTGCGCATCTACCCTGGGTCACAGGTTATGGATCGCGCTCATCCCAATCGGGGGTCAGCCGCGCCTTATGACCGAAGCCGCAACACACCCGCAACGTTCACCCCGTGTGCCTGGCCTGCTGGTTGGCGTACTTGCGCGCGGCGAAGTCGTAGGCCTCGCGGAGCAGCGCGGCGTCCACGGTCACCGGCGAGACGATCGCGACCCAGTACTGCGCCGCGTAGAACGGATGCGGCATCAGGACGTCGCGCGCGGCGTAGTCGTGACCGGAGTCGAGCACCCAGTCGGCGTCACGTTCGATCGGGGGCGCGCCGAACAGCTTCGTGTACGTCGCCTTGGTCAGACCGAGGTTGAGCCGCCAGGCGCCGGGCTCGTCGAGCCGGGAGACCCGTTCGTAGTGGTCGCCGGTGACGATCGTGGCGAACGGCTGCTGCCGCTCCGGCGGCAGGTCACCGGCCGGGTCGTAGAGGTAGAAGAGATCGTCCTGCGCCTCGAGGACGCGGACGCCGGCGTCCGAGCGAAGTCGCCGATCCAGTTCGTCCAGTGTCATGCCTTCGAGTCTGTCATTGAAGTAGCAGTGGAGACTCCGGCGGAATTCCGGTTTTGTCGGCGGCCCGAACTAGGGTTGTCGAGTGGCTGATCCATCGTCCTACCGCCCCGCCCCGGGGTCGATCCCCGACTCACCCGGCGTCTACCGCTTCAGCGATTCCGCCGGGCGGGTGATCTACGTCGGCAAGGCGAAGAACCTGCGCGCCCGCCTGTCGTCGTACTTCCAGGACGTCGTCAACCTGCACCCGCGGACGCAGGCGATGGTGACGACGGCGGCCAAGGTCGAGTGGACGGTCGTCGGAACCGAGGTCGAGTCGCTGCAGCTGGAGTACTCCTGGATCAAGGAGTACGACCCGCGGTTCAACGTGAAGTACCGCGACGACAAGTCGTACCCGTGGCTCGCGATCACCCTCGACGAGGAGTACCCGCGGGTGATGGTCGGCCGCGGCCAGAAGAAGAGGGGCGTCCGGTACTTCGGCCCCTACAGCCACGCCTGGGCGATCCGCGAGACCGTCGACCTGCTGCTCCGCGTCTTCCCGATGCGCTCCTGCAGCAAGGGCGTCTTCAACCGGCACCGCCAGATCGGCCGGCCCTGCCTGCTCGGCTACATCGGCAAGTGCGCCGCGCCCTGTACGGGCCAGGTCAGCCAGGAGGAGCACCGCCAGATCGTCGACGACTTCGCGGCGTTCCTGTCCGGCCAGACCGCGACGTACGTGCGCCGGCTGCAGAAGGAGATGCAGACCGCCGCGGCCGAGCTGGAGTACGAGCGGGCCGCGAAGATCCGCGACGACCTGGCCGCCCTGGAGAAGGCTCTCGCGAAGAACGCGGTCGTCCTCGGCGACGGTACCGACACCGACGTGATCGCCCTCAGCGAGGATCCGCTCGAGGTCGCCGTCCAGATCTTCTACGTCCGCGGCGGCCGGATCCGCGGCGAGCGCGGCTGGATCGCCGACAAGGCCGACGGCGCCGCGACCACCGGTGATCTGGTCTCCCGGTTCATCCAGCAGATGTACGCCGGCGACTCGGGGGATGCGATCCCGCGCGAGATCCTGGTCCCGACCATCCCGGACGACGTCCAGGCGCTGACCGAGTGGCTGGAGGAGACCCGGGGGACGCGGGTCGCGATCCGGGTCCCGCAGCGCGGTGACAAGAAGGCCCTGATGGAGACCGTCGAGCGCAACGCGCTGCAGACGCTCACGATGCACAAGACCAAGCGGGCCAGCGATCTGACCACCCGCAATCAGGCGCTGGAGGAGATCCAGGCCGGGCTCGACCTGCCCGAGGCGCCGCTGCGGATGGAGTGTTACGACGTCTCCAACCTGCAGGGCACCGAGGTGGTCGCCTCGATGGTCGTCTTCGAGGACGGCCTCCCGCGCAAGAGCGAGTACCGCCGGTTCGTGATCAAGGGCGTCGACGGGCAGAACGACGTCGCTTCGATCGCCGAGGTGCTGACCCGGCGCTTCAAGCGGATGATCGAGGACCGGGCCGGGATCCCCGAGGGGGAGGACCCGACCGCCTACCTGGTCGATCCGGAGACCGGCCGGGCGAAGAAGTTCGCCTACGCGCCGAGCCTGGTGGTCGTCGACGGCGGTCCGCCGCAGGTGGCCGCGGCCCGGGCGGCGCTCGACGAGCTCGGCCTCGGCGACATCCCGGTCTGCGGGCTGGCCAAACGGCTGGAGGAGGTCTGGATCCCCGACGACGAGGACCCGGTGATCTTCTCCCGGACGTCGGAGGGCCTGTACCTGCTGCAGCGGCTGCGCGACGAGGCGCACCGGTTCGCGATCACCCACCACCGCAACCGGCGCTCCAAGTCGATGGTCGAGAGCGTCCTGGACGACGTCCCGGGGCTGGGGGAGGTGCGGCGCAAGACGCTGCTGCGGCACTTCGGCTCGCTGAAGAAGCTGCGGTCGGCGACGATCGACGAGGTCGCCGGGCTGCCCGGTTTCGGCCGCCGGACGGCGGAGTCCGTCGTCCTGGCGGTTAACGCTGCGGCAACGAAGGCGGAAACCGGCAAGGCGCCCGCCATCAACATGACCACGGGCGAGATACTGGACGACGACGTCCCCGCAGCTGCCGGGACGCCCGACGGGGATCCAGGGAGAACAGAGAACTGATGGACGACACGAGCGGCAATCTGATCATCGTGACCGGGATGTCCGGCGCGGGGCGGAGTTCGGTCGCGGACGTGCTGGAGGACCTCGGCTGGTTCGTGGTCGACAACCTGCCGCCGATGTTCCTGACCACGATGGTCGAGCAGACGATCGGCACCGGTACGCAGCCCCGGCTCGCGGTCGTCGTCGACGTCCGGACCGGGATGTTCTTCGACGAGCTGAGCTCGGCGCTGCACGACCTGCGGGTCAAGGGCTACCGGCCGCTGACCCTGTTCCTGGAGGCCTCGGACGACGTGATCGTGCGCCGGCAGGAGGGCGTCCGCCGGCCGCACCCGCTGCAGGGCGAGGGCCGGCTGCTGACCGGGATCCAGCGCGAGCGCGAGTTGCTCGGCGACATCCGGGCGGGCGCCGACCTGGTCATCGACACCTCGAACATGAACATCCACCAGCTCGCCGCGAAGATCGTGAACGCCTTCGGCGACGAGGAGAACGCCGAGCTCCGGGCGACCGTGGTCTCGTTCGGCTTCAAGTACGGCATCCCGGTGGACGCCGACGTGGTCGCCGACATGCGCTTCATCCCGAACCCGTACTGGCAGCCCGACCTGCGCCCGATGACCGGCCAGGACAAACCTGTGTCAGACTTCGTGCTCGGCCATCCGCTGGCCCAGCAGTTCCTGCAGAACTACGTGGACGTGCTGGACACCCTGCGGACCGGCTACCTGAACGAGGGCAAGCGCTTCGTCACCGTCGCGATCGGCTGCACCGGGGGTAAGCACCGCAGCGTCGCGATGGCCGAGCAGATCGCCAAGAAGCTGCGTGAGAAAGGGTCGCCGACCTTGGTCGTACACCGAGATCTGGGCCGCGAGTGACGAGGACCCCCCGGGTTGTCGCACTAGGTGGGGGACACGGCCTGGCCGCGTCCCTCTCCGCACTTCGCAACGTCACCGATCAGCTGACCGCGATCGTCACGGTCGCCGACAACGGCGGCTCGTCCGGCCGGCTGCGCCAAGAGCTCGGCGTCCTGCCGCCGGGCGATCTGCGGATGGCGCTGGCCGCGCTGTGCCGCGACGACGAATGGGGCCGGACGTGGGCCGACGTCCTGCAGCACCGCTTCCGCAGTAACGGCGACCTGCACGACCACGCGGTCGGCAACCTGCTGATCGTCGCCCTGTGGGAGCTGCTCGGCGAGGCCGTCGACGGCCTCGACTGGGTCGCCCGCCTGCTCGGCGCCCAGGGCCGCGTGCTGCCGATGTCCGCCGTCCCGCTGGACATCACCGCCCGCGTGCTCGGTCTCGATCCCGACCGTCCGGAGACGATCACCGAGCTTCGCGGTCAGGCCGAGGTCGCGACCACCGACGGCCATGTCGTGGACGTCGCACTCGACCCGGCCGACCCGCCGGCCTGCCCCGAGGCGCTGGTCGCGGTCGCCGAGGCCGACTGGGTCGTCGTCGGCCCCGGCTCCTGGTTCACATCCGTCATCCCGAACCTGCTCGTCCCGGCGCTCTGCCGCGGCCTCGAGCAGACCAGCGCCCGCCGCCTGCTCACCCTCAACCTCGGCGAGCAGAAAGGCGAGACCGCCGGCTTCTCACCCGAGACCCACCTCGAGGTGCTCGCCGCGCACGCCCCCGACCTGCGTATCGACGTCGTCCTCGCCGACATCGGTCACGTCCCCGACCCCGAGTCGCTGCGCCGCAGCGCGGAGTCCCTCGGCGCGGAGCTGGTCGTCGCCGACATCGCCGACGACGACCGCCACCTCCATCACGCCCCCGACAAACTCACCAAGCTCTACCGCGAGCTCCTGGTCTAACTCGCGTCCACAGTGATCTTCTCGTCGTAGACCTTCGTCCCGTCGGCGTCGAACCCGCGGACCCGCACCTTCTTGAAGTTCTCACTCCCACCCGTCGTACCCCACAGGTAGTAGCCGTTCGCGATGGCGGCCCGCACGGGCCCGCTCGGCAGATCGACAATGATCTGCGCGACCCCGTCCGGAACCAGCGCCCAGTTCTCGAACGAGCTCTTCGTCGGATCACCGAACGTCCCATCGGCCTTCACGCCGCCGCGGGTGTAGTCGTAGGCGTTCGACTCGGCGCGGTAGCACCACGCGACCACGTTCTGGCCGGGGGAGACGAGTAGCGCCGTGAACCGCTGGTCGCCACCGACCTTGAGCGCCACCTTCCAGTCAGCGCTGATCCGCCCCGCGTCGTACGGCCGCCGGTCCTCGCCCGCAGTCGGCGGCGCAGGCTTCTGCGCCCCGCCCCCCGGCCCGTCGAAGTATGCGTCGTCCGGCTGCTTGCACCGGGCGCGGGTCTCCTCGTCGGTCAGCGGACTGAACGGAACGACGCCCAGCGGCTTCCCGTTCTCCGGATCCTTCGTCAGCACAGCCTTCGGCTCGACCGGCGCCGCCGTCCTGATCTTCACGTCCGCCGGAATCTGCGGCACAGTCGGGATCGGGATCGGCGTGTACTTCCACTCGTAGACCCGCTTGCCCTTGCCGTCGTACGCCCGGATCCGCCGGATCGACGGCGGTGGGAAGAACTTGCCGTCCTTGGGCTGCATGGCGGCCGGCCGGCCGAGTTCGGTCCAGGTCGGGTATCCGAGGCTGTAGAAGCCGCCAGGACCGACCAGGGCCTCCCGTGGGGCCTTCTCGTCACCGATGTTCACCAGTACGCGCGCGACGCCGGGAGCTGGGATCCGGGTGCCCCGGACGACCGCGATCGGCTGCCCGGCCAGGGCAGGGTCCCCGCCGTCGACCTCGCCCATCGGCTTCGTCGTGCTGTACCGGCCGTTGCTGCTCACCCGGTCGGTGTCCTTCACCGTGCACGAGGAGACGATCGACTCGTCGGGTGCGAGGAACAAGGCGGCGAGCTTACTCGTGTCGCCGGCTTTGACCACGACCTTCCAGCGGGCGTCGATCGGGCCGGCCTTGTCCACTCTGTCGGTGAACCTCTTGCTGAAGTCGACAGCCTCGACGTCACCCTGCCGGCAGCGTTTCAGAACCTCCGCGTCGGACAGCGTGCTGACCGGCGGCGGTGGCGTGGCCCGCGCGCCCGATTCGTCATCGGTGACGATGCCGGTCCGGGTGTCGACGGTGATACCGGCCGGGCCGTGGTCGGCGGTGAAGGTGCCGGACCAGGCGGTGACGCCGGTGATGACGGCGGCGGTGGTGAGGACGGCGGTGCCGGCGATGGCGAGGCGGGTGCGGCGGACCGAGCGGCGGCCGCGGTTCAGAAGATCGTCGAGGTCGGTGTCCAGGGGACGGTCGGTGTCATCGGCGGCGGCGGCCAGCAGGCGTTCGATGTCGTTGCTCATGAGGCGCTCCTCTCGGTCTGTTTCAGTAGGTTGCGGAGGCGGTCGAGACCGCGGGAGGTCTGCGATTTCACGCCGCCCGCGCTGACGCCGAGAATGTCGGCGGTCTGCTCGACGCTCAGGTCGTCGTAGTAGCGCAGGACGACGCACGCCCGTTGGCTCGGCGGCAACTGGGCCAGGGCCTCGATCACCAGCATCCGGTTGTCGACGCCGGGGACGGCGTCCGGCAGGACGAGGGCCGACTCGTCGGTCTCGTTCGGACGTTCGCGCCGCCACGGCTTCCGGCCCTGGTCGAGGACCGCGGTGACCACGCAGCGGTGCGCGTAGCTGTTGAGGCCGCCGATCCGGTCGATGCGGTTCCAGCGGCGGTACACCTTCACCAGGGCGTCCTGGGCCGCGTCCTCGGCACGGTGCCAGTCCCCACACATCAAGTACGCCGTACGGCGCAGTGGGCGGATCATCGTCGCGGCGAATTCGGTGAACTCGGCGTCGTCTCGTGCTCTCATTGCCCTCCTCTCGTGCTGTCGCCGAAGGAACGCAACCGGCAGGGTCGGAGGTTGCAGAAAATTTACCAGGGCCGACCGGGAGTGGGTGTGAGGTCGGGTCCCACAGCTGGAGCCCGGGCTCCAGGCAACCTGCGGGCACAGGTGCACCGTTGATCAGGTGCTAGGGAACGAGGGCGTGTCAGGCACCCCTGGCGCCGGTCGAGCCGGCCGGCCCCGCAGTCGATGACGCATGCCCGGATGCCGGCACGGGCTGGAACGGAGCAAGGTTGACGGACAGGAGTGCGCCACACGTGGCAATGGTCGTGGCCAACGACACGGCCAATGACACGCGGGTGCTCAAGGAGGCCGACGCGTTGGCGCGAGGTGGTGTCACGGTCACGTTGCTCGGTGTGGCGCGCGAGGGACCCGCCACGGTCGAGCGTCTGGAGAACGGCGTTCTCCGCGTGCTGGTCGAGGGCCGGTTCGTCCTGCGGGACGAGCGGATCAGGCGTCGGGGGCGCCGGCGGTCCGGGCGGCTGGTGACCGGCGAGCCGGTCGACGTGCTCGCGGCACGCTCCGCGCGGATCAACGCTCGCCTGGGCGACCTCAAGGCAGAGTCCGGCCATGCGGTGCGGCTGCGGAAAGCCGGGCTGGTCGGCATCGTGTCGTTCAAGGCCGCAGTGGCCCGCCGGTTGCTCGCGCGGAAGCGCTGGCAGGTCGCCCAGCTGAGCGTGGCGGCCCGGACGAAACTCGCCCGGCGGCAGCTGCGGTTGGCCAAGCAATGCTGGCGGGCATGGGACGCGCACCTTTCTCGCCACGACCGGAGGGTCAGCTGACGAACCGAGGTCCCGGAGGCCTACGACTACGAGGCCATGCTGGGGGTGGTGCTGGACCGGATCGAACCCGACGCGATCCACGCGCACGACATGCACATCATCGGTGTCGCGGCCCGCGCGTCGGGGCGGGCGAGTCTGCGCGGCCGCGAGGTCAGGACCGTGTACGACGCGCATGAGTACGTGCCCGGGCTCTCGCAGTACGGAGGGCGGTCGCCCCGCTTCATCGCGGCCTGGGCGGACCACGAGTCGGAGTACATCCGGCAGATGGACCGGGTGATCACCGTGAGCCCGGCGATCGCGCGGACCCTGCGGAAGAGGTACCGCCTTCCACTTGAACCGACCGTGGTGATGAACAGCCCGCCGTTGGCCGGCGACAGCGGCGCCGACGGTGGGGTGGTCGGCATCCGGGAGCGCATCGGCCTGCCGGACGAGACGCCGCTGATGGTGTACTCCGGCGGCATCACTCGTGCCCGTGGAGTCGAGACCGCGATCGAGGCGTTGCCGGAGCTGCCGGATGTGCACCTTGCCGTCGTCTGCGTACCGATGATCGCGATGCGTTCGGTGCTGGCGCTGAAGAAGCTGGCAGCGAAGGCCGGAGTCGAGGACCGGGTGCACTACCTCGAACCGGTGGCACCGGCCGAGGTCGTTCCCTTCTTGCGGTCGGCCGATGTCGGCCTGATCCCGATCCTGCGGTTCCCCAGTCACGAGATGGCCCTGCCGAACAAGGTCTTCGAGTACCTCTTCGCCGGCTTGCCGGTGGTGACGAGTGACATGCCGAGCATGCACGAGTTCGTCGGCCGGACCGGAATCGGCGAGGTCTTCACGGCGGAGGACCCGTACGACCTGGCGGTCGCCGTCCGGCAGGTGCTGGCCGCGCGGTCAACCTACTGCGCGAACGTTTCCGAGCCGAAGCTCCTCCAGGAGGTGTCGTGGGAGACGCAGTCGGTCCACCTCCGTGCGCTGTACGCCGATCTCCTCGGCACGGGCCTCGATCCGGCCCTGCCTCTCGAGGACGACCGGTTGGAGAAGGAGATCCGTGCCGTCCTCGGTGTGTGAAACGACCCCGAGCGGTGACCAGGCCCGATGAAGAGTCCTGACCCAGGAGAACAAATGCGTAGCCGTACGGACCTGCTGGTGCTGATGGTGGTCGCCGGCGACGTCGCCCACGACAGCCGCGTCCGCGAGGAAGCCGCGGCGCTGGCGATGGCCGGAGCGCAGGTGACGGTGCTCGGTGTCGCAGCCAACGGCTTGCCGTCGAAGGAGATCGTCGGGGGCGCGACGATCGTCCGGGTGGCGGTGCCGTACTCGCTGCGCGAGGAGCGCAAGCGCAGCCGTAAGGCGCAGCGGGACTGGCGCCCACCGCTGCTCGGCTACAAGCACGGCTCGACGTACGCGGCCCGCAACCAGCGGATCCGCGCGGGGCTGATGGAGGTCACAGCAGACTCGGGCACTGCGATCGGGCGGGCAACGGCCGGCCGGGGCAACCTGCTGACGTTCAAGGCCGGCGTCGCCGCACGGCTGCTCCGCAGGGCGCGCTGGCGGGCCGCACAGCGGGCGGCCTCAGTGCGCAAGCGCGTCGGCGCCTCGGCTGACAGGTCGTTCAAGTCCGGCTGGCGGGCGTACGACGGGTTGGTGCACCGGCTGCCCTGGCCTGCGCCGTGGCGCACGCTGCTTCCGGAGGCATTCGACCTGGAGACGGCGTTCGGCGGCCTGATCGATCGCCTGGAGCCGGATGTCGTGCATGCACACGGAGTCCACGTGATCGGTGTCGCGGTCCGCGCCGCCGGTCGCGCGAAGCTCGGTGGCCGTGACCTCAAGGTCGTGTACGACGCCCACGAGTACGTCGCCGGGCTGTCCCGGGCCGGCGCCCGGACCCGGCGCTCCGTCGCGGCCTGGGCGAACCACGAGGCGGAGTACATCGAAGCCGCCGACCGGGTGATCACGGTGAGCCCGGCCATCGCCGCCCGGCTGCAGCGCGAGCACCGGCTGCGGCACGAGCCGGCCGTCGTGCTGGAGATCCCCGATCCGGCCGACGTGTCGATCGAGGCGCCTAAGCTGCGCGCGCTGTACGCCGAGTTGACCGGCAAGCAGTTCGAGGTCGCCGCCGCGGGCGGCGCGAACACGAATCGGCACCTGTTGATCGGGCCGTTGAACAGCGCCGGCCAGGCCTACGAGTGGGCGAGCGCGGTCGAGCGGAACCTGTCGGGTATCACGGGGGAGTCGCTGTCCACGCGCAGCGCCGCCGCGTTCAGGTTCCGGGTGCACCGCGCCGGGACCGAGGAGCAGTACCGGTCCGACCTGCGCTGGCAGTTGGACCTGACCGCGCATGTGCTGCGCGACGTCACCCACGTGATCTTCGAGGCGGGGCGGACGATGCTCGGGGCGGTCCGCGGGCAGGTGTGGACCAGTGAAGTACCGATGCTCGACCAGGCCGGGATCAGGCACGCCGTGCTCTTCCACGGTTCGGAGATCCGTGACCCCGCTCTGCACCGGGCACGCCATCCCCACTCGCCGTTCAGGGATCCGAACGACGACCTGACCCAGCGGCTACAGGCGGCGAACGACCTGCTCCGCCGGCACCTGCAGGGCTACCGGGGTCCGGTCTTCGTCACCACGCCCGACCTGCTGGAGTTCGTGGACAACGGCATCTGGCTCCCGCTGACGGTCGATGTCGAGGGCTTCGCGTCGAACCGTCCGCTGCTCGATCGCAGGGTTCCGGTGGTCCTGCACGCCCCCACCTCGAGTGCGCTCAAGGGCTCGTCGTACGTCGATCCGGTGCTGGCCGACCTGGACGCACGTGGTCTGATCAATTACCAGCGGGTGCAGAACGTGGCACATGCGGAACTCGCCGAGCTGGTGAGGAACGCCGACATCGTCGTCGACCAGCTGCTGCTCGGCCTGTACGGCGTCTTCGCCTGTGAGGCCATGGCGGCCGGGCGAGTGACCGTCGGGTACGTCGGGGACCGGATCCGGTCCCGGTTGCCGACGGACCTGCCGATGGTGGAGGCGACGCCGGATGACCTGGCCGAGGTGATCGAGCGGCTGGTCCACGAACGTGACGAGGCCCGGATCATCGCCGACGCGGGCCCGCGCTATGTCCGGCACCTGCACGACGGCCGCAGATCGGCCGAGGTGCTGCTGCCGTTCCTGAACGGCGAGCTCGCGTAACGCCGTCGTGCCGGGCGCCGTTGGACGTTCTGCCTCGGGGTTCGCGACGGGGGTCTTTGACAACGGTGGGAGGATGCCTTCTATGGCGATGACAGCACAGGTGAAGTCCGAACTGACCAGTATCCAGGTGACGAAACCCTGCTGCCGCAAGGCCGAGGTCTCGTCGGTGCTGCGGTTCGCGGGCGGTCTGCACCTGGTCTCCGGCCGGATCGTCGTCGAGGCCGAGCTGGACAGCGGCGCCGCGGCGCGCCGGTTGCGCAAGGACATCGCCGAGATCTTCGGCCACCCGTCGGACGTCGTCGTGATCTCCCCGTCGGGGATCCGCAAGCAGACCAAGTACGTCGTCCGCGTCGTGCGCGACGGCGACGCGCTGGCCCGCCAGACCGGCCTGGTCGACAACCGCGGCCGTCCGGTTCGCGGGCTGCCGCCGGCTGTGGTGTCGGGCGCTTCGTGTGACGCGGTCGCGGCCTGGCGCGGCGCCTTCCTGGCGCACGGCTCGCTGACCGAGCCCGGGCGGTCGTCGTCCCTCGAGGTCACCTGCCCGGGGCCGGAGGCGGCGCTGGCGCTGGTCGGCGCGGCCCGGCGGCTGGGGATCGGCTCGAAGGCTCGGGAGGTGCGGAATGTCGACCGCGTGGTCATTCGCGACGGCGACGCGATCGGCGCGCTGCTGACCCGTCTCGGCGCGCACGAGTCCGTCCTCGCCTGGGAGGAGCGCCGGATGCGCCGCGAGGTGCGCGCCACGGCGAACCGGCTGGCCAACTTCGACGACGCGAACCTGCGCCGTTCCGCCCGCGCCGCGGTCGCTGCCGGCGCCCGGGTCGAGCGCGCGCTGGAGATCCTCGGCGACGACGTCCCCGATCATCTGCAGGTCGCCGGCAAGCTGCGGCTGGAGCACAAGCAGGCCAGTCTCGAGGAGCTCGGCCAGCTGCACGAGCCCGCCCTGACCAAGGACGCCGTCGCCGGCCGGATCCGCCGCCTGCTGGCGATGGCCGACAAGCGCGCGTCCGATCTCGGCATCCCGAACACCGAGGCGAACCTGACCCCGGAGATGCTCGACCCGGCCTGAACACCTGCGGTACCACTGGTATTCACCGATCGGCCCCGGGAACTTCCCGGGGCCTTTCCGTGCCTGGCTGGTCTGGACCACGACTGACGGCTCGCCGGGGGTGGTCTGCTGTGGATAGCACCAGTTGGCCGAGTGGGCGGTTGGGCTAGTGTTCGGGGTGAAGAGCAGTGCTGGACCGCTAGTTCGAGGAGACGTAGTCCCGTGACCGTACGCGTAGGTATCAACGGCTTCGGCCGGATCGGCCGTAACTTCTTCCGCGCCGTGCAGGCGTCCGGTGCCGACATCGAGGTCGTCGCCGTCAACGACCTGACCGACAACCAGACCCTCGCCCACCTGCTCAAGTACGACTCGATCCTGGGCCGTTTCCCGGGTGACGTGTCCGCGACCGACACCGACATCACCGCCGGCGGTCACAGCTTCAAGGCGTTCGCCGAGCGCGACCCGGCCAACCTGAAGTGGTCGGACGTCGGCGCCGACGTCGTGATCGAGTCGACCGGTTTCTTCACCGACGCGACCAAGGCCAAGACGCACGCCGACAACGGCGCCAAGAAGGTCATCATCTCCGCCCCGGCGAAGAACGAGGACCTCACCGTCGTCATGGGCGTGAACCACGAGCTGTACGACGCCGAGAAGCACACCGTGATCTCGAACGCGTCCTGCACCACGAACTGCCTCGCCCCGATGGCCAAGGCCATCCACGACGAGTTCGTCATCGAGCGGGGCCTGATGACCACGGTCCACGCCTACACCCAGGACCAGAACCTGCAGGACGGCCCGCACAGCGACCTGCGGCGCGCCCGCGCCGCCGCGCTGAACGTCGTCCCGACCTCGACCGGCGCCGCCAAGGCGATCGGCCTGGTCATGCCGGAGCTCAAGGGCAAGCTGGACGGGTACGCGCTGCGCGTGCCGATCCCCACCGGCTCGGCCACCGACCTGACCGTGAACGTCGGCCGCGAGACCACCGCCGAGGAGGTCAACGCCGTCGTCAAGGCCGCGGCCGAGGGCGCGCTCAAGGGTTTCCTGCGCTACACCGAGGACCCGATCGTCTCCAGCGACATCGTCACCGACCCGGCGTCCTGCATCTTCGACGCCGGCCTGACCAAGGTCCTGGGCAACCAGGTCAAGGTCGTCGGCTGGTACGACAACGAGTGGGGCTACTCCAACCGCCTCGTCGACCTGGTCAACTACGTCGGTAAGTCCCTCTGACGTTCTCTTCGGTCCCGTGACGTCCGGGGAACCGCGGTCCTGCACCCCGGTTCTCCGGACGTTGTCTTGAACAGGAAGCAGATTCGTGAAGACCATCGAAGATCTCGGCGACCTGGCCGGTCAGCGGGTGCTCGTCCGCTCCGACCTGAACGTACCGATCAAGAACGACGTGATCGGCGACGACGGCCGCATCCGCGCCTCGCTGCCGACGCTGGTGAAGCTGGCCAAGGCCGGCGCCAAGGTGATCGTGACCGCGCACCTCGGCCGCCCGAAGGGCACCCCGAACCCGGAGTTCACGCTGGCCCCGGTCGCCAAGCGGCTCGGCGAGCTGCTGGCCGCCGAAGGCATCACCGTCCACTTCGCCACCGACGTGACCGGCGACTCGGCGCAGTCCGCCGTCCAGGACCTCGACGAGGGTGAGGTGCTGCTGCTGGAGAACGTCCGGTACGACGCCCGCGAGGAGAGCAAGGACGAGGCGCAGCGCGATCAGCTGGCCGACGAGCTCGCGGCGCTGGCCGACGTGTTCGTCAGCGACGGCTTCGGCGTCGTGCACCGCAAGCAGGCCAGCGTGTACGACGTCGCCGGCAAGCTCCCGCACGCTGCCGGCGGCCTGGTGCTCGCCGAGGTCGACGTCCTGAAGAAGCTGACCGAGGAGCCCGCGCGGCCGTACGTCGTCGTCCTCGGCGGCGCCAAGGTCTCGGACAAGCTGGCCGTGATCGACAACCTGCTGGCCAAGGCCGACAAGCTGCTGATCGGCGGCGGCATGGTCTTCACGTTCCTCAAGGCGCAGGGCCACGAGGTCGGCAAGAGCCTCCTCGAGGAGGACCAGCTGGACGTCGTCCGCGGGTACCTCGAGGAGGCCGGCGACAAGATCGTGCTGCCGACCGACATCGTGGTCGCGCCGGAGTTCAAGGCCGACTCGCCCGCGACCGTCGTCGCCGCCGACGCGATCCCGGCCGACCAGCTCGGTCTGGACATCGGCCCGGAGTCCGCGAAGGCGTTCGCCGCCGAGGTCGCGGCCGCGAAGACGGTGTTCTGGAACGGCCCGATGGGCGTCTTCGAGATGGCGGCCTTCGCGGGTGGAACCAAGGCTGTCGCGCAGGCGTTGACCGAGGTAGATGGCCTGAGTGTCGTCGGCGGCGGTGACTCCGCGGCCGCCGTCCGGCAGCTAGGCTTCGCCGACGATGCGTTCGGCCACATCTCCACCGGTGGCGGCGCATCCCTCGAGTACCTGGAGGGCAAGGAGCTCCCGGGACTCGCCGTACTGGAAGAGGACTGAGCTGATGGCAGAAGCTGCCCGTACGCCCTTGATGGCGGGCAACTGGAAGATGAACCTCAACCACGTCGAGGCCGTGCACCTGCTGCAGAAGCTGTCGTGGACGCTGCAGGACAAGAAGCACGACTTCGCGCGCGTCGAGGTGGCGGTGCTGCCGCCGTTCACCGACATCCGCAGCGTGCAGACGCTGGTCGACGGTGACCGGATGAAGATCAGGTACGGCGCCCAGGACATCTCCGCCAAGGACGCCGGCGCCTACACCGGTGAGATCTCGGGCGCGATGCTGAGCAAACTCGGCTGTGCGTACGTCCTGACCGGGCACTCCGAGCGCCGGCAGTACCACGGCGAGGACGACGCGCTCGTCAACGCCAAGACCGCGAAGGCGCTCGAGGCCGGGCTGATCCCGATCGTGTGCGTCGGCGAGGGGCTCGAGGTCCGCAAGGCCAACGGCCAGGTCGAGCACGTACTGGCCCAGGTCGACGCGGCGCTGGCCGGCCTGAAACAGGACGACGTCCGCAAGCTCGTGATCGCCTACGAGCCGGTCTGGGCGATCGGCACCGGTGAGGTCGCGACGCCGGAGGACGCGCAGGAGGTGAACTCCGCCATCCGCGCGCGGATCGAGGAGACGATTTCACCCTCGGTCGCCGACTCGGTACGGATTCTTTACGGCGGATCGGTGAAGATGGCCAGCGCAGGTGGCATCATGGCCCAACCGGATGTCGACGGCTGTCTGGTTGGGGGCGCGAGCCTCCAGGTGGACGAGTTCGCCGGCATCTGCCGTTACCTGGACCTTCAGTTAGGCTACTCCTCGTGATTCTCGCTTTCTCGATCGTAGTGATCATCTGCAGCCTCATCCTCACGCTCCTCGTGCTGCTGCACAAAGGCCGTGGCGGTGGTCTCTCGGACCTGTTCGGTGGCGGTGTGTCGTCCAGCCTGGGCGGCTCGTCGGTGGCCGAGCGGAACCTGGACCGCATCACGATCGGCGTCGGCCTGATCTGGTTCGCCGCCATCGTGGCCCTCGGCCTGCTCTACAAAATCGGCTGAGGAGAGTAGGTTCCCGTGGCTGGTGGTGGTAGTGCGATTCGCGGCAGCCGGGTCGGCGCCGGACCGATGGGCGAGGCGGAGCGCGGCGACACCGCGCCCCGGCAGCGTGTCGTGTTCTTCTGTGCCAACGGGCACGAGACGGCGACCGTGTTCGCGGTCGACGCCGCCGTCCCGGAGGCGTGGGACTGTCCGCGGTGCGGTCTGCCGACCAGCACCGATGTGAACAACCCGCCCCCGCCGACGAAGATCGAGCCCTACAAGACCCACCTGGCCTACGTGAAGGAGCGGCGCTCCGAATCGGAGGCGGCCGAGATCCTCGAAGAGGCCCTGGAGAAGCTCCGCGCGCGGCGTGCCCGCGGCGAAGTCATCTTCTGATTTCAGCAGTCGGCAACCCGGATCGGTCCTCGTGACCGCTCCGGGTTGTCGCGTTGTGTGTGGGGCGGCTGACGCCTAGTAGGGTCGGTCCATGAAGCCTTCGATCGCGCCCGTCCGCTGGACTCCGCCGCCCGCCGACCCGGTCCGGCACCCGAGCGGCTTCGACGTGATGACGGTCGACGTCCCCGGGCACGGTCCGGAGGACGCGCTGATCGACGCGGACGGGAACGTCCTGACCGGCCTGGTGGACGGTCGCATCCTGCGGGTGAGCGCCGACGGCCTGAAGATCGAAACGCTGGCCGACACCGGTGGCCGGCCCCTCGGGCTGGAGTGGCTGCCCGACGGCAAGGTCCTGATCTGTGACGCCAACCGCGGCCTGCTCACGCTGGACGCCGACGGCCGCGTCGCGACCCTGCTGGCCGCGATCGACGGCGTCCCGATGCGCTTCTGCAACAACGCCGCCGTCGCCCCCGACGGCACCATCTACTTCACCGACTCCTCGACCCGCTTCGGCTTCGAGCACTGGAAAGCGGACCTCCTCGAGCACTCCGCCACCGGCAGCCTCTACCGCCGTACCCCGGACGGCGCCGTCACCCGCCTGGCCGCCAACCGCGCCTTCCCCAACGGCGTAGCCCTGTCCGCCGACGCCGGCACCGTCTTCTGGGCCGAGACCGCGGCGTACGCCGTCCGGAAACTCGACCTGACCACCCCAGGCGCCGAGCCCGAGCTCCTCACCCGGATCCCCGGCCTCCCCGACAACATCTCCACCGGCTCCGACGGCCTCATCTGGGTCACCATCGGCTCCCCCCGCAACACCCTCCTGGACGCCCTCCTCCCCAAGGCCCCCATCCTCCGCAAACTCGTCTGGTCCCTCCCCGAAGCCCTCCAACCAGCCGCCGCCGACATCATCGAGATCCAGGCCTACACCGAATCCGGCGCCCTCGTCCACGACCTCCGCACCACCCACCCCGCCTTCCGCATGCCCACCGGCATCCGCGAACGCAACGGCACCCTCTGGCTCTCCAGCATCGGCACCACAACCCTCGCCACCTGCCCCACCCCAACCTCCTGAGCCCAGCCCGTCGGGCGGGGGTTCAGTTGATTTGCCAGGAGCGTTTGGAGAGGCCGTACCAGAAGCCGTCGACGACGGTTTGGGCGGTGGAGAGGTGGGTGGCGGCGCCGGCGGCGAAGTTCAGCTCCCGCAGATTGTGGGTGGTGAAACCGCTGCCGATGATGAGGACGCCCTGGTCGCGCAGCGGGGCGAGCTTCTGGCCGAGGCGGAAGAGCTCGGTCGGGTCGAGGGTGGGCATCGAGACCTGGAGGACCGGGACGTCGGCGTCCGGGTACATCTCCTTCAGCGGGACGTATGCGCCGTGGTCGAGCCCGCGGTTCGGGTCGTCGTAGACGGGGGTGCCGGGGGAGCGCAGTAGTTTGCGGACCTGGTCGGCGAGCTCGGGTGCGCCCGGAGCGGCGTACTGGACTTCGTAGTAGTGCTGCGGGAAGCCGTAGAAGTCGTACAGCAGTGGGACGGTGGACGTCGCGGCGAGGGTCAGCGGCGCCGCCTCCCAGTGCGCGGAGACGATCAGGATCGCGGTCGGGCGGGTGAGCCCGGCCGAGACCGCCGCCAGTTCGGAAGTCCAGCGGCGGTCGTCGGCCAGCGGGGGAGCGCCATGGCTCAGGTACAGCACCGGGGTCGAAGTCATACCCTCAACAATATAGTTGAGAGCTCAATTTATTCCTCCTTGGTCGGCTCGACGACCAGTGCGAAGTCGTCACCGTGCTGGCTGACCCCTTCGATCACCGCCGCCTCGACCGCCTCCGAGCCGATCGCATGCCGCAGCATCAACGGGTCCGTCCGCAGATCCTTGACCAGCGCGACCGCCAGCCCGACCATCACGAGCGCGAACGGCAGCGCGGCCACGATCGTCACGTTCTGCAGGCCTTGTAACGCATCCGAACCGCCTCCGCCCGCGAGCAGCATGACCGCCGCGACGGCGCCGGTCAGCACACCCCAGAACACGACCAGCGGCTTCTTCGGCTCGATCGCGCCCCGCTCCGACAGCGTCCCCATCACGATCGACGCGGCGTCCGCGCCGGAGACGAAGAAGATCGCCACCAAGAGGACGACGAGGGTCGTCGTGACCGCCGGCCACGGGATCTGGTCGAGCATCCCGAACAGCTGTCCCTCGGTCGTCGACTGCCCGGCGATATCCGTCCCGTCGCGCTGGATGGAGATCGCCGTCCCGCCGAAGATGCAGAACCACAGCACGCTGACCAGCGACGGCACCAGCAGGACCCCCGTGACGAACTGCCGGATCGTGCGCCC
Organism: Kribbella sp. NPDC104218; assembly: GCF_055584105.1. NCBI lineage: Bacteria > Bacillati > Actinomycetota > Actinomycetes > Propionibacteriales > Kribbellaceae > Kribbella > Kribbella sp. NPDC104218. The sequence continues at coordinate 634,963 of NZ_JBVJMQ010000003.1, forward strand.
GCGGCTGATCCGCGCGATGAACATCCCGACGAACGGCGTCCACGAGATCCACCAGGCCCAGTAGAAGACCGTCCAGCCGGACAGCCACTCGGCCATCGCGTCGCCGCCGCTCGCCTCCGTCCGCGCGGCCATGTCGGCCAGGTCGCGGAAGTAGTCGCCGATCGCGGTCGGCACCAGATTCAGGATCAGCACCGTCGGGCCGACCACGAACACAAACAGGGCCAGGACGACGGCCAGCACCATGTTGATATTCGACAACCACTGGATGCCCTTCGCGACCCCCGACACCGCCGACGCGACGAACGCCGCGGTCAGAACGGCGATCACCCCGACCAGGACGCCGTTGCCGGTCGTGTCGAGCCAGCCGAGGATCCGCACCCCGGAGCCGATCTGCAGCGCCCCGAGCCCGAGGGACGCCGCCGACCCGAACAGCGTCGCGAAGATCGCGAGCCCGTCGATCACCTTCCCGATCGGGCCTTCGGTCCGCCGTCCGAGCAGCGGCTGGAACGCCGCGCTGATCAGCTGCGAGCGGCCACGCCGAAAGGTGCCGTAGGCAATGGCGATCCCGACGACCGCGTAGATCGCCCACGGGTGCAGCGTCCAGTGGAACAGCGTCGTCGCCATCGCGGTCTCGAGCGCGTCGGACGTCTCGGCCTGGCTGGTGCCGGGCGGGGGAGCGACGAAGTGCGAGAGCGGCTCGCTGACGCCGAAGAACATCAGGCCGATCCCCATCCCGGCGCTGAACATCATCGCCACCCAGGAGACGGTCTTGAACTCCGGCTGTTCGTCGTCCGCGCCGAGCGGGATCCGCCCGTACCGGCCGGCGGCCAGCCAGATCACGTAGACGACGAACCCGGAGGCCAGCAGGACGAACAGCCAGCCGGTGTTCTTCTCCACCCAGCCCAGCGCCGAGGTGGACGCCGTCCCGAGGCCGGCGGCGTCGACGATGCCCCAGGCAACGAATGCGAGGGCGACGACGGCGGTGATCCCGAAGGTGATCCGGTCGAGCCCGGCGCCGCGACTTCGGCTGCCGGGCGGTGGTGGTACCGCGAGTGCGGGGTGCTGATCGGTGTCGAGGGGTTCTGCCGGGCTGTCGATGTCGATCGCCACAGGTGATTCACGCCTCGCTTCGGCGCGCCTCCATTTCGTCAGGTCGGGGGAACTGCCTTACGACCGTGTCGAAGATCGTGGCAAAACGCAACAATCGTGGTTTCCGACACACCGACTAAGGTGCGAGGTATGCGATTTGGGATCACCATCCTGCCGGAGTACCGGTGGAAGGATGCGGAGCGGCGGTGGCGGAAGGCCGAGGAACTCGGTTTCGACCACGCCTGGACCTATGACCACCTGACCTGGGGAGGCCTGCAGGATTCGCCCTGGTACGGGACGACGCCGACGCTGACGGCGGCCGCGCTCGTCACGTCGACGATGCGCCTCGGCACCTTCGTCACCTCGCCGAACTTTCGCCATCCGCTCGCGCTGACCCGCGAGATCCTTGCCCTGGACGACATCTCCGACGGCCGGTTCCTGTGCGGGATCGGCGCCGGCGGCGGGATCGACACCACCATCCAGGGCGGCCCCGAGCTCGGCCCGCGCGCGAAGGTCGACCGGCTCACCGAGTTCGTCGAGCTGCTCGACACTCTGCTCACCACTGACGGCGTCGACCACAAGGGCGAGTATTTCGAGACCCGCAACGCCCGCACGCTCCCCGGCTGCATCCAGCAGCCGCGCGTCCCGTTCGTGATGGCCGCCAACGGCCCGCGCTCGCTCCGCCTGGCCGCCAAGTACGGCGCCGGCTGGGTCACCACCGGCCGCAAGGCCGACGACCTGGACAGCTGGTTCGCCGGCGTCACCGACCTCAAACACCGCCTGGACGACGTCGTCGGCGACCGCCCGTTCGACCGCTACCTGTCCATCGACAACGGCGCCTACGCCCTGTCGAGCGTCGCCGCCTTCGAGGACATCGTCGGCCGCGCCGCCGCCCTCGGCTTCACCGACGTGATCACCCACTACCCCCGCGCCGACGGCATCTACGCCGGCGACGAAGACCTGCTCGAGCAGATCGCCACCGAGATCGTCCCGCGTTTCCGCTGACCCGCTCCCGGCAAGCACTGCATGCTGACAGCAAGCGCTGCATGCTCACAGCAAGCGAAAGGGCCGCCCATCCGAAGATGTGCGGCCCTTCCGTTCAGTACGAGAAAGGCTGATCCGAAGATCAGATCGGGCGGATGTTCTCCGCCTGAAGGCCCTTCTGGCCCTGGGTGATCTCGAACTCGACGCGCTGGTTCTCGTCCAGCGAGCGGAAGCCCGAGGTCTGGATGGCCGAGTAGTGCGCGAACACGTCCGCGCCACCGTCATCCGGGGTGATGAAGCCGAAGCCCTTGTCAGCGTTGAACCACTTGACAGTACCGACAGCCATTTGTGTCTATCTCCTTGATGGCTTGTAACAAACCGCGACCCACACCTCATGAGCCACGTGTCGCCGAAAGGCCCCAGACGACAGAACCGGCCGTACAGCACAGCGAAAGTCAGTGGGAGTCCAAAACTGCAACGCGATAACTGTAGCCGATCTGCGGCCACGCGGAAGGGGTGATCGCGAACACGTGTCGCTGATTGTCGCCGGTTGCCACGCTCCGTGAGCACCCGAATTCACCCGCCCGGAACCGGTGCCGAACTGCCGAATCCCGCGCCGACCTGCTGATTCATCTCCGGGACCGGGGGTAAATGCTTGGCAACGTGAGACAACACGACCGGTACGCCGGGTAATGGCCGTCCGTTCCTGATCGAATTTTCCGGCGTGTCGCACGACTCTGGACATTCGTTGCACGGCACGCAATCGTGGTGTCCCGACCGCCGAGGAGACCGCCCTTGATCGTCATTGTGAGCCGTAGCGGCGGGTTCGCCGGGCTGACCGCCCAGGCCGAGCTCGATACCAGCGCCGAGCCGGACGCCGAGCAGCTGGACGCCGTCGTCCGGGCCCTGGCGGGGTCGTCGCTGGGCACTGGCCGGCCGCAGCCGGACCGGTACGTCTACCGGCTGGAGGTCCGCGAAACGGCGGACGCCGTGGCGACGCAGTACGTCGTAGCTGAGCAGGACCTCGACGTGTCGACGGCCTGGCTGGTGGACCGGGTGCTGCGCGGACGCGACTGAGTCCCGTCACCTTAGGATGGCTGCATGGCCCGATGGGAACCCGAGCCGCGGGAGCGGCTGGTACGCGCGGCCCTGGAGCTGTTCGAGGAGCAGGGGTACGACAGCACGACCGTCGTCCAGATCGCCACCCGCGCCGGGCTGACCAAGAGCACGTTCTTCCGGCACTACCCGGACAAGCGCGAGGTCCTGTTCGCCGGCGAGGACCTGCTCTGTCGTCTGACCGCTGACGGCATTGCTGGAGCCGGTCCGGACGCGACGCCGCTGGAGGCCGTCGCTGCGGCGCTGCAGGCTGCTGCGGAGGCCTTCGTGGAGGGCCGGCGGGACTACGGCCCCCGGCTGCTGGCCGTCATTGCGGGCAACCGTGAGCTGCAGGAGCGCAGTGCGATGAAGGAGGCCGCCATTGCGGCGGCGATGGCCGAGGCGCTGCTGCAGCGCGGTGTGGCCGAGCGGACGGCGCTGATCGCGGCCGAGCTGGGTGGGCTGGCGATGCATCGGGCGTACGCGCTGTGGGCGAGCCCGGCGAACCAGAGTGAGTTCGCCGAGCTCGCTCAGCAGGAGCTGGCCGACCTCAGGTCGGCAGCAGCCGGTCTGTGATCAGTCAGCGCCAGGCGATCTCCGGTGCGCGGTAGAAGTTCACGCTGAGGACGTCCCAGCGCGAGCCCTGACCGGCCAGCCGATCCTTGTACGTCGTCCAGTCCAGCGCGGAGGCCTGCGACCAGCCGAGCTCCGCGATCCCGGGGAGCCGCGGGAACGCCATGAACTCGACCTTGTCGATGTCGTCCAGGGTCTCCGACCACAGCGGCGCCTCGACGCCGGCGACAGCGCTCTCCGGCAGATTCGGGATCAGCGTCGACGGGTTCCAGCTGTAGGACTTCTCGACGCTGACCAGGCCGGCCCAGTCGAGACCCAGGGGAGTGTCCTTGTGGTACTTCATGTCCAGGTAGGCCCGGTTGGCCGGTGACAGCACGACCTGCGCGCCCTGTGCGGCGGCCTTCCGCGCCAGCTCCCGCGAGCGCGCGTCGTCCGTGCCCCAGTACTGCGCGATGCTCCCGGCCGGGAGAGCGGTCTCTGCGATCTCCTGCCAGCCCATCACGCGCTTGCCGTGCTTGGTGACCAGATCGGCGGCCTTCGGGACGAAGGTCAGGTAGTCCGAGTGCGGCGTCGAGTGCGCCTCGTCGCCGCCCAGGTGCAGGACGTCGCCCGGCGACTGCTCGCTGACCTCGCGGAACACGTCGTCCAGGAAGTCGTAGGTGAGGTCCTTCGCGACGCACAGGGAGCTGAAGCCGACCTTCGTGCCGGTGTAGAGCGGCGGGGCGACGCCGTCGCAGTTCAGTTCGGCGTACGACGCCAGCGCGGCGTTCGTGTGTCCCGGGGTGTCGATCTCCGGGATCACGGTGAGAAAGCGCTCCCCGGCGTACTTCACGATCTCCGCGAAATCGGCCTTCGTGTAGTGGCCGCCCGGGGTGCCGCCGACCTCGAGGCTGCCGCCGTACGTCGTCAGCTTGGGCCAGCTGTCGACCTGGATCCGCCAGCCCTGGTCGTCGGACAGGTGCAGGTGCAGCTTGTTGAGCTTGTAGAGCGACGCGAGGTCGATGTAGCGCTTGACCTCGGCGACCGAGAAGAAGTGCCGGGAGACGTCGAGCATCGCCCCGCGGTACGCGTACCGCGGGGAGTCGGCGATCTTGGTCCCGGCGATCTTCCACGGGCCGCCCTGCCGGCTCGACGCCTCGGCCTTGGCGGGCAGCAGCTGGCGCAGCGTCGTGACGCCGCGGAACAGGCCCTCCGGCGTCGCCGCCGTGATGGTGACGGCCGAGTGCTCGACGCGCAGCTCGTAACCCTCGGCGCCGAGGGTGCTCGGGCCGTTGGTGGAGAGCCGGATCGTGCCGACGGCCGGGACGACGGGGACCGGGAAGCCGGTCGAGCGCCGCAGCTGGGCCGAGAGCTGCTCGGCCACCCGGTAGGCGGCCTTACGCTCCTTCGCGCTGGTCACGACGCCGACTGTCGTCCAGGGCTGCAGAGTGAATGTCTGGCCGGGCAGCGCCTGCTGGGAGACCGGCTTCGGGATCAGCGCCGGCGCGGGCGCGGCGGCCGGTTGCGCGGTGGCGAAGAGTGGAGTGGCCAACAGGGCTGCGGCGAGCAGTCCGATCAGCGGAACACGGGGGCGGGCTAGTCGCTTCATGTCCGCAGTGTTCGGGTAAGCGCCTTCCGCGTCAACCGGAAGCAAGTCGCGTTGCGCAGGAGGCAATCCGGCCGAACCCCGGATGAAATGCCCGCCGAACGGGTACTGCCGCCTCGCGAAGAGGTTGAGGTGTCAGGGAGGCGTGTCGAAAGGTGCGCAATGTCGTGCCGACCTGTCATCGTAGGCGGCCGGGCCTTCCGACCAGAGGGTCCGTCGGTCCTGCCCGACAAGGGCAGGCTGTTCATGAAACAGAAGCTGGAGGACAGATGACGCAGGTGGCAGAGCAGCCGGGCAGTACTGCCGGGCGGCTCGGCTCGGTGGTCCTGGATTGCCCGGACCCACTCGAGCTCGCCCAGTTCTACTCGGCGCTGCTGGGGCTGGATGTCGACGAGAACGGTGACGAGGACTGGCGGAGCCTGACCGGCCCCGGCTCCTCGCTCGGATTCTCGACGCTGGCCTTCCGGCGCTCGGAGGAGTACTTGCCGGCCACGTGGCCCGGCGCCGACGCGCAGGATCTCCACCTCGACCTCATCGTCGAGGACCTTTCCAGCGGCCACGCCACCGTGGTCGCGCTCGGAGCGGAGCCGCTGGACCCGCTCGACCCACCTCCGGCCGATAACGCGCGCGGCTGGCGGATCTACGCCGATCCCGCGGGTCATCCCTTCCGGATCTGCCTGGAGTAACTGACCGACACACACCTCATGCCCGCCCCGGTCACCTGGCCGGGGCGGGCTTTTCACATCCAGCTGGCGTTTCCGGCGAAGGCGAAGTGCCGGGCCGCGTCGTACTCCGGGCGCGGCTGGTAGCTGTTCACACCCGGCTCGCCGCGCAGGTGGAACGCGCTCGGGTACGGCGTCTCGGGGTCGGTGATCCGGGTGGACGTCGGGATGTAGCGGATCGTCAGGCCGCAGCGCCGGCGCGGCGAGGTGTTGGCGTTGCTGCCGTGCACGATGTTCGGGTGGTGCACCTCGACGTCACCCGGCGCGAGCACCATGTCGACGGCTTCGGACTCGTCGACCTCGACCGCGATCTCCTTCCCGAGAACGCTCTCCACGCTGGTGTTCGCGCGCATCCCGGCCACTCCGGACCGATGACTGCCCGGGATCACCCGGACGCAGCCGTTCTCGGGGGTGGAGTGGTCGACCGCGAGCCACAGCGTCACGACCTCCATCGGGTCGAGCGGCCAGAAGGCGGCGTCCTGATGCCACAGCACCGGCTGGCCGGAGTACGGCGGCTTGGAGATGTAGTGGGACGCGAAGAGAGCGATATCCGGGCCGACGAACCGCTGGGCGATGTCGACCAGCCGGTCGTCGCTGACCAAGCGGACCCAGAACGGGTCGTCGCGGAGGTAGATGTGGCCGAGCTGCTCGGGCCGGACCTCCGGGTGCCGGGCCTGCAGCCACTCGACGTGATCGTTCACCTCTTTGATCAGCTCCGGGTCGATCACGTTGCGGAAGATCACGTAGCCGTCGTCTTCGAACATGCCTCCATGGTCGGTTCGCGCTGTCGCGACTACTAGCAGCGTGCTGACCGGAATTTGTACTGTGTTGAGATGGTCCAGTTACTGCGGTTCGCGCCGCATGCGCTCGGTCGGCCGTACCACGCGGCGCGCGTCCGCATCCCGGCCCGGTCCGGCGACACCGAAATGCACACGCACGCGGACTTCCACGAGTTCATGGGCGTCGTCTCCGGGACCGGCGAGCACCTGCTCGCGACCGGCTCCGAGCCGCTGGCCCGCGGGGACGTCGTCCTGGTCCGGCCGTCCGATCAGCACGCGATGCGTGGAGCGGGCCTGGAGTTCATCAACATCGCGTTCCCGAGCTCCGCCTGGCAAGGGTTCCTGGACCTGACGCGCAGCGCCTGCCCGGCCCGGTTTCACGACGAGAGAGCGCTCCCTGCGTTCTCTCAGGCGCTGGAGCGCTTCCAGAACGGGCCGACCTCGTACGACCTGCTGCGGTTCTGGATCGACCTTCTCCAGCCCGTCACGCCCGACGCCGCGCCGAGCGACGTCCCCGGCTGGCTCGGTAAGGCCGGGACGGCGATGCGCTCGGAGTCCAATCTGCGTGCGGGGCTCCCGCGTCTGCTCGAACTGGCCGCCGTCAGCCCGGCGCATCTGTCCCGCTCGGTGCGCGCCGCCTACGGCCGGACGCCGACCGATTTCGTCACCGACCTCCGCCTCGAACACGCGGCATCCTTGCTAGCGGCAACGAACCTCCCGATCGCCGCCGTCGCGGACCGCTGCGGTTTCAGCAGCCAGTCCTACTTCACCCGGCGTTTCACCGCGGCGCACGACATGTCGCCCCGCGAGTTCCGGCGGACGTCGCAGCGCGCCTTCGTGCCCTGATCACAACGACTGCAGGTACTCCGTGGTCGCGGGCTGGCTGAACCACTTGGCCCAGCCGAGAACGTCGGCGTCGAACCGGGAATCGCTCACCGACAGATCCGCGCCGCGCTCGACCAGGAAGCGCAGCGCCTCGACGTTCCCGACCCCGGCGGCGAGGTGGGCCGCGGTGAAACCACTCGCGGTCTTCGCGCTCAGGTCGAAACCGAGGTCGGCGAGCTGGGGGAGGAGCTCCCACTTCCGCGCCGCCGCGGCCTCGGCGAGCAGAGTCGGCCGCGTGGACGGCGTCAGCTCACCGGCGAGCGCCGCGCTGAACGGGTCCTCGGGGTGCGTCCCGCGGTAGAAGTCGCGGACCGTCCCGACCTCGGCGCCGTGATGGATCAGCTCGTCGACGATGTGCAGCGCGAAGGCCGTCCCGTCGTGCGCCGCGAACGGCCCGGCGATCTCGCCCAGCGGCCGGTCGAGGTCCTCCTGGCTCAGCGCGGCGAGCCGGCGGCGCCACACGTCGTACGCGTGAGAGAGCGCCGAGAGCGCTTCCTCGGCCGTTCTCGGCACCGACGGTTCGCCATCCCCGGGCGCGGGCTCGTGCCCGAACCAGGTCGCTGTCCGCTCCTCCTGCAGGATGTCGATGATGTGCGTGATCCGCCAGGCGAGCGTGGTGAACGGCGCCGGCTCGACCGGGAGCGCGTCGAGGTCCGGTACGCCGTCCCGGACGCTCCAGCAGCCGTCGAACGGCTCCCAGAAGTACTCCTCGTCGGTCAGGCCCTCGACCCGGTCGCGTAACCGCTCCCAGGCGAAGTCGGACAGCTCCACAATGCTCTGTGTCGTGGTCATGATTCCCACCGTAGGCCGACCTGCGGACAGGAACGGTCCGCAGGTCGAGGCAGAATGGATTTCACCATGGACACCGCGGCCCGTCTCCTCCGACTGCTCTCGCTGCTCCAGGCGCGCCCGCAGTGGGAGGGCGCCGAGCTGGCCGAGCGGCTCGCGATCACGCCCCGGACGGTCCGCCGGGACGTGACGAGATTGCGCTCTCTCGGGTATCCCGTCGAGGCGGCGGCCGGGATCGGAGGTGGTTACCGCCTCGGCCCCGGCGGCCGCCTGCCACCTCTGCTGCTGGAGGACGAGGAAGCGGTTGCTGTCGCCGTCGGCCTCCGGGTCGCGACCACCACGACCGTCTCCGGAGTCGAAGAGGCCGCGATCTCCGCGCTGACCAAACTTCAGCAGGTGCTCCCGGCCGGCCTCCGCGAGCGCGTCGCCGCGATCGGCGCCCAGGTCAGCCAGCTACCGCAGGGTGAGTTGCCGACGATCGACGCCGAAGTGCTTGCCGTCCTGGCGGCCGCCTGCCGCGATACCGAAGGACTCCACTTCGCCTACCGCTCCCACGACGGCACGCCGTCCGACCGCCGCGTCGAGCCGCTCCAGATCGTGCACACCGGACGTCGCTGGTACCTCGTCGCCCGCGACCGGGATCGCCAGGCCTGGCGATCCTTCCGCGTCGATCGCATCACCCACCCCGAACGGACCGGCGTCCGGCATCGCTTCGACGATCCACCGGACCCCGTGGCGTTCGTTGCCGAAGGCACTGGTGTCGCGCCCTGGGACATCGTTGCCCGGGTTCGCGTCCAGGTCGACGCCGAGACGGCGCAGCGCGTCCTGCCGGCCGGCGAAGTCATCGTGACGCCGATCGACGCCGCCAGCTGCGAACTCCGCTTCGCCGCCAACGACCTCGGCCCGCTCGTCTTCGTGACCACCCGCATCCCGTGGCCGTTCGAGATCCTCGACCCGCCCGAGCTCCGAGCAGCCGTCCACTGCATCGGCCAACGGCTGCTCGACAGCTAGCTCTGGGCGAGGGCCTTGCGGATGCGCTTGTCCGAGACGGGGTACGGCGTACCGATCGTCTGGGCGAACAGGCTGATCCGGAGCTCCTCGAGCATCCAGCGGACGTCGAGCAGCTCGGGGGAGGGGTACTTGCCGGTCGGGACGGCGCGCAGGCGCTGCTGGTACTCGTCGGTGAGCGTCTGGACGATCGCCATCCCGGAGCGGTCGCGCATCGCGTTCGCTCCGATCTTGTCGAGCCGCTGCTCCATCCCCCGCAGGTAGCGGACCAGATCCGGGAGCCGCTTGGCGCCGGTCGCGGTGATGAAACCGGGGCGGATGAGCGCCTCCAGCTGACCGCGGACGTCGGAGAGCGCGGCGAGCAGCGCCGGGCTGGACGCCCGCGAGATCGCCTTGTCCACCGTCCGCGCGTGGCCGAGCACCTGCTCGACCTGGCGGAGGATCCCGAGCACGGTGTCGGCCAGGTCGGACCGGACGGCGTCCCGCAGGACCGAGAAGGCCGTCAGGTTCCACGCCGGGCCGTTGGCGGCCGTCATCAGCTGGTCAACGGCCGCGGCGATCGCGTCGTCCAGCAGCTCACCGACATTGCGGTGCGGGCCGGCCATCAGCGTCAGCTTCTGCGTACTACTGAGATGTCGCTGGACGACGTCGATCACCGACGGCATGGTCAGCAGCAGGAGCTTCCGCGTCCCGGCCCACATCGCGGCGGCCTGGTCGCGCTCGGTCTCCTGCAGCCGGATAGCGACGGTCTTACCCTCGTCGACCAGCGCCGGATACCCGGCGACCGTCAGCCCGTTGCGGTGCTCGGAGAAACTCCGCGGCAGATCGCCGAACGTCCAGTCCGTCAGGCCGGAGCGCTCCAGCCCGCTGACCGCCTTCGACGCGACCTTCGAGATCGCGGCCGTCGTCTTCGGTTTCAGCCGCTCCTTGAGTTTCGCGAGATCCTTGCCCTCGGCCACCGTCTTGCCCTGGTCGTCGAGGACCCGGAACGTCATCCGCAGATGCTCCGGCACCCGCGACCAGTCCCAGTCGGCGTCGTCGATGATCACGTCGCGCAGGTTCCGCAACTCGTTGGCCATCGCGGTCGTCAGCGCGCCGTCGGCCGGGTCGAGCAGCGGCAGGATCTGCCGGGCGTGATCCGGCGCGGGGACGATGTTGCGCCTGATGGCCTTCGGCAACGACTTGATCAGCGTCGTCAGCAGCTCCTCGCGGAAACCGGGCACACTCCACTCGAAACCGTCCGCGCTGACCTGATTGAGGACCAGCAACGGGAGGTGCACGGTGACGCCGTCTGCGTCGGTGCCGGGCTCGAAGGCGTAGGTCAGGTCGAAGGTCATCCCGTTCTGCGTCCAGTGCAGCGGGAACTCCTCGGCCTTCACCTCCGCGCCCTCGCGGACGACGAGCGACCGCTCGAAGTCGAGCAGGTCGGCGTCGCGCTGCCGGGCGCTCTTCCACCAGGTGTCGAAGTGCCGGCCGGTGACGACCTCGGCGCCGATCCGCTCGTCGTAGAACGCGAACAACGTCTCGTCGTCGACGAGCAGGTCCCGCCGCCGGGTCCGCTCCTCGAGCTCCTCGACCTCGGCGATCAGCTTGCGGTTCTCGTGGAAGAACTTGTGGTGGGTGTCCCAGTCGCCCTCGACCAGCGCGTGCCGGATGAACAGCTCGCGCGACGTCTCCGGGTCGACCTTGCCGTAGTTGATCTTGCGCCGGGCGACGATCGGGACGCCGTACAGCGTGACCTTCTCGTAGGCCATCACCGCGCCGGCCTTGCGCTCCCAGTGCGGCTCGGAGTACGAGCGTTTGATCAGGTGCTGGGCGATGTCCTCGGCCCACTCGGGCTCGATCTTGGCGTTGACGCGCGCCCAGAGCCGGGACGTCTCGACCAGCTCGGCCGCCATGACGAACTGCGGTGGCTTCTTGAACAGCCCGGAGCCGGGGAAGATCGCGAACTTGGCGCCGCGGGCGCCGATGTACTGGTGCTGGTTCGCCGGGTCCTTCATGCCGAGATGCGACAGCAGGCCCGACATCAGCGAGAGGTGCACGATCTGCGGGTCGGCCGGGCCGCCGCTGTTCAGCGTGACGCCGATCTGGCTCGCGACCTGGCGCAACTGCGCGAAGATGTCCTGCCACTCGCGGACGCGCAGATAGTTGAGGTACTCACTGCGGCACATCCGGCGGAACTGGTTGCCCGAGAGGTCGCTCTGCTGCTTCTTCAGATACGCCCACAGGTTCAGGTAACCGAGGAAGTCGCTGTTCGGGTCGCGGAAGCGCGCATGCGCCTGCTGGGCCTGCGCTTCGGCGTCCGTCGGCCGCTCCCGCGGGTCCTGGATGGAGAGGGCGGCGGCGATCACCATCACCTCGCGGACGCAGCCGTGCTTGTCGGCCTCGACGATCATCCGGGCCAGCCGCGGGTCGAGCGGGATCTGCGCCAGCTGGCGGCCGATCGGGGTCAGGCGGCGGTGCCGCTCGCCGGCTTTCTGGTTCTCGATCGCGCCCAGCTCGGTCAGCAGCTGCAGGCCGTCGCTGATACTGCGCTTGTCGGGCTCGTCGATGAACGGGAACGCCGCGATGTCGCCGAGGCCGATCGCCGTCATCTGCAGGATGACCGAGGCCAGGTTCGTGCGCAGGATCTCGGGGTCGGTGAACTCCGGGCGGCTCTCGAAGTGCTCCTCGGAGTACAGGCGGATGCAGATACCGTCGCTCGTCCGGCCGCAGCGGCCCTTGCGCTGGTTGGCGCTCGCCTGGCTGACCGCTTCGATCGGGAGGTGCTGGACCTTGGTCCGATGGCTGTAACGGGAGATCCGCGCCGTGCCGGGGTCGATGACGTACTTGATCCCGGGGACGGTCAGCGAGGTCTCGGCGACATTGGTCGCGAGGACGATCCGCCGGTTGCCGCTGGGCTGGAAGACGCGATGCTGCTCGGCGTTCGAGAGCCGCGCGTAGAGCGGGAGGACCTCGACGGCGTTCGGCCGGCCGCGCTGGGCGGCGTACTTGTCGTTGAGCGCGTCGGCGGTGTCGCGGATCTCGCGCTCGCCGCTGAGGAAGACCAGGACGTCGCCGTCCGCCTCGTACTCGAGCTCGTCGACGGCGTCCAGGATCGCCTGGGTCTGGTCGCGTTCGAGGGTGCTCGGGTCGTCGGGGTCGTTGATCGGGCGGTAGCGCACCTCGACCGGGTACGTCCGGCCGGAGACCTCGACGATCGGCGCCGGCGTGCCCCCGGCGTCCGCGAAGTGTTCGGCGAACCGCTCCGGGTCGATGGTCGCCGAGGTGATGATCACCTTCAGGTCGGGGCGGCGGGGGAGCAGCTGCTTGAGGTAGCCGAGGATGAAGTCGATGTTCAGGCTGCGTTCGTGCGCCTCGTCGATGATGAGCGTGTCGTAGCGGCTCAGGTCGCGGTCGCGCTGCAGCTCGTTGAGCAGGATGCCGTCGGTCATCAGCTTCACGAGCGAGCGCTCGCTGACCTTGTCGGTGAACCGGACCGCGAAGCCGATCGTCTCGCCGAGCTCGGTGTCCAGCTCGGACGCGATCCGCTCGGCGACCGTGCGCGCCGCGAGCCGCCGGGGCTGGGTGTGGCCGATCGTGCCGCGGATCCCGCGGCCGAGCTCCAGGCAGATCTTCGGCAGCTGCGTCGTCTTGCCCGAGCCGGTCTCACCCGCGACCACGACGACCTGGTGGTCGCGGATCGCGGCGGCGATGTCGTCCTTGAGCTGGCTGACCGGCAGCTCCGGGGGATACGTGATCTCCGGCACCGCCGCCCGGCGGACCTCGACCCGCCGCTCGGCCTGCTCGACCGCGCCGATCACACCCTGCAGCGCATCGGCCCGCTTCTGCGGATCCTTCGTCCCCCGAACCCGCTCCAGCCGCCGCCCCAGCTGCTCCCGGTCGTACGCCGTCAGCTCCGCCAGCCGCGTGGCCACCGCAGCCAACTCCGGCCCCGCCTGCTCCTCGGCCACCGGCCCCGCAGCGGTGGGCCGCCGCCCTCGACCCCCTCGACGCCTCGGACGGCGTACCGGATCCGGCGCGGCACCGGACTCGTGACGGGGAGCTGGGGAAGGACTGGAAGACTCGGTCCGGGCATCAGGCATGGCAACACCCACTTTAGGCGCTCCCGCCCGCCCACTCACGCGGTTTACCCGTTCCGCGGCCGGCGAGCTGGTTCCGCCCGGCCGCGTCGTACCGAGCACCCACCGCCTGGCGAACCGGGCGGTGGGTACTCGAACGGTCGCTCAGCAGCCGTTGTACGTGTGGCAGAACTGGCGGAAGGTCTCCTTGTTCTGCTTCCGCTGCTCGTCGTACGCCTTCTCCCTGGGGGTCTTGTGCCCTCCGTTCCAGAGGTTGTCGAACAATCCTCCGATCGCGACGAAGACCCCCGTGCTGCAAGCTCCCATTGCGCCCGCCGCCCCCGGGCCGCTGGGCGCGAACGGCGCGGCGCACCCGAGGCCGACGGCGCCACCCACGCCACCCCCGACAGTTCCCCTGATCACCTTGTACCAGAGGGGCTGGTCAGGCTCCTTGTTGTCGAGCTTGTCGATGTTCGGGTCCGGATATTTACAGCCGATCTCCCAGCACGGGCTGGGACCGCCGGACATGTGGAACCGGCCCACCCCGCCACCGCCTCCGCCGCCACCTTGGCGGTTGGCGCCGCGGAGCGTCAGTGCCCAGGTCACGGCCTGTGCGGCCTGCTGCGCGGTCCTGGTCGCCGAAGCCAGGATGTCGTTGGAGTTCTTCAGCATCTGGTCGAGGTTCTTGGACTCCGCGTCGTCGACCCAGCGCTGGAGTTTGCGGGTGACCCGTTCCTGGACCTTGACCAGCTCCCGGATCGTGCGCTGGATCTTGTAGATCTCCCGGACCTGGTAACTGACCCAGCTGATCAGCGCGTTGGCCAGCGAGTTCCAGCCCAGCGCCCGGAAGACGTTGTAGATCGCCACCGCCAGGATCACCATCCGGCTCTTCGTGACGAGCCGCTCCCGCTCCTCGGTGATCCGCTTGACGACGACCTTGACCACCTCACGCAGCGTGGTGACGGTCTCGGTCACGTAGCGCTCGCCGTCGGGGTCGCTGAAAGTGACGGGGCTGTTGTTGGCGTAGGCGTAGGCGTTCATCTGCTGCGGATCCTCGAAGTCCAGTAGCGGGTCGGCCGAGATGAACCGCCCGGTGCCCGGGTCGTACTGCCGCGCCCCGAGGTTCACCAGCCCGGTCGAGTCGTCCTGGACGCCGCCGACGAAGCCACGCTGACCGGCCCACTCCGTCGGCGCGGCGCCACGCACCTCGCCGTACGGCGTGATCCGGCGCCGCTGGATCGCCAGGCTGACCGAGTCGACCGACACGGTCAGCGTGCCGTGGTGGTCACTGCTGACCCACTTGATCTTGTCGCCGACTCGCACGGCCACCGCGTGATCGCCGAGCGAGTAGTACCGCGTCCCGACCAGGCTGCCGTCCGGCTTGAGCAGCAGCTCCGTCGCACCGAGCAGCAAGGTCGTCCCGCCGGCATCCCTGCGCAGGATCTGGTTGCCCTCCGCGTCGTAGATGTACTTGCTGGACTTCCCGTTCCCGGCGAGCTCGGTGAGCTTGCCGTCGTCGCTCCACGTCAGCGTGTCCTTGACGCCGCCCTTGGTCCGCGTGGTCAGGTTCCCGCTCGCGTCGTACTTGTACTCGTCGACCCGGGTGCCGCCGGTGCCGGTCGTGGTCACCTTCTCGACGGCGTGCGGGCCGGGCTGTCCGGCCGCCGGGTACTTGTAGCTGGCATCGGTCTGCGTCGTCGGCGTGATCCGCCGCTCGGACTTCCGGTTGCCGATGGCATCGAATGTCCAGCTGTACCAGTACGGCGCGGGCCCGCCCAGCGCGTCCTTGCTCCGGGCCGCCGCGCAGTCACCGCTGAGCGGCGTCCAGGCCTGCGTCAGCCGCCGGTAGTGGTCGTAGCCGAAGCACTGGGTGTCGGTCGAGTTGTCGGTGGTCGGGGTATCGGTGGCCTGCAGGACGTTCCCGGCCGCGTCGTACTTGTAGCTGACATCGGAGGCGTACCCGTTCGGCGTCAGCAGACTCGAGCGGGACAGCCGGTGCGAGCCCTCTTCGTACTCGAAGAGCTGCTCGGTCCAGTTGTCGCCGTTCTCGACCTTGATCCGGCTGGTCTCGCCGTACGCCGTGTAGTCGGTCTCGGTCACGTACGGCGCGGCGCCGGTCAAGGTGATCGGCCGGCTGCGGGAGTCGTAGCCGGTGGTGACCGTCTCCTGCGGCAGTCCGCCGACGGCGGGCATCGTGGTGCTCTTCACCTGGCCGTCGGAGGTGTAGGTGGTGCCGATCGGGTAGACGCCCTTGAGGTTGCCTTCGGAGGCCGGCAGGACGAGCTCGGTCCCGGTCGGTCGTCCGGCGGCGTCGTACCCGGTGTAGCGCGTGGTGTAGGGGTTGCCGTCGACATAGCGGGTCGCGCTGGTGATCTGGCCCGGCTTGATCGTGTCGTAGACCGTCTCGCTGATGACCGTGCCGCCCCGCTTGACCGCGGTCTTCCGGCCGAGGATGTCGTAGCTGAAGGTGAGCGTGATGTTGCGCGCGTCCTTCGCCGTGACCATCTGGTCGAGCTCGTTGTAGGTGTAGGTCGTCGGGCCGCGATCGGGGTCGTTGTCCTCGATCTTGCGGCCGCGCAGGTCGTACTTGTACGACCAGACGTTACCCGCCGGGTCGGTGACCGAGGCGATCTGGCCGCGGGTGGTGTAGGCATAGGTCGTCTTGTCGTACGCGCCGGTGGCCTTGTTGCCCTCGTAGGCGCGCAACTCGACCAGCCGGCCCTGCAGGTCGGTGATCCTGGTGGTCGCCTGCTCACCGGTCGGGGGTTCGATGGTCTCGACCCCGGTCCCGTTGGTGTGCGTGCGGGCCCACTGCTGGACGCCGTTGGTCTTGAACGACTCCACCTGCGGCCGGCCGAGGGCGTCGAAAGTCGTCAGCTTCTGGGCCGGGAGTTTCGACTCGTCGGTCGGCTTGACGATCTCGAAGCCGAGCGGCGCGTTGTTGTAGTACGGGCCGTTCTGCTTGACGACCTGTCCGCGGCTGTCGGTCAGGTAGTCGGTGACGATCCGGCCGACCCCGTCGGCGGACTCGCTCTGGGTCTGCCGGCGGCGGCCGAGACCATCGCTGAACTCGCGCACGATCTCGGTGCTGCCGTCGGCGCGCAGTGCGGTGCTGGTGACGAGGCCCGGCTTACCGGTGTCGTCGCGGTACACGTTGACGACATCGGGGATCGCGCCCGTGTTGCCGGCCCGGCGGGTCTCCAGGACCCGGCCGAGCGCGTCGCGCTTGGTCGTCGTGGTGCGGTTGGCGATATCGGTGACGGACAGCTCCTCGCCCCAGGCCGGGTCGACCGTGCTGGTCGCGGTCTGGCCGTTCGGCTGGATGGTCCTGGTCGCGGTGACCGGACCGCCGGTGGCCGGGGTGTAATCGATGGTCGTCGTCGCGGCGCCCTTCTTGGTGTGCCGGATCCGCCCGAAGACGTCGTAGTCGATGGTGTTCGTGGTCTGGTAGATCTCCTTGCCGGCGGCATCGAATCCGGACAGCCGGGCGTGCGCCAGCTTGTCGCCGGTGGCGGGGTCGTAGGTGGTCACGGTGTCCGAGATGACGTCGTCCTTCGTCCACGGCTTGGTACACGCGACATCGACGGTCTGCTGCCGCGCCGGCAGGCCGCTCAGCCCGGCCGCCGGGCTGTCGAAGTACTCGTAGCGGGTGCAGACGTCGTCGTCGGCGTCGTTGACGTCGCGCAGATCGCTCTTCTGCGTGAGCCGGCCGGTGGCCTCGTCGATGGTGTTCGACGCCGAGCTGCTCTTCCAGCCGGACCCGGTGGCCTGGTCCTGACGAACCGCCTGCTCGGCCACCCGATAGGCCTTCGTGGTGCCCCACGGACGCTGCCGGGTGGCCGTCGCGACCTTGGACACCCACTGGTCGGCGATCGAGCGGTCGACGATCGTGGCGCCGGAGTACGTCGCCTGTTCCCGGGACCGTCCGGTCAGCGCGTTCAGGTCCTTCGACTTGGCGCCGGTCGAGTCGGTGATCGAGACGTCCTTGACCGAGTTGTCGAGCCGGACGTCGCCGTCCATCCCGCGGTAGTAGGTGTTGAGCTTGACCGTCGCGGGCCCGTCGACGCCGTCGCCGGTGATCACCTTGACCTTCTCGTACCCGCGCCACTGCGACCAGGTCTTGCGGTCGACCTCGACCAGGCCGTCCTCCTCGTCGTGCCGCCAGGCCGGCGCCTCCGGGTACTCGATCCGGGTGAGCTGGTCGCGGGTCCCGCCGACCTGGTCGGACTCCTTGACCTCGTCGACGACGTACTTCGCGAACCAGTCCTGCCGTTCGGCCTGGTCCTTCGGCGTCCACTTGATCGGGTAGCAGCGCTTGCGATTGTCGTCGACCGCCGGCAGATCGCTGGGGTTCACGCAGTCCGGCGCCTTGTAGTGCACGGCCACCTGCCCGCCGGTGCCGTAGGTGACGGTCTGCACCCGGGGCCAGAGCAGCGCCGGCTGGCCGACCGAGTCGGGCCCGATCAGCCGGTTCGGCAGCATCTGCGCGGCGAAGGTGACCTCGGGCAAGGTCTTGGTTCCGCCGACGTGACCGGTGTTGCCGAGACCGTCCAGCCACAGCATGCTCGAGCGGCCGCCGTCCTTCGGGTCCAGGAAGCTCTGCCGCAGCGACCACGAGTCGACCGGCGCGTACGCCGAACCGCGCCACACCTCGGAGACCACCCGGGCCAACCGCTTCTTGGTCCAGAACGTCGGCGACAGGACGGTCCCGCAGTTCACGGTGCTCGTGCACTCCTGGTCGAGCGGGGTGTCGACGTAGTCGGCGGCGACACATCCGGTGGTCTTGAGGCACCGCTCGGCGGTCTCGAAGCGGACCTGGGCGACCTTGGCGGCGTTGTCGGTCAGCTTGTTCTTCTGCTGGCCGTACTCGATCCGGTTGATGTTGCCGGCCCGGGTGTAGGGGGTGGACAGCGTCGCCTTCCCGGCCCGGCCGTACCTGTTGGTCTCGACGTCGTAGTAGTAGCTCATCGTGTTGCCGTGCGGATCGACGACGTAGTCGAGCTGCCACTTGTAGGCCTGCTGGCAGAACGAGTCCACGAAGGCCGTCTTGTTGCACGGCTCGCCGCCGTTGTTGCCGGCCACCGGTACGGTCCAGGCCGAGTTGGTGGCGGTGCTTGCCCCTGGCAACTTGTTGAGCCCGAAGTAGTACTGCACGCCGCCCTGGTCGGTGATCCGCCAGTACTCACCCTTCTGACCGGCCCCGGAGTCCGGGCCCTCGTCGCCGTTGTCGGCGTTGCCCAGCCGCTCGATCTTCAGGCCGTCGTCGGTGCGGGAGTGCCAGGTCTTGGTCGTGTCGTCCAGGATCAGCTCACCGCCGGCGCCGTTCAGCGAGAAGGTCGCGTTGTCGGTCGCCCAGCAGTAGTCACCGGTCGCGGCGGTGCCGTTGTTGCCCTTCTTCTCGGTCTTCGAACCGCAGGAGGCGTAGCGGCGTTCGATCGAGCCGCCCGGCGCCAGTTCGAACCCGGCGCCGACCCACGAACCCTGGCTGTTGCTGGCGGTGGTCCGCCCGTCGACGGCGCCGGAGTTGTAGCCCAGGGCAACCGTCGGCTTGGGGCCGCCGAGGCTCGGCGGGACCTGCATCGGGTACGACCAGTTGAAGTCGCCCGAGGAGCCGCCGACCTGCCAGGTCGCGGTCGGGTTGAGCGCGGTGGCGGTGCCGTCTCCGGACGGCCCGGACGGCGCCGCGGC
The DNA here is from genome assembly GCF_055584105.1 of Kribbella sp. NPDC104218. Lineage (NCBI taxonomy): Bacteria > Bacillati > Actinomycetota > Actinomycetes > Propionibacteriales > Kribbellaceae > Kribbella > Kribbella sp. NPDC104218. The sequence continues at coordinate 654,221 of NZ_JBVJMQ010000003.1, forward strand.
CAGGGCGAACGTGGCCGGCGCGGCCGCCGCGGGGACGTCGGCCGCGATCGTGCCGGTCCCGTCGTTCCGGCTGGGAACGCGGACCGGCTGACATCCCGCGCAGTCCGGAATCCTCAGCACCTGCAGCCGTGTCGACCAGTCGCCGCCGTACGCCTGGCGGAAGGCGCTGTAGTCGAGCCGGAGGCCGACCTGACCGGCCTTGGCGACGCCGTCGGTACGGCGCACCGTGAAGCGCAGCTCAGCGCCGTTCCGCTCGAGCAGCTCGATGGCGACCTTGCCCGGTGCCGCCGCGACGGTTGCGCGCTCGGCCGCGGTCACACCGGCCGCTGCCTTGTTCACGGGACCGGCCGGTCCGACGGCGAAGGGGAGTGCGCCGGCCTGCGTCATTGGCACGACCGCGGTCGCGACGCGACCGGCGGACGGCGCCTGCGGCTTCGGTACGTCGACCTCCGCGCGACCGGCCGCCGGCCAGCGCTGCTCGGGGATCGAGGTCACTGTACGTTCGGCGTCCCGGTCGGGGATGCCTGCCTTGGGCAGCAGGGTCTCGGTCGGGACCGACTTCTCCTTGCGCGGTTCGGCGCCGCGTGCCGTGGGTTTGGGCTTGCCGGTGGCAGGTTCACCCGAAGCAACCCCGGGAATGGTCACGACCAGACTGATCGCGACGGCGATGGCCGTCGACGACGTCCGCCAGTATCGGCGCACACGCATGAGGACTCCCTGGTTGAGCGGGGCAGGGCAGGGCGGAGCATCAGTGCAGAGGAATGCGGTCTCCGGGGCAACCTGTTCGACCGGCAGCGAATGGTCCGGTGGAAATCGGGCAACCATCTGCAGCACGGTGGAATGGTCCGGCCGAGAAGTTCCGCGTCGCTGCGGACTGTGCGATTGTGGCCGCCGTCTCGTGGCTCCTCCCGACAGGAGAACAGCGTGTTCACCTCACCGACACTTCGCGTGCTGACAGCCGCGATCGTCACCCTGCCGCTGTTCCTGGTCCACGTACCGACGACAACGGCAGCCGGCCCTCCTGCTCCGGCCGTCGATCGTCCCAGCAGCACCGTCGACGATGCGGCCGCGCGGGCCCGGAAGACCGGTCAACGGGTCGAGCTGCCGGAGCTGAGGTCGACCTCGCGCGAGGTCTACGTGAATCCTGACGGATCCCACACGATGGTTCAGCGGGTCACGCCGGTGCGGACCGGTGCCGCGGCCGGCTGGAAGGCACTGGACCCGACGCTCCGTTTCGGTGCCGACGGCAAGGTTCGTCCGGCGGTCAGCGATCGAGGCCTCGTCCTGTCCGGCGGTGGACCGGGTGCGGGGCTGGTCAGCCTTGGCGGCCCGAATCAGCGGGTGAGTCTCGGCTGGCCCGGCACATTGCCGAAGCCGGTGCTACGCGACGACACCGCGACGTACGTCGATGTCCTGCCGGGCGTGGATCTGCGGCTGCGTGCCGAACCGACGGGCTTCGCCAAGGCGCTCGTGGTGAAGACCCCGGCCGCGGGCCGCAACCCCGCGCTTCGCGAGCTGCGGTTCCAGCTGCGCGGCACCGGGCTGACCTTCACCCACACCGCGGACGGGACGACGCTCGCCAAGGATCGCCGCGGACGGGCGATCTTCTCCTCCGGACAGCCGCTGATGTGGGACTCGGCCACCGAGCCGGTGACGAAACCTCTCGCCACCAGCCTGGCTGACGGCGTACTGACCATCCGGCCGGACCAAGCAATGCTGAGCTCGCCGTCGACGCGCTACCCGGTGATCATCGACCCGCCCTGGTCGGACGACGCGGGCGATCTGTGGACGCACGTCAACCTGAGGGCACCGACGCAGAGCTACTGGGCGTACGACCGGGCCCAGGGTGCCAAGGTCGGCCAGGCCTGGGGAGCGGACACCGATACCTACCGATCGCTGTTCAACCTCGACACGACGGGGATCGCCGGTGCCCGCATCGTCCGGGCGCGGTTCTCCGTCGTCCTCGACCATTCGCCGGACGGCACGGCCCGGCCGGTCGACCTCTACCGGACCACGCCGGTCAGCCGGGCCCAAGAGGTCACTTGGAACAACACGGGCTGGCTGAAGTACCTGGCCACCGCGAGTGGGCACGCCAAGTCCGGCGCACCGGACATGGCCATGGGCTGGGAGTCACCCGACCTGAAGTCGGAGATCCAGAAGATCGCCACGGCGCGGGAGACCTCGGTGTCGCTCGGGCTGCGAGCGCCGAGCGAGACCGACGAGTACCAGTGGAAGAAGTTCCACGGTGCGACCGCGTCCATCATCATCGACTACAACAACGCTCCGCGGATGCCGCTGAAGGTCAACTTCGACATCCCCAAGCCCTGCGGGACCAAGACTGCGCCGACCCCGATCAGCACCCGGCAGCCGGCCTTCTCCGGGGTCGCTTCCGATCCGGACGGCGACAGCCTGGTGAACAAGCTGGAGATCCACCGCGTCTCCGACGACGTCACGGTCTACCAGCAGGACACCGGGATCACCGGCAACGGCGCTGCCTTCACCTGGTCCCCGGTTCCGGAGGACGTGCTGAGCGACGACACGCCGTACTACTACCTCGCCCGCAGCGACGACCGGGTCGCGGGCGACGACATCGAGTCCGGGCCGCCGACGGCGAAGTGCTACTTCACGATCGACAGCCAGGCGCCGGGGGAGGCGCTCCGGGCTTCGGCCGATTTCCCCGACGGGCGGCCGGGCAAGCCGGCCCGCGAGGTGGGGACGATCACGTTCAGTCCGGCCCCGGGTGACACCGACGTCGTCGAGTACCAGTACGGATTCGAGCAGGCCAAGATCGTGCTCACGGTGAAGGCGCGTCCGGACGGGACCGCCGTACTGCCGATCAGTGTGCCCTCGTCGAGCCGCAGGCTCTGGGTGCGCGCCGTGGACAAGGCCGGCAACGTGGGGCCGCTGTCGGCGCGAGCCTGGACGTTGATCGCGGCGGCCAACACCCCGGCGCCACGGGTGCGCTCCGACGTGAACGGCGACGGCGCGGCCGACGTGGTTCTCGTCGTCGACCAGGGGTTCGGCCGGACCGGAGTCTGGAACGTCCTCAGCCGCAACGGCACACTCGGTACCGGGACGATGGCGTGGGACACCGGGATCAACGGCGGGTTCGCGTTGTCGCGTAGCCGGCCGGTCCAGGGTGACTTCACCGGGGACGGCCGGACGGACCTGGCCTTCTTCCGCGACGAGCCCGGACGCCGGGTGGCGCTCTACGTGATGGTGTCGGACGGCAACCGGTACGAGCCGCCGTCGACGCCGACCTGGAAGGCGCCGCAGGCGGACTGGACGATCGCGACCGCGCATGTCACGTCCGGTGACGTGACCGGGGACAAGGTGAGCGACATCGTCGTCCAGCTCAACGCCGGGAACGGCGTGTGGCGGGTCGTGGTGTACCCGGGCGGCAATCTGTCCGCGCCCGTGCAGTGGCTGCGGACGACGACGGCCGGCGGCGACTGGGCGCTGACCCAGCCGGTGCTGACCGACGTGGACGGTGACGGGAAGGACGACCTGGCCGTCATTCGCAAGACCGGTGACTGCCGCGCGGTCGTGGACGTCTACAAGTCGTCCGGTACAGCGTTCGGGGCCGCGACGACGGCGTACAACGGCGCGTACTGCTTCGACAAGGGACACCCGGTCGCGGGCGATGTGGACGCCGACGGCAAGGGCGACATCGTCTCGGTGTACGACAACGGAACCGGAACCGTCCTGAAGACCTTCCGATCGACCGGTACGGCGTTCACGCTGTCGGACTGGTGGACCGGGAACGATCGCGACCCGCTGCGTACCTCGCTCCAGGTCGGCGACCTCGACAAGGACGGAAAGGCCGACGCGGCCCTGGTCACGTCGATGGACGGCGGCGGTCGGCAGGTCGCGCACCTGCGCTCGACCGGGACCACGTTCGAGGCTCCGGTCAGCGATTGGACCGAGCCGGCGGTCGGCGCCTCGGACACCGGTCCGAAGTTCGACCTGGAGTCGCGGACCTACGAACTGGTCGCACGCAACAGCGGTAAGTGCATGGACGTGGAGAACGGGAGTCTGACCGACCCCGCAACGATCCAGCAGTGGGATTGCTTGAACGCCCTGCATCAGCGTTTCCGGGTCGTGCCGGTCGCCGGAACCGACCAGTACGAGCTGCACATGGTGCATGTCGACGGCGCCGGCATCGACGGCACCGCACGCTGTGCCGACGTCGGAAACCAGAGCGTGGCCGACAACGCGCCGCTCGTGCAGTGGAAGTGCCTCGGCCAGGGGAATCAGCAAGTCCTGCTCGACTATGTGGAGGGGAGCAGCTACGACACGGTGTTCCGGCTCCGCTTCGCGCACAGCGGTAAGTGCGCGGCGGTTCAGGACGCCTCGACGGCGAATGGTGCCGACATCGTCCAGCGGACCTGCGCCCCGGTAGCGGAGCAGCAGTGGTTCCTGCGAGCGGCGCTGAACACGACCCAGCTGGACGGCCGCTACAAGATCCGGGCGCTCCGCGATCCCACCAAGGACTACGTCCTCGACATCAAGAACTGCGATCCGGCCCAAGGCATCCGGACGTGGGACTGGGTCCCGGACAGCCCGTGCCAGCGGTGGCAGGCCAAACCGCTCGGCGACGACGTCTACCAGATCGTCGACCCGTCGACCGGGACCGCGCTGCAGGTCGAGAACTGCTCCCGGATGCCGGCCGCCAGGCTGGTCGCCTTCGGTACGGACGCCTCCGACTGCCAGCGCTGGCGGATCGAACCCGCTGCAGGTAACAGCTGGACCCTGCAGCAGGCCGATACCGGTTTCATGGTCGACGTGCCGATGTGCGTGAAGGAAAAGGTCGCGGAGGTCATCGTCTGGCACTACTGGAACGGGCCCTGCCAGCGCTGGCAGCTGACGAAGATGTAGCGGTCAGTCGTCGTGCGGCGCCGGGGCCTTGACCGCGAGGACCGGGACCGGTGACTCGAGCAGCACGCGCTGGGCGGTGCTGCCGAGGATGAGTTTGCCGACGGGGGAGCGGCGGCGGAGGCCGAGGACGATCAGACCGACGTCCTCGGCCGCGGCCGCCTTCAGCAGTTCGCCGGCGACGTCGCCGGCGGAGACGGCCTGCTGAATCGTCACCTCGACGCCGCGCTCGCGCAGTTTCGCCTCGGCGGCGGCGAGCTCGGTGTCGTTGGCGTAGCGGGCGTCGATGTAGGCGTCGCCGCGACTGGTGTTGAGCAGCAGGACGGAGGCGCTGTGCAGGGCGGCCTCCTGGGCGGCGGCGTCGAGCGCCGCCTCACCTTCCGGCGTGGGGACGTAACCAACCAGGATCTTCACGCTGCATACTCTCCCATCAGTCGTCCTCGCCGAACGTCAGGCGCTGGTGCGCGGGCCGCGTGCCCCGGATCCGGGCCACGATCCGCGGCAGGTACGGGACGAACAGGGCGAGCACCGTCAAGATGATGATGACCAGGCTGAGCGGCCGGGTGAAGAAGACGCTCGCGTCGCCGTTCGAGATCACCAGCGCCCGGCGGAACTGCTCCTCCATCGTCGGGCCGAGGATCACGCCGAGGATGACGGGTGCGATCGGGAAGTCGAGTTTGCGCATGAAGAATCCGACGACGCCGATCAGCAGCGCCATCAGCACCTCGTAGCCGGACCCCGACAGCGAGTAGACGCCGAGACAGGCGAAGACCAGGATGCCGGCGTACAGCAGCGGGCGGGGCACCTTCAGCACCTGGACCCAGATCTGGATCAGCGGCAGGTTCATGATCAGCAGGATCAGGTTGCCGACGTACAGGGACGCGATCAGCGTCCAGACCAGGGTGCTGTTGTTCTCGAACAACTGCGGCCCGGGCTGCACGTTGAAGATCTGGAACGCGGCCAGCATCACCGCGGCCGTCGCGGACGTCGGCAGGCCGAGCGTCAGCAGCGGGACCAGGACGCCGGAGAACGACGCGTTGTTGGCCGCCTCCGGACCGGCGACGCCCTCGATCGCGCCGTTCCCGAACTCGTCGCGGCCCTTCTTCCGCGCTCGCCGCCGCTCGATCGAGTACGACAGGAAGGTCGGCACCTCGGCGCCGCCGGACGGGATCGCGCCGAACGGGAAGCCGAGCGCGGTCCCGCGCAACCACGGCGCCCACGAGCGCTTCCAGTCCGACTTGTTCAGGTAGCCGGTGCGCAGCCGGCCCTTCTCGAGGACGGCGGGCCGGTCGGGCGTCGACCGCAGCCGGGACGCGACGTGCAGCGTCTCGCCGATCGCGAACAGACCGACGATCACGATGACGACGTCGATCCCGTCGAGCAGCCGCAGTGAGCCGAAGGTGTATCGCGGCGCGCCGGAGAGGCTGTCGAGCCCGATCAGGCCGATGAAGAGGCCGACGGTCAGCGACAGCAGGCCGCGGACCATCGAGTGCCCGACGAGCGCCGTGACGGCGACCATCGCGAGCAGGGTGACCGCGAAGTAGTCGGTGGCCTGGAAGTGGCTGGCCAGGCTGCCGATCGGCTTCGCGACGAAGGTGAGCAGGACGGTCGAGATCGTCCCGGCGATGAAGGATCCGATCGCCGCGGTCGCGAGTGCGGCCCGGGCGCGGCCCTTGAGGGCCATCTTGTGACCCTCGATCGCGGTCGCCACCGAGGCGGACTCACCGGGGGTGTTGATCAGGATCGAGGTGGTCGACCCGCCGTACATGGCGCCGTAGTAGATCCCGGCGAACATGATGAACGCGCCGATCGGGTCGGAGAAGTTGAACGTGATCGGCAGTAGCAGCGCGATCGTCAGCGCGGGCCCGATCCCGGGCAGGATGCCGACGAGCATGCCGAGCGTGACGCCGAGGACGGCCCACAGCAGGTTCATCGGGTCGAGCACGGTGCCGAAGCCGTTCAGCAGGTCACCGGCGACACTCAGACTCGTCACAGGCCCAGCACCCCCTCCGGCAGCGAGATGTCCAGGAACCGGGTGAACGCGACGTACACCACGACCGCCAGCACGAGCGAGGTGACGACGTCCCGCGCCACCTGCCGGCTACCCAGCACTCGCGCGGCCGCGAAGAACAGCAACGCGGTCGCGATCATGTACCCCAGCGGCACCACGAGCAGCGCATAAAGGACCAGCAGCCCCGAAACCGCCACCGGCTCGAACCAGCTCCGCCCGCCGGCCCCCTTGGCCCCCTTCGGCGACCGCAACCCCTCCACCAAGTACGCCACCGAGAACACCAGCCAAGCCGTTGTCACCAGCAACGGAAAGAACCGCGGCCCCGCCGGATCGAACCCCTTAGGACTCCGAATCCCGAAAACCCCCACCAAGAACGTCGCACTCAACACAATCAACACCAGCGCCGCGACAATCCGCACCACCCGCGAAGCCTCGACCTCAACATCCGAAGCCCGCACCTCGGCCTCGTCGGGCGCAGGCGCGACCTGGTCGACCGCGCCGGTCTCCGGCGTCTCGCGTTCCGGGGTGTTGTCCTGTTGGGTGTTCATACGATCCCCAGCTCTTTGAGGAGGGCCTGGACTCGGGTGGTTTCGGTGGCGATGAACTGTTTGGCCTCGTCGCCGGTCTTGAAGAACTCGGTCCAGCCTTGTTTCTTGCGGATCTCGGCCCATTCGGGGGAGGCGTTGACGCTGGTGACGAAGTCGATCAGGCGGGCGCGGTCGGCGTCCGGGAGGTCCGGGGGCGCGACGATCGCGCGCCAGTTCTGGACTTCGGCGTCGTAGCCCTCGGACTTCATCGTCGGCAACTGCTTGCCGCCGACGGTGAGCGGCTCGGCGCCGGTGGTGGCCAGGACCCGCATCTTGCCCGCGGTGATCTGCTCCTCGAACTCGCTCATCCCGGAGATCCCGACCGTGACGTCACCGGACAGGATCGCCGCGGTCGCCTCACCGCCGCCGGAGTAACTGATGTACTTCACCTTCGCCGGCTCGAGCCCGGCCGCCTTCACCAGCGTGCCCGCGGTGATGTGGTCGGTACCGCCGATCGTGCCGCCGCCCCAGCTGACGCTCGCCGGATCCGCCTCGTACATCGCGACGAGATCCTTCAGCGACTTCAGCGGGGAGTCGGCCTTGACGACGATCACCTCCTGCTCCGCGGTCAGCGTCGCGATCGGCGTGGCGTCGGAGACGGTGATCTGCGACTGGTTCAGCGTCAGCGCGCCGACCATCACCAGCCCGGTGATCATCAGCGTGTGCGGGTCCTTGCGATTCTTCGTGACCAGCTTCGAGATGCCGACCGCGCCGCCCGCGCCGGTCACGTTCACGACCGAGACGGAACGGCCCGGGAGGAGCTTGTCCTCCTGGATCACGTGCTGGAACTGCCGCGCGGTCAGGTCCCAGCCGCCGCCGGGGGCCGCGGGCACCATGATCTCGACGTTGCGGCTGGGGAAGTCGCCGGCGACGCTGCCGCCGTCGAGCGTCTTCTCCAGCGCCGAGCAGCCACTGGCGAGCAGGCTGACGGCCAGGCCCGCGGCGACCAGCGCCGTACGGGATCGCGCCATGGGAATACCTCCGTGGGCGAGGGGGTCCGATTGTGCGTGACCGTAGCAGCATTCCACCAGGAGGTACAGAGATTCCGTTCTACGGTACGCCGCGTTATGGTCGAAGAACTGGAGCGAGGGGAGTGGCCGGATGGGTGACAGTGACGGGGTCCGCAGCGTGCACCGGGCGCTGGACCTGCTCGAGCGGTTCGACGACGAACACCCGAGCTGGACGCTGGCCGCGCTGACGACCGCCAGCGGACTGCCGAAGACGACCGTACTCCGCCTTGTCACGACATTGGAGCAACGCGGCCTGGTGGCGGCGATCGGGCCGGGTAAGTACGCGATCGGCCCGGGCTTCCTGCGCTGGTCGCGGCTGAGCAGCGCGACGATGGAGATCCCGCCCGCGGTCCGCGCGGCGATGGGCCGGCTGGCCGCCGACACCGGCGAGACCGCCAACCTGTACATCCGCGTCGGCCGAACCCGCGTCTGCCTGGCCCAGGCTCAAGGCACCCTCAGCATCCGGCACACCGTGGCCGTCGGCTCCTCCATGCCGCTGTGGAGCGGCGCCGCCTCGAAGGTCCTCCTCACCGACCCGCCCGTACTCGGCGTCGATCCCTCCGTCATCGAAGAAGTCGCCCTCGAAGCGCCACGCCCGCCCGGCTTCGCCAAACGCCTCCGCGCGGCCGCTGCGGACGCCGAGTCCCGCGGCTTCGCCGTCAGCCACGGCGAGCGTGAACTGGGCGCGTCCGGCGTCGCCGCTCCCATCCGTCGCGCCGACGGCCGCGTGGTAGCCGCCATCGCCATCGGCGGCCCCACCACCCGCTTCTCGGACGACCGCCTTCCCGCCTACATCACCGCCGTCCGCCGCTGCGCCGCCACCATCATCACCACCAACTGGAGCGGCTTCAGTGCCACCTGACGCGGATCTTCTGGACGGCGTTCGAGTCCTCGACCTGACGAACGTGCTGGCAGGGCCGTTCGCGGGGTATCAGCTCGCGCTGATGGGCGCGGACGTGGTGAAGGTCGAGGTGCCGGGGGTGGGGGATCTGGCCCGGAATCTCGGCGGCGACCCGGAGCTGTCGGCGGACGGGTTGGGGATCTCGTTCCTGGCACAGAACGGGGGGAAGCGCTCTCTGACCCTGGATCTGAAGAACCCGGCCGGCCGCGAGGTGTTCGAGCGGCTGGTGCGGGACGCCGATGTGCTGCTGGAGAACTTCCGGCCCGGGGTGCTGGCGCGACTCGGGTTCCCGGTGGAGCGGTTGCGGGAGCTGAACGCCGGTCTCGTGTACTGCGCGGTCTCGGGTTTCGGTCAGACCGGGCCGATGCGCGGGCGGCCGGCGTACGACCAGATCATTCAGGGCCTGTCCGGGATCATGAGCGTCACGGGAACGCCGGAGAGCGCTCCAACGCGGACCGGCTTCCCGATCGCCGACACCCTCGGCGGGTACGCCGCCGCGTTCGCCATCTCGGCCGCGCTCGTGAAGCGCTCCCGCACCGGGATCGGCAGCTACCTCGACGTCTCCATGCTGGAGACCGCTGTCGCCGCGATGGGCTGGGTCGTCTCCGACTACCTGGTCGCCGGCCGCGTCCCGCGCGCGATGGGCAACGAGAACGCGACGTCCGCGCCCTCCGGCACGTTTCGCACCGCCGCCGGGGACCTGAACATCGCCGCGAACAAACAAGAGCAGTACGTCGAGCTGTGTCGCGTCCTCGACCGCCCGGACCTGATCACCGACGAGCGCTTCGCCACCCGCGAGTCCCGCAAGACCCACCGCGCCGAGCTCAAAGCCGAACTCGAGCAAACCCTCGAACGCGAGTCAGCCGCCCACTGGGACGAGCTCCTGGCCGGCACCGGCGTACCGGTCGCCCCCGTACTCACCGTCGAGGAAGCGCTCTCTCTCGAGCAGCTGAGCGTGCGTGAGCTCTTCCACGAGGTCCCCATGCCCGACGGCAGAGAGCGCTCCCTGCGCGTTCTCGGCAGCAGCGTCCACGTCGACGGCCACCCCGTCGCCCCCACCACCCGCCCACCCCGCCTAGGCGAGCACACCACCCAAATCCTCACCACCCTCGGCTACACCCCCGCCGAAATAGAAGCCCTCGCCCAGAAAGGCGCAACATGACAAGCGCGAAGTCTGGGGTGGGGAATGGGGCTGACTGGTGGGCGACGGGGATTTCCGACATTTCGCCTGGGGTGATCAGGTTTCGGGGGTATGCGATCGAGGAGCTGATTGGGGAGGTGGGGTTTGCGGAGATGGTTTGGCTGATGACGAGGGGGGAGTTGCCGACGGCTGCTGAGGGCCGGCTGGTGGAGCTGACGCTGGTGGCGGCGGTGGACCATGGGCCGCAGGCGCCTTCGATCGCGGCGGCGCGGATGGCGGCGTCCTGTGGGTTGGAGCTCAACAATGCGATGGCTACGGGGGTGAATCTGCTCGGGGACGTGCATGGCGGGGCGGGGCAGCAGTGTTTGGAGTTGTTGTACGGACTGGAGGCGGCGGGCGGGGAGCCCGAGGCGGCGGCTCGTGAGTTGGTCGCGGAGTACAAGGCGCGTGGGCAGTTCGTGCCTGGGTTCGGGCACCGGTTTCATCCGCGCGACCCGCGGCGGGATCCGCTGATCGGCGCCGCTCAGCAGGCTGTTGCCGAGGGCATCATCGGTGGCCGGTACGTCGAGCTGGCGCTGGCGTTGGAGAGCGCTCTCGCACCGATCCCGATGAATATCGACGGCGCGACGGCGACCATCTACGCGGAGCTTGGGTTTCCGGTCCCGCTCGCGCGCGGCCTGTTTGTCTTGTCCCGTTCGGTCGGCATCCTCGCCCACGCCTACGAGCAGTCCCAGGAGCCGACCCGTATCAAGGGCCCGCTCCCGAAGGGCGTGCTGCCGACCTACACCGGCGTCCCGCCGCGCAAGCTCAGCTGAGCTTGTTCCGCAAGACCTTCCCGGTCGCGTTCCGCGGCAGCTCGTCGACGATGACAACCTCCCGAGGCGTCTTGTACCGCGCCAACTGACCCCGGACGTGCGCGATCAGCTCATCCGCCGGCACCGGCGACCGCAGGACGACGTACGCCGCCAGCCGCTGCCCGAACTCGTCATCCGGTACGCCGACCACCGCCGCCTCGGCCACCGCCGGATGCCGGGTCAGACAGTCCTCGACCTCGATCGGGTACACGTTCTCCCCGCCCGACACGATCATGTCGTCCTCGCGCCCGTCGACGAACAACCGCCCCGCCCGATCCAGATGCCCCAGATCGCCCGTGCTCATCCGCCGCCCGATGACCGACTTGTTCGACCCGTCGGAGTACCCGCCGAACACCAGCCCGCTGCTCACGAAGATCCGCCCGGTCTCACCGACGCCGACCGGCTGACCGGCGGCGTCCAGGATCCGCACCGAGCTCCCCAGACAGGGCCGCCCGACCGTCCCCGGCGCCGCGAGTAGATCGGCGGCATTGGCGATCGTCGCGATCCCCACCTCACTCGACCCGTAGGCGTCACACAACACCGGCCCGAACTGCGCGATGAACTCCTCCGCCAACGGCGCCCCCAACGCCGACGCCCCCGAGATCACCGCCCGCAACGAGCGGACGTCGTACCGCGCGATCTCCGCCGGCCCCAGCTCCAGGAGCCGGCGCAACATCACCGGTACGGCGACGATCGACCCGATCCGATACTCGTCGACGCGCCGCAGCACCTCCGCCGCGTCGAACCGCCGCGTCAGCACCAGCGGCGACCCGAAGAACAACGCCATCATCGACGTCAGCAGGCCCAGCCCGTGGAACAACGGCGGCCCGATCAGCATCGGCTCCCCGGAGCGCAGCCCGAAGCGCCGGAGCGCGCTCGCCGTCAGCCCAGCCAGCCCCAACGCCGTCGGCACCCGCGGCGCCGCCTTCGGCGTACCGGTCGTCCCCGACGTCAGAATGGTGATGTGCCCAGGGCTCGGCGGCGTGGGCGCCGGAGCGGCCGTGGACACCGCGAGCTCGGACAGATCCGACAGCACAGCGGGCAAATCAGCAGGCGCCGCGAACTCCGCATCATGGACGAGCAGATCCGGCCGATGCCGCTCCAGCACCGCGGCCAGCTGCGGCGCCGCGAACTCCGTGTTCACGAACAGCACATCCGCGCCGACCCGAGACGCGGCCAGCGTAGCCTCCAGGAACCCTCGATGGTTCCGGCACAGCACCGCAACCTTGCTCCCGGCAACGATCCCGTACGACGCATGCAGCTCCGCCGCGATCCGCTCACACCGGCGATCCAGCTCGGCGTACGTCGTACTCCCGTCGTCGTCGATCACCGCCGTCCGCTCCGGGTATCGCACCGCGGCGATCGCGCCGAGCGCGGCCATCGACTGCCCCCAATGCCGCAGCGCCCGCTCGATCCCGAGCAGATGCCCGGGATGCGCCGGCCGCCAGATGCCCGACTTCACCACCGCGACCGACACCCCGCCCAGCTCGGCGGCGGTGCTCCGCAACCTCACGCGCCGCTCCCCGGCTTCCGCGGCCGTTCACCGCGCCGGAAGTACAGCTCGAACAGCCGATCCGTCGGCACCCGGAACAGATTCCCCAGCACATCGGCCGGCCGAACCATCGGGGGAGTGATGTTGTTCGGTCGCGCCGCGACCGCCGTACAGACCTGATCCGCGGCCTGCTCCGGACTCAGCCCCGGCATCTTGTTCAGCAACAGCGTCGGAGCACTCATCCGCGTGTGGACGAGCCCCATGTAAACCGTCGAGGTGGTCACCCCGTCGCCGCGGACCTCCTGCGCCACGCACCGCAGCCAGACGTCGAACGCGCTCTTCGAGGCGAGGTACGCCGACCAGCGCGCCATCGGCGGCGTCCGGACGCCGGCCGTCGACACGTTCACGATGTGCCCGGCACGCCGCTCGCGCATCGACGGCAGCAGTTCGAGGACGAGCTTGGCCGGGCCGAGGTAGTTGACCGCGTTCGTCCGCTCGATGTCGTGGAACCGCTGGTACGAGTCGGCAACGGACCGCCGGATCGACTTACCCGCGTTGTTCACCAGGACGTCGACCCGCCCGTGCTCGGCGAGAATCGACCGGACGAGCGTCTCGATCGCGGCCGGATCGGCCAGGTTCGCCGGATAGGCGAATGCCTGACCCTCATCGGCCCGGATCTCCGCGGCGACGGCCTCCAGCTGGTCCGCCGTCCGCGCGACCAGCAGGACCGTGGCCCCGGCCCGCGCCAGCCGGCGCGCGGTCGCCTCGCCGATCCCGTACGACGAGCCGGTCACCAGCACGACCCGCCCACGCACCGCCGCGGCCAGCCGTTCGTCCGGGACCCGCGCCCGCCCGTTCGTCAGCGCGACGAGCAACGGCCACCCAACAGGACGCTTCGCGGTCACCATGTGACCGACATTACCCGCAAGTAGCCCGCGCCGACAGGCATCGTGACAGAGTTTGTGTCACGGTCGCGCAGAGGCCGGGGTCAACGGCCACGTGACCCCGGCGATCCGCAGGTGTCGCACGCCCGCGCGGCGGGCGCCGAGGGCCGACCGGCCTGGACGAGCCGGTCGGAGCGCCTCGCGTCGATCAGACCGTGCCGCCGGCGGCCGACGGCGCCGTCGGGTCGCTGCCGCCGTCGCCGACGACCTCACGGGCCAGGAAGTCCTCGAGGTGGAACAGATTGTCACCGGCGCGCTTCGCGACGTTGACGAGCGTGTTCATCGCGGAGACCTCCTCGACCTGCTCCTTGAGGAACCACTGCATGAACTGCTCGCCGACGTAGTCGCTCTCGTCGCGGGCCGTCCGGGCCAGGGTCTCGATCTGCTTGGTGACGGTGATCTCCTGGGCCAGCGCGAGCTCCAGCGGCTCCAGTGCGGTCGTGAAGTCGCCCTGCACGTCGCCGACGCCCGGGATGTGCGCCCGGATGTCCTTGTCCAGCAGGTACTGGACCATCATCATCGCGTGGTTGCGCTCTTCCAGGGCCTGCTTGTAGAAGTGCGCCGCCAGCTGCGGCAGATCCTGGTCGTCGAACCAGACGGCCACCGCGACGTACTGCTGGGAGGCCGTGAACTCGTTGCGGATCTGTTCCTGCAAAAGCTTCTCGTACGTGCTCATGAGCCCAATGTAGAGAAGATCCGCCGAATTCTCACCGTTGGCGAGGCTCTCCTAACCACCCAGGGTGACGACCTCCGAGCCGCCGCCGGGCAGTGCGATCCGCACCGTCGCGCCGTCCACCGCGATATCGATGCCCTCGGCAAGCGCTTCCGGCCGCAGGGCGTCCCGGGTCAGGACGACGGCGCTCACCAGCACCAGCGGCGCGCCGCGATGCGGAGCGGTCAGGTACGGCGTCGCCGAGTGCACACCGAACGCGTTCGCTCCGAGCCCGCGATGGATCCCGGCCTCGTCGTACCCGTGCAGGCCGACGATCGCCGACAGCAGGCCGTCGTCGTTGCGCGCGGAGGCCGCGACCGCCGAAGTGGTTGCCTCAGGCAACTCCGAACCGGCGACGGCGAACCCGCCGCTCCGCACCAGCGCGCCCTCCGGCCCGTCGACCAGCGCGCACCGGATCTCCCAGCCCCCGTGCACCACGGACGCCGTCTCGATCCGCCACGGACCGTCGGATCCCAGCCAGGCCTGGTGCCACGACGACGCCGTCCGCCCGCTGACGCCGATCCGCCGGATCCGGCCGCGGGTGCTCGACCGCCCGTCCGGCGCGACCAGCGAGATCAGGTTGTCGATCCGCGGCGCCGAGTCGCTCAGCTCCGGACCGGCGTGGTTCGCGTAGGCGAGCCGGTTGTAGTGCGCATCGCCCTCCGGCTCGATCCCCGCGGGCTCGGCCAGCGGCTGCTTGTCCGACCCGTGGTTGACCAGCTGCACAACCTGCGCGTGCCGGCTCGCGTGCACGATCCACCCCGGCGCGGGCATCGCCCGGACCTGGTCGGCGTCGTCCAGCGGGATGGTCTCCTCGGCGTCCGACCAGACCGGGTGCTCCGGCGGCAGGATCAGTCCGACGAACCCCTTCGACGCCCAGTACGGCGATCCGGGCCCGGAGTACGCCTGCGTCGTCGGCAAGAACGTGTCGTACCAACCGAGCGTCAGCAGCCCGCGCTCGTCCGGGACGCCGTGCTGGGTGAAGTGCCGCGCGATCCCCGAGCACAGCCGGCGCGTCTGCCCAGGCGACAGGGGAGTGGCGTCGAGCAATGCGCCCATCCAGTACGGCGCGGCCGCGGCCATCCGGTACGTCAGGGACCGGCCCTGGTAGATCGGTGCGCCGTCGTTCCCGACCAGGTGGACGGCGTCCTCCAGGAAGAGGCTCAACCGCTCCCGGTACACCTTCAGCCGATCCTCGTACGCCGCTCCCGGCGTGGCCGCCGCCATCCGGGCCCAGAGCCCCGGATACAGGTGCATCGCCCACCCGATGTAGTTGTCGAAGGCCTGCCCGTCACCATCGCTGTACCAGCCGTCGCCGACGTACCAGTCCTCGATCCGGTCCAGCCCGCCGTCGATGTCCTCCTGCGAGTACGGCGCGCCGACCGAGGCGAGGAACTGCTCGCTGACGACCTGGAACAGCCGCCAGTTGTTGTCGTGTGTCGTCGAGCCGATGAACCCGCCGAGCCACTCCGCGACGTGCTGCTGGGCGCGGTCGTCGAGCCGCTCCCAGATCCACTCGCGGGTCTCGTGTAGCGCGACCGCGATCGCCGCGGCCTCGACCATCTGCTGCGAGCGCGGGGTCAGCCGCAGCCACGACTCGGGATGCTCCGGGTTGGCGCCGTTCGCGACGCCGCGTGCGTACCGCTCGATCAGGGCCTCGCAGCCCTTGCCCTGCACACCCGCGATCCGGAACGCCGCGAGCATGAACGACCGCGCGAACCCCTCCAGCTGGTCGGACGCCGTCCCGGATCGGCTCGGCCGCCCGGGCGGCGCGATCAGCGCCGAGCCGGGGGAGAAGTACGGCACCAGGGAGTCGAGCAGGTGGTCGGCCAGCCCCTCCCAGTGCGCGCGCGTCCACCCGGTCTGCCGGGACAGCACACGGTCGGTGTCGGGCAGGATGAGACGGGTCATGCGAGCCTCGCGATCTCGGTGGGGCTGATGGCGTGCTGAAGGGGGCGGCCGGCGGCCAGGTGTTCCAGTTCGCTGACAGCGAGCTCGCCGAGGCGTGCGATCTCGTTGCCGACGGCGCCGGCGACGTGCGGGGTGATGAAGACGTTCGGCAGGTCGAGCAGCGGCGAATCCGCCGGCAGCGGCTCGGGATCGGTGACGTCGAGGACGGCGTCCAAGCGGCCGGAGCCGCATTCGCGCTCGAGCGCGGCGGCGTCGATGATCTTGCCGCGGGCGGTGTTGATCACGACCGAGCCGTCCTTGAGCAGGGCGAGCAGGCGAGCGTCGACGAGCCCGACGGTCTCCGGGAGCAGCGGCGCGTGCACGCTGAGGATGTCGCTGCGCCGGAACAGCTCGTCGTTCGAGACCAGCTCCGCGCCGAGCCCGGCCGCCTCCTCGGCGTTCAGGTACGGGTCGCTGATCAAGACCTCGAGGTCGTAGGTACGCAGCCGCTCGGCGACCAGCCGCGCGATCCGGGAGGCGCCGAGCAGGCCGACCGTCGTCCCGTAGCTGCCGGGCATCCCGTGCGGGTCGGCCTTGCTGCGCTCGATCCGGTACTGCGCGGCGAGCCGGAAGGCCCGCTTACCGGACAGCACGATCGCGGCGACCGTGAACTCGGCCACCGGCAGCGCGTTCGCGAAGGCGGCCGACGAGACCTGGATCCCGCGGTCGAAGGCGCTCGGGTCGACGATCGACTTCACCGAGCCGGCCGCGTGCAGGATCGCCTGCAGCTTCGGCGCGGCGTCCAGTACCTCGGGGGTGATCTTCGGGCAGCCCCAGCCGGTCAGCAGGACGTCGACGTCCGGCAGCGCGGCCGCCACCGCCGGATCGTCCAGGAATCCGCCCCGCGGCGAGATGGGCAGGACGGTGGCGACGGCGTCCAGGCGAGCGCGGACGGCGGGCACGAGGACCCGGGCGCGGCTGGCGTCGTTGAGGGCCAGCATCACGGTCAGGGCGGGAGCGGAATCAGGCTGCACGACAGCAATCTAGCAAGCGCTTTCCAAGACTGTCTCCCCAGCCGACGCGTCGTGGACGTTTTCCGAAACTTTTTCCCGCGGACCGGAATGTGACCCGATCGACGGACGTTGTGCCTGGACAGGGCAGGATGGGAGTTGCCTTTCCCGCCCGGTAGGCGACGACGAAGGAGACGAACGATGCTGCGACCGGACGACCTCTACGAGATCGTCGACGAGTCGGTGGCGACCGGCCCGGCGGCGGCGCCGAAGGTGCTCGTGCACTCGCTGGACGGCTTCATGGACGCCGGCCAGGCGGGCCGCGTGACGGCCGACCACCTGCTGGAGACGCTGGAGAGCCGGCTGCTCGCGCGCTTCGACGTCGACCTGCTGCACGACTACCGCGCCCGGCGGCCCGAGGTGACGTTCTCGGAGGACCACTTCACCGACTACACCCCGCCGCAGCTGAACTTGCACATCCTCACCGATGACGCGGGCGTCGAGTTCCTGCTGCTGGAGGGCGTCGAGCCGGACAACCACTGGAACCGGTTCGCCGGCGCCGTCCGCCAGCTGATCGAGCGCTACAACGTGACGCTGACGATCGGCGTCCACGGCATCCCGATGGGCGTCCCGCACACCCGCCCGCTCGGCCTGACCGCGCACGCGACGCGCCCTGAGCTGGTTACCCGCTCGAACATCTGGGACGGCGAGATGCGCCTCCCGGCGAGCGCCGGGACCATGCTGCAGGTCCGCCTCGGCGAGGCCGGCAAGGACGCGATGGGCTTCGCCGTCCACGTCCCGCACTACCTCGCGGAGAACCGCTTCCCGGGCGCGGCGCTCGCCTTGGTGCACGCCATCTCGGCCGCGACCGGTCTGCTGCTCCCTAGTAAGGCTCTCCTCGACGAGGCGGCCGTCACCGGCCGGATGGTCGACGAGCAGGTCGAGGCCTCGGACGACGCGTCCGCCGTGGTGAACGCGCTGGAGACGCAGTACGACGCGGCCGCCGGATCGGTCAGCCGGAAGAGTCTGCTCGCCGACTCCACGCCGTCCGCGGAGGAGCTGGGCGCCGAAGTCGAGCAGTTCCTCGCCGAGCTGAACCGCGAAGACGACCGGTAACCCCCTGAACGGCGTCGGCCCACCCCGGGGCGGGGGTGGGCCGGCGCTTTTGTCTGTGCTCAGGCGTTGACGGTCTCGCGGGCCGGTGTCTTGATGATCACCCGGTCCAGCGAGAACTTGCCGGCGCCGACGGCGGCCAGGACGAGCGCGCCGAGGCCGAGCGTGACGACCAGCTCCCAGCCGCCGTTGGCAACGAAGACGCCGTTCGACATGTGCACGAACGCGAACGCGCCGGCCATGTCGAGCGCGAGCAGCACGCCCGCGACCGGCGTCAGGACGCCGAGGATCAGCGCGATCCCGCCGATCAGCTCGGCCGCGGTCGCGTAGTACGCCGAGATCGTGGGCGCCGGAACGCCCATCTGGGCGAATCCCTGGGCGGTGCCGTCGAGGCCGTTGGTGTTGAACTTCTGCCAGCCGTGGGCGACGAAGACGACGCCGAGGCCGATCCGGGAGACCAGCAAGGCGAGATCGCGGGTGATCGGGGGCAGCTTCACGGGAGATCTCCTCAAACAAATGTTTGGTGGTTGAGTGTTCAACAAGCAGTGTAACGAGAGTGGCCGAAAGCTCACCGAAAGCGTCCGCGTGGCAGGATGAGGCATGCCTGAGTCGCTGGAGGACCTGGTCGAGTTGCTCGACCTGGAGACGATCGATGTCGACCTGTTCCGCGGCCGGCAGCCGCAGACCGCTTTGCAGCGCGTCTTCGGCGGGCAGGTGCTCGGGCAGGCGCTCGCGGCCGCGGGCCGCACGGTCGACGCCAGCCGCCTGGTGCACTCGCTGCACGCCTACTTCCTGCGCGGCGGCGACACCTCGGTGCCGATCATCTACCGCACCGAGGGGACGCGCGACGGCGGCAGTTTCAGCAGCCGCCGGGTCGTCGCCTCGCAGCACGGTAAGCCGATCTTCTACATGTCGGCGTCGTTCCAGAAACCCGAGCCCGGCCTCGACCACCAGGACCCGATCCCCGCGGACGTCGTCCCGCCGGACGAGGCGCCGACGCTGGCCAGCGTGCTGGAGGCGCGCTCGGGCCGCGCCGCGGCGGACTGGAACCGCGAGTGGGCCGCGCTGGACGTCCGGCTGGCCGGGGTGACCGGGCGGCAGTTCTGGATCCGTGCCTCGGGCAAGCTTCCGGACGACCCGCTGGTGCACTCGTGCGTGCTCGCCTACGCGAGCGATCTGACGTTGCTCGGGGCAAGCTTGCTGCCGCACGGGATCGTGATCGGCGACCGGCGGATCCAGCCGGCCTCGCTGGATCACGCGCTGTGGTTCCACCGTGAGTTCCGCGCCGACGAGTGGTTGCTGTACGACCAGGCGTCGCCGTCCGCGTCGGGCGCGCGCGGGTTCAGTACCGGGCGGCTCTACACCGAGGACGGCCGGCTGGCCGCGTCGGTGGTCCAGGAAGGACTGATCCGTCCGGTGGACGCTGATCTGCTACGGTGAACGCATGTTGCAGCGCGCAGTAGTGACGACGACGCCGGAGTACGTCCCGGCGCGCTGACAGCTGACTGTCTTTCCGAAGCCCCGGGGCCGATGCCCCGGGGCTTTGTCGTGCCGTGGGTGTTCGGCCCTCTCTCGATGAGGAGATCACCATGTACGACCACCGCAAACTCGGCCGCGAGCTCGGCCTGTTCGACTCCGACCCGCTGATCGGCGCCGGTCTGCCGTACTGGCTGCCCGCGGGCGCCGCCGTCCGGCATGCCCTGGAGAGCTACGTCGCCGAGCTCGAACGGCGCGCCGGATATCAGCAGGTCTATTCGCCCGTTCTCGGCAAGAAAGCGCTCTACGAGATCTCCGGGCACTGGGAGAAGTACAGCGACGACATGTATCCGCCGATGGACATGGGCGGGGAGGAGCTGGTGCTGCGGCCGAGTATCTGCCCGCACCATGCGCTGATCTTCCGCTCCCGGGCGCGCAGTTATCGCGATCTCCCGCTGCGGTTGTCGGAACTCGGCGGCCAGTACCGTTCCGAGCTCTCCGGTGCGATCGGCGGTCTCAGCCGGGTCCGGGCGATGCAGCTGAACGACGCCCACATCTTCTGCCGGCTCGATCAGGTCGCCGAGGAAGCTCAGGGAGCGCTCTCTCTGATCAGAGCGGCGTACGCCGCGATGGGGATCAGCGTCGCCCGGTACGACCTCGCGCTACCTGCTGAGGGCGCCGCCATCGGCAGCCCGGGCAGCAAGTACGTCGGCGACGCGGCGAGCTGGTCGGCGGCGGCCGGGCTGTTACGCGGCGTCCTCGAGGACGCCGGTGTCGAGTACGTCGAGGCGCCGGGGGAGGCCGCCTTCTACGGGCCGAAGATCGACGTCCAGGTGGTGGACTCGGCCGGGCGGGAGTTCAGCCTGTCGACCATCCAGGTCGACTTCAACCAGCCGGAGCGGTTCGGGCTCGAGTACATGGGTGCCGACGGCAACAAACATCGGCCGGTGATGGTGCACCGGGCGATCGTCGGCAGTATCGAGCGCGCGATGGCGCAGCTGATCGAGGTGCACGGCGGGGCCTTCCCGGCCTGGCTCGCGCCGGTCCAGGTCGTCGTCCTCCCGATCTCCGACGACGAGGGTCAGGTCGCCGTCGACGTCGCCCGGCGCGCCCGCGACCGCGGCCTCCGCGTCGAGGTCGCACACGCCGACGAGGGCAGTCTCGGCGCGCGCATCCGGGAGAACCGCCACGCGCCGTACCAGGCCGTCATCGGCCCCCGCGAAGCCGCCGCCGCCCAACTCGCCGTCCGCGAACGCGACGGCTCCCGCTGGGACGCCGCGGGGATCGCGGAGGTGCTCGACCGGATCGCCCACGAGGCGGTTCCCCAGGCCATCGCAATGGCCGAGGTCGCCGCGAGCTGAGCGTGAGCACGCCGGGCCACGCCGATTGTGATGGCCCGGCGGTTCAGACCTCCAGCTTGCCGATCAGATGGGTGACGTCGTGCGCCTCGTCGTACAAGGCGAAATCGGTGCCGCTGCCGGTCGCGGCGAAGCCGAACTGGACCTTGGAGGGCAGCAGCAGCGGCTTGCGGAAGTCGACCCGGACGGTGAACGCGTCCGGCAGCTGACCGGCGCGCTCGAGGGAGGCGAGCGCGGCGGCCTTGGCCCACATCCCGTGCGCGATCTGGCGCGGGAAGCCGAACGCCTGTGCGGTCAGCTTGAACAGGTGGATCGGGTTCCGGTCGCCGGACGCCGCGGCGTACCGGCGGCCGAGGTTGCCGCGCAGCTCCCACCAGGCGTTCGGCGGGAGCTCGGGGTCGGTGAGCAGGTCGACGTGCACCGAGTTCTCACTCTTGGAGCGGCTGAGCAGCGTGGTCAGATCCGTCCAGACGACGGCGCCGTCGACGAGCACCTCGCTGACGATGTCGAAGACGGTGCCCTTCGGATGCGGCCGCTCCGGCGTGCTGTGCACGCGGATCGCGGGCTCCGCGTGGATCGGCAGCGGCGCCTTCTGGGTGATCGTGTTCGACAGGTGCACGATCCCCATCGGCTTGTAGGGGAATGACGGATCCGACATCAGATCCAGGTGCAGCGGGAAGGCCAGGATGTGCGGGTACGTCGCCGGCATCGCGGGCCCGGCCGGGAAACCGGTCACCTCCCGGTACGCCGCCAAGTGGTCCTGATCGACTGCCGAGTGCGGCAGCTCGAGTGTCAGCCCGTCCTCGGACGGCGCGTAGTCGGCCCGCCGCAGCGTCGCCTTCACGGTCTTGGCGTAGAGCGAGCCGAGGCCGGGGGAGTCGTCGTACCGCCGCGTCGGCATCAGGCGCCCAGCATGCTCTGGCCGCAGACGCGGACGACGTTACCCGTCACACCGGCCGAGGCCGGATCGGCGAACCAGGCGATCGTCTCGGCCACGTCGACCGGCTGACCGCCCTGCTGCATCGAGTTGATCCGGCGGCCCACCTCGCGGATCGCGAACGGCACCTTCGCGGTCATCTCGGTCTCGATGAAACCGGGCGCGACCGCGTTGATCCGGATCTGCTGCTCGGCGAGTTTCGGCGCCAGCGCCTGGACCAGGCCGATCACGCCCGCCTTCGAGGTGGCGTAGTTCGTCTGGCCGTTGTTCCCGGCGATCCCGGCGATCGACGAGACGCCGATGATCGAGCCGCCGGGGCGCAGCGTGCCGGTCTCGACCAGATGCGCGGTGATGTGCTCGGGCGCGCGCAGGTTGACGTCGAGGACGGCGTCCCAGGTGTCGGTGCGCATGTTCGCCAGCCGCTTGTCGCGGGTGATGCCCGCGTTGTGGACGACGATGTCGATCCCGCCGTGCTGCTCCTGCGCGTGGGCGGCGATCCGCTGGGCGGCGTCCACGGCGGTGACGTCGAGCAGCAGCTCCGTCCCGCCCAGCCGCGTCATCACCTTGTGCAAGGGTTCGGCGTTCTGCGCGACGTCCACGCCGATGACGGTCGCGCCGTCCCGGACGAGCACCTCCGCGATCGAGGCGCCGATCCCGCGCGCCGCGCCGGTGACGAGGGCGACCTGGCCGGCCAGCGGCCGCGCGGGGTCGTTGCTGACGAGCTGACCGGTCGCGACGCGGGTGACCTGACCGCTGACGTACGCCGATTTGGGCGACAGGAAGAAGCGGAGCGTCGAGTCGAGCTGGTCGTGCGCGTCCGGAGCGACGTACACGAGGTTGACCGTGGCGCCGCGTTTGACCTCCTTGCCGAGGGAGCGCGTGAAACCCTCGAGCGCGCGCTGCGCGATCTGCTGCTCGGCGGACTGCGCGAGCTCCGGCGTCCGGCCGACGACGATCACCCGGCCCGCGGCCGCGAGCTGGCGGATCACGGGGGAGAAGAAGCGCTGCAGGCTGGTCAGGTCGGCCGTCGTGGTCGCGCCGGTCGCGTCGAAGACGAGCGCCTTCGGGCGGATCGAGCTGGACGCGACGCCCTCGGTCGCCGTGCTGAACGCGGCGCCGGCGTCCCGGAGCAGGGCCTGGATCGCCTTCCCGGCGTCCGTCTCGCCGATCGCGCCGAACACGACCGGGCCGTCGATCACGCGGTCGCCCTCGCGCCAGCGGGGCAGCGGCGTCGGGTCGGGCAGGCCCAGGTTCTTCACCAGGGTCTGGCCGAGCGGCGTCCGGGTGAAGGTCTGGTAGCGGTCCGTCATGGGGTTGCTCCTACTTCTCGAGGATGGCGACGACACCCTGGCCGCCCGCGGCGCAGATCGAGATCAGGCCACGGCCACCGCCGTTCTCGTCGAGTTGCTTGGCCAGCGCGGCGAGGATCCGCCCGCCGGTCGCCGCGAACGGGTGACCCGCGGCCAGCGAGCTCCCGTTCACGTTCAGCTTGTCGCGGTCGATCTCGCCGAGCGGCGCGTCGAGGCCGAGCCGCTCCTTGCAGAAGATCGGGTCCTCCCAGGCCTTCAGCGTCGCCAGCACCTGGGACGCGAACGCCTCGTGGATCTCGTAGTAGTCGAAGTCCTGCAGCGTCAGCCCGGCGCGGGCCAGCATCCGCGGGACGGCGTACGCCGGGGCCATCAGCAGCCCCTCCGCGCCCTTCACGTAGTCGACCGCGGCCGTCTGCGAGTGGGTCAGGTAGGCGAGCGGACGCAGGCCGTGCTCCGCGGCCCACTCGTCGGTCGCGAGCAGGACGGCGGAGGCGCCGTCGGTCAGCGGCGTCGAGTTACCGGCCGTCATCGTCGCGGTCTCGCCCTTGCCGAAGACGGGCTTGAGCTTGGCGAGCTTTTCCAGCGTGGTGTCGGGGCGCAGGTTCTGGTCCTTCTCGAGGCCGAGGTACGGCGTGATCAGGTCCTGCTGGAAGCCGCGGTCGTAGGCCGCGGCGAGGTTGATGTGCGAGCGGTAGGTCAGCTCGTCCTGGGCCTCGCGGGTGATGCCCCACTCCAGCGCGGTGAGGGCGGCGTGGTCGCCCATCGACTTGCGCGTCCGCGGCTCGGCGTTGCGGGGGATCTCCGGGACGACGTCCTTCGGGCGGACCCGGGCCAGGACCTTCAGCCGGTCCGGCGCGGACTTGGCCCGGTTCAGGTCGAGCAGGATGTTGCGCAGCCGGTCGTTGATCGCGATCGGCGCGTCGGACGCCGTGTCGACGCCGCCCGCGATCCCGGCGTCGATCTGGCCGAGGGCGATCTTGTTGCCGACCAGGATCGCCGCCTCGAGCCCGGTGCCGCAGGCCTGCTGGATGTCGTACGCCGGGGTGGTCGCGGCCAGCTTGGAGCCGAGGACGACCTCGCGGACCATGTTCCAGTCCCGGGCGTGTTTCAGCACGGCGCCGGCCACCACCTCGCCGACCTCCTGGCCGCCGAGCCCGGCCCGGTCCACCAGGCCGTTGATCGCGGCGGTCAGCATGTCGGAGTTCGACGCGTGCCGGTAGGTCTTGTCCTGCCGGGCGAACGGGATCCGGTTGCCGGCGACGACGGCCACTCTGCGCGCTTCGGTCACGATCTGTCTCCTGCTCTGCGGGCTTTCTTGGGTACCTCGTAGGCGAACCGGCCGACCGCGGTCGCCAGCGTCGCGGTGATCGCGGTCTGGCGGACCGTGCTCACCTCGGCATGATGCACGACCGGGTGGCCCGGTTTCCCGGTCGACACGATCAGGCCGACCCTTGCCATGTGCAACGATCCGAGCGTCTGGGTGTAGAGGTGGTTGGCCAGGTAGGCGGTGTCGGCCGCGGCGAACACGCCGGCCCGCTGACCGGCGTCCAGGACGGTGGCGATCCGGCCGAGGGCGGCGGCCATCGCCGTCCCGAGCGTCACCATCACCGGCTCGGTGATCTCGCCGAACAGCTCCTCGCCGGTCCGGCGCAGCAGGCTCATCGCGCAGTCGGTGAACGCGGGGAACTCCAGGCAGAAGTCGACGAACACCTCGCTGAGCGCCTTCAGCCGGTTCAGCGGCGTCCGGCGCGTGTTGTCGACGGCCTGCAGCCGCGCGTCCAGCTCGCCGAGGTAGTCGACCAGCGTCAGCGCGAACAGCTCCTCCTTACCGGAGAAGTGCCGGTAGATGAGCGCCTTGTTGATGCCGACGCGTTTGGCGATGTCGTCGATCTGGGCGTCGATCGTGCCGCGCTCGTCGAACAGCTCGCGGGTGGCGCGGATGATGTCCCGCTCCCGGTCGCGCCGACGCTCCGCCGTGGTCCGGCGGCGTCCGATCGCGAGCAGCGCGGAGCTCATGGACCGATCTTAGCCACAGTGGTACCCCTTGGTGCAAACGACGGTTACACTCATCAGTAACATATGGTTCGGTACCCCCTGTATGCCGCCGGAGGATGTTGATGACGATGACCGACCCGAAGCCTGCCGTCTCCACCGACGTGATGGCCCTGGCCGGTGAGCTCGGCGCCGAACGCTCGAAGCCGGGCTGGAGCCCGTTCTCGTTCGCGCTGAACGACGAGCAGCGCGAGATCCAGGCCTGGGCGCGCGCCTTCGCCGCCGATGTGATGCGGCCCGCGGCCGCCGAGTGGGACGAGCGCGAGGAGACGCCGTGGCCGGTGATCCAGGAGGCCGCGAAGATCGGTCTGTACGGTCTCGACGCGAACGTCAACCTGTTCGTCGACCCCTCCGGCCTGCTGCTGCCGCTCGTCCACGAGGAGCTGTTCTGGGGTGACGCCGGTATCGGCATGGCGCTCAAGGGCACCGGGCTGGCGTCGTCCGCCATCTTCTCCAACGGCACCCCAGAGCAGTGGAGCCAGTGGATGGGCCGCTGCTACGGCACGCCGGACGACGTCCAGGTCGCCGCCTTCTGCTCCTCCGAACCCGGCGCCGGCTCCGACGTCTCCGCCATCCGCACGCGGGCGACGTACGACGAGAAGACCGACGAATGGGTCATCAACGGCCAGAAGGCCTGGGCGACCAACGGCGGCATCGCCGACATCCACGTCGTCGTCGCCACCGTCGACCCGTCCCTGGGCACCAAGGGCCAGGCCGCGTTCGTCGTCCCGCGCACCGAGGTCCGCGGCCTCGAACAGGGCACCAAGCTGCGCAAGCACGGCCTCCGCGCCTCGCACACCGCCGACGTCTTCTTCGACAACGTCCGGATCCCCGCCGCCAACGTCCTCGGCGGCAAGGAGAAACTCGACGCCCGCCTCGCCAAGGCCCGCGAACCCAAATCCGCCGCCACCGGCCGCAACGCCTCGATGGCCACCTTCGAGATGACCCGCCACATCGTCGGCGCCCAGGCCATCGGCATCGCCCGCGCCGCCTACGAGTTCGCCCTCGACTACGCCAAGGGCCGCGAACAGTTCGGCCGCCCCATCATCGACAACCAGGGCATCGCCTTCAAACTCGCCGACATGGCCCTCGAGATCGACGCCGCCCGCCTCCTCGTCTGGCGCGCCGCCAACATGTCCGCCGCCCTCATGCGCGGCGAGTCCCCCGACTACCGCCACGGCGAAGGCTCCATGGCCAAACTCAAAGCCGGCGAAGTAGCCGTCAAAGTCACCGAAGAAGCCATCCAGATCCTCGGCGGCAACGGCTACACCCGCGAATACCCCGTCGAACGCATGCACCGAGACGCCAAGATCTACACCATCTTCGAAGGCACCTCCGAAATCCAGCGCCTGGTAATAGCCCGAGCCATCTCCGGCATGCGCATCCGCTGACGCTGCTTTCCTCGCCGCCCCGCTCCTCCGCAGGCTTGACAGCTGAGGGGCGGGTTAGGGGGTGGGTTTGGTGCCTAGGGCGGCTCGGGAGCGGGGGGTGCTGTTGGTGGTGGTGGGGGAGGCGTCTTGCTGGTCCAGTTTGCGTTGGTAGAAGTCGTAGGCGGCCTGTTTGGTCATGCCTAGGGCGAGGCCTACTTGGCTCCAGCTGGAGCCTTCTTCGCGGGCTTGGCGGATCATGTGCCAGCGGGCGCCGGTGAGGAGTTCGACGACGCGGCGGCTGGCTTTGAGGGCTTCCAGGCCGGTGACGCCGGGGAGGTCGGCGAGGGCTTTGACCAGGGCGGGGATGGAGTGGCCCTGGTCCGGGCCGGCGGCGATCTCGCGTTCGTAGAGCTGGCGCTGGTCGCTGACGCGGAGGATGCCGAGCAGCTCTTCCAGGGTCCGGGCGTCGTCCGGGACCGGCGGCTGGTTCGAGTCGGCTCCCATCCCGGCAAGATAACTTGGCGGGCAACCGGCGTCAAGACAGCTTGACGGGCGGTGGGCGTCAAGCTACCTTGACGGTATGAGCAGCGACGCGATCGTCAGGCCGCATCGCCACGAGATCGTCGGTGGTGAGGTGAGCGGTGCGGCCCCGGTACGGCGGGGGCTGACGGCGGCTGAGCGGTTCGCGGAGCTCGCGCTGAGTCTGCATGACACGGAAGGCCTCGACGAGACCGTCGAGGCGGTCGTCGAGTTCGCGATACAGGCGCTGGGCTGTTCGCATGCCGGGGTCGCCCTGGTCACGGATCGCGGCCGGCGGCTCGAGGTCCCGGCGGTGACGCACCCGGTGGTCGCGGAGATCTACCGCTTGCAGGTGGACGGCGGCGACGGGCCGCTCGCGCTGTCGATTCGCGAGCACTCGGTCGTGCGGGTCCGCGACACCGCGGTCGACGATCGGTGGCCGCAGTGGGCGGACGTCGTCCGCGGCTTCGGCGTCCGGAGCGTGCTGGACCTGCCGTTGGGGACCGGGGGAGCGACGGTCGGCGTCCTCGGCCTGTACTCCGGTCGCCCGGACGGCTTCGGCGCCGACGACGAAGCGATCGCGCACATCCTGGCCCGGCACGCCTCGGTCGCCGTCGCCACCGCCCGCCAGGAAGAGCACCTCGTCACCGCCATCGACGCGCGCAAACTCGTCGGCCAGGCGATGGGCATCCTGATGGAGCGGTACGCCGTGGACGCCGACCGCGCCTTCGCCATCCTCAAACGCTACTCCCAGGACGCCAACCGCAAACTTCACGACGTAGCCCAAGAACTCATCGACACCCGCCGCCTCCCGCACTGACCTCACCCCGAGCCCAGCGCGCCCGCGGCAATTGTTGCCGCCAGCATCAACATGACGGCGACGGCGAGAAGCAGTGCGATGCGGCCGAGCTGATTGCCGTCCCGACGGCTCGCCCGCGCCGGTCTCGGCGCCGGCGAACACCAGCGCGAGGACGCCGACGCCGAGCGCATCCCGCGGACCGGAGTGTCGGCCGACCTAGCTCGCAGGTCGGGCCGGCTGTTCAGTCGGGGCGGTCGAGGTGCCAGCGGGATTTGATGCCGTCGGCTCGGGTTCGGCGGTCGGTGCGGCTCCAGCCGGTGGGGTGGGTGGTGGAGTAGACGTAGAGGTCGGCTTGGGAGCCGTCGCGGAAGGTGGTGGCGTACTTGGCGTGGAAGTGGTCGCGGATGCGGTCGGAGGTGCGGGAGTCGGTGCCGTCGGCGGCCCAGTCGACGAAGCCGGAGGCGAGGAAGGCGGTGATGGCGGTGGCCAGGGCGCCGATGGTTTCCTTGGTTTCGGTGGTGGCGGTGTCGGGTGCGACGAGTTCGACGGTGACGACGATGGCGGTGGCCGCGGCGAGGGCGGCGAGGACCATCGGGACGACGATCCACCATTCCATCAGCGCGATCGACAGGTGTGGCTTGGCGGCCGGCGTACGGCGTCCGAGGGCGTCGAGGGTGAGGCCGGCGAGTAGGGCGCCCAGGGCGGCGATGATGGCCCACTGGCCGTCGTTGTTGAACCATTGCCACGCCCACCAGGCGCCGAGGACGGCGACGGCGAGCGCGCGGAAGGGTGCGGCGAGCCCTTTCAGGGCGTCGGTCAGGCCGGACATGGCGCGGCCCTAGTAGCGGTGCGGCGGGGTGTGGGTGCAGGTGTAGTAGAGGCCGGTCTTGTCGCCGATCTGGATGATCGGCGCGAACGGCTTGGCCTGGCGGCATTCGCTGGCCGAGAAGAGCTCGCGCTCGGCTTTGTCGAGAGCGTCCTCGATCCGGCCCGGCAGGTTCGGGCCGAACTCGTCGCGGATGGTCGCGCGCGCGTCGCGCATGGCGTCGACGGCGCGCTGGCGGCGATCGCGTTCTTCGGGCTGTGGTGCAGGCATGGCAGAGCCCCCCTCAGAGCTGGTCCCGGCTCCAAGCCCCCTCGGCGCCGGTCGTTAGAGCCACGATCGACCCCTAACGGTCCGTAGTCAAGGCTCAGGAGATGAGGACGCCGAGCGCGGCCAGCGCGGCCGTGCCCGCGAGGGCGCCGGCCGGCGCCCAGAGGTACGAGAGCCGGTGCGTACGCCGGTGGTCGAGCGCCTGCAGCGTGAACAGGACGCCGGGCACACCCCAGATCAACCAGGCCGCGCCGAAGTTGAACCAGCCCGTCGGCGACATGTTGCTGATGCCCTTGTCCAGCGGCGCGATCAGGTCGAGCAGGATCGCCGCCTTCACGGCCGTCTCGGCCACCGGGTAGGCGAGCTGCCCGATCGCGATCGCCCACAGCGCCATCGACAGCAGGGGCGCCGGGATGCGGCGTCCCCACGGCAGGACGGCGAGCAGCGCCACCGCGATCGTCCCGAGCCGGAGCACCGTCGCGCCGAGGGCGACGATCCCGTCCGAGGTGAGCTCGGCGCGCTGCCACAGATGCTGGTACGCCGCAGTCCCCAGGACAACGGCGCAGAACGCGCCCACCCCACAGGCGATCGTGTAGGCGGGCCAGCGGCGGACATCGACAGTCGTCATATCCACAGCACACCCGATCCGGCGCGCCCCGGCGTCACCCGGCGGGGTGAACCTGCTCCCTCCACCGGGGGAAATGAGCTTGAAGCTGACGTAACGGCAGCCCTTATCGTCCTGAACATGAGTTGGTCGATCGCCGAAGTGGCCCGGGATTCGGGCGTGACAGCGCGCACGTTGCGGCACTACCACGCGATCGGCCTGCTGGTCCCCGAGCGGATCGCCGCGAACGGACGCCGGTACTACGCGGCCGAGCAACTGCTGCGGTTGCAGCAGATCCTGCTGCTGCGCGAGCTCGGCCTCGGGCTGGAAGCGATCGCCGGCGTCCTGACCCGGCAGAGCAAGGACAGCACGGTCGAGGTCCTCGAGCGGCACAAGGCGTGGCTCGTCCGCGAGCAGCAGCGCCTCGGCCGCCTGGTCCGAACCGTCGAATCAACGATCGAGAACGTGAGGAGTGGTGGCGAAATGGCACCGGAGAAGGTGTTCGAAGGGTTCGAGCACAACCCCTACGAGGCCGAGGCGCGAGAGCGCTGGGGCGACGAGGTCGTCGACGCCGGCTACGAGCGGATGCGCAACTGGTCCGGCTCGGACGCCGAGAAGGCGCGCACCGGATACGGCCGCGTCCACGAGCGGCTGGCCGTCCTGAAAGCGGAAGGAGCCGATGTGCACGACCTCAGCGTGCAGGAAATGATCCAGCTGCACTACGAAGTGACCAGCCTGTTCTGGACGCCGACCGCCGAGGCGTACCGCGGCCTCGGTCAGCTGTACGTCGACGACGAGCGCTTCACCAGCGCGATCAACGCCGACCCGTCCGTCGCGGTCTACCTGCGCGACGCGATGAACGTGTACGCCGACGAGCGCCTGACCGACTAGCGCAGGGCCGCGACGACCGCCTGGACGCCGGGGGTCAGCGCGTGCTCAACGCGGTGCACGAGGGCGACGCGGCGCGGCTCGGTCCGGACGGCGATTGCCCGGACGGTCGGCGTCGGGGCAGCCGTCAGCGCGAGCTGGGGGAGCAGCGTGACCGCCAGCGACTCGGCGACCAGCCGTTGGACGACGACGTAATCGTCCGTCCGATGCCGGATATCAGGCGTGAACCCGGCCGCCTCGGTGAGGCTGCGGAGGTTCGCCTCGCAGCGTGGACAGCCCGCGACCCAGCGCTCGTCCGCGAGCTCGGTCAGATCGATCGGACGGCGGCGCCGATGACCGAGCGGGACGACGGCGCGCAGTGGATCAGTTGCTAGCGGCAAGCAAACCAGCTCTGCCGACAGCGGCGGGTCGGATGGGTAGCTGAACACGATGCCGACGTCCGCCGTACCGGACAGGACCTGCGCGATGGCTTCAGGCGGTTCCGCCTCAGTCAGCCGGACGTCGAGGTCGGGCGTGAGCCTGGCCAGCGCGGGCGGGACGAGGACGGCGGCCGCCGACGGGAAGGTGACCAACTGGACGGAGCCGGTCCGGAGCGCGGCGAAGTCCTGCAGCTCTGCCTCGGCCGCGGCGAGGCGGGCGGCGACGGCGTCCGCATGTGCGAGAAGCGCCGTACCGGCTTCGGTGAGCGTGATGCCGCGGGTCGAGCGCAGCAGGAGCGGTACGCCGGCGTCGCGTTCGAGCCGCTGCATGTGCTGACCGACCGCGGGCTGCGTCCACCCGAGGTCGGCCGCTGCCGCGGACAGCGAGCCGGCCCGGGCGACGGCGCGGAAGATGAGCAGCCGGCGGGGATCCATCCTCAAAGCGTAACTTTGGTCAGGCCTCAGCAGGACGGTCTTCTGTTTGAAGGCTCGCTCGCCGAGGCTGAACGGCATGCTGAGTATCGAGGCGGCGCAGGCCGAGTTCGCGCCCGAGTGCATCTACCTGAACACCGCGACGCTCGGCCTGCCGCCGGCGCGAAGCCTGGCCGCACTGCAGAAGGTCCTGACGGACTGGCGGGCCGGCACCGAGAACCCGGTCGACCATGACGAGCCGATCGCCCGGGCCCGTCGCGCGTACGCCGAGCTGGTCGGAGTCCGCGCGTCCGACGTCGCGCTCGGCAGCCAGGTCTCGACGTACGTCGCGCTGGTCGCCCAGTGGCTCCCGATCGGGGGCGAGGTACTGGTCGCGGCGGGCGAGTTCACCAGCCTGACCTTCCCGTTCTTCGCGGCCGGCCACCGCGTCCGCGAAGTCCCACTCGACAGCCTCGCGGACGAAGTACGCCCGGCGACCAAGCTGGTCGCGGTCTCCGCCGTCCAGTCGTCGGACGGCCGCGTCGCCGACCTCGAAGCGCTGCGCGGCACCGGCGTCCCGATCCTTCTCGACACCACCCAGGCGGCCGGCTGGCTCCCGATCGACGCCTCGCAATACGCCTTCACCGTTGCCGGCGGCTACAAATGGCTCCTCACCCCGCGCGGCACCGCCTTCTTCACCATCCGCCCCGAATACGACCTCACCCCGCTCAACGCCAACTGGTACGCCGGCGCCGACCCCTGGGACTCCATCTACGGCTCACCCCTCCGCCTCGCCGACGACGCCCGCCGCTACGACCTCTCCCCGGCCTGGCACGCCTGGATCGCCGCCGCCGAATCCCTCGAACTCCTCCGCGACGTAGGCATCGAAGCCCTCCACACCCACAACCTCACCCTCGCCAACCGCTTCCGCGACCTAACCGGCCTCGACGTCCCCAAGATCCCCTCAGCCATCGTCTCCGCCACCGCCGACCCCGCCGTCCTCCACCTCCTCGCCACCACCAACATCACCGCCGCCACCCGAGCCGGCCGCCTCCGCCTCTCCTTCCACCTCACCACCACCCACCCCGACGTCCACCAAGCCGCCCAAACCCTCCGCGGCCACCTCCACAACTGACCTGCGCGGTGAGGTAGGTAGCTCTCCGTAACGAACGGCCCCGTGGCGACGATGTTGTCGTCAAGGGGCGAGGGGGAGGTACACGATGGGGTGGATCAATCGGATGCGCGGGCGGGAGAACGACCGGCCGCAGGTTCTGATGCTCGGTGGCGAGGAAGATCTCGAGGTGGTGGGGGAGAGCAATTATCAAGCCGCGCTGTGGGGGATATCGGGCGGTCGCGTCGGTGAGAGTGTGCGCTGCGCGGTCGCCGCGGTGCTGGTACCCGAGCCGCACAACGTCTACGACCCGAAGGCGATCGCGATCTTCGTCGACGGGCACGTCGTCGGCTACCTCGATCGGCAGACTGCAGGCCGCTACCACCGAGGTCTGACCGAGATGATGCAGGCACACGCCGCGCACATCGGTCTACGAGGCGTCATCCTCGGCGGCGGCTACTACGAGAACGGGCCTGGACAACTCGGCGTCTGGCTGGAGCACGAGCCGACCGACTTCGGCGTTGCGCGGCCCGCAGCCGGGCCGCGCGGCCGGCCGGTGTTCGGCGCGGGGACGATGCGGACCGGATTCAGCGAGGCATGGCTGACGGATGCGGAGGACGATTCGTACGACCTGTCCTGGTACGACGAGCTACCGGACGGCGACAGATCCGCGATCGCCGTACTTCAGGGTCTGCTGGCAACCGATCCAGATCCGATCGATCGGCATTTCCAGTTCGCGGAGCTGGAGTCTCGTCTGTACCGCTGCCGGGATCTCTACGACACCGCACTCGACGAGTTCGACGACGT
Source organism: Kribbella sp. NPDC104218 (assembly GCF_055584105.1). Classification (NCBI taxonomy): domain Bacteria; kingdom Bacillati; phylum Actinomycetota; class Actinomycetes; order Propionibacteriales; family Kribbellaceae; genus Kribbella; species Kribbella sp. NPDC104218. The sequence goes on from NZ_JBVJMQ010000003.1 coordinate 687,915, forward strand.
CTGCAAACGGCATGACGCCGAGATGGAGTGGATCTGCCGAGCCTTTTTGGCCAAATGGGGCAAGGTGCCGCTTCTGGAGACATACCGCCAGATGGCGATTCGGCAGCAGAAGAAGAAGGACTGGTCGGCCTGCCTCTGGTGGGCCGAACGCGGGCTCGGTGTGTACGGCGATGCGGCCGCCCGCGAGGACGCGGTCGAGGACCTGGAAAAGCGCCGCAATCGCGCCCGCCAGAAACTGGAGTCCGCTCTCCCGAGCGAACCCAAGCCTCCAGTCGTGCCAACACCCGAGGCAGTCGGCGCCCATCAGCCGGCCGCAGCCGCTGCGCCCGACGTCGAACTGCTCGTTTGCACCCACTGCGCGGTGACCTTCGAGCGCCTGCGCGTGCGTGGCCGCAAGCCACACCTCTGCCCGGACTGCCGGACAGTCTCCGCCTGACTGCCGGGAGGTCCAAGATGTTCTACCTTCGAACCGCCGTGAAGGCCGGCCCGTTCCGGTTCAGCGCCGGGCAGACCGGGCTCGGCGTCAGCGTGGGAGTGCCAGGATTTCGTGTCGGTGCCGGACCACGCGGGAACTACGTCCGGATAGCCGGCACCAACGTCAGCTACCGTGCATCGGCTGCGTACAGTCCGCCGATGCCGGGCACGAGTGTTCCGCCGGAAATCCAGCGTTCGCATGTCGAGATGAGAGACGTCACCGGCGTTGCTCCGGTCTCGCTCGCGCCGACAGGTGGTGGGGATGTCGTGGAGCAGCTGAACGCTGCGGCCGCCCGACACAGCTGGGGCCTTCCGATCGCGATCGTTGCGGGCGTGCTCGGACTGCTGACCTTGCCGTACGGCGTCGCCATCTGGCTGCTCGCCGCTCCGCTGTGTTGGTGGCTGATCCTCCGGGACAAGGCGCGCCGCACGGTCGTGCTCTTCTACGACGTGAATGATGCCCGGGCGCTCTGGTTCGATGCGATCACGGCGAACTGGGCGTGGCTGACGGAGTCGCGCCAGCTCTGGCGGGAGGTTCAGTCCGGTCGGGTCCGGACGACGTACGAGCACAAGACGAATGCCGGTGCGAGCAACTTGATCAGGCGGATCCCGGCAATCGCCGATCTGCGGGGACCCCGGCACCTTGCCACGAACATCGCAGTCCCGTCGCTCTCTGCGGGTGGTTCGCGCCTGCATTTCCTGCCTGACCGGGTGCTGTTCTTCGACAACCGGCGATATACGGACATCAGCTACCAGTACCTCCGCGCGTACGCCCGTCAGCAGCGTTTCATCGAGACCCCCGGGACGCGTCCCAAGGACGCTCACCAGGTGGACCGGACGTGGCAGTACGTCAACGTGAAAGGCGGCCCGGATCGTCGCTTCAAGAACAACCCGGTCCTGCCGGTCATGCTTTACGGCGCCATCGACTTCAGCACGCCGAACGGTCTCGACTGGCGTCTCCAGATCTCGCGCTCGGACGCCGCTCGTGCGCTCGGCGACATCCTGGACGCCGTACCCGTAACCGACTTCAACTGCTGAGCCGCCCGCTGGCCTCTGTCGAGCCCGGAGGCTGTTGGACGGACGGTGAGCCAGCCAGCTCTGCGGGGTCAGGTGGGTAGGGCGGTGGTGCGGATTTGGTGTTTGTGGTCTTGGTACCAGGTGAGGGTAGTGGCGATGCCTTCGGTGTAGGGGGTGGGGGAATGGGGGTAGGTGGTGGCGAATTTGTTGCCGTTGACAATGAAGGGTTGGCGGAACTGGTAGAGGAGCTGGGCGCCTTGGCGGACGACGGGGGAGACGAGTTTGAGGGCTGTGGTGATGGGGGTGGGGAGGGTGATGGGTTTGTGGTGGGTGGCCAGGGCGGTGAAGGCGGTTGCGGTGGTGGGGTCGGGGTGGGGGGTGTGCCAGACCTGGCCGTGGGCGGTGGGGTCGGCGGCGACGGTGGCCAGGGTGCGGGCGAAGTCGCCGATGTACGTCGGGGTGAGGGGGAGGGTGGGGTCGCCGAAGAGGATGGGACGGCGGCCGTGGATCGCGCGGCCGAAGAGGTTCTGGCCGAAGAGGGATTCGACGTTCGGGCCGTAGAGCTCGCCGCCGCGGGCGATGACCGTGCGGGCCGCGCCGCGGTGATGTGCGGCCAGCGTCATCTCGGCCAGCCAGGCCCGAAACACGCCTAGCTCGGTCACCGGACGCACCGGAGTCTCCTCGGTCATCGGGCCGTCGACCTCGCCGTACATCCAGGTGTCGTCCGCGAACGCCAGTACGGCGTCCGCCGCACCGGCCGCGGCCACCAGCGATCGGACCGTCTCCGGAAACACCGCTCGCCACTGCGCGAACGGCGGATTCACGCAGTTGTAGACCGCCGTCGCCCCATCACAGACCTCGCGCATCCGCCGCGCGTCGGCGGCGTCCCCCGCAACGGCCTCCACCCCCGGGACGGCGCAGTCCCCACGCCGGCTGACCGCCCGAACCACCTCACCCCGCCCGAGCAACTCCCGAACCAACGCCGTCCCGGTCCCACCCGTCGCCCCGACCACCACGTGAACGCCCATACCCCAAGCACCCCATACGGACTCCCCGGTCCGCAACCCATCCACACGGGACTGTGATGCACGAGTCAGTCACAACCCGGCCGCGGGATTGGTCTCATAGGTATGAGAGTGCGTGCGGAGAGCTGGATCCTGCAGGCCGCCTGCCAGGGTGAAGACCCCGAGCTGTTCTTCCCCATCGGCACCCAAGGCCCCTCACTCCGGCAGGCCGAAGCAGCCAAACAGATCTGCCAACACTGCCCCGTCAGGGCCGACTGCCTCCAGTCGGCCCTCACCTCCGGCCTGGACGCCGGCATCTGGGGCGGCCTCACCGAACTCGAACGCCGCGAGCTGAAGAACCGCCGCCGCTTCGACCGCGCCGGCTGACCGAACTTCTCGCGCGAGAAGGCCTACCGCTGGTCAGGCGCAGAGGTTGATGTACCAGACCTTGTCCCAGTTGGTGATGAATTTCTGGCCTTTGGCGAGGGTGCGGAGGACCTCGTGGCGCTGGCCGAGGAGCTGGACCTTGACGGTCTGGTTGTTGAAGTAGTTGGTGGTGCCGAGGAAGTTGTTCAGGCCGTACTTCTGGCAGCGGTGGAACTGGAAGAGGGCGTAGGTGACGCCGTCGCGTTCGCGGATCCAGGTGCAGAAGCGGCCGGCGGGGCAGCGGTTCACCCAGTCGGTGGCGGCCTGCTGGGAGATCTTCTTGGTCTCCCAGACCTCGGGGTTGGGGTTGGTGTGCGGCCAGGGGACGGGGGCCGCGGCGACGCGGTCCGCCGCGGCCGGCTGGGCTTCGGCCGCGGCGGGGGTGAGCGTCACGGTGAGAAGGAGGGTGGCAGCGAACAGTCTCTTGATCATGCGCCCAGTAAAGGACGGCTCACTTTCGTATCGCTGTCAGGCGCAGAGGTTGATGAACCAGACCGGGTCCCAGCTGGTGATGAACTTGGAGCCGGGGGTGTGGGTGCGGATGAGGTTGTGGCGCTCGCCGCGGAGTTCGACGGTGGCGCCGCGCTGGTTGTTGAAGTAGTTCGTGGTGCCGCCCCAGTTGGACAGGGCGTACTCCTGGCAGCGGTAGAACTGGAAGAAGGAGTAGCGGCCGGTGTTGCTGCGAATCCAGGTGCAGTAGCGGCCGTCGGCGCAGTTGTTGACCCAGGCGGTGGCTTCGGCCTGGTCCTTGGGGTGCAGCCAGTGTTCCGGCGAGGGCGTCACCGTGGGCATGGCGAGGACGTCGAGCGCCGGCGCGGCCTGTGCCGAGGTGAGGGCCGAGGCTGAGAGTGCCAGAGTCGTGGCGATCGCGGCTGCGAGTTTCTTGAACATGCGCTCTCCGTTCAATGGTCTGGAGTGATCCATTGAACGGAGAGCGCCCTGTCAAAACCCTGTCGCCGTCTGTCAGGACAGCGTGATCAGGCGGGAGCCGTGGGGTGGGACGGCGGTTGCGGTCCAGGACTTGTTGGTCTTGCCCAGGTTCTGGCGGGCGACCAGGTCGCGGGCCCAGCGGGGGCCGTGCAGGCCGAGCTGCTTCCAGGTGACGGTGATGTCGGCGGGGGTGTCGCCGAGGTTGTAGACGGCGACGGCGAGGAGGTTGCCGGGCAGGCGCTTCTTCCAGATCTGGAGGGTGCCGCCGGCGACCTGGGTGGGGATGACGCCGGCCTGGTCGACGGCGATGACCTCGCGGTTGGTGAGGATCGCGATCGCCTTCTTGTCGATGTTGGCCAGGTCGCCGCCGACGTACAGCGGGGACGACGCCATCGACCAGAACGTCATGACGCTTTGCCGCTCGACCTCGTTGATCCCGTCCTGGATGCCGACGCCGGTGTTGTTGTTGATCGGCATCGAGTCCAGGTCGGGCCAGTAGTTCGGGCGGACGACGTCCAGCCAGTTGGGCAGGTCCTCCCAGCGGTTGTCGACCGAACTGGTCCAGGTCGAGACCGTGTTGCAGTAGCACTCGACGTCGGTGTTCACCCGGACGCTGTTGGCCCACGGCGCGAGCCCTTCACCCGCGTCGCGGGGGATCGGCCAGGCGCTCGCGGTCAGCCACATCTTGCGGCCGCTCTGGTCGATCGCCTTCGACCACGCCTTGATGTCGGGGACGTTCTCGGTGAGGACGCCGTCCACCTTCAGGAAGTCGACGCCCCAGGAGGCGAACCGCTTCGCGATCGAGTTGAAGTACGCCTGCGCGCACGGCTTGGTGAAGTCGATCTTCCAGTCGCCGCCCCACATGTTGGTCTTCACCAGCGGGTAGACGGTGATGTCCTGGGTGGTGCAGTTCGTGCCCAGGATCGGCGCGTTCTTGTCGTAGATGGCCGTCTGCAGGCCGGCGCCGCCGTACAGGCCGAGTTTGAGGCCCTTGCTGTGTACGTACCGGGCCAGGCTGGCGATCCCGTTCGGGAAGCGCTCCGGGTCGGGTTCGGGGATGCCGTTGGCGTCGGTCCGGAACTGCCAGTCCCAGTTGGCGTTCCAGCCGGCGTCCAGGTTGATGTTGGTGTAGCCGGCGCCGCGCAGGTTCTTGGCCATCGAGTCCGCGGCGGACTTCACGTTCGCCTCGGTCAGCCACTTCGTCCCGTAGGCGGGGTTGTTCGACGACTGCACGCTCCAGCTGCTCCAGCCCATGAACGGCTTGACGCTGAAATCGCTCTTCGCCTGGGCGGGCGCCACGGACGAGATCGTCGCGGCGAGCAGGACCGGTACGGCGGTCGCCAGCGCGACTGCGCGGCGGATGATGCGGGCGGTAGGCACGGGGTGGCCGCCTTTCGTTGCGGGGCAGGACCTCCGCCGTACGCTACGAGCCTTACTTCACCACGTCAAGAATCTAGCTGCCCGGGCTGTTGTAGTGACGGATCATGCGGTTGAAGAAGGTGAGGCCGAGAGCGAAGACGAGGACCCCGCCGGCGGGGGAGGCTGCGGCCAGCCAAGTGGGGATCGGGAGGTGGCTGGCGCGGTCGAGGAGGACGGTGGTGGGTAGGTAGGCGATGAAGGCCATCGGGAAGACGAAGGTGAGGGAGAGGAAACCCCATTTGCCGAACATGGTGAGTGGGTAGCCGCTGAAGCGGGAGATGGTGTCGTCGGCGAGGATGCGCAGCGACATGGTCGACGTCAGTTTGAACGAGAGCCCGGCCAGGAAGGTCTGGAGACCGGCTTCGACCAGGCCGCCACCGATGACCGCCGCGATGAGGAAGCCGACCTTGAGCGGCGTCCAGTCCACCGAGGACTGCGGCGCGAAGATCGCCAGCGCGGTGAAGCCGAGCAGGGTGTCGCCGAGCGCCATCAGCGGCGCGTAGCTCGTGATCACCTGCAGGTAGGTGCTCGCGGGCCGGATCAGGTAGCGATCCAGATCACCCTGCTGGACCGCGTGGTCGATCCGGATCATCGCGCCGAACGGGACGACGTACGTCGCGTGCGCGGCCAGCCGGAGCGCGAACAGGAAGGCGAGGTCGTTGAACCGCCAGCCGTCGATCACCTGGAACTTCGCCAGCAGGACGCCGATGAACAGCAGCTGCGTCCCTTGCAGCGCGACGCCGCCCATGATCGTCATCAAGAAGTTCGCCCGGTACCCCATCGCCGCGCGCCACCCGGCGCGCAGCAGGATCCGCCCGGCCCGCAGGTCTTGGCGCAGTGCCGACTCAGCCACCGAGCACCACCACCTTGCGGATCGCCCGCCGCCAGACGAGCTGCAGCAGCCCGAACAACACGACCACCCAGCCGACCTGGAGCGCCAGCGCGCCGAGGACGCCGTCCTGCGTGCCGAACCAGATCGACAACGGGACGTACATCTGCGCCTGGAACGGGAGCCAGCCGAGAATCGGCTGCAGGCAGCCGGGCATGAACCACAGTGGGATCAGCGCCCCGGACAGGAACGCCGTCGCGAACCGGTAGACGATCATGAATCCGCCGATCTCGAGCGTCCAGAACGCCGTCATCGAGACCAGCAGATTGATGATCATGATGTTCGCGATACCGAGCGTCATCGAGATGATCCACAGCCCCAGGCCGGTCGCGCTCCGCGGTGGCTGGACGCCGCCGAGCGCGAGGCCGGTGAGCAGGGCGGCGACGCCGATCGGGAGCCGGCCGGCCATCGTGCCGACGGACTGCGCGAGGTTCTGGCTGATCAGCGAACGCGGCCGCATCAGGTCGACGCCGATCTGGCCGCGGAGCACGCGGAACGGTAGTGACGAGAACTGCCACGGCATGATCACGGCCTGGATCGCGGCCGCGAGGACGGCGTACGACACCGCGGTCGACCGGCCGATCCCGGCCACCTCGTCGTGGCCGGCGTACAGGACGCGCCAGACGACGACGGTCAGCGTGGCCTGGATGACGAGCCCGGCGATCCCGAACCAGAGGTCGGCGCGGTAGGCGAGCACCGAGCGGTACCCGGCGCGGTACAGGCCGCGCAGGCCGATGAAGCGGTCCCGCATCAGGCCGTCCGGCGATCGGTGTAGAGCTGCCGGATGACGTCCTCGAGGTCGGGCTCGAGGACGGACAGGTCGGTGATCGGGTACCGCGAGGTGAGGTCGTGCACGACCTTCGGCGTACTGGTCCCGGCCGGCGCGAACCGCAGCGTCGCCTTGGCCGGCTCGGCCGCGACCACCTCGGCGTACGGCGAGGTGACGCCGGTCAGGTCGAACTCGGTGGCGTGGACGACGATGTCGCGCGTCGTCACGTACCGCGCCTTGAGCGACGCCAGGTCGCCCTCGTAGAGCAGGACGCCGTGGTCGATGATGACGACCCGGCGGCAGAGCCGCTCGACGTCGTCCATGTCGTGAGTGGTCAGGATGACGGTGGTGCCGCGGCGGGTGTTGATCTCCGCGACGAACTCGCGGATCTTGCCTTTGGCAACGACGTCGAGGCCGACGGTCGGCTCGTCGAGATAGAGGATCGGCGGTGCGTAGAGCATCGCGGCGACCAGGTCGCCGCGCATCCGCTGGCCCAGCGACAGCGACCGCACCGGGGTGTCGATGAACTCGTCGAGGCCGAGCAGCTCGGTGAACTCGCCGAGCCGGGTGCGGTAGGTGGCGGCGTCCATCGCGTAGAGGTCGCGGATGATCTCGAAGGAGTCGCGCAGCGGGAGGTCGTACCAGAGCTGGGTGCGCTGGCCGAAGACCGCGCCGATGGTGCGGGCGTTGCGGCGCCGGTCGCGCCACGGCACCTGCCCGGCGACTGTCACGCTTCCGGACGTCGGCACCAGGATTCCGGTCAGCATCTTGATCGTCGTCGACTTGCCGGCGCCGTTCGGGCCCAGGAATCCGATCAGCTCACCGGCGTCGATCCGGAAGCTGATGCCATCCACGGCGCGGGTCACCTTGCGCGCGCGGGTGAACAGCGAGCGTGTCCCGGCGAACCGCCCCGGTCGCACCTCCGGACGTGAGAACTCCTTCGTCAGCCCGTCCACCTCGATGATCGGCGCCGTCATGGTGCTCCTGTCTCACGGATGGACTGCGGGCGAGGGGTGACCTTAGCAATGGGGGTGGGGGTGGGCCGAGGGGATTGCAGGAAGAGGCAGTGGGGTGGGGAGATGTATTGGGGACGAATGGTGTAGGACTGGGAGTGAGGGTGGGGGCACGGTGGGTCAGGAGGTGGGTTGTGGTTGAGGTGTTGGTGGCTGGTGGTGATGTGCGGGCGCCTTGGGATGGGCATGACACGCGGGTGCTGATCGTGGCGGCGGTCGGGATCGGGGTGATCGTGGCGCTGATTGTGGCGGTGAAGCTGCATGCGTTTCTGGCGCTGACGATCGGGGCGTTGTTCGTTGGGCTCGCGTCGGGGGTCGGGGCGGGGGCGGTGACGAAGTCGTTCGAGGCTGGCGTTGGCAGTGTGCTGGGGTACGTCGGGGTGCTGATCGCGCTTGGCGCGATGGTCGGCAAACTGCTCGCGGACTCCGGTGGCGCGGATCAGGTGGTTGACACGCTGCTGCGGGGCCGGGCCGGTGGTCTGCCGTGGAAGATGGCGCTGATCGCGGGCATCATCGGCATCCCGATGTTCTTCGAGATCGGGCTGGTGCTGCTGATTCCGGTGGTGGTGCTCGCGGTCCGGCGGTCGGGCGCGAAGGCGATGCTGCTCGGGATTCCCGCGCTGGCCGGGCTGTCCGTCCTGCACGGGTTCGTCCCGCCGCATCCGGGCCCGCTGGCCGCGATCGGCGTCCTGAACGGGAACGTCGGCATCACGCTCGCCCTCGGTCTGCTGGTCGCGATCCCCACGGTCGTTGTCGCGGGCCCCTTGTTCGCCCGGCTGGCCGCGCGCTGGGTGCCGATCGGCGCCTCCGGTACGGCGCTCGAGGTCGGCAGCGCCTCCGGCGACAACCAGCGGACGCGGACGCCGACGTTCGCCGCGACGCTGGTGACCGTGCTGGCGCCCGTCGCCCTGATGCTGATCAAGGCCGCGTCCGATGTGTGGATGAGCAAGGACGCCGCGGTCTACCCGTTCCTGCAGTTCGTCGGCGACCCGGTGGTCGCGTTGCTGCTCGCCGTCCTGCTCGCGATGGTCACGTTCGGCACCGCGGTCGGCTTCACCGTGCCGGTCCTCGGCCGCAAGATCGGCGAGAGCCTGCTGCCGATCTCCGGCGTCCTGCTGATCGTCGGCGCCGGCGGCGGTTCAAACAGGTCCTCGTGGACGGCGGCACCGGGATCGCGATCGCCAAGATCGCCATCGCGGCCAACCTCTCGGCGCTGCTGCTCGGCTGGATCGTCGCCGTGCTGATCCGGCTCGCGACCGGCTCCGCGACCGTGGCCACCGTCACCGCGGCCGGGATCGTCGCGCCGCTGGCGGCGGGGGAGAGCGCGACCCAGGTGGCGCTGATCGTGCTCGCGATCGGCGCGGGCTCGCTGTTCTTCTCCCATGTCAACGACGCCGGCTTCTGGCTGGTGAAGGAGTACTTCGGGATGACGGTCGGCGAGACCATCAAGACCTGGTCGGTGATGGAGACCGTGATCTCGGTCATGGGCCTCGGCCTGACCTTGTTGTTGTCACTGATTCTGTGAGGATGGGCGCGTGGATGCTCTCGCGGTGACGACGGGTGGACAGGTCAAGGGGCGTACCGACGGCGAGGTGACCGCCTTCCTCGGCGTCCCGTACGCCGCCGCGCCGGTGGGCGAGCTGGCGTACGCCGCGCCGCGAGCGGTCAGCTGGGAGGGCGTGCGGGACGCGACCGAGCTCGGCCCGACCGCGCCGCAGCCGCCGTACGAGCCGCCGTACGACGGCCTGCTGTCGAACCCGCTGATCCCCGGCGCCGACTTCCTCAACGTGAACGTCTGGACGCCGGGCGGCAGTGGGCTGCCCGTGCTCGTCTGGTTCCACGGCGGCGCCTTCCGGAACGGTTCGAACGCCGTCCCCGAGTACGACGGGACGGCGTTCGCGCGGGACGGCGTCGTCCTCGTCGGGGTCAACTACCGGCTCGGGATCCAGGGGTTCGGCGTCGTCCCGGGCGCGCCGAGCAACCGCGGTCTGCTCGACCAGGTCGCGGCGCTGCGCTGGGTCCGGGAGAACATCGCGGCCTTCGGCGGCGACCCCGAGCTGGTGACGATCGCCGGGGAGTCGGCGGGCGGGATGAGCGTCGCGACGCTGATGTCGATCCCGGCTGCGAAGGGCCTGTTCCGGCGCGTGATCATGCAGAGCGGTTCCGCCTCGGTCGCGGCGCTGGAGCCGGACGCCGCATCGGTCTCCACCGAGATCGCGCGACGGCTCGGCGTCGAGTGCTCCGCCGCCGGGCTCGCGTCGGTCGGGCTCGATGAGCTGATCGCCGCCCAGCGGACGGTCGCGATCGAGATGCGCGCCAAACCCGACCCCGCGCGCTGGGGTGCGTCGACCATCCGCGCCGGCGGCGGCATCATGCCGTTCATGCCGGTGATCGACAACGAGCTGATTTTCGATGTCCCACTGACCGCCATCGCCGCCGGCGCCGCGGCGGGCGTCGAGCTGCTCGCGGGAACGACGTCCAACGAGTTCCATTTCTTCACCGGGCCGTCCGGCATCTCCGCGGCCGTCACCCCGGAAATGTTGCCTGCGGCCCTTACCGCCCGCGGCATCCCGCCCGAGTTGGGATCGGCGTACGCCGCCAACCGCCCCGGCGCGACGCCGGGCGAGGTGGTCTCCGACATCCTCACCGATGCCTTCTTCACCATCCCCACCCGCCGGCTCGCCACCGCACAGCGCGACCACGGCGCGACGTACGTCTACGAGTTCGCCTGGCGCTCGCCGCTTGAAGGGCTCGGCTCCTGCCACTCCCTCGAGCTCGCCTTCATGTTCGACACCCTCGGCGCCGCCAAGTCCCCGCTCTACGGCGGCGTCGCCCCGCAGCCGCTCGCTGACGAGATGCATGCCGCCTGGGTTGCCTTCGCCCGCACCGGCAACCCCGGCTGGCCGTCGTGCTCCGCGTCCGCGCACCCGGTGCACACCTTCGACCACCCGGCCTCGGCGCTCCACGACAGCCCTCGAGCCGCTGAGCTCGCCCTCTGGTCGAGCTAACCCTCAACCTGAGCCTGAGTCTTGACCGCAGGGATTGAGAGTGGGTACTTCGGTTGTAGGTGCATTGTCGCTGGGGGCGGCTCGTCGGAGTGAGGAGTGGTGTGGATGAGTCAGCCGCGGGTGGTCAGGGCCGCAAGCCGGCCGGTGGACGGCAGCGGTCCGTTCGTTTGCGGATGGTCCGCGGTGGGCGGCTGTGTGGTGGTGAAGGTCGCTGGCGCCGTCGATGCCGGGACGGCGACCGCGTTCGCCGACGAGTTGCGGCGGGTGATCACGACCAAGGGCTCGTCGGTAGTGGTCGACGTCCGGCGGTTGCGCGAGCTCGACCCGACCGGTGTCGAGGTGCTCGTGGCCGCTGCGCGACTGGCAGCCGAGCACGACGGTTGGCTCCGCGTCGCGGGCGCCGAGCCGTGGCTGACGGCCCGGCTCGAGCGGCACGCGATCCCGGCGTACGACGAGTTGAAGCAGGCGCTGCCGGCGTACCGGCGGAGCGCCCTCTAATCAGCTCTTCGAGAGCGCGTCGGTCAGCAGCGAGACCAGGGCCTCGAGCTGGACGTCGGCCGAGGAGCCGACCTCTTCGTCGGAGCCGTCCAGCGCCTTGGCGGCCAGGCCGGCCTTGGAGTCGATCAGGTCGGCGATCCGGGTGTCGATGGTCTGGGCGGCGATGATCCGCCAGGCCGTCACCGGCATCTCCTGACCGATCCGGTGCACCCGGTCGATCGCCTGGGTCTGCTCGGCGTTCGTCCAGGACAGCTCGGCCAGGACGACGTTCGACGCGACCTGAAGGTTCAGGCCGACACCCGCGGCGAGCAGTGAGCAGACCGCGATCGAGACCTCGGGGTCCTCGGTGAAGGCGTCGATGTTCTTCTGCCGCTTGGCCGAGGTCTGGTCACCGCGGATCGAGGCGAACTTGATCCCGCGCTCGGCGAACAGCTCCTCGGCGGTGTCCATCGCCTCGATGTGCCGGGCGAAGAACACGACCTTGCCGACGCTCTGCGCCAGCTGCGCCGCGTAGTCGGCGGCCAGGCCGGCCTTGGCCAGACCGATCCGGCGAACCAGGGAGAACACGTTCTCGCCGGTCTTCTTGTTGTCCATCTCCTGGCGTTCCCAGCTGGCGACGCGACGGACCAGCTCGTGGTCGACGCCCTCGACGGTGACGCCGGACGTCCGGGTCTCGAGCGCGGTGTGGTACCGCGCGACCAGCCGGGCGGCCAGCTCCCGCTCGGCCTCGCGGATCGAGCGGCCGACGGCGCCGTCCAGCTCGACGGGCAGGTCGGCGATCCGGCGGGCCGGGATGTCGGCGGCGACGTCGACCTTGCGGCGCCGGACGATCCCCATGTTGATCACGGCGGACCGCGCGGCCGCGTAGAAGCCGGGGTCGGCCGGGACCAGCTCGGTCTCCTCCAGCGACTCCATCAGGTCGGCGCGCGGGCCCTGCTGGTCGGTCCAGCCGAGGAACTGCCAGATGGCGGTGAAGTCCTCGATCGAGTTGATCAGCGGCGTACCGGTCAGGGCCATCAGCAGCGGCCGGCTGGACCGGCTCCGGATCCGGTCGGACAGCTCGAGCACGTTGCGGGAGCGCTGGGACTTCTTGTTCTTGATGAAGTGCGCCTCGTCGACGACCATGCCGCGGAAGCCGAGGTCGCCGAGCCAGCCGACGTGCCGGTCCAGCACCTCGTAGTTGACCACGACGATATCGGCGAACCCGTCGATCGAGTCGCCGTCGCCGTGGATCACGGTCGCCTTCTTCTGCGGCGTCCAGAGCTGGGCCTCACGGGCCCAGTTGGTCTTCACGACGTTCGGGACGACGACGAGCAGCGGGTACGCGTCGGCCGCGCGGGCGGCGAGCAGGGCCTGGGCGGTCTTGCCCAAACCGGGCTCGTCGGCGAGCAGGAACGTGCGATGCCCGGCGGCCGCGGACGCGATCAGGCGGGCCTGGTGCGGCATCAGCTCCTGACCGGTCGTCGTCCGCAGGTTGGCCGCCTCCGGCAGCGGCATGCTGGCCGAGGCAGCGGCGTATTCGAACGAGCGGAGCAGGGGAGTGATCAGCTCCCAGCCCGCGAGCCGGCGCGGCCGCACCGGCCGGGAGACCGGGGCCGCGCTGAAGTCGGGGGTGAGGAACGGGTTCGCCAGCTGACGGGCGACGACGGTCTGCGGAACGACGCGGCGGACGGCGGACTCGGGCGCGGCCTCCGGCTCCGGGGCGGGCGCCTCCTCGGCGACCTCCAGGCCGGCGGCGGTCAGCATCTCGCGGCGCAGCGCGACGGCGGCCTCCGACATCACCGCGTCCTCGGCGAGCAGCGCGAGCAGCGCGGGCTCCCGGGCGGCGGTCTTGGCCAGGATGGTGGCCACGCCGTCCAGGCGGCGCAGCTGCTCGGCGCGGTACGCGTCGGTGGCCGACTGCTCGGCGTTCACCCGGGCGCGCTCCTCGCGGACGAGCATCGCCACGACCTGGAACTTCGTCCGGGTCGACGGCTTGATCGCGGCCCGCTCGACGGCGCCCTCGACCTCGCGGACGGCCTTCGCCAGGACCGGGATCAGGCCCTCGGCGTCCTTCGCGGGCCGCCGGCGCCGGTTGGCCGCGGCGCCACTGCCGGCGGCGCCGCCGCCGGAGCCACGCCCGCTGGAGGCCGCGCCGCCCGAACCGCGGCCGCTGGAGCCGCGGCCACCGCCACCGGAACCCCGGGCGCTCCCGGAGCTCTGCCTGCGGGCATCGCCGGACTGGCGACGGGTGTCGCCGCTCTCGCCGGCTTCGCCGGACTGCCGGCGGCCGGAGCCACTGGCGGCTCCGGACTGGCGCTGACCTCGTCGGGCCAAAGGTCCTCCTCTGTCGTGCCACGGGCGAACTGCCCATGGCGAACGCGGCACCGCGTCTCAGCACGCCGACGACGACACGTCGCGTAGCGGCCCGGGTGCGGGCCACCCCCAGGAGCGCGGAACCGGCGCTCCGGCCAGCGATCGAGATCGTGGATTCCGGCGGAACTGACGGCGAGGAGCCGGTCACCGATCAATCGGCCCAGCCGGGCCGCGGTCGATGACGATCGGCCCACATCACGATGCCGACGTACCGAGAATACTACGCTCGGTCGACGGTCAGGTCACCAGCCCGGGCCGAATGTCGCGCGGCCGGATTCAGGCCAGCAGACTGCGGTCGAGCGGAGCCGACGAATCGGCGCCGAAGCCGAACCCGGACGGCGCCGCCCCGGAGCGGACGACGAGGTCGCCGATCGCGGCGATCATCGCGCCGTTGTCGGTGCAAAGTCTCGGGGCCGGGACACGCAGCGTGACGCCCGCGGCCCGGCAGCGCTCCTCGGCGACCGCGCGGAGCCGGGCGTTGGCGGCGACCCCGCCGACGATCAGGAGCGTGTCGACGGCATGGTTGCGGCAGGCGGCGACCGCCTTCGTCACCAGGACGTCGACCACGGCCTCCTGGAACGACGCGGCGACGTCCTCGACGCGGATCGGCTCGCCGGTCCGGCGGGCGAGCTGGACGTACCTGGCGACGGCCGACTTGAGCCCGGAGAACGAGAACGCGTAGCGCTGCCGCTCGCTGAAGTTGGTCAGCAGCGGGCGCGGCAGATCGATCGCGGCCGGATCGCCGGACTCGGCCGCGCGCTGGATCGACGGACCGCCCGGGTAGGGCAGCTCGAGGAGCCGGGCCACCTTGTCGAAGGCCTCCCCGGCGGCGTCGTCCAGGGTGTCGCCGAGATGGACGATCGGGTCGGTCGCGAGATCGCCGAGCAGCAGCAGCGACGAGTGGCCGCCGGAGACGATCAGCGCGATCGAGCGGTCGGGGAGCGGGCCGTGCTGGAGCGTGTCGGCCGCGACGTGACCGGCGACGTGATGGACGGCGTACAGCGGCTTGTTCAGCGCGAGCGCCCACGCCTTGGCGGCGGAGACCCCGACATGGAGCGAGCTGGCCAGGCCGGGGCCGGACGTGACGGCGATCGCGTCGACCTGCTCGACCGCGATGTCGGCGTCCGCGAGCGCTTGCTGCAGGCAACTGCTCACCGACTCCAGGTGCGCCCGGGCGGCGACCTCCGGTACGACGCCGCCGTACCGGATGTGCTCGGCCATGCTGGAGGCGAGCGCTTGGCCGAGCAGTACGCCGTCCGCGACGATGCCGACCCCGGTCTCGTCACATGAGGTCTCGAGGCCCAAAGTGATTCCCACGTCGGCAGTTTATGCGAGCGGGTCGCATCTGGTTCAGACGGCGTCCGCTGCGGGATTGCGGGCGGCGGCGGACCAGCCGGGGTCGCTGAACAGCTCGGCCGACTGTTTCGGACCGAAGAAGACGGTCTTCGCGCGCTGGTCGCCGGCCAGCCAGTAGCGGAACCACGCCGTGCCGACGCCGATCAGTCGCGTCCGGGTTTCGCCGGGGAAGAAGTGGTCGGAGCCTTTGAGCTCGGCGAAGACGGCGGGGTGGTCCTGCGCCCAGGCGTAGCGGCCGCGGACGTACGGGGACGGCACGATGTAGTCGAGCTGACCGGCGATGAACAGGCTCGGGCCGCGGAGCGCGGGGACCGACCCTTGTGGGCCCGGCTGGACCGGGATCGTGACTTTGACCATCGGATCGGCGCCGGCCGCGATCGCCCCGCCGCCGCCCTGGGAGTGCCCGGCCGCGCCGATGTTGTCCGGGTCGATCTTGCCGCGGAAGACGCTGCCGGGCCGGGTGTTCTCGGCCAGCAGGTACTTGCCCCCGGCAAGGATCTCCTTCCCGGAGCCGGACTGCCCGGTGTTGGCCGCCGCGACCACGAATCCCCACGACGCGACATGGCGCAGGAACTCGTCGTACTGGTCCACCGTCGCGCCGGTGCCGTTACCCCACAGGATCACCGGCCGCGCGCCTGCCGTCGTCGGCAGGTCGGCCGGGTAGTAGAGCGTATGCGCGCTGCCGCCCGGGGCCTTCACCACGCCGTGCGGCCCGACTTGTTCGAAGTACCGCTCAGCTACTGCGCTGGCCGGCCGCAAACCCAACCCACCCAGCAACATGACAACCAACACAACCCACAGGACACGTCGCACCGGAAACACCTACCTGACGTCGGGGGCGGAGACCGTCTCATCCTCCCGAAGTCCGCATCGCTGCGCCTTGGTACCGTCCCCGAACTTCCCGACCACTGCCTGTGGCCCATCACAAAGCGGACTTCCAGCACCCACCAACTCGTCCGCACGGGGCTCGTGAGGCCTGCGCCGAGCGTGGAGTTCGGGATCTCCACATAGTTAGTGAGTGGTGGCGGTTCGCTCAGGTGCGGCGGGCTCGCTTGGCGAGGCGGGCGAATTTGCGGGTGGAGCGGCTTGGCGGGGTGAGGCGGCCGGCGGCTGCGTCTTCCAGGAGTGCTGTGACGGTTTCGGCGGCGCAGGTGCGGTTGGTGCCGATTCCGCCGGTTGGGCCGCGTTTGATCCAGCCGACGACGTAGGTGCCGGGTCGGCCGGTGACGCGGCCGGCGTCGTTCGGTACGACGGCTGCGTCGTGGTCGAAGGGCAATCCGGTGATCGGCGTCCCGCGGTAGCCGATTGATCTGATGAACAGGCCGGTGGCGAGAACTGGGCCGTCGGCCAAGCGCACTCCCGCGACGCGGTTGTCATCGGGGACGAGTTCGCCGGGGCTGGAGTGGAAGCGCAGGACGATCCGGCGGCCGGGGGAGGGCTCCGCTTGCCAGTCGATGGCCTGCTGTCCGACGTCGCGGAGGGCCACGGCTTTGGGGTGGTCGCTGGTGGCGATCTCGGCGGCGATGCGGGGGTCGTGGGTGTCGACGACGAGTTGGACGCCGGGGAGGTGCTTGAGCTCGTGGAGTTCGGGGAGCGTGTACGCGGCGTCCGCGGGACCGCGGCGGGCGAGGATGACGACCTCGCGGTCGGCGTGGGAGAAGAGCGCAGAGAGCGCTCCCTCGGCGATCTCGGTCCCGGTGAGCGTGGCGGGATCGGCAGCGAGGATGCGCGCGACGTCCAGGGCGACGTTGCCGGAGCCGGCGATGACGACGCGACCGGCCGGGAGGTCGAGCGGAGCCGCGCCCGGGCGCCCGTTGTACCAGCTGACGACATCGCGAGCGGCGAGGCTGCCAGGGAGGTCTTCGCCTGGGATGCCGAGGCGGCGGTCGGCGGTGCTGCCGACCGCGTAGATCACCGCGTCGTGATGAGCGAGCAGGTCGTCGTTGGTCAGGGTGGCGCCGACGTCCACGCCGAGCAGGGTGCGGGCGCGGGGGTGCTTGTGGAAGCGGGTGAACCGGTCGGCGATCCGGCGGGTCGCGAGGTGGTCCGGAGCGACGCCGTACCGGAGCAGGCCGCCGGCCCGGGGGAGCCGGTCGATCAACGTGACGTCGGCGTTGGTGTGCAGCAGGAGATCCTCGGCGGCGTACATCCCGGCCGGCCCGGTGCCGACGATTGCCACCCGCAACGGTTTCGGTGCTGAGGGCAACGTTCGGACCGGCTCGGGCGGCTCCCAGCTGTGGAACAGCGGGCCGGCGGCGGCCGCGGTCGGGATGTCCTCGAAGTACGCCGCGTTGATCGCCGCGTAGTCCTGCAATGCGCCGGTGAGCGACTCGATCGGGTGGATGGCGTCGGCCGGGCACGCGTCCGCGCAGGCGCCGCAGGAGATGCAGGTGTCGGGATCGACGTACAGCATGTCTGTGTTGCCGAAAGCGCGTTCTTCCGGCGTCGGGTGGATGCAGTTCACCGGGCAGACGGCGACGCAGCTCGCGTCGCTGCAGCAGGACTGCGTGATCGCGTACGGCATCAGATCAGGTTCGCGCGACGGTAGATCGCGACGGCCGGCTTGGTCAGCAGGCCGACCGAGTCCAGGAACTCCATCAGCCCGCCGCAGCTGGAACGCAGCATCGACTTGTAGTGCTCGTTGGCGCGGGCTTCGCGCAGAGCGCGTTTGGTGTCGAGCCCGGCGGCGGCGTACACGCCGCGGTTCACCATGCTGATCACGATGAAGTACGCCGCGGCCGCCACGATCACGCTGCTGCGCAGCCGCCGGATGCGGCCCGCCTTCGCGAGCTCCTCGCGGACCTCCTCACGGGCGAACTTCATGTGCCGGGATTCTTCGACGACATGGATGTTGTTGATCGTCCGGACGAACGGCACCACCCGCTCGTCGCGCATCCAGGCCCGCTGCATGACATCGGTGACCTCTTCGGCGACCAGGATCGCGGCGTACGCGGTCTCCGCCGAGGCCAGCGCGGCGAAGGCGCGGCCGAGCTCGATCACGTGCCGCCGCGGCCGGTAGGCGGGCGCCTCGAGTTTCGCCGCGCCGCGGGCGAACATCAGCGAGTGCCGGCACTCGTCGGCGATCTCGGTCAGCGCCCACTGGAAATCAGGATCGGTCGGGTCCTTGGCGTAGAAGTCGCGCAGCATCATCTGCTGCAGGATCATCTCGAACCAGATCCCGGTACTCGCGACGGACGCCGACTCCTGCCGGGTGAGCCCTTTCTGCTGATCTTCGGTCAGCTCTGCCCAGTACGCCGTCCCGTAGAGCGTGCTCCACTCGGGACTGAGGCCGTGCATCCCGGTGTCGAGCGGGGTGTCCCAGTCGACCTCGAGCGCGGGGTCGTAGGAGAGCGCTTCCGCCGATCGCAGCAGCTGGGCCGCCACTCCGGAGTCCGTCAGAGCCATGGATCCGCCTCCGTTCGATCGATCCGACATTTTTGATGTTACATCGTCAGTGTCAGATGTCTAGGGGTGGCGGGCGGCGCGGGTCGCGGACGCCGCGCGGGGGAGCGGCTACCGTGGGTGAGCTGCTGGGGGCGCGCGGACGGAGGACGGGGTTGGGTAAGAAGTGGGTCTGGCTCGTCGCGGGCGCGCTGGTCGTCGGGATCTGGAGCTCCCGTGGGCACGAGCAGCGCGAGGCCCAGCCTGAGGTGCGGCCCGAGGCGGCCCGGGGCGTGGTCGGTACGCCGACGCCGCGGCCGGCTGCCGAGCCCACCTCGCAGCCGAAGCCGACGCGGTCGGTGGGCAACTGGTACGACAACTACGACCCGGCCGACTTCGCTGCGCCGGTCCGGAAGTCCGCCAAGCGGGCCGGTGTCGATCCGGTGCTGGTGATGGCGATCCTCTACAACGAGGACTACAAGCCGCACAATCCGGAGCTCGAACGCTCCTGGCAGCGCATCAAACCCGAAGCCGCCTTCGGCATCGCCAATATGCACCGAGCTGCCTTCAACGACACCAAACGCGGCCGCCCGTTCGCCAAGCGCCGCTGGGAAGAGCTGCCCGACCACCCAGAGCTCGCCATCGAGGCCGCCGCCTACCACCTCCGCGACCTCGCCGGCCGCCTCCCGAGCAAACGCTCCACCGCGCTCTCCCGCAACGACCTGCTCGCCCTCGGCTACAACACCGGCTCCGGCAACATGCGCGCCTTCGCCCGCGGCGCCACCCCCGGCCCCCAGGCCCAGACCTACCTCGACAACCTGCACAAGAACTGGCCGAAATCCACCGAAGCCCTCTCCTGACCCCAGCTACCTCGGGAACGGCCGGCTCTGGTGGGGCGGCTAGCGGTTGGCAGGTTCGAGGTGGGTGGGATCGCCGGGGCGGGTGAGCGTGAGGAGGGCTCGCTGAATCTCCGGGCGGGCGTTGAGGGCGTCCTCGATGGTGTTGAGGCGGGTGGCGACGTCGGACTCGGGGGCGTCGCCGGTGAGGTCGACGGCGGCGACGAGGAAGATCTTGTCGGCGCCGACCCACTCCATGTGCAGGAAGCTGACGGACTCGATCTCGTGATGTTCGAGCAACGCCCGGAGAGCGCGATCGTGAGCGACCGGGCTGACGGTCTCGCCGGTGAGGAAGTCCATGTTGCGGCTGATCAGGAAGAGCGCGACGAAGCCGAGCAGCAGGCCGACGACGGTCGAGCCGATCGCGTCCCAGGCGGCGTTGCCGGTGAGCTGGTGCAGGAAGATGCCGAGGGCGGCGACGACGATCCCGATCAGCGCGACCAGGTCCTCGACGAAGACCGCGCGCAGAATCGGGTTGGACGTCGTCTTCACGTAGTGCAGCGGCCGGACGTGCCGCAGCGACGCGGCCGACCGGGTCTGCCGCAGCGCCTGCGCGAACGAGATCCCTTCGAGGACGAAGGAGACGCCGAGGACGGCGTACGCCCAGGTGTACGACGCCTCTTCGGCCTCGCCGTTGCGCAGTGACTGGATCCCGTGCCAGATCGAGACCGCGGCGCCGACCGTGAACAGGCCGAACGCGGCGAACATCGACCAGATGTAGCCGATCCGGCCGTAGCCGAGCGGGTGGCTGGCATCGGCCGGCTTGCCGGCCCGCCGCTCGCCGATCAGCAGGAAGACCTCGTTCCCGGCGTCGGCCCAGGAGTGCGCTGCCTCGGCGACCATCGATGCGGAGCCGGTGATGGCGGCGACGACCGACTTCGCGACGGCGATCAGGACGTTCGCGGTGAGCGCCACGATCACGGTGAGCAGACTCTCGCTGGTCTCGCCGTCCGCGGTCGCTGTGCTCACGCGACGACAGTAGTCCGTGTCCCGCCGCCACTTGTGGACCGGACACGCCGCGTAACCGTGCCGCGGTCCGCGCCGCTTCCTAGACTCGGTGGTGCCGTTGGAGTCCCGGGAGGCGCCGATGACCGCTGAACCACGTCTCTCGGACGATCGGTCCGAGGTTGCACGCATCCTCTTCGAGCTCGCCGTACCCGGCCTGCTGCAGAACGCCGGGGAGGACGCCGAGCCCCGGCGGATCGAGTACCGCGAGGAGCCGGTCGCTCGCGTGCTCGGCGGTCACCTGAGCGCGGCTCAGCTGGACTACGTGACGCGGTCGATGGCGCCCTGCCCGCCGTACCTGGTGACGTCGGCCGAGCACCGGATCACTTGGCGCGACAGCCGCGGGATCGTGAACGTCGCGCACACCGGCCCGCTCGGCGCCGTCGTCCCGGTCGTCGCGCGGGAGGCGACGCTCGAGCTGTGGGCCCGGCTGGCGGCCGACTCCGAGCTCCAGCGCCGGACCGCAGAGCTGCCGGAGAGCGCGATCAAGTTGCTGGCGGCAACAACCACCGACCGGACGGCGCTGGAGGTGTTCCGGACCGGGGTGGACGCGGCGGCGCGCACGCTCGTCCAGCATGCGTTCCTGGTCGCGCAGACGCCGTACGGCGATGCGGCCGAGTTCGCTCGCGGGATCGCGGAGAGCGCGATCTTCGACTCCGTCGCGACGACTTGGTACTGGGGTCTGCAGGCGTCGACGTACCGGCGCGGCATGATCCCGGCGTCCTTTCTCACCTTCGCCGGCCGCGTCCGGTACTCGGTCGACACGGTTGTCGCCCTCCGCGCCATGAAGGACGCCCAGCTCGCGCGGGCGCAGGATACGGAGCTGGAGCCGCTGCCGAGCGCCGTCCAGTACAGCCGCCTAGCGCCCGGCGAGCGACCGCGTTGTCTCGCCCGCACGCCACAGCTGTACGACGGCGGCCGGGCCAGCGTGCTGGCCGTGGTCGCCGACACGTTCGTGGAGACCTTCGTCCGGCTGCTCGACCGGGTCGAGGTCGCGCCGGCGGTGGTGGAGCATCCGGCGGCGCTGCCGAGCGCCGACGCGGAGGTGTTCGAGGTGCCCGACATGACCTGCAGCCACTGCACGCGGACGATCACGAAGGTGCTCGGCGAGCTCGGCGTCGAGCCGCCGGAGTTCGACCTGGTGACCAAGAAGGTGGTCGCGGTGTTCCCGTCCGCCGAGGTGCGCGAACGCGGGTTCGAGGCGATCCGGGCGCGCGGGTACACCGTCGTCCCGCTGCAGGACTGAGAAAGCTCGCGAGAGAGCGCTCCCTGACGTGAGACAAGCCACGGCCGCGGCGGTCCGGCGGCGGTAGGGTCGGGGTATCGATGGTTCGTCCCGGCTCCGGCCGGGACGAGGCAAGAGGGAACCCGGTGCGAATCCGGGACTGCCCCGCAGCGGTATACGGGAACGACCGCCGTCATCAGCACTGGATCAGCCGATCTGGGAAGCGACGGCCAGTAGGCGCCGGCTCCGGCCGGCTCGCTCGTGAGTCCGAAGACCTGCCATCGGTCCGTGCGCCGTCCGGCGTACGGGGGATCGGAGCCTCGTGGGAGGGCTCGCCCGCACCAGCGGCCGAGCTCTGCCCGCGAACGGTCCCTTGACACGCTCGCGAGGAGAGAGACGTGAACACTGCGACCACTGTGCTGGGCTACCCGAGGATCGGGCCGCGCCGCGAGCTCAAGCACGCCGTCGAGAAGTACTGGGCCGGCAAGCTCGGCGCCGATGAGCTGGCAGCCGTCGCCCGGCAGTTGCGGGCCGACACCTGGACCGACCTGACCGATCGGGGTCTGGACACCGTCCCGGCGAACACGTTCGCCTACTACGACCAGATGCTCGACCACATCCAGCTGGTCGGCGCGGTGCCGGCGCGCTACCGCGAGCTGGGGCTGTCCGCGCTCGATACCGCTTTCGCGATGGCCCGCGGGCGCGACGAGATCGGCGCGCTGGAGCTGACGAAGTGGTTCGACACGAACTACCACTACCTGGTTCCGGAACTGGACGAGACGACGTCGTTCGCGCTTGATGCGAGTAAGCCGCTGGGTGACCTGGCGGAGGCCAAGGCGCTCGGGGTGACCGCACGGCCGGTCTTCATCGGCCCGCTGACCTTCCTGCTGCTGTCCAAGCCGTCCGCGGCGGCTGGGGCCGACTTCGAGCCGATCGCGCTCGCCGACCGGCTGGTCGAGGTGTACGCCGAGCTGCTCGGCCAGCTGGCCGACGCCGGAGCGGAGTGGGTGCAGCTCGACGAGCCGGCCTACGTCCAGGACCGGACGGACGATGAGCTGGCCCTGCTGGAGTCGACGTACCAGCGGTTGGCGGCGCTGCCGAACCGGCCGAAGCTGGTCGTAACCACGTACTTCGGCGACCCGGGTGCGGCCCTGCCGTTGCTGGCGGCAACAGATGTCGAGGGGATCGGGGTCGACCTGGTCTCCGCGCCGGGGCTGGTGGACCGGATCGCCGCGCTGCCGGCGTTCCAGCGCAAGACGCTGTACGCCGGATTGATCGACGGGCGGAACGTCTGGCGGGGAGATCTCGGGGGAGCGCTCTCTCGCGCCGCCGTGCTGCTCGGGGCGGTCGGCGAGCTGGTGATCTCGACGTCGAGCTCGCTGCTGCACGTGCCGTACGACGTGGACGTCGAAGCCGAGCTGGACCCGCGGGTCCGGGAGCGGCTGGCCTTCGCACGGCAGAAGGTGGACGAGGTCGTGCTGCTCGGCCGGGCGCTGCGCACGGACGACGGCGTCCTCGCGGATGTCGCTCGGCGCCCGGCGGACGGGGTCCCGTCCGCGGTCGAGTTCGGCGCGGACGCGGCGGTGCAGGCTCGGGTCGCGGCGCTGCAGGCGGCGGATCGGCTGCGAGCGCCGTACGGGGAGCGCTCTCTGGCTCAGGAAACGCTGGACCTGCCGCCGTTGGCGACGACGACGATCGGGTCGTTCCCGCAGACAGGCGACGTCCGCAAGGCCCGGGCCGAGCTGCGGACCGGCGCGATCACGGCGGCGGAGTACGACGAGCGGATGCGGGCCGAGATCGGGCGAGTGATCGCTCTCCAGGAGGAGATCGGGCTGGACGTACTCGTCCACGGTGAGCCCGAACGCAACGACATGGTCCAGTACTTCGCCGAACAGCTCGACGGCTACGCGGCGACCGAGCTCGGCTGGGTGCAGTCGTACGGGAGCCGGTGCGTGCGACCGCCGATCCTGTACGGCGATGTGTCGCGGCCGCGGCCGATGACGACGGAGTGGGCGGCGTACGCGCAGTCGCTCACGCCGCGACCGGTGAAGGGGATGCTGACCGGGCCGGTGACGATGCTCGCGTGGAGCTTCGTGCGCGACGACCAGCCGCTCGGCGTCACGGCCGACCAGGTGGCGCTCGCGCTGCGCGACGAGATCGCGGACCTGGTCGCGGCGGGGATCCGGATCGTCCAGGTCGACGAGCCGGCCCTGCGTGAGCTGCTCCCGCTGCGGGAGGCGGATCACAAGGCATACCTGGAGTGGTCGGTCGGATCGTTCCGGCTCGCGACCGGCGGGGCGCCGGCCGACGTGCAGATCCACACGCACCTCTGCTACTCCGAGTTCGGCGCCGTCATCGCCGGCATCGACGGGCTGGACGCCGACGTCACCACGATCGAGGCGGCTCGCTCGCGGATGGAGGTGCTCGCCGATCTGGCCGACATCGGCTTCCAGCGCGGTGTCGGTCCGGGCGTCTACGACATCCACTCGCCCCGCGTCCCGGATCTGGCCGAAACCCAGGCCCTCCTCGACGCCGCTCTCAGCTCCATCCCCGCCGCTCGCCTGTGGGTCAACCCCGACTGCGGCCTCAAGACGCGTGGTTACGCCGAGGTGGACCCCGCTCTCCGCACCTTGGTAGCCGCCGCCGAGGCAGCTCGCCAGCGCAGCTGACAGACCTGAGCCCACCCCCGGCTGGGGGTGGGCTCAGGTGTTCAGACGCTGCGAAGGACGCTGACCACGACGCCGAGAATCGTGGCGTTGTCTCCGTCGATGACGGAGTAGGCGGGGTTGCGCGGCTCGAGGTACACGTGGTTGTTGCGGCGCCGGTAGACCTTGACGGTCGCCTCCTCGTCGATCATCGCGGCGACGATCTGGCCGGAGTGCGCCTCCTGCTGCTGGCGGACGACGACGATGTCGCCGTCGCAGATCGCGGCGTCGATCATCGACTCACCGCGGACGCGGAGCCCGAAGACGTTACCGCGGCCGGTCAGCCCGCGGGGGAGCTGCATGACGTCGTCGACGTGCTCGATCGCGGAGATCGGCGTCCCGGCGGCGATGTCGCCGACGACCGGAACCGGCACGTTGTCCTCGTCGGTGGCCCGGGCGGCCGACTCGGGCAGGAACATCCGGACGTCGATCGGCCGCGAGACCGAGGGGCTGCGGCGCAGGAAGCCCTTGTCCTCCAGGCTAGCGAGGTGCTTCGAGACCGAGGACGACGACCGCAGCCCGACCGCGTCGCCGATCTGCCGGCTGCTCGGCGAGTAGCCGTGCCGATGCACCCAGTCCCGGATCACCACCAGGATCCGTTGTTGCCGTTCCGGGAGGGCCGCCGCGTCGAGGTCGCCGAACAGGTCGAGATCAGTCACCGCGAAATCCTAGGCCGAACCTCCCGCCCCACCCTCGACCGACCCGCCCTTCCCCGCACCCAACCCACCCGCACTCGCGGATCCTCCTTGCAGGTTGCTGCAAATCCCGTGCCGCCGCCCCGGCCCGGCACCTACGATCGGCCGCGTGACCCAGCCTCCGGACGCCGTGCTCACGGCCTTCGGCGCCGATGCCCCGCCGCAGCTCCTCCCCGGCGGCCGCGGTCAGACCTGGCGGGCAGGCGACACCATCCTGAAGCCGGTCGACTTCGAGCCGGAGACCATCTGGCGTTCCGAGCTGCTCAGCACGCTGCCGACGGCACCCGACTTCCGCGTCCCGCGACCGATCCCGAGCCGATCCGGAGCCTGGGTCGTGGCCGGTTGGGAGGCGAGTGCGTTTCTCGACGGGCGAACCGACGTGAGCCGACCGGACGACGTCCTCGCCGCTGGGCAGGCCTTTCATGAAGCGGTGGCTGGGCAACCGCGCCCAGCGTTCCTGGACTTGCGCGACGACCCCTGGACGTACGGCGACCGGGTGGCTTGGGCAGAGATTGCGGGCGGTGGGAGTTCGGCGTACCGAGCGCTGGTCGAACCGCTGCTGGCTGCTCGGCAGCCGGTGGCGGCGCAGCCGCAGGTCGTCCACGGTGACCTGGCCGAGAACGTGATGTTCTCGGCGGGGCAGCCGCCGGCGGTCATCGACTGGGCCGTGTACTGGCGGCCTGTCGGCTGGGCCTCGGCGGTCGCGGTCGTCGACGCGCTCTGCTGGTACGGCGCACGGCCGGAGCTGATCGAGCGTTGGCGGCACCTGCCCGAGTGGGGACAGATGCTGATCAGGGCGCTGATCTATCGGATGGCGACCGATGAGTCGGTCGGTGGTGAGGCGGCGTGGACGCCAGAGCGCCGGCGCGTTTATGCCCCGGTGATCGGGTTGGCGATAGGTGAAGGAGATCGGGGCTAGTGCGGGAGGCTCTTCGACAGGAGTCGGGGGGTGGGGTTTGGTGGTGGTGTTGCCGTCGAGGAGTGGGGAAGACTTGTGAGGCTGTTCGGAGCTGGGGGGCTGACGCTTGCCCTGGGGCTGGTTGGCGGGATCGCGGCGGGTGGGCCGGCGATGGCCGAGGAGGTACGCACGGTTTCGTACCGGGGGTTCGAGGTGCGGGTGCCGGCCGGTTGGCCGGTGGTAGACCTCGAGCGGGAGCCGACGGCTTGTGTGCGGTTCGATCGGCCGGCGGTGTACGTGGGCCGCAGCTCGGGGCAGGCTGACTGCCCGGCGCACCTGGTCGGGCGGAGCGCCGGGCTGGTGCTGGAGCCGTTGACTGCCGGGAAGGTGTCGTCGCCGGGGCTGCTGCGGCGAGCGGTGCCGGAGGCCGGGGTGCTGGCGACGGCGTACTACGAGCCGGGTGCGGAGCGGGCCGCGGGCGCCGTACTGGCGACTGGGCGCGCGGCGGCCGGCGCGAAGGCGATGGCTGCGCCGCGGGCTGCGGCGGTGGAGCCTTCGGTGGTTGCTACGGGCAACTTGAGTGGGGAGGCGTTCGACACCTGTACGGCGCCGCCGCAGGCGACGATGGACGCGTGGCAGCTGGCGTACAAGGCGATCGGCGTCTACATCAGCGGGGCGATCCGGGGCTGCGACCAGCCGAACCTGACCGCTGATTGGGTGGCGGCGAACGCGGCCAAGGGGTGGCAGTTCCTGCTGGTCGACGTCGGGCTGCAGGCGCCTTGCTCGACGGTGTACGGGCCGACGAAGCAGTTCTCGAATGTGCCGGCGACGGCGTTCGCGCAGGGGAAGAGCGCCGCGGCGAGTGCGGTGACGGCCGCGCAGGCGCTCGGCTTCGCGCAGCGGAGCGCGATCTACAGCGACATCGAGCACTATCCGTCGACGGCCGCGTGCAAGGCCGCCGTCCTGTCGTATCTGAGCGGCTGGACGCAGGAGCTCAACTCTCGCGGGTACCTCGGCGGCGCGTACTCGTCGGCGTCCTCGGGCGGTGCGGATCTCGCGAGCGCTTACACGAGTACGGCGTACACGCGGCCGGACAACCTGTGGTTCGCGCACTGGGGCTCGACCCCGATCGGGACCAGCCGATTCATCCCGGCCACGAGCTGGAGCAACCACCAGAAGGTCCACCAGTACGCCGGTGATCTGTCGGAGACGAACGGCGGCATCACGCTGAAGATCGACAAGAACCGGGTCGATCTGACCGCACCGCCGGCCGCGCCGACTGCCTTCTCGGTGACGGGCGCGCCGTCCGCGGCGACCCTGCGCTGGAGCAAGCCGGCCGGGACAGAGGTGATCGTCCGGACGGCGGTCGGCTCGACTCCGCCGCCGCTGACCAGCTCCGGTACGGCGGTCTACAGCGGTCCGGCCGCGGCGTACACGATGACTCGCCTGGCGAACTCGGCCAGCTACGCGTTTCGTGCCTGGGTGAAGGACAGCACGGGCAAGGTCAGCCCCGGCGCCGACGTCCTGCTCGTCGGGACCAAGGCGACTATCACCGCGAGCGCGGCCTGGATCAACCACGGCGGGAGCGTGCCGGTCTCGACGACGGTGACGCGACTCGATGGCGCCAAGCTGAGCGGCGCGCCGATCGTGCTGTACTCCAAGGCGAAGAACGCGACCGCCTGGAAGGCCATTGCCACCGTGACGTCGGATGCGAACGGCGTGGCGACGTCCGTGCAGAAGCCTGCGGTCTCGACGGATTACCAGTGGGGCTACAACGGCGCGGCGGGCCTGCTCGGGACGCGCGGGCCGATCGCACGGGTCGAGGTCCGGCCGGCGATCTCGTCGTACCTGACGCCGGGGGCGATCAAACTGGGTGCCACGAGCAACTTCTACGGCTACCTGACGCCGCCGCACCCGGGAACGAAGGCCTACCTGCAGCGCAAGTCGGGGACGGCGTGGGCCGCCGCGGGGGCGGGCGTGCTGACGGCGAACGGGAAGTACTCGTTCGTGATCAAGCCGACCGCTCGCGGCAGTCACACCTACCGCGTGGTCTGGCTGGCGGACGCCGATCACCAGGGCACGCAGACGCCGTCCAAGACGATCACGGTGAGCTGATCAGGCCAGGCCGGCCGCGATCTTCCGCGCGATCTCGATCGCGTGCGCCGCGAGCGGCGAATGAGTGCGGCCGGCCTGCCACAGCAGGTAGATCTCGCGATCGGGGAGCCGCGGCTCGAGCGGGTGCAGGCTGAGCTGCTGGTCGTCGATGACCGCTCGGCGCGGCATGACGGCCGCGCCGAGCCCCGCGCGGACCATCGCGAGCAGCGCCTCGTTGCCGACCGTGCGGAAGACGAACCGCGGCTCGATCCCGGCCGCCGCCAGCGCCGCCTCGACCCGGGCCTGATCGCAGATCGCCGGGTGGGCGACCAACGGGTGGCCGTCGAGCTCCCCGAGACCGACCGGGCCCGGCGCGAAGTCACCCGGCCGCGCGACCAGGACGTGCGGATCCGCGAGCATCTTGAGCCGATCGACCTCGCCCGCGCCCGGGCCGTCGAAGAACATCAGATCGATCTCGTTCAGATCCGGTACGTCGGTCTCCTCCTCGAACAACCGGATGTCGCAGCCGGGATGCGCGTCGCGCAGCTCCCGGATCAGCGGCGGGAGCAGCACGTTGGTCGCGGTCTGGAAGGTGCCGATATCGATCCGGCCGTCACCGGCGCGGAAGCGATCGACCGCCTCCGTCATCGCCTGCGAGCGGTCGAGCAGCTCACGGCCGTGTTCGAGGACGACGGCGCCGAGCGGCGTCAGCCGGACCGGACGCGGCCCGCCCGGGCGATCGAAGAGCGGGCCGCCGGCCTCCTTCTCCAGGACGGCGATCTGCTGGCTGACGCTGGACTGCGTGTAGCCGAGCGCGGTCGCGGCCCGGCCGAACGTGCCGTGATCCGCGACGGCGACGAAGGTCGCGAGCTGACGCAGTGCGTACATGAGCCTGATGATATCGCGAGACGCGATCGATTCAATCGGAAACCATCGCTTTTCATGATGGCGTTGGCCGCTTAGCGTCGTACCCATGACGACAGAGCAGCTGTACCCGGTGAACGGCGTGGAACTGTGCGCGCAGACCTTCGGCGACCCGGCGGACTCGCCGGTCCTGCTGATCCATGGCGCCTCGGCGTCGATGCTGTGGTGGGACGAATCGCTGTGCGCGGCCCTGGCCGCCCGCGGGCGGTACGTCATCCGGTACGACCAGCGCGACACCGGGCGGTCGACGGTCTGCCCGCCCGGAGAGCCGAACTACGCGATGAGCGATCTGGCCGCGGATGCGGTCGGTCTGCTCGACGCGCTCGGGGTGCCGCAGGCGCACATGGTTGCGCTGTCCATGAACGGCGGCACCGGCCTGCAGATCGCGGTGGACTACGCGGACCGGGTCTTGTCGATGACCTTCGTCGGGACGACAACCGGGGACGCCGAGCTGCCGCCGCCCTCGGCGGATCTCCCACGGTTCGAGTCGCCGGACTTCGGCGATCCGGCGGCCGTGGTGGAGTACGTCGTCCGGGCGTCCGAGGCGGAGGTGCCGGGGATGTTCGACGAGGACGCGATGCGGGATCTGGTTCGCCGGGACCAGGCGCGGGCCCGGAACTACGAGTCGTCGCTGACGAACCACTACGCGATGGAGTTCGATGGGCCGCGCGGCGGCGGGTTCGAGGCGATTCGGGTGCCGGTGCTGGTGGTGCACGGCGACTCGGACCCGATCTTTCCGCTGGCGCATGGCGAGGCGATCCGGGACGCCGTACCGGACGGGCGTCTGGTCGTGCTGGCCGACTGCGGGCATGGGCTGCCGGCGCCGGTGTGGGGTCTGTTCTTGGATGCGGTGGCCGAGCACACGGCGATGCGGTCGTGAAGGCGGCGGTGTGGGTGCCGCTGTTCGAGGAGTTGTCGGACCCGGTCGTGGTCGCGCGGTTGGCCGCCCGGGCGGAGGAGGCCGGTTGGGACGGCTTCTTCGTCTGGGATCAGCTGTGGTGGCGGGAGCCGATCCGGTCGGTCGGGGATCCGTGGATCACGCTGGCCGCCGTGGCCTGCGCGACTTCGCGGCTGCGGATCGGGCCGATGGTGACGCCGGTGGCGCGTCGGCGTCCGGCCAAGCTGTTGCGGGAAACGGCCGGGCTGGATGTGCTGAGCCGGGGGCGGCTGACGTTGGGGGTCGGGCTGGGGAGCGACCGGTTCGCGGGGGAGTACTCGCGGACCGGTGAGACGGTCGACGACCGCGTGCGGGCCGAGCAGCTCGACGAGATACTCGACATCCTGACGGCGGGCTGGACAGGTGAGCCCGTACGGCATGAGGGTCGCCACTACCGGATCGACGACGTCAGCTTCCTCCCGCGGCCGACCCAAGGCGCCGTACCGATCTGGGCGGCCGGCTTCCCCGGCAACCTCAAACCGCTCCGCCGCGCCGCCCGCTACGACGGTTTCTTCCCCGTCAACCTGACCTCGGCCGATCAACTGGCCGAAGCCACCGCCAACCTGGCAACGGTCTTCGGCGCACCCGTCCCACCCGCGTACGACGTCGTCGTCGCTCTGGAGCCGGACACCGACCCTCGCCCGTACCAGGCGGCCGGAGCCACCTGGTCGCTCACCGACTTCGACCCCGCGACCCTGCGCCTGGCCGAGCTGGAAGCCGTCATCGCGGCCGGCCCGGCGCGCTAATCGGGGAGCCGGGCGCGGAGCGCGATGAGGGTGGCCTCGGTCTGCTGGGGTGGGGGACTGGTCGCGGCCAGGGTGTCCAGGGCTCTGGTGTAGGTCTCGACATCGTCGCGCTTGTCGAGATACAGGGCGCTGGTGAGGTGTTCGACGTAGACGACGTCGGGCAGGTCGTGCTGCGGGAAGCGGAGGAGGCTGAAGGCGCCGCCGTTGGCAGCGTGGCCCGGGCTGCCGATCGGGACGATCTGGAGGGTGATGTTCGGGTGGTGGACGGCTTCGCGGAGGGCGTCGAGCTGTTCGCGAAGGACCTGCGGACCGCCGATCGGCCGATGCAGCACCGCCTCCTCGATGACGGCCCAGAGTTTGAGCGGCGGCTCGCGATGCAGGGCGCGCTGGCGGCGGGCGCGCAGGTCGACGATCCGGTCGATCGCGGCGTCGTCCCGCCCGGCGGACAGGCGCGCGACGGCTCGGGTGTAGCTCGCGGTCTGCAGCAGGCCCGGGACGAACTGGATCTCGTACGTCCGGATCAGCTCGGCCGCCGCCTCCAGCCCGAGATAGGCGTCGAACCAGTCGGGAGTGACATCGCCGT
Source organism: Kribbella sp. NPDC104218 (assembly GCF_055584105.1). Classification (NCBI taxonomy): domain Bacteria; kingdom Bacillati; phylum Actinomycetota; class Actinomycetes; order Propionibacteriales; family Kribbellaceae; genus Kribbella; species Kribbella sp. NPDC104218. The sequence goes on from NZ_JBVJMQ010000003.1 coordinate 719,162, forward strand.
ACCGATGCCACCAGCCGCGATGGTTGGCCTCCCGCGCGAGCTCCAGCAGCCGATCACGCTCCCGCGCATCACTCACGCCGTACAGACTGAGCAGGTCTTCGACGTCGCGCTCCTTGAACCCGACCCGGCCGAGCTCGAGCCGGCTGATCTTGGACTCCGAGGCGCGGATCGCCCAGCCCGCATCCGTCCGGCTGACGCCGGCGCGCTCGCGCAGGCGCCGCAGATGACTGCCCAGCATCATCCGCAGAGCCGTCGGCCCGACCTCACCTTGCCCCGCCATGCGTCGAGCGTACAGTATTATCGAACAGATGTTCTAATCCGTTCGAAGCTCGGACAACTCCAGCCAGCGGTCGACGGCGGCCGGTTCGAAGTGCCGGATGGCCCAGTCGGTCATGCGGAGACTCATGTGCGCCCAGAGCGGTCGCAGGACGTCGTCGGGTAGTTCGTCGAGGGCGGCGTCCAGGCGTTCGACCACCCCGGCGCCCGGCTGCTGACCGTGGAGGCCGAAGCGCAGGGTGACGAGATCCAGCAGCCGATTCCCGCGGCCGGCGCCGTCCCAGTCGATCACCGCGGTGATGCGGTCGCCAGTCGCGAGCAGGTTCCCCGGGTGGAAGTCGAGGTGGACGGCGTCGTTCCCGTGGAGCGGGCCTGGGGACGCCGAACCGACGTCCTCGATCCAGTCGAGTAGCCGGCGCGCACGGCGCCCATGGGCGCGGAGCGGTCCATGCAGGCAGAAGCCGGGGCCGTCGTCCTGCAAATAGAGCTCCAGCGCCGGGACGCTGGGTGTCAGCAGGCCGGTCAGTTGCTCGTTGATCGCGAGCGCCTGCTCCAGCAGCCCTTCGTCAAGCCTTTGGATAGGTGCTCCCGGCAACAATTCCTGGACGGTCGCGATCGCGCCGTCCAGCTGTACCGCCAGCTCCGTGGCCGGTGCCGGAACACCCGCTCGCCGCGCCGCCTCCACCACCGCCAGCGGCCCCGCCTCGAAGTCCTTCAACTCAACCCCGGGCCGCCACTTCAGCACCGACCGCCGGCCGTCGTCCCATCGCACATAAGCGGCACCGACCGCACCGCCCGCGCATAACCCCTCAACGCCCAGACGCACCCCGGCCCGTTCCCGCACCTCCGCCACCACAGCCCCAACTTCGAGCCGCGCGACCCGCCCCCACTCAGATGCCATCCGCCGAACCTAACCCGCGGTCCCGTCCCCGCTCCACCTACTTAGTCAGGCCGGACGCGTTTGGTGTCGTAGGCCCACATGGCGATCTCGACGCGGTTGCGGGCGTTGAGTTTGGCCATGAGCGAGGCGACGTGGGTCTTGGCGGTGCTGAGGCCGACGAAGAGCTCGGTGGCGATCTCGGCGTTGGTACGGCCGCGGGCGACCAAGGCGAGGACCTCTTCTTCGCGTTCGGTGAGGGGGTCGATGGGCTGGACCGGTGCGGCCGGGGCCTGGTCGGCGAAGGTGGCGAGGAGGCGGCGGGTGATGTTGGGGGCGATCAGGGCGTCCCCGTTGGCCGCGGCATGGATGGCCTGCACGAGCAGCTCGGGCCCGGCGTCCTTGAGCAGGAAGCCGCGGGCGCCGGCGCGGAGCGCGCCGAGGACATACTCGTCGAGGTCGAAGGTGGTGATCACGACGACCGCCATCGGGTCGGCGACGTTCTCCCCGGCCAGGCGCCGGGTCACCTCGATACCGTCGAGCCCGGGCATCCGGATGTCGACGAGGAGGACGTCGGGACGCAGCCGGGTCGCCAGGTCGAGCGCGGCGAGCCCATCAGCGGCCTGCCCGACGACCTCGATCTCGGGCTGGACGCCGAGAATCATCACGAGCCCGGTCCGGACGAGGTCCTGGTCGTCGGCGACGACGACGCGGATGCTCATGCCGACGCCTCCACCGGCAGCACGGCCTCGACCACCCAGCCGCCCGCGGGCCCCGGCCCGGCGGAGAGCGATCCGCCGAGCAGCTGGGCGCGTTCGGCCATGCCCTGCAGGCCGAACCCGGGCTCCGGCACCGAGCCCGGCTCGGTCCGCCCGTCGTCGCTGACCCGCAGCCGGACGGCGTCTCCGTCCCGGAGTACGTCGATCCGGACGCAGGTCGCGTTTCGGGCGTGCCGGACGGCGTTGGTCAGCGACTCCTGCGCGAGCCGGTAGAGCGCGACGTCCACGGGTCGGGGCAGCCGGGTCAGCGACTCGTCCAGCGCGACCTCGACCATGGGCGTCGCGTCGGTGCGCGCCAGCGCAGGCAGGTCCGCGAGGCCCAGCTGTGGCGCATAGGCAACGGCCTCCTCGTCGCGCAGGACGCGCACCATGGATCTCATCTCCGCCAGGGTCCGAGAGGCTTCGGACTCGATCGTGGCCAGGACCTCAGCGGCTTTCTCGGGCTGGATGCCGGCGACCACGCCACCGGCCTGCGCCTGCACCGCGATGGCCGAGACGTGGTGCGCCACGGTGTCGTGCAGCTCGCGGGCCAGCGCCACCCGCTCTTCATTGCGGATCTCACGCTGCTGGCGTTGCCAGAGGTCCGCGCGGTAGCGGAACACCGCTGCAAGCGCGACGAACAACAGCAGGAGCACACACCCGCCGAAGAAGTCCGCCCAGCTCGCGGCGGACGCGTACATCCCGAGCGCGACGACGACGGTGACGAACGCCGTCCCCAAGACCAGCTCCCGACCCGAGCCCCAACGCACCAGGGAGTAGAGCAGGATCAGGGCGGTCATCATGGAGTAGAGGCCGAGGTCCCCGGTCTGCAAAGTCAGCTGCAGGACCGAGAGCAGCGCAGTCACGCCCCACCCGATCAGAGCGGCCACCAGGGGTCGGCCCCGCCGCCAGAGCAGGGCAGGCACGAGCGCCAGAGCGAGCACCGTGACGACCGGCCTCCAAGCCAAGCCCGGCCGAGCGATGCCCTCGACCACGGTGGCGACCGCGAACACGCCGGCCAGCAGCCAGTCGAGCCGGCCGACGGGTGGGGCGTCAGCCGGCCGCGGCTCGTGCCAGATGGAGCGCCGGACAGGGTTCACGGCTCCAGCTTAGGGATCGGCGCCCCTCGGCGTACCGACCGAAAGAACTAGAGCGAGATGGTGCCTTCGGCCAGGTGACCTCGGGCCTTCGGACCGAGGTGCCCACGGCTCGGCCCGGACATCGTGGACGCATCGATCCTCACCACCCACGGAGCCCAGAATGAGCACACGTCAACTCACTGCCACGCTGTCCGACCAGCCGATCCCGGTGCGCGCCAAGCTCGCCGCGGCGTGGACGAGCCTGATGTTCCTGTACGCCTACGTGGACATTCTGAACTTCTTCACCCCCGGCGTCATCGGCGAGATCCTCGACGGCCGGGTCTTCGAGTTCAGCCTGTCCCAGACCTTCTCGACCGCGGCGCTGACCCTGATGTCCGTCCCGATCCTGATGATCGTGGGGTCGATGACGCTGCCGGCCCGAGCCTGCCGGATCGCGAATCTGGTCGTGGCCGCGCTGTACATCCCGGTCACGGCCTTCAACCTGCTGGGGGAGTCGTGGCTGTTCTTCTACGGCCTCGGCGTCCTGCTGGAACTGGGTCTACTCGCCCTGATCCTGCGCTACGCCTGGACCTGGCCCGGCGCCGCGACCAGCGCGGACCGCAGAACCGCTCGCGTCCAGCAGCAAGCCTGACCGCCGGTCAGGATCCATCAGCCGGTCGGCTGGTGGATGCTGCGCACGGTGTCGAGGGTGTCGACGTCGGCGGCGGTCTTGTCCGGCCGGTAGCGCAGGACCCGGGCGAAGCGCAGCGCCATCCCGGCGGGATAACGCGGGGACGTCTGGACGCCGTCGAACGCGATCTCGACGACGACCTCGGGGCGGATGTGGACCGTGTAGTCGTCGCGCTGGACGGCGAGCTCCTGGAAGCGCTCGGTCTGCCACCGCAGGAGCTCGTCGGTGAGGCCTTTGAAGGTCTTACCGAGCATGACGAACTCGCCGGTGGTCTCGTCGCGGGCGGCCAGATGAAGGTTGGAGAGCCAGCCCGTCCGGCGGCCGTGGCCCCACTCGGCGGCCAGGACGAGGAGGTCGAGCGTGTGGGTCTGTTTGACCTTCACCCAGCCGGAGCCGCGCCGGCCGGCCTCATACGGCACGGACAGCGACTTCACCATCACGCCTTCGTGGCCCCGGCGGACGGCGTCCGCGAAGAACTCCTGGCCCGCGGCCGCGTCTTCGGTGACCAGCCGCGGGATCTGCCGCTCGGTCGGGATCAGCTTGCGCAGCCAGTCGTGCCGCTCGGCTCCGGACAGGCCGAGCAGATCCTGCCCGTCCTGGTGCAGGATGTCGAAGAAGTACGGCGTCAGCGGCACGCTCTCCGGGCCGGTCGCGGCGCGAGTCGCCGTCCGCGAGCCGGTGACCTGGAACGGCTCGGGCCGCCCATCCGCCTGGAGAGCGATCAGCTCGCCGTCCAGCACGACCTGCTGCGCGTCGAGCGCGAGGACCGCGGCCACCACCTCCGGAGCGCGGGCGGTGATGTCATCCAGCGTGCGGGTGTAGACGACGACCTCGGAGCCGTCGCGGTGCACCTGGATGCGGATCCCGTCGAGCTTCCACTCCAGCGCGGCCGGCGACCCGGTCTTCTCGAACGCCTCCGCCACCGTCGTCGCCGACTGCGCGAGCATCGGCTGGACGCCGCGCCCGACCTCCAGCCCGAACTGCTCCAGACCGGCCTCGCCCGAGGTCAGGACGGCGACCGCCACCGGAGCCGCCGCACCGCGCAACATCGTCGCGGCCCGGATCTTGCCCAACGGGACGCCGGTCGCGCGGGCGACCGCATCCGCCATGACGCCGTCCAGCGCGCCCTGCCGCAGCTCGCCGCCGACGAGCAACCGCAGGAACCGCTGCTCGGCCTCCGTCGCCCGCCCGAACAGCGCATCCACCGCGGCGCGGCGCCGGGCCTGCGAGCCCGCGCCCGCCATCTCCGCGAGCTCGGCGAACGCCTGATCGACCTCCTCGACCGTGAGCACGGCCTCGGCCGCCGGGGCGGGCGCCTCCTGCAGCGTCCGCCAGCCGACCCCGGTCCGGCGTTGCCGCAGCTCACCGGACAGGTACGTGACGACGATCTCGGTCTCGGCCGCCGTCGCGGCGCGCGTCAGCAGCCCGGCGATGAACTCCGCCTTCTTGAGCCGCGATCTCGTCCCGGCCAGGGCGGCTGACGTTTCGACCACCTCGGTGAGCAACATGACCCCAGTCTCACCCAGGCCACCGACAGTTTCAGGGCGCCGGCGGCAGATCGTCCAGGAAGCCGCCGGACGGCGTGAAGAACAGCGTGCCGGTCACGGCGGTGGAGAAGTCGAGGATCCGGTCGTGGTTGCCCTCCGGCTCGCCGATGAACATCCGCCGCAGCATCAGCTCGGTCACCGACGGCGATTTCGCGTACCCGATGAAGTACGTGCCGAATTCCGCCGTCCCGATCTCGCCGAACGGCATGTTGTCCCGCAGGATCTGCAGTTCGTTGCCGTCGGCGTCCTCGATCACGTTCAGCACGATGTGCGCGTTGCTCGGCTTGGCGTCGTCGGCCAGCTCGATGTCGTCGAGTTTGGTCCGGCCGATCGCCAGCTCCTGCTGCTCGACGGTGAGCGCGTTCCAGGCCGTCATGTCGTGCAGGTACTTCTGCACGATCACGTAGCTGCCGCCCGCGAACGCCGGGTCCTCCGCGCCGATCAGGACGGCGTCCTCGGCCTCGGATCCGGCCGGGTTCTCGGTGCCGTCGACGAAGCCGAGCAGGTCGCGCATCTCGAAGTACTTGAAGCCGTGCACCTCGTCGACGACCGTCGCGGCGTCGCCGAGCACGGTCATGATCTGGCGGGCCAGCTCGAAGCACTGGTCCAGGTGCGCGGCGCGGAGGTGGAACAGCAGGTCGCCCGGGGTGGAGACGGCGTGGTGCGTCGCGCCCTTCAGCTCGACGAACGGATGCAGCTCGGCCGGGCGCGGGCCGCTGAACAACCGGTCCCAGGCGTCCGAGCCGATACTCGTCACGCAGGACAGCCCGCCCGCGGGCACCCGGAATCCGACCGAGCGGGTCAGGCCGCTGACGCGCTCGAGCAGGTCGCGGGCGGTCGCCTCGCCGCCGGGCTCGATCCGGACGACGAGGAAGATCGCCGAACCGGTCAGCGGCGTCAGCACCGACTGCGGCAGCGCCCGCGTCGTCGCCGCCGCTCCCAGGGTTGGATCAGTCACCACTGCGCGCTCCTCCGGGTAGAACCTTGGGCCGATCTTCTAAAGTCCAGGCATGGACCCGCAACCCGGCGAGCCGCGCCCCGACGATTCTCCGCACCCGTGGGCGCCGCCCACCCCACCGCCACCGCCGGTGTACGGCCAGCCAGGCCCATCCTCCCAGCCCACCCAGCCAGGCCAGCAGCCCCACCCGGGCGAGCCGCCGTACCCGGGCCAGCAGCCCTACCCGGGCCAAGCGCCGTACCCGGGTCAGCAGCCGGTCCCGGGTCAGCAGGCGTACCCGGGGCAGCCGCCTGCCCCGAGCCAAGCGCCGTACCCAGGTCAGCAGCCGGTCCCGGGTCAGCCGCCCTACCCCGGCCAGCAGCCGGGTCCGGGCCAGCAGGCGTACCCGCCGCCGTACGCGGGGCAGTTCGGTCAGGTCCAGTACGCGCCGGGTCAGCGCCCGCAGCAGCTGCCGTGGCAGCCGCACCCGCCGGCGCCCCGTGAGCCCAGCGTCGTCCCCGCCCCGGCCGGTACACCGTTCCACCGCCTCGCGCGGACGTCGACGCACCGCTGGTGGCGCCCCATCCTCGGTACGCTGTCGCTCGGCGTCCTCGTCGCGTGCGTCACCGGCGGCGTCTTCGTCGTCTGGCTGCTCGTGCACCTGATCCTCGGCGGCGCGGAGCCGGCCGCCGACGTCGAGGGCAACCAGATCTTCGGCAACCCGACCGAGGATCTCGCCCTGACGCTGGTGATGCTCGGCATCCTGATCCCGCTCGTCCCGATCATCGCCCGGCTCCTGCAACGCCGTCCGGGCTGGAGCGTCGCCTCGGTCCTGAACAAGGTCCGCTGGCGCTGGCTGGCGCTCTGCTGCCTGCCGGCGTTCGGCTACCTGGTCGTCTCGTTCGGCGTCGGCCTGCTCGTGGACTGGCTCGTCCCGGTCACCGAAACGGCGTCCGAGCCGGATGCCTGGGTCGGCTTCGCGAAGTTCATCGGCCCGGCGCTGGTGATCATCTTCCTGGTCCCGTTCCAGTCGAGTGCGGAGGAGTTCGTCTTCCGCGGCTGGCTGATCCAGGCCGTCGGCGCCTACGGCCCGGACAGCGCCGAGGGCCGCTTCCGCTGGTTGCGGGTGCTGTTCCGCTCGCCGTGGCCGGGCATCGTGATCGGCGGCGCCGCGTTCGTCTCCGCGCACGGCTACACCGGCTGGGCGATGCTCGACATCTTCCTGTTCGCGGTGGTCGCGGGCTGGCTGACCGTGCGGACCGGGGGACTGGAGGCCGCGATCGCGCTGCACGTCCTGAACAACCTGTTCGCCTTCTTGTTGCCCGCGGCAACGGGTGGCCTGGACAGCTGGGCCGACCAGGGCGGTGCGCCGTGGACCATCCTGCTGTCCGACATCCCGGCGCTCGCGTTCGTCCTGTTCGCGGTCACCTGGCTCGCGAAGCGCCAGCAGATCGCCCGGGTCAGCTAAAACCGGGCGCGAACTGTCGGCGCGGTCTGACAAGGTACCGCCGTGACGAAGATTGAGGCGGTTCTGTTCGACTGGGGCGGCACGCTCGCGACCTGGCACGACATCGACCTACGGGCGCTGTGGCGATCCGTCGCGGTGCTCATCGACGAGGAGCGCGCCGACGAGGTCGCCCAGCGGCTCGTCGACGCGGAGCACTCGATCTGGATGCGCTCCCGCGACGAGCACCTGAGCAGCACGCTGGAGGAGGTCTGCCTGCTCGCGGACGTCGTGATGACCGCGGAGGCGGAGGCGGTGTACGAGCTGGGCTGGCAGCCGCACACGGTGCTCGAGCCGGATGCGATCGACACCCTCCGCGGGCTGCGCGAGCGCGGTCTCAAGGTCGGCGTGCTGTCGAACACGATCTGGTCGCGCCGCCGGCACGAGGACATCTTCGCCCGCGACGGCGTCCTGGAGTTACTGGACGGCGCCGTCTACACCAGCGAGATCCCGTACACGAAACCGCACCCGGAGGCCTTCCAGGCGGCGATGAAGGCGGTCGGGGTGACCGACCCGGCGACGTGCCTGTTCGTCGGCGACCGGCTGTTCGACGACGTCTGGGGCGCGCAGAACGTCGGGATGCGGGCGGCTCACATCCCGCACAGCGCCATCCCGGCCAACCAGATCGGCCACACCGAAGGCACGCCGGATGCGACCGTCCACAAGCTGGCCGAGCTGCTGCCGGTCATCGACGACTGGAACGCCTCGGCCTGACAGCCCGGGCGCAGCCGGCCCGGACACGGCGAAGGGCCCCCGGTCGTGGTGACCGGAGGCCCTTCGGAGGGGTTTCGGGTGCTGGTGTCAGGCGGCGAGCGTCGGGTCCGCCATCAGGCGCAGGCGGCCCAGGGCCTCCCGCTCGATCTGGCGGACGCGCTCGGCGGAGATGCCGTGCACGGCGCCGATATCGGCCAGCTTGGCCTGGCGGCCGTCATGCAGCCCGTAGCGGCGCCGGATGACATCCGCCGACCGCGGGTCGAGCTGGTCGACCAGGCTGAACAGGCCCGAGCGGTCCGACGCGTCCGCGACCAGCTGGTCCGGCCCCGGCGCGGTCTCGGCCGCGATCAGGTCGCCCAGCGAGGTCTCGCCCTCGTCGTCGATCGGGTTGTCCAGGCTGATGTGGTCGCGGCCGATCCGGATCAGTTCGGTCACCCGCTCCTCGTCCAGATCCAGCTCCGCGGCGATCTCCTCGACCTCCGGCTCGCGCCCGAGCTTGCGCTCCAGCGTGCGCCGGGCCGAGCCGATCTGGTTCAGCTGCTCGACCACGTGCACCGGCAGCCGGACCACCCGGGCCTGCTGCGCGATACCGCGGGTGATCGCCTGCCGCACCCACCAGGTCGCGTACGTCGAAAACTTGAAACCCTTGCGGTAGTCGAACTTCTCCACCGCCCGGATCAGGCCCGTGTTGCCCTCCTGGACCAGGTCCAGCAGGGGCATCTGGGACCGTCCGTAGCGACGGGCGATCGACACCACCAGACGGAGGTTCGCGGTCACGAAGCGCTGCTGCGCCCGCTGACCCTCTTCCGCCAGCCACTCCAGCTCTTCCGCAGTGGCGTACTTGGGCGCTCCGCCCTTCTTTCGTCCAACCCGCCCCTCGGCCAGCAGTTGCTCCGCGAGGAGACCTGCCTCGACCGTCTCAGCGAGCTCGACCTCTTCCTCAGCCGTCAGCAACGGAGTCCGCGCGATCTCTTCGAGGTAGAGACCCACGCTGTCCTTGCCGTCGATACCGTCGTCCGTGGAACGGACACGAGTCGTGCGAGCCACCGAAACTCCCTTCGTCGTTACATGGAGAGCAACGCTCGAGTGAGGTTCAAGATTCCACGACGAGTGTGTAAACACCCTGAACGTTCCCTGAGAGTTCCCGGCGCTGCCGACCGCTGGAATCCGGTACCCATCCGCTCGATCCGCACCACCGCGGGCAGGCACGCCGCCGGAAAGGCTGAGAATTCCTGCAGAAAACAGCTGATCCGGTGCGTTCTCTGTGGTGGAGAACACACCGGATCAGGGAGATATTCCGGGAATCTAAGCCAGGCCGAGGGTGTCCAGCTCCCAGGCGAGGCTGAACGCGATCTCGCGCCAGGCGTCGTACCGGCCGCTGCGGCCGCCGTGCCCGGCCTCCATCTCGGTCTTCAGCAGGACGTCGGCGTCCCCGCTCGCGGTCGCCCGGAGCTTCGCCACCCATTTGGCCGGCTCGACGAAGAACACCCGGGTGTCGTTCAGGCTGGTGATCGCGAGAATGCGCGGATAGTTCTGCGCGGTGACGTTCTCGTACGGCGAGTAGGACTTCATGTACGCGTAGACCTCGGGGTCCTCGAGCGGGTTGCCCCACTCTTCCCATTCGATCACCGTCAGCGGCAGCGACGGGTCGAGAATGGTCGTCAGCGCGTCGACGAACGGGACCTCGGCGACGATTCCGCCGAAGGCCTGCGGGGCCAGGTTCGCGACCGCGCCCATCAGCAGGCCGCCGGCGCTGCCGCCCTGCGCGACGATCCGCTCCGGGCGGCTCCAGCCACTGGTGGCCAGGTGCTCGGCGGCGGCGATGAAGTCGGTGAACGTGTTCCGCTTGGTGAGCGTCTTGCCGTTGTCGTACCAGTGCCGGCCGAGCTCGCCGCCGCCGCGGACGTGCGCGATCGCGAACACGACGCCGCGGTCGAGCAGGGACAGCCGCGCGATCGAGAACCACGGGTCCATCGAGCTCTCGTACGAGCCGTAGCCGTACAGCACGACCGGCGCGTTGCCGTCCTTGGCGACGTCCTTGCGGGCGACCAGCGAGATCGGCACCTGCGTCCCGTCCGGGGCGGTCGCCCATTCCCGGTACTGCGTGTACGCGCCGAGATCGACCCCGCCGAGTACGGGCTGCTGCTTGAGCAGCCGGCGCTCGCCGGTCGCGACGTCCACGTCGTACGTCGAGCTCGGCGTCACCAGCGAGGTGTACCCGAACCGGTACCGGCTGTCGTGCCACTCGTCGTTGCGGCCCGGGGACACCGTGTAGATCGGCTCGTCGAACTCCAGCGTCTCCGGGTCGCCGAAGCCGTCGCCCGTCCGGCGCATGATCGCCAGCTCGGTGAGCGCGTCGCGCCGGCGGTAGAGGATGACGTGGTCCGCGAACGCGTCCGCGCCGAGCAGCCGGCTGGTCTCGTCACCCTGGATCAGCGTCGTCCACTCGCCGGGCGCGTCCAGGGATGCGGTGGCGAGGGAGAAGTTGGCGGCGTCGGCGTTGTGGGTGATCAGCAGCTGGTCGCCCGCGTGCTCGACGTCGTACTCGACGCCTTCGCGCCGGGGCGCGACGACGACCGGCTCACCGGCCGGGTCGTTCGCGTCGAGCAGCCAGACCTCGCTGGTCAGCTTGCTGCCGAGGGCGATCACGATCGCCTGCTCGTTGCGGGTCAGGTCGACGCCGACCCAGAACCGCTCGTCGGTCTCCTCCTTGACCAGGACGTCCTCGGCGGCGCCGAGCTGGTGCCGCCAGACCTGGAACGGGCGCCAGGCGTCGTCCACCTTGGTGTAGAAGATCGTCGAGCCGTCGGCCGACCAGGCCGAGCCGTAGTGCACCTCGGGCAGCTCGTCGGGGAGCAGCTCACCGGTCGTCAGGTCCTTGATCCGGAGTGTGAACCGCTCGTCGCCCTTGAGGTCGACCGAGTACGCGAGCAGCCGGCCGTCGGGGGAGACGTCGACGGTGCCCATCGAGAAGAACTCCGAGTCGCCGGCGACGACGTTGCCGTCGAGCAGCACCTCTTCACCCGCGATCTCGCCGTCGGTCGCGGGCGGCTCGTCGCCGTTCACCTTGACCCGGCAGTGGATCCCGTACTGCTGGCCCTCGACCGTCCGCGCGTAGTACCAGTACTCGCCGCGGCGGGTGGGCACGCTCAGGTCGGTCTGCAGCGTCCGGTCCGAGATCTCGGTGAAGATTGCCTCGCGCAACGATTCGAGATGCGCCGTCCGCGCCTCGGTGTACTCGTTCTCGGCGCGCAGGTAGCCGAGCACCTCGTCGTCGGTCTTGTCCCGCAACCACTCGTAGTCGTCGACGAACGTGTCGCCGTGATGGGTGCGCTCGACCGGCTTCCGGGCGGCGACGGGAGGCTGCGGAGAAGTGTTCAACTCGGACATGCGGGCGAGACTACCCGCCCGAGCCGACACCCGCGCCGCGTTATCCGGCGTACGTGGCGACGACCGGGGCGTGGTCGCTCCAGCGCTCGGCGTACGTCGGGGCGCGGTGGATCACGCAGCCCGTCGCGAGCGCGGCCAGCCCGGGGGAGGCGATCTGGTAGTCGATGCGCCAGCCGGCGTCGTTGTCGAAGGCCTTGCCGCGCCAGGACCACCAGGAGTACGGACCCGGGCCGTCGCCGCCGAACCGGCGTCCGAGGTCGACCCAGCCGGCCTCGAACAAACGATCCATCCAGGCCCGCTCCTCGGGCAGGAAGCCGCTCTTCTTGCGGTTCGCCTTCCAGGCCTTGAGGTCTTCCTCGCGGTGGGCGATGTTCAGGTCGCCGCACATCAGGACATGCCGGTCGTCGGCGCGCAGGGCGGTCAGCCGCGCGGTGATCGCGTCCAGGAAGGCATACTTCTCCTCCTGCCGCGGCGGCGTCTCGAACTCGCCGGTGTAGACGTAGGTGCTGACCGCGGTCAGCAGCGAGCCGTCGTCGAGGACGACGTCCGCCTCGACCCAGCGGCCGGTGTCGACGAACCGCTCCGGACCGACGTCGATCCGGATGTCCTTGATCGGGCGCCGGCTCGCGACGGCGACCCCGGCCCGGCCCTTGTGGCCGTCGATGGCGGGCTCGGCATGCGCGAGGTGCCAGTCGGCGCCGAGGTGTTCGCGCAGGACGTCGTCGCTCGCGCGGACCTCTTGCATCAGCAGCAGATCCGGATCGGTCTGCTCCAGCCAAGGCGCCATCCCGCGGCGGTAGGCGGCTCTGATCCCGTTCACATTCACCGTGGCGACCGTCAGCACCGGCACACCTTAACGCTGTGTGGTCGAGACGATCGCATCGAGGGATCGCGCGCAGAGGTGCTCGAGGTCGGTGGGGGAGATGGTCGGCTCCTCGATCCAGGTCAGCAGGGTCTGCTCGACGTACCCCTGCCAGCCGTGCAGCGCGAGCTCGACGAGCGGCGTGATCTCGCGGCCGCTGGCCCGGACGGCGCCGATCACCCAGGTGCTGAAGACGCCGCGGATCTCCTTGTGCAGTTTGCGCACCTCGGGATCGCCGGCCGCCGACATCAGCAGGGTGGCGCGGTAGAGCTGCGGCGCTTCGAGGACGGCGCGGACGAACGCGCGGATGCCGGCCTGGAGCTGCTCGGCGGGCGGCAGTGACTGGTCGGGGGCGGTCCGGAGCAGGATCTCGGCCGCGGCTTCCTCGATGACGGCGTACTGGAACTTCTTCTTGGAGCCGAAGTAGTGGAACAGCAGCGCGGGGGAGACCTTGGCCTCGGCGGCGACCAGCTCGACGGTCAGCTCGCGGTGCGGGTCGGCCAGCAGGACCCGGCGGGCGGCCTCCAGGATCTGGGCGCGCCGCTCGTCGGGGCGCAGCCGGGCGGACGAGGTCTGGGTCATACGGCCAGTCTATTGAGTATTCGCTCAATAAGCACTTACTGTTGAGTACCCACTCAACAAGGAGGTCCAGATGCGCCCGCTGCCCGGACAGGTTGTGCTCATCACCGGAGCGTCACGTGGGATCGGGGCCGCGGTGGCCCGCAAGCTCGCGAAGGACGGCGCCAAACTCGCGCTGATCGGTCTGGAGCCCGACGAGCTCAAGCAGGTCGCCGAGGACTGCGGGCCGGACGCCGGCTGGTGGGAGGCCGACGTCACGGACACCGAGTCGCTGCGGACGGCGGTCGAGTCGGTGGCCGCGCGGTACGGGCGGATCGACGTGGTGATGGCGAACGCCGGGATCGCGGCGCCGGGCTTCACCCGGAGCATGGACCCGGCGCAGTGGGAGCGGGTGCTCGACGTCGACCTGTACGGCGTGTGGCGCACCGTCCACCTGACGCTGCCGTATCTGCTGGAGAGCAAGGGGTACCTGTTGCTGGTGTCGTCGCTGGCGGCCGTGGTGCACATCCCGGGGCTGGCGTCGTACAACGTGGCCAAGGCCGGGGTCGAGGCGATGGGGGACACGCTGCGGCCGGAGCTCAAGCACCTCGGCGTCCGGGTCGGGGTCGCGCACATGACCTTCGTCGACACCGACATGGTGCGGGGCGTGGACGACCACCCGGTCTTCGGGAAGGTGCGGACGGGCATTCCGCTGGCGAGCAAGGTGTACCCGCTGGAGTTCGCGGTGGAGAAGTTCACCGACGGCATCAAGCGGCGGAAGCGGACCGTGCACGTACCGGAGTGGATCGGGCTGCTGAAGGTGTTCCGCTGGGTGATCCCGCACGTGATCGAGGCCGGGTCGCGGTTCAGCGTGCCGAAGGCGGACCGGGCGGCGCTGGCCGACGTCCAGGCTCGGGGTGCGGCGGTCTCGTCGCGCGCGTCGGGCGCCGGCGGTCGGGCGGACACCGAGAAGGCCTCCGGGCGATGAGCCGGGCGTACGACGTCGTCCTGCTCGGCGCGAGCGGATTCACGGGAGCGCTCACCGCGGAGTATCTGGAGAAGAACGCGCCGGCGTCGCTGAAGTGGGCGGTGGCGGGCCGGAACCGGGCGAAGCTCGAGCCGTTCGGGAAGGACGTCGTCATCGCCGACGTCACCGACCCGGAGTCGCTGAGAGCGCTCGCTGAGTCGACCAAGCTGGTGATCAGCACGGTCGGCCCGTACATCCAGTACGGCGAGCCGCTCGTCGCGGCCTGCGCCGAGGCGGGGACGGACTACCTGGATCTGACCGGTGAGCCGGAGTTCGTGGACCGGATGTACGTCGGGTACCACGAACGCGCTCTCCAGACCGGCGCTCGGCTCATTCACGCGTGCGGGTTCGACTCGATCCCGTACGACCTGGGCGTGCAGTACACGGTCGAGCAGTTGCCCGAGCGGGTGCCGATTCAGGTGGACGGGTTGTTGCGGGCCGGTGGGCGGCCGTCGGGCGGGACGTTCCACACCGCGATCACGGCGTTCTCGCGGCCGAAGCAGAACCTGGACGCGCACACCGCGCGGAAGCGGGCCGAGACGCGGCCGGCCGGGCGCAGCGCCCGGGCAGTGACCGGCCGGATCCATCGGCAGCAGGGTTTCTGGGCGGTGCCGTTGCCGACCGTCGATCCGCAGATCGTCGGGTACTCGGGCCGGCTGCTCGACAGCTACGGGCCGGACTTCCGGTACTCCCACTACGCGGCGGTCAAGCGGCTGCCGATTGTTGCCGGAGGCATCGGTGGGGTCGCGCTGCTGGCGGCCGCCGCTCAGGTTCCCCCGGCACGGCGCGCGTTGCTCGGGCGCCTGCAGCCCGGGGACGGGCCGTCGCCGGAGGTCCGGGCGAAGTCGTGGTTCAAGGTGCGCTTCGTCGGTCGCGGCGGCGGCAAACAGGTGATCACCGAGGTCGCGGGCGGCGATCCCGGGTACGACGAGACCGCCAAGATGCTCGCGGAGAGCGCTCTCTGCCTCGTTCTCGACGACCTCCCGCCGACCGCCGGCCAAACCACCACCGCGGCCGCCATGGGCCCCGCGCTCCGCGAGCGCCTGGTGAAAGCAGGGATGACCTTTGAAACCCTCAGCACAACCGATTACTAGCCAAGACGGCACCCGCATCGCCCTCTACGACTACTCACCGAACTCCGAACAACCGGTACTCGTTTGTGTGCATGGGTATCCGGACAATGCGGGGTTGTGGGAGGACGCGGCGGGGGAGTTGGCCGGGGAGTTTCGGGTGGTTGCGTACGACGTGCGCGGCGCTGGGGCGTCGGAGAAGCCGCAGGCGAGGGCGGCGTATCACTTGGATCGGTTGGAGGAGGACTTCACGGCGGTGCTGGATGCGGTGTCGCCGGATCGGCCGGTGCATGTGCTGGCGCATGACTGGGGATCGATCCAGGCTTGGCACTTCGTGACGAGTGAGCGGTTGCGGGGGCGGATCGCTTCGTTCGTGTCGATCTCGGGGCCTTCGCTGGATCACGCGGGCTACTTCTTCCGGACCCGGCGGCCGCTCGGTCAGGCGCTCCGGCAGTTGCTGCACTCCTGGTACATCTTCTACTTCCACCTGCCGTGGATCCCCGAGCACGGGTGGCGGAGCGGGTGGGCACATCGGGTGTTCCGCCGGCTCGAGCGAACCGGCGGAGAACAGTCGTCGGAAACGGGAGAGCGCTCCCTGGGCGACTACGTGAACGGCCTCAACCTGTACCGCGCCAACGTCATCCCGCGACTGCGCAAGCCCGAGGTACGGCGTACCGACGTCCCCGTCCTCGCGGTGTCGCCGGACCGGGACGCGTTCGTCACGACGCCGCTGCAGACCGACGTCGCGCGGTGGGCCCCGAACCTGACCGTCCGGGTGGTCAGGGGCGGCCACTGGATGCCCCGGAATGATCCCGGACTTGTCGCGCGGCTGGTACGGGAGCACACCCGCGAGGTGGCACGCTGAGGGTATGAGGACGCTTCTCAACCTGATCTGGCTGGTACTCGCCGGCTTCTGGCTGGCGGTCGGGTACGCCGTCGCCGGCATCATCTGCTGCGTGCTGATCGTGACGATCCCGTTCGGCATCGCGTCGTTCCGGATCGCGGGCTACTGCCTGTGGCCGTTCGGCCGGACGATCGTCGACAAACGCTCCGCCGGCGCGGGCGCCGTCCTGGGCAACATCATCTGGGTGATCTTCGCCGGCTGGTGGCTCGCCCTCGGTCACCTCGTCACCGGGATCGCGCTCTGCCTGTCGATCATCGGCATCCCGCTCGGCGTCGCCAACTTCAAACTGATCCCGATCTCGCTGCTCCCGCTCGGCAAGGACATCGTCCCCACCGATCAGCTCTTCGGCGCGCGTTGAGGTCGCTGACGGTTCTCGGCTCCTGCGGCGCGTGGCCCGAGCCGGGCCGCGCCTGCGCCGGTTTCCTGATCGAGTACGACGGTTTCCGCGTCGTCCTCGATCTCGGGTATGCCGCGCTCCCGCAACTGCTCAAGTACCGGCCGCGTGCCGAGGTCGACGCGGTCGTGGTCACTCACCAGCACCCCGACCACTGTGTCGACGTCAGCGCGCTCGCCCGCGTCCGGTACTACGAAGCACGCGACGAGCCGCCGATCGAACTGCACTGCCCGCCCGGCGTCCTCGACGTCCTGCGCGCACTCGAACCGCACCCGGATCCCGCGACGGTCCTCGCCGTCCACTCGCTGGCGGAGACGCGCCGGCTCGGCCCGTTCACCGTCGAGACCGTGAGCCTGCCGCACTTCGTGACCGACCTCGGCGTCCGCCTCACCGCGCCCGGCGTTTCGATCGCCTATACCGGCGACAGCGGCCCCGCGCCGGAGCTGCACCGACAGCTGGCCGAAGGCACCGACCTGTTCATCGCCGACGCCACGCTCCAGGGCCCCTCGCCACAGACCACCCCGCGCTACGTCATGACCGCGACCGAAGCCGCCCGCGCGGCCGAGGGCGCCCAACGACTCTTGCTGACCCACTTCTGGCCCGGCTCCGACCGCGCGATCTCGGTCGCCGAAGCCGAAGCCGAGTTCGGCGGCGAGGTCATCGCCGCCGAGGAGGGCCTCGTTATCCCGCTCTGAGTTGTACCGAGCAACGGGTAGTAGTCGCCTGGGGAGAGCCCGGCTACGCCTGCCGACCTCTGCGGAAGTCCGCTACTACCCGTTCGTCAGTACGCGGTGCTCAGCTCGCCTTGGCGACGAGTTTGCGGACGTTCTCGATGCTGCCGCAGCCGGATTCGATCAAGCGGGTGCGCTCGGCGGCGAAGGCGTCGCCGAGGGAGTGGCGGGTCTCGTCGGAGACGTCGGTGCGGGCCGGGTTGAGCACGTCGCGCTCTTCTTCGTCGAGGTGATGGGTGAGCGCCTCGGAGAGCTCGTGCAGTTTCTTGCTGAAGTCGTCGCCGGCCGTGTCGTCGACCTCCATCAGGTCGAGCAGCGCCTCGTTGCCCTCGTCGTGCTCGTGTTCGGAGTGCTCGACCTCGTCGGCGTCGATCGCGTCCTTGCGGCGCAGCGCCGGGTAGACCTTCGACTCCTCGGCCTCGGCGTGCGCGATCAGTACCGTCGCCAGATCGGCGAGGACGGCGGCGCGGTCGCTCTGGACGTCGCGCAGCTCGCGCAACGCCTCCTCGAACCAGCGGTGGTCGGCAAGGATGATCTCGACCACGTCGCCGCGGGCCGCGGGCAGGATCTTCGGCATCAGGGGTTCCTCCTGTCTCGGATGTGCGCCCGGTACCCCGGATAACCTGCGGTCATGCCGTCAGCCCTGGTCCGCCGTCCCAGCCCGCACCTGGCCGATGGCCTGGTGACCCACATCGAGCGCACTCCGATCGACCTCGACCTCGCCGCCCGCCAATGGCAGGCGTACGTCGACGTCCTCGAACAGCACGGCTGGACGCCGGTCGAGGTCCCGCCCGCCGACGACTGCCCGGACGGCGTCTTCATCGAGGACGCCCTGGTCGTGTACGCCGACCTCGCGGTGATCGCCCGCGCCGGCGCGGAGTCCCGCCGGCCCGAGGCGCCGGCCGCCGAGGAGACGGCGCGTGCGCAGGGCTACCGGATCACCCACATCACCGCCCCCGGCACCCTGGACGGCGGCGACGTCCTCAAGGTCGGCGAGGTCGTGTACGTCGGCCTCGGCGGGCGGACCAACGAGGAGGGCATCCGCCAGTTCCGGGCGGCGCTGGAGCCGCTGGGCGCCGACGTGCGCGCGGTGCCCGTGCAGAAGGTGCTGCATCTGAAATCGGCCGTGACCGCGCTGCCCGACGGGACCGTGATCGGGTACGAGCCGCTCGTCGACGACCCGGCCGCGTTCGAGAAGTTCCGCGCGGTGCCCGAGGAGGGCGGGTCGCATGTGGTGCTGCTTGGCGGCGACCGGCTCCTGATGGCCGCGTCGGCGCCGAAGTCGGCCGAGCTCTTCCAGCAGCTCGGCTACACGCCGGTCGTCGTCGACATCAGCGAGTTCGAGAAGCTCGAAGGGTGTGTCACCTGTCTGTCGGTGCGTCTTCGCCGCTGAGCAGGCGCTGCGCCGCCTCGACGGCCGGCAGATCGCGCTTCTTGCCCCGGGCGGCGCCGACCTGGCACGCATCGCGGAGCGCCGCCCGGTAGACGGCGGTGTCGGGGTGGTCGGCACCCAGCGCGGCCTCGGCCGAGACCAGCGCGGCGCTGAGTGCCTCGACCGCGTCGGCGATCCGGCCACCGGCCAGCAGGGCCCGGCCGAGCGCGGCCTGGTCACGCAGCAGCTGCGGGTCGCGCGCGGGCAACTCGGCACGATCGACGGCCACGATGTCCGCCAGCAGACTCGCCTCGGACCGCGGTCCGCCGACCATCAGCCGCGCGCCCGTGGCGCCTTCGTTCGCCGAGCGAGTCAGCTCGTGATTCGCACCGAACACGCGCACCAGCTGCGGCGTCACCAGCTCGAACCATGCGATCGCCCGACCGTAGTTCCCGGTCGCGAGCAGCCCCTGCGCCACTCGCAGCCGCACCTGCAACGTCGTCGGCTCGTCGGCGGGCAGCATGCCCTCCCGGCGTCCGAGCACCGCCTGGTAGAACGGCAGCGCCTGCCCCGGCTCCTTCGCCTCCCAGTAGGACTCCGCCTGCCGGTAGTCCGGGTCCGCGGCGAGCTCCGGGTGCGCGGCCGGGACCGGCTCGCGCGTCTCCTGCGGCTGGTCGATCACCTTCCGGGCGACGTACGTCCGGCCGCCGGTCGGGATGATCCGGAACTGACCGGACCGCGCGAGCGGGATCCACAGCAGCGTCTTGTACAGCGTGCGGACCGACGACCCGCAGTCCTCGCAGACATCGCGATGACCGTAGAACCGGCTGCCCAGCCCGCCCGCGACCCGCCAGGCCACCGACGACGCCGTACATCTACTGCAGAACGGGTAGACCCCCCGCCGTTCTTCATTCATTTGCCCCATTGTGGCCGGTATCGGCCTCGTCGTCGCGCTCCGCCCCGGGCGTGGCCGGTTTTGTCAGCAGCGGATCGTCGGTCGCGAACGTCCGGACCGGGCCGGGGACGACGCTCTCCGCGGTCTCGAACCGGACGGTGACGCGGCCGCGGCCCGAGCCCCAGACCCAGCCCAGGCCGTAGTCGGGGTGGTGCACGTCCTGGCCGGGGTAGTAGCCGGTCTGGTCCCGGGCGCGCTCGGGGAGCTCGATCACCTCGATCGGCGCCTCGGCGGCCTCGCTGTCGGTGAACAGGTCGTCCTGGATCCAGTCGGCGAGTGAGGAGACGCCGACGCCGAGCAGCCGGATACCGCCGGCCAGATCGGTGTCGTCGAGCAGCCGCCGCGCGACCCGGGCGATCACGCGCGGGTCGTCCGTCGGCCCGGCGAGGGTGGACGACCGCGTGTGCGTGGTGAAGTCGTGCATCCGGGACTTGAGCGTGACCGTCCGCCCGGAGAGCTGCGCCTTCTGCAGCCGCTCGGAGACGCGGTGCGCCATCCGGTCGGCGATCGCGGCGATCAGCGCGCGGTCGATCAGATCGGTCTCGAAGGTGTCCTCGACGCTGATCGACTTGGTCTCCCGGTCGCTGACCACCGGCCGGTCGTCGGTGGCCGTCGCGAGCCGGAACAGGCTCGTGCCATGCGCGGACCCGACCTGCCGGACCAGCTCCTCCTGGTCGAGCTGCTGCAGATCCGCGACCGTCCGCACGCCGGCCATGCTGAGCCGCTGCGCGGTCGCGGGGCCGACGCCGGGGATCACCGTCACCTGCATCGGCGCGAGAAACGCCGCCTCCGTGCCCGGTGGGACGACGACCACGCCGTCCGGCTTGTCGAGGTCGCTGGCGATCTTCGCGATCAGCTTCGACGTCCCGGCGCCGACCGAGGCGGTCAGCCCGCCGCTGGCCGCGCGGATCGCCGCCTTCAGATCGTTCGCGATCGCCTCGACGTCCTCGACCGTCAGCCCGGTCAGCCCCGCGGCGGCCAGATCCACGAACGCCTCGTCGAGGGACAGCGGCTCGACCAGCGGCGACAGCGCCCGCATCTCGGCCATCACCGCCTGGCTCGTCCGCCGGTAGACCTCGAAACGCGGCCCGAGGTACGCCGCGTGCGGGCAGCGCGAGCGCGCCTCCGCCGTCGACATCGCCGAGCGGACGCCGTACTTACGCGCCTCGTACGACGCCGTCGACACCACGCCGCGGACGCCGACGCCGCCCACCACGACCGCCTTGCCCCGCAGCGAGGGCTTGTCGCGCTGCTCCACGGCCGCGAAGAACGCGTCCAGATCGACATGCAGCACCGAAGGATCCCCACGCACTCCCACAGTCTCCCCGCCCGCACCGACAATTTCCGTGATTGGATCACCGGATGGCGAGCTTCCCGGCGCACTGGGACGACGGCACCGACTCGGCGTCCGCGCCGCATCAGGTCCATTGGTACGACGAACGCACCGCGATCATCCGCCAAGCGCTGCGGACCAACTTCGAGGGCCCGTTCCTCTATCTGCTGCTCGGCGCCGAGCGCGCGCTGCTCCTCGACACCGGCACCGGACACGTCCCGCTCCGGCCGCTGGTCGAGAGCCTGCTGACCGGTCAGCAGCTGATCGTCGCGCACACGCACGCGCATCGGGACCACGTCGGCGGTGACGCGGAGTTCGACCACGTCGTCGGGCATTCGGCGCCGGAGGTCGCCGCGTACTTCGGGATCGCGGCATGGCCGGACGGTGTCGGCGGGATCGAGCTGGGGGAGCGGCGGCTCGAGGTGGTCGCGATTCCGGGTCATCAGGGCGCTGACATCGCGGTGTACGACGCGGCGTCCCGGCTCCTGTTCACGGGGGACTCGCTCTATCCCGGCCGGCTCTACGTGCCGGACTGGGCGGCGTTTCGTGCGAGTGTGTCGCGGCTGGAGCGCTTCGTTGCCAGTGGCAAGCCGGTCGACTGGATCCTCGGCGCGCATATCGAGCTGACCGACCGGCCGGGAGTGGACTATGCGATGGGGGAGTCGCGGCACGAAGGCGAACACGTTCTGCAACTGGCGCCCGGCGTCCTGACCGAGCTGGCCGCTGCGCTGGGGCCGGAGCCGGAGCGGATCGTGCGGGACGAGTTCATCGTTTACCCGGTCTGACGTCCACCACGCGAGTAGGACCGCCGTGAACGGGCACCTTCAGGCACACTGAGGCGATAAGCCAGGGCAGGGGAGGCGCAGATGGGTGAGGAAGTCGACCGGGTCGAGTTCACCCGGGCGGACCGGACGGCGTTCCGCGACCAGGTGCATCGCAACCTGGACGCCTTCGCGCGGATGTTGCGCGAGGCCCGGTTCGCACCCGACCGGCCGATGACCGGGATCGAGATCGAGCTGAACCTGGTCGACGAGCGGTGCGATCCGGCGTTCAAGAACTCGGAGGTGCTGAGCGCGATCGAGGACGACGCGTTCCAGACCGAGCTCGGCCAGTTCAACATCGAGATCAACGTGCCGCCCGGCCAGATCGACGGCATCGGGCTGGACACGATGGAGTCGAATATCCGCGACAGCCTGAACGCGGCCGAGGAGAAGGCGCAGCGGACCGGTTCGTCGATGGTGGTGGTCGGCATCCTGCCGACGCTGCTGACCGAGCACATCCGCCGCGACGCGCTCAGCACCAACCCGCGGTACGCGTTGCTGAACGACCAGATCTTCGCCGCCCGCGGCGAGGACGTGCAGATCTCGATCGACGGCGTCGAGCGGTTGCAGGTGACCGCCGACAGCATCGTGCCCGAAGCGGCCTGTACGTCGACGCAGTTCCATCTCCAGGTCACGCCCGAGGCGTTTCCCCGGTACTGGAACGCGGCGCAGGCGATCTCCGGCGTCCAGCTCGCGATCGGGGCCAACTCGCCGTTCCTGTTCGGCAAGGAGTTGTTGCGCGAGACGCGGATCGCGTTGTTCGAGCAGGCCGCCGACACCCGCACGCACGAGCTGAAGACCCAGGGCGTCCGGCCGCGGGTCTGGTTCGGTGAACGGTGGATCACCTCGATCTTCGACCTCTTCGAGGAGAACTCGCGGTACTACCCGGCCTTGTTGCCGGTGACGTCGGACGAGGATCCGATCGCCGTCCTCGATCGCGGGGACACGCCGGCTCTTTCGGAGCTTCGCCTGCACAACGGGACGATCTATCGCTGGAACCGCCCGGTGTACGACGTTGTCCGGGAGAAGCCGCACCTGCGGGTGGAGAATCGCGTGCTGCCGGCCGGGCCGACCGTCGTCGACACGATCGCCAACGGCGCCTTTTATTTCGGTCTGGTCCGCGCACTCGCCGAGGACGAACGGCCGATCTGGTCGCAGATGTCGTTCAGCGCCGCCGAGGAGAACTTTCACGAGGCCGCTCGCAGCGGTATCGACGCGGAGGTCTTCTGGCCGGGCGTCGGCACGGTGCGCGCGACCGAGCTCGTCCTGCGGCGCCTGCTGCCGCTCGCGTCCCAGGGGCTCGACGGCTGGGGTGTGGACGCCGCCGTCCGGGATCGGCTGCTGGGCATCATCGAGCAGCGCTGCCTGACCAATCGCAACGGCGCGTCCTGGCAGGTGGAGGAGTTTCATCGACTGTATACAAAGGGATCGCACGGCCGGCGGGACGCGTTGCGGGGAATGTTGCGCCGCTATCGCGACCACATGCACGAGAACACGCCGGTGCACGAATGGCCGATCGACTGAGCATTCCCGCTCAGGACAACGGTGGACAGGGCGCTCGGGGGAGCGGCGGAACCACGGTCAGCCGGGTGGAACCGGCGATCTTGCCCAGGGCAACTGGGCGGAATCTTCGATAACGACCCGGACTACAGGGGTGGCGCGATGGGTGACAGCCCTGCAAAGGTGTGGCCACCGGAAGGTTAGAGCGTCTGGTCGCGGGTAGTACTCGGGCACCGGCGTAACTGTCACCACGGCAGTTGCTCCGATGGTGGAGTACTACCCGCTCGACGATCGGCCGTCCGCGACACAGCTGGAGCAAATCCAGCGGATGCCGACCGCGGCCGGGGGCAGTATCGTTCGGAACGGGTCGACATGACACCCGGAGGTGAGGCAGGGCGATGACGACCATCGTCGTGGGTTATGTGCCGAAGGCCGAGGGCCGTGCCGCCCTGAGGCGAGCGGCGGAGGAGGCGACGCTGCGCGACGCCAAGCTGGTGGTGGTGAACTCGCACCGCGGCGGGCGCAGCTTCGACAGCGACGACGCCGCGGCCAGCGACGCCGCGCTGACCGAGGTGCGTGAGCAGCTCGACTCGACCGGTGTGCCGTACGAGGTGCGGCAGCTGGTGCGTGGTCTGGATCCGGCGGAGGACCTGGTGGCCGTCGCCGAGCAGGTGCATGCGGAGTTCATCGTGATCGGCCTGCGGCGCCGGTCACCGGTCGGCAAGCTCATCCTCGGCAGCAATGCCCAGCGGGTGCTGCTCGATGCTCCGTGTCCCGTGCTGGCCGTGAAGGCCGAAGAAGGGGAGGACTGAGGTGACCTCGACACGCAGCAAGAAGCTGTGCCTCGCACAGCAGCCCGATGCCGACGAGATGCTGAGCAGAGACCCGTTCGCGCTGCTGGTCGGCATGCTGCTGGACCAACAGATCCCGATGGAGCGCGCGTTCGCCGGACCGGTCGCGATCGCCAAGCGGATGGCCGGGCCGTTCGACCCGACCACGGTCGCGCACTACGACCCGGACGCCTTCGTCGAGATCGTCGCCGGCCCGCCCGCCGTGCACCGCTTCCCGACCGCGATGGCCGCCCGGATCCAGACCCTGGCCAAACACCTCGACGAGGAGTACGGCGGTAACGCCTCCGGCCTCTGGGCGGACGTGAAGTCCGGTGACGACCTGCTCGCCCGGCTGTCGGCGCTGCCCGGGTTCGGCGCCCAGAAGGCGAAGATCTTCGTCGCCCTGCTCGGCAAGCAGCTCAAGGTCCGGCCGCGCGGCTGGCGGGAGGCCTCCGAGCCGTACGGCGAGGACGGCGCGTACAAGTCGGTCGCGGACGTGATCGACGTGGCGTCGCTGGTGCGGGTCCGGCAGTTCAAACAGGAACAGCAGCTGGTCCAGCAGCGGGTGGTCGCCCGGCCGCTGCGGCAGACGCGGAACGGCTAGCGCGGCGCCCCGTCCGCCGGGACCGTTCTCAGGCCTCCATCGAGCGGGGAAATCCGCGCTCGATGGAGGCTCTGGCGCGTCGTTTCGGGGGGTCGCGGCGCGCTTGACCTTGGTCGCCGGATTACAATGGACTGTTGCCGCCGCCTGACCAGCGAGCAGCCCCGGACAGAGGTACCAGAAACGCCGTTCCATCAGCACCAGCACGTCGTACAAACCCTGCGTCAGACGAGAGGTAATTCGTGTCGTCCAGCTCGTCCGAGAACGTTCCCGCAGAGTCAGCGAGGGCAGTGGCCGCCACCGCCCGCAGCGCTGCTCCGAGGACCAGCGTCCGAGTGACCGACCCCGCTGCAAAGAAGGCGGCCGCGAAGAAGACCGCGGCCCAGGCCGCCGGCACCAAGGAGGACGGAATTCCCGCCGCGAAGAAGACCGCCGCCAAGAAGGCGCCGGCGAAGAAAGCCGTTTCCGAGGCCGGTGTGGCCATCGACCCCAAGACGGGTAAGCCGCGTGCGCTCGACGAGGTGGACGAGGCGGACTTCAAGCCGGACGCGGTGAAGGGTCTGGAGAAGGAGCTCACCGAGGACGAGGGCTTCGTCGTCTCCGAGGCCGACGAGACCGACGAGCCCGAGCAGCAGGTGATGGTCGCCGGCGCCACCGCCGACCCGGTCAAGGACTACCTGAAGCAGATCGGCAAGGTCCCGCTGCTGAACGCCGAGCAGGAGGTCGAGCTCGCGAAGCGGATCGAGGCCGGCCTGTTCGCCGAGGAGCAGCTGGGCGACGAGGCCGCCAAGCTCAAGGACAAGGTCCGCGACGAGTACGACTGGATCTCCGAGGACGGCCGGCGCGCCAAGAATCACCTGCTCGAGGCCAACCTGCGGCTCGTCGTCTCGCTGGCCAAGCGCTACACCGGCCGCGGCATGCTGTTCCTGGACCTGATCCAGGAGGGCAACCTCGGTCTGATCCGCGCGGTCGAGAAGTTCGACTACACCAAGGGCTACAAGTTCTCGACGTACGCCACCTGGTGGATCCGGCAGGCGATCACCCGCGCGATGGCCGACCAGGCCCGGACCATCCGGATCCCGGTGCACATGGTCGAGGTCATCAACAAGCTGGCCCGCGTCCAGCGCCAGATGCTGCAGGACCTGGGCCGCGAGCCCACTCCGGAAGAGCTCGCCAAGGAGCTCGACATGACCCCGGAGAAGGTCATCGAGGTGCAGAAGTACGGTCGCGAGCCGATCTCGCTGCACACCCCGCTCGGTGAGGACGGCGACTCCGAGTTCGGCGACCTGATCGAGGACTCCG
The DNA here is from genome assembly GCF_055584105.1 of Kribbella sp. NPDC104218. Lineage (NCBI taxonomy): Bacteria > Bacillati > Actinomycetota > Actinomycetes > Propionibacteriales > Kribbellaceae > Kribbella > Kribbella sp. NPDC104218. The sequence continues at coordinate 745,195 of NZ_JBVJMQ010000003.1, forward strand.
AGGCGATCGTCCCGGCCGAGGCCGTGTCGTTCACGCTGCTCCAGGAGCAGCTGCACGCCGTCCTCGACACGCTGTCCGAGCGTGAGGCCGGTGTCGTCTCGATGCGGTTCGGCCTGACCGACGGCCAGCCGAAGACGCTGGACGAGATCGGCAAGGTCTACGGCGTGACGCGTGAGCGGATCCGCCAGATCGAGTCGAAGACCATGTCGAAGCTGCGGCACCCGTCGCGCTCGCAGGTCCTCCGGGACTACCTGGACTGATGATGGGGGAGTGGATCGCCGGCGCGCTCGCGCTGGTGATCCCTGTCCTCGACACGGCTTCTCTGGCCGCCGCCGTGCTCACGGCGGCGGCCTTGCTGTTCACCCTGCTGCTGGTCGCCCGGCAGCAGGCGCCGACTCCGGCGCCGATGCTGGCCCGCTCCGCGTCGATCCGCGACCGCGTCGAGCAGACCGCCTTCCTTCGCCTCCGCGATCCGGACGCTGCCGGTCGCCCCCGTCCACGAGCTCCCGGGCAGTAGCGCGCACCTTCCGCTACTCATCCCTTCCAGCACTCGTGGAGTTCTGTCATGCCTGCTTTCCTGGAGGCGCCGGTGTCCGGCGCCTATCACTTGCTCACGTCCCTCGTCAGCGCCCTGCAACCGCTCGCCGGCCCGTACGCCGCGGTCGCCGCCATCATCTTGTGCACGCTGTTCGTCCGGCTCTGTCTGCTACCGCTCAGCCTGCGCGCGCATCGCGGGCTGAAGGCGCGCGCGGCGATGATGCCGCAGCTGAAATCGCTCACCGAGCGCCACCGGGACAACCCGGAGCGCTTACGGCGCGAGCTCGCGAAACTGCAGTCGGAGTCGGGGACGTCGCTGTTCGCGGGTTTCCTCCCGACGCTCGCCCAGCTGCCCTTCTTCTGGCTGATGTACACGCTCTTCTCGCGCGCGATCGTCGGCGGTGAAGCCAACCAGCTGATCAGCGGCACCCTGTTCGGCGCACCCCTCGGCCTGCACTGGCCGGTCTTCGCCGCCACCCCCGGCTTCGTCGTCCTGGCAGTACTCCTGGTCGTCGTCGCCTACTTCTCCGCCCGCATCGCGCTCCGCCAGCTGGACGACGCCGCAACCCCGCTGACCCGCCGGCTGGCGCGCCTCCTCCCGTACGGCACCGTACTCACCGCCGCCTTCGTCCCACTCGCCGCCGGCCTTTACCTCGTCACCACGACGACCTGGACCGTCGCCGAACGCGCCATCCTGCAACGCTGACAGCGAGTAGTTGCCGCTAGCCCCTTGATCAGGAGCTTCTGGCAATGGATCTTGTACAAGAGGTCTTGTCTAAATCCCTGGGCGTCGCGCTCAGCTGAGAGGAAAGCGGAGAGCCGCGAGCCCGGGATGTGGTTAACTGCGGGTGGTGCAATTCCGAGGTGTGACGGTGGGAGTGATCCCGGCCCGTCGGCTCCGTTGACGGAGTAAGACCGGCCACGGCCGGAGCCACGCGGTGAAACTCCGCTCCTGCTCGGACCCGGACGGGTCCCTGGTTGGCATCTTCACCAGAGGTGGGAGCACATGTTCACAGGAAGAATCGAGCACACGGCGACCGTTCGCGAGGTCGGCGCCGGCTTCGTCCGAGTGGCGGCCGGCGTCGACGTGGCGCCAGGCGGCTCGGTCTGTCTGGACGGGGTTCGGCTGACGGTCGCGTCGGTCGAAGCCGGCCAGTTGGTGGCTGCGGTGACCGACGAGACCCGGCGGCGGACGACGCTCGACCGGGTCGAGGCCGGCCGGTCGGTGCATCTGGAGTTGCCGCTCGCGGTCGGGGACCGGATCGACGGGCATCTGGTCCAGGGGCACGTCGACGGTGTCGGGAAAGTGCTTCGGGTGGACGACGAGCCGAGCGGCCGACGGCTCTGGGTGAAGCCCGGGGAGCGGTTGCTGGCGCGGCTGGTGGCCAAGTCGTCGATCGCGGTCGACGGCGTCAGCCTGACCGTGGCCGAGGTACTCAAGGATCGGTTCTCGGTCGTGCTGATCCCGCACACCCTCGAGCAGACGAAGCTGGGCGAACTCGCGGCCGGTGATCGGGTCAACCTCGAGACCGACCTGCTCGCCCGAATGGCGCGCGAGGGGCAGGGGCCGGAGTTGCTGAAGGCGGTCGCCAGGTTGCCCTGGGCCGGTCGGTTGAGCGGAGCGGACGGCGTCCAGAAGGTCGTTGCTCAGCTTGCCGCCGGGGGTGGCGTCGTGGTCTGGGATCCGACGCTGGAGGGGGAGGGGGACGTCGTCTTCGCGGGCGAGCGCTTCCGTCCGCAGTCGATGAACTTCCTGCTCACACAGGCGTGTGGGCACACCACGGTGCCCTGTGCGCCGGAGGTACTGGATCGGCTGGAGATTCCGCGGATGCCCGGCGCCGGGGATCGGCAGGGGACGATGATGCACGTCCCGGTCGATCTCGCGTCCTCATCCGGGACGGGTGTGAGTGCGGCGGAGCGCGCCGCGACTATCCGGCGGTTGGCGGCGGCGGACGCCGTACCGGGTGACTTCCTCCGGCCCGGCCACGTGTTCCCGCTCGCCGCGCGGCCGGGGCTGCTGTCAGAACGCGGTGGGCATACCGAGGCAACCGTCGCGCTCTGTACGGCCGCCGGGCTCGCCCCGGTCGGCGTCTGTTGCGAGGTGATGCGTCCGGACGGCGTGATGGCGGACGCCGCCGATCTGGAGCAGTTCGCATTGCGGTGGGAGCTGCCGATGATCGACGTCCACGACCTCGCCCGGTGGCTGTGATGCAGGGCGCGGAGCTGTACGACGATCCCGAGTTCCTGGCCGGTTATCAGCAGTTGCGGCGCGCGAAGCTCGGGCTGAACGACGAGCTGGAGATCCCCGCCCTGGCCGCGCTGCTGCCACCGGCGTCCGGACTGCGGGTGCTCGACCTCGGCTGTGGCGAAGGCGGGCTCGCGCAACGACTTGCGGACGACGGCGCCATCGACGTCCTGGCCGTCGACGCATCGGCGTCCATGCTGGCCAACGCCGTCCGGCATCCGCGCATCCGCTACCTGCGGGCCGACCTCGCCGTCCTCGACCTTTCCGCGGAGTTCGACCTCGTGGTGAGCAGCCTCGCGCTGCACTATGTCGAGGACTTCGACCATCTCGTCGCCCGGATCGCCCGCTGGCTGACGCCCGGCGGTCGGTTCGTCTTCTCGATCGAGCACCCGGTCATCACGGCCCCGCAGCAGGCCGGCGGTTTTGACAGCTACGCCGACCCAGGCCCGCGGCAACGAAAGTGGTTCGTCGACTACGTTGTCAAGTACCACCGCACTGTCGCCGCCATCCTCACCACCCTCCGTCGTCACGCCTTCCACCTCGACGCGATCGCCGAGCCACAGCCCACGTCCGATCAGGTCCGCCGCCATCCCCACCTCGCTATCCACCGCGACCGACCTCCACTCCTCCTCGTTGCCGCCGAGCTCCCAAGATGAGCCTGCGCGCACCAATCGGATTCGGCCTCGCCGTTCTCCCGCTCTGCCTGACGCCCGGCGTCAGCTTCACGCTCGTCACCGAGCGCGTACTCGGCGCCGGCCCACGCGCGGGTCTGGCGGTGATCGCCGGCACTTGCGGTGGTTTGCTCACTCACGCCCTGCTCGCCGGCGCCGGTCTGTCAGCGTTGGTGATGAGCTCGCCAGCGGCCTTCCAGTTGCTGAAACTGGTCGGCGCGATCTATCTGATCGCGATCGGCGTCCGGGCGTTGTGGCCGTCACGGCGCTCCGCGGCCGAACCGCGCCGACGTAGTCCGCTCGTCCAGGGGTACCTCGGCAACGTGCTGAATCCGAAGGCTGGGGCGGTCTACCTCACCTTGGCGCCACAGTTCCTGGACGGCGACCGCCCGTTGCTGCCGCAGCTCATGATCCTGTCGGTCGCCCACGTGGTTGTGGCAGGGGCGTGGCTGCTCGGGTGGACGAGCGTCGTCCACTGGTCTCGTCGCGCGTTTCGGACCGGCGTTCTGCGGGCGGTGATGTCGCGGGTCGCCGGGGTGGTGTTGATTGTGTTCGGTATCCATTCCGCTGTGTGAAACGTTTTGTCAGCACATGACTACCGGGCGGAGTAGCGTGCGGTCGATGACCGCCTCTGTGGTGAAGGCTCCGCCCGGTGCGACTCGACGGCGTTACCTGATTCTGGGTCTCGCCTTCGTGGGGTTGTCGCTGAACTATCTGGACCGGGCCAATCTGAGTGTCGCGTTGCCGTTCATCCAGGAAGATCTGCAGCTGGAGCTGTCGAATGCCGAGAAGGGGCTGATTCTCGGCGCGTTCTTCTGGGCGTACGACGGCGCGATGCTCGCCGCGGGCTGGATGGCGGACCGGTACGGGTCGCGGAAGGCGTTCACGTTCGCGGCGTTGTGGTGGAGTGTGGTGACGGCGTTGACGCCGTTGGCGCGGGGGTTCTGGTCGCTGTTCGCGTTCCGGTTCGCGCTGGGTGCGGGGGAGGCGCCGGCGTATCCGAGTGCGACCAAGGCGGCGTCGCGGTGGTTCCCGCGGCACGAGCGGGCGTTCGCGACCGCGGTGATCGACTCGGGGTCGCGGGTCGGGACGGTGTTGTCGTTACCGGTGGTGACGGCGCTGATCGCGCTGGTGAGTTGGCACTTCTCGTTCGTCGTCCTGGGCGTGATCGGCATCATGTGGGCCGCCGTCTGGTACTGGTACTACCGGGATCCGCGCGAGCACAGTGGTGCGAACGACGCGGAGCGGGAGTACATCGCGGCAAACGGCGCGCGGCTGGAGGAGACCGACGATGCGGACGCCGCTCAGATCCGCTGGCGGGATCTGTTCCGGTATCGGACGGTGCGCGGCATGATGCTCGGCTTCTTCTGCCTGAACTTCGTGATCTATTTCTTCCTGACCTGGTTCCCGTCGTATCTGAAGGACGCCCGGCAGCTCGATCTGGCGGAGCTCGGGACGCTCGGCACTCTGCCCGGGATCACCGCGATCGCCGGCGGTTGGATCGCCGGCATCGTGGCCGACCGGCGGATCCGGGCCGGGGCCGACGTCACGCGGGTGCGGAAGACCGTGATGGTCGGCGGCCTGCTCGGCGGGGCCGCGATCGTGTTCGCGGCCCCGGCCAAGTCGGTGTACGTCGCGCTGCTGTTCCTGGCGATCTCCTACGCGAGCCTGGCGATCGCGGCCACCGGGATCTGGTCACTGCCGGGCGATGTCGCCCCGAGCTCGCAGCACGTCGCCTCGATCGGCGGCATCCAGAACTTCGCGTCGAATATCGCAGGCATCATTAGCCCGTTCGTCTTCGGTCTCCTACTCGATCTGTACGACGGCTCCTACTTGCCGTCGTTCCTGGTCGCGGGTGGCGTCGCCGTGGTCGGTGCGCTCACCTACGCGTTCGTCGTCGGCAAGGCGGAGCCGCTGCCAGTGCTTGATCGGTGAGTTAGCCGATAGTCCATTTCTGCGCTGAGCTGCCGTTGCAGTGGTAGAGCTGGAGTTGGATGCCGGGTGTCGTGTTGCTGCTGGGTACGTCGAGGCACTTGCCTGAGGCTGGGTTCACCAGGGCTCCATCTGGTCGCGGCCACCATTGCTGGGCGCCGGTGCCGTTGCAGGCGTACAGCTGGATCTTCGCGCCGTCGGCTCTGCTGCTGCCCTTGATGTCCATGCAGCCGCCGCGTGCTCGTAGTGTGCCGTCCGTCGCCAGAGTCCACTGCTGATGGATGGTGGTGTTGCAGCCCCAGAGCCGGATGCTGGCCCCGAGGTCCGGAGCGCCGCCGTCCACGTCGAGGCACAGGTTGCTCAGTCCGGTGATCGGTGTGGTCCGTGGTGCGGCCGGGCCGACGTCGAAGGACGGTGGCCGGTCCGCGGGCTGGCTGCCCCAGCTGGTGTTGGGTGTGGTCCCGAGGACGAAGTCCAGGACGCCGCCGCCCGCGACGAACTCCTCGGACAGCCAGGACTTCTGGGTGGTCTGACCGTTGACCTTGAGGCTTTGCACGTACCGCGCGCTGTCCGACGCACCGGGAGCGTTGATGGTGATCGTCTTGCCGTTGCCCCGATCGATCGTCACGCTCGGGAACTGCGGGCTGGCCAGCACGAGCTCCGAGCGTCCCGGCGCCTGCGGGTACATACCCAGCGCTGCCCAGACCGCCCAGGCCGACGTCTGCCCGAGGTCGTCATTACCCGGGAGTCCGTCCTTGCTGTTGCGGTAGAGCTGGAGGAGCGCTCGCCGGACCACGTCCTGCGTGCGATGCGGAGCGCCTGCGTAGCCGTAGATCCAGGGCACGTTGGCGGAGACCTGGTTGCCGAGGTAGGCGAACTCCGACCTCTCCTGGTCGTTCAACTTGGTGAAGAACCGGTCCAGCTTGCCGACGACGGCCCCGTCGCCGCCGCGCGCATCGAACAGGCCGCGGAGGTTGTGCGGCACCATCCAGGTGTACTGGTGTCCGCTGCCCTCGGTGTAGTGGGGAATCGTGTCCATCGGGTCGAAGGCCGGGAACGTGGTGTCGCGGTTGCGGCCGACGAGGAACTTCGAGCCGGATTCGAAGACGTTGCGCCAGCTCGAGCTCTTGCGGAGGAACTTCTCGGCCTCGCTGGTTCGCCCGAGCCGGCCGGCGAGCTGCGCGATCGCGAAGTCCGAGATCGCGTACTCGGCCGTCACCGACGCGCCCCCGAACCACTCCGGCAGCACCGGCGGTTTGACGTCGTTCGGTACGTAGCCGATCGAGTCGTACGCCTCGAACCCGAACCGCTGCCCGGAGTGCCGGGTCCCGGCCACCGCGCGGGTGAGACCGTCGGACGCGTTGAATCCGGTGACTCCGAAGGCGTAGAACGTGGAGAGGATGACCGGGATCGGGTCGCCGACCATGATGCCGCTGCCGCGGTTCGCGACCGTCCAGCGATCGTAGTAGCCGGCCTGGGCGGCTTGGTTCACTGCGGACTGCGCGATATCGGCGGCGTACTCCGGTGCGATCAGCGCGAGGAGCGGCGCTTGGGAGCGGAAGACGTCCCAGCCGGAGAAGTTCGCATGCTGCACATGCCCGTTCGGTGCGGTGTGGATCTGGTCGTCGAACCCGCGGTACCGGCCGTCGGCGTCGCTGAAGACGTTCGGGTGCAGTAACGAGTGGTACAGGGCCGTGTAGAAGATCGCCAGCTGGTCAGGGGTCCCACCGGTGACGCTGATCCGGCCGAGCAACTGGTTCCACGCGGCGCGGGTGTCCGTCCGCACTGCGTCGAAGTCCTTCGAGGCGGTTTCGGCCGTGATGTTCGCCTTGGCGCCGTCCACGCTGACGTACGAGACGGCCACCTTCGCCACCACTGTGCGGCTGGTGGTCGTGTCGAAGGAGACGACTGCCTTGCTGCCGTTGTTGACCGTTGTGGAGGTTTTGAAGGGGCGGTCGAAGACCGCGTGGAAGTGGACCCGGTACGTCCAGTTGCCGATACCGCAGAACGGCCCGGCGTCGGCGTACCCGGAGATGGTGTTGGCGCCGAGCTGGACCGATGCGCCTCGGACCACTTCGCCGCCGGCAGCGTTGATGGACAGCGAAGCCGTCTGCCCCTCCGGATAGGTGAACCGGCCGATCCCCGACCGGGTGGTCGTGGTCAGCTCGGTCCGTACTCCGTTGTTGGTCGTGACCGCGTAGGTGCCCGGCGAGGCCGACTCGGTGCTGCGCACGAGCTTCGTGGTGGCCGGGGCGGTGGTGCCGGTGAACGGCAGGAACGGCATGTTGAGGTACTGCTCGCAGCCGGCGCCTGACATGCGGGTCAGGCTGAACCCGTCGATGTCGTCCCGGCCGGGGTCATAGCTGCCGCCCGGTGGCCGACCCTCGACGGTGTCCGGGCTCCACTGCAGCATCCCGAACGGCGCGACCGCGCCGGGGTAGGTGTTCCCGAACGTGTAGGGGACGCCGTCGTCCCGCGCCTGGGCGCCGGTACCGATGAAAGTGTTGACGTAGCGCGCCGGATCCACGATCGCGGCCGGCGCCTGGCCGGCTGCGCTCGCCGGATTGCCCGGGCCGGCGGTGAGGCTGACAGCGACGAGTACGAGGCCGACGAGCAGCTGGTCTATGCGCTTCATACTTCATGGGAGCAGCCGTCCGTTCGGTGGCGCCACCACCTTGTCGCCGTGGTCGAAGCCGTCGAGCCGAATGTCCGGTATCGGTCAGGTTGTTCACCTGGAAGTCATGCAGAGGGCCGAACGTAGGCGCATGAGCACTCCAGATCTCGTCCAAGAGCTTGGCTTCCGCGTGGTGGACGAGGAGGACGACGACCCCGTCCTGCTGCGGGCCGACGGGACGCCGGTCGACACCTGGCGGGAGGGGTACCCGTACGGCGAGCGGCTCGCGCGTGAGGTGTACGACCGGGACAAGCGCCTGCTGCAGATCGAGCTGCTCAAACTGCAGTACTGGGTGAAGCGGTCCCAGCAGAAGGTCGTGATCGTCTTCGAGGGGCGGGACGCGGCCGGCAAGGGCGGCACGATCAAGCGCTTCATGGAGCACTTGAACCCGCGCGGCGCCCGGATCGTCGCGCTGGAGAAGCCGACCCAGCGCGAGCAGACGCAGTGGTACTTCCAGCGGTACGTCGAGCATCTACCAGCTGCGGGGGAGATGGTGCTGTTCGACCGCTCCTGGTACAACCGCGCCTGCGTCGAGCGGGTGATGGGTTTCTGCACGCAGGACGAGTACGAGGAGTTCATGCGGCAGGCGCCCGAGTTCGAGCGGATGCTGGTCCGCTCGGGCATCTTGCTGGTGAAGCTGTGGTTCTCGGTGTCGCAGTCCGAGCAGCAGACCCGGTTCACGATCCGGCAGATCGATCCGGTCCGGCAGTGGAAGTTGTCGCCGACGGACCTGGCGTCGCTGGACAAGTGGGGCGACTACACCGAGGCGAAGGAGTCGATGTTCCACTACACGGACACGCCGCACGCGCCCTGGACTGTTGTGAAGAGCAACGACAAGAAGCGGGCCCGGCTGGAGGCGATGCGGCACGTGCTCAGCTTGTACGAGTACACCAACAAGGATCACGAGCTGGTCGGTCGTCCGGATCCGAAGATCCTCGGGCCGGCGGCTCAGGTGCTCGAGCACGGTGAGTCCGCGACGCGGGTGTTCCCGGTTCTCTAGTCCGGTAGGGGGAGCGCGACGGTGAAGGTCGCGCCGTGGGGTTTGGTGTCGGTGACTGTGACGCGGCCGCCGTGGGCGGCGACCAGGGCAGCGACGATGGACAGGCCGAGGCCGGAGCCGCCGGCGCCGGCCGTGCTGCGGGTGCGGGCCGAGTCGGCGCGGTAGAACCGTTCGAACACGCGGGCCTTCTGCTCGGTGGTCAGGCCGGGGCCGGTGTCCTGGACTTCGAGGACGGCTTCGCGGCCGCGGGTGCCGACGGAGACGAGGATGGGCGCGTCGGCGGGCGTGTGGTGCAGCGCGTTGCTGATCAGGTTGCCGAGGACCTGGCGGAGGCGGGCCTCGTCGCCTTGGACGACGGGCGCTTCGGAGTCCGGCAGGATCTTCAGGGCGATGTCGCGGTCGGGCTGGACGGCGTGGGCGTTGTGCAGTGCGTCGGCGGCGATGGGGAGCAGGTCGACGGTCTCCAGGCGGAGCGGACGCTGCTGGTCCAGGCGGGCCAGTAGCAGGAGGTCGTCGACGAGTAGGCCCATCCGTTTGGCCTCGTCTTCGATTCGCCGCATGACATCGGGCTCGACCTCGCCGCCGCGTTGCCGGCTCAACTCCGCGAATCCGCGGATCGACGTCAGCGGCGTCCGGAGCTCGTGGGAAGCGTCGGCGACGAACCGGCGCATCTTGTCCTCGGACTGGCGTGCGGCCTGCTCGGAGGCGCTGCGCTGGGCGAACGCGTTCTCGATCTGGCCGAGCATCTGGTTCAGCGCGAGCGACAGGCGGCCGACCTCGGTCCGCGGGTCGCGCTCCGGCACCCGGCGTCCGAGCTGGCCGCCTGCGATCGCCACTGCGGTGTGTTCGACGTCCTCCAGACCTCGCAGGCTCCGCCGGACGACGTACGTCCCCACTCCCGCGAGCAGCACGAGCAGGATCAGCCCAGCCGCGGCCTGTACCCCGACCAGCTGCTGCACGGTGCGACTGACGTCCTGCAGGTTCTGCGCGAGCATGATGGTCGTGTTGTTGTTGCGCGGTACGGCGAGCACCCGCCAGGTGTCGCCACCGGAGGTTGCCGGCACGTTGAACGGCTGGCCGCGCAGGGCCAGCACCTCGTCATAGGTCAGGGACGGGAGCTTGGGCTTGGACTCTCCTTCGCGCAGGGGAGCTTGGAAGCCGCGCCGTGGGCTGCCGTCGGCGTTCGACACCTGGACGACGAACAGGCTCGGTAGGCCTGCGTTGGCGCCGGGTGGCGGGCCCTCGAAGCGGCCGATCCCGGGCCCGCTGCGAGCCAGCTGGGCGAGTTGGGTGTCCACTCGGTCGACCAGGTAGCCACGCATGATGGTCGTCGCGACGACACCGGAGGCGACCAGCGCGAGTGCGACCAGCGTCAGCAGGATGACGACGATGGTGATGCGCAGCGGGTAGCGGTCGGTGAAGCGGCGGTGCGAGTTCATCAGCTGGGTCCTCGGGGGGTGCGCAGGACGTAGCCGACTCCGCGGACGGTGTGGAGCAGTTTCTGGTCGCCGGTGTCGACCTTACGGCGCAGGTAGGACATGTAGGACTCGACCACTCCGGCGTCGCCGGCGAAGTCGTAGTTCCAGACCGCGGACAGGATCTGGCTCTTGGACAGGACGCGCTCGGCGTTCTCGAGCAGGCAGCGCAGCAGTTTGAACTCGGTCAGTGAGAGCTGGACCGCTTGGCCGGATTTGAAGACCTCGTAGCTGTCCTCGTTGAGCTCCAGGTCCGCGTACCGGAGTACGGCGGTCTCGGGTGCGCTGTGTTCGCGGTGTCCGGATCGGCGCAGCAGGGCGCGGACGCGGGCGACCAGCTCGTCCAGGCTGAACGGTTTGGTGACGTAGTCGTCGCCGCCGGTCTGCAGACCGAGGACCTTGTCCTCGACGGCGTCGCGCGCGGTGAGGAACAGCACCGGTACGTGCCGGTCCTCACCGCGCAGGCGGCGGACGACTTCGAACCCGTCCAGCCCCGGCATCATCACGTCCAGCACGACCAGGTCGGGCTGCACTTCGCGGGCCTTGCGCAGGGCCTCGGTGCCGTGGCTGGCCGTGGACACGTCGTACCCGGCGAAGCGCAGACTCGCGGACAGCAGCTCGACGATGTTCGGCTCGTCGTCGACCACCAGCAGATGCGGGCTCATGGCTCCCAGTGTGCTGCCGCGACCCGTGGGAAACCTGGAAGCTTCCTGGCAATCAGCTGTGAGTCGCCGGGGAGCGGGTCAGCGTGGGCCGCCTTTCCAGCCCCACTTCTCACCGGCGGCCTTGCGGGCGGTGCCGTCGTTGACGCGGACGGCGGTGGCCTTGCCGTCGGCGACGACCGCGGCGACCGTCACAGTGCTGCCGTTCTTGACGTTGGCGATGCCGTCGCGGGCGGAGTTGACCAGCGTTTCGGCGGTGAGCGTGTAGGTGCGGCTGTAGCCGTCCTCGCTCTTCACGGTGAGGGAGTCCTTGCTGACCGCGGTCACCTCCCCGCGCTGTGAGGCGACGGTCTGGTAGCCGCCGCCCTCTTTCGGTACGACGAACTCGCCGTGCAGCGCGCCGCCGAACTGGCCTGGGTGGCCGAAGCCGCGGCCGGGACCGGGGCCCTTGCCGGGCTCGCTGGGGTTGGCCGGAGTGGAGGGGGAGGCGGTGGGAGACGGTGTCGGGTCGGCGTTGGTGGCTGCCCAGGCAACACCGCCCGCAGTGGTGGTCACGGCGACCGCGGCGATGGTGCCTGCGATCCGCCAGCTTTTCTCGGACATCTTCTGGAATGTTGCCATGTGTGTCAGCTTCGCCCGCCGGTCTGAGACGAGGCTCCCGTGCGGCTGAGAAATCCCTGGCAATCAGACCAGGAAGATCACAGCGAACAACCAGACGGCCGCTGCGAGCGAGGTGCCGACGAACTCGATCAGGATGGACAGGCCGGTCGCCCGCAGCGCATGTTTCGTGGAGGCCCACGCCTCGGCGTGCGTCTTGAGCCGCTGCCGCTCCGACACGTAGACGCCGACCGGGAAGCCGACGAACATGCCGACGACCGGGATCACGAAGAAGCCGACGATGCCGAGCAGGACGCCGACGAACATCGAGCGTCTCGGGACGCCGGACTCCCGCAGCTGGCGTTCCGGGACGGTGTACTTGACCACCTGGCTCGCTGCGATCAGAGCCGCGGCGACGGCGAACACGATCCACCCGGTGGTGCTCTGCTCGACGATGGCGCAGACCAGAATGGCCGCCAGGCTCAGGATGGCGCCGGGCAGCACCGGGATGACGATGCCGAGGATGCCGACGAAGATGGCCACACCGACGAGGAGCGTCGCAGCAGTGTTCACATGGACACTCTGCCGTAAAGAGGCGGCCTTTAGGGTGGAAGCATGACCCAGCTACACGAAATGGTCACTGCACTCGCCGCGCCCTGGGTGGTCCTGTCGCCACGCTCGGGGCAGTTGACCGGCTCCGGCGTCGCGGGGGTGTACGCGCGGGACCGGCGGGTCCTGTCCAGGCTGTCGGTCACGGTGGACGGCGTGGAGCCGACTCCGCTGCAGGCTGACGAGCGCAGTCCGTCCAGTCACGAGTACGTCGCTGTCGTGGCCGGCGGGCTGCTGTACCGGCGCCGCGACGTCCAGCGGGACGGTCTGACCGAGCGGATCACTCTGGTCAACAATTCGCGTGAGTCGCGCGAGTACCGGCTGGAGGTTGCCGTAGGCACCGATCTGGCCAGTATCGTCGAGGTGCGCAACGGTACGGCGGAATCGCTGCCGGAGCTGGACAGCTGGGAGCGGTCCGGCACCAGCGTGGCCGTTGACGTGGATCCGGGCCTGGTCAGCACACCACGGCTGGAGCCGGGGGAGCGGTGCACCGTGACGGTCACTGTGGCTATGGACTTCGCGGAATCCGTGTCCGGGTTCGACATCAACCCACCAGTGAACACTTTTCTGTACACCGCAAGTGTTCACTGTAGTGATCACCGGGTTGAGCGGTGGTTCGAGCAGTCGTTGGCCGACGTCCAAGCGCTGCAGCTCGCTGTCGGCACTGACCGCTACCTCGGTGCGGGGCCGCCGTGGTACCTGACCCTGTTCGGTCGCGACTCGCTCATTTCGGCCGGCATGTTGATTCCGGTCGATCCGGAACTTGCTGCGGGCACACTGCGGATTCTGGCTCAGTGGCAGGGTACAGCGGTCGATTCCGACACTGCTGAGCAGCCCGGCAAGATTCCGCATGAGCTGCGCGCGGAAGCGGCCGAACATGGCGCCGGGTTCGTGCTGCCGCCGGTGTACTACGGGACGCACGACGCCACCCAGCTGTGGATCATGACGCTCCACAAGGCGTGGCGCTGGGGGATGCCGTCCGACCAGGTCCGCGAGCTACTCCCGAACCTCAAGCGGGCGCTGGAGTGGCTGCGGGACTACGCGGACCCGGACGGCGATGGCTTCCTCGAGTACATCGACGAGTCCGGCCACGGCCTGGCCAACCAGGGCTGGAAGGACTCCGACGACTCGGTCCAGTGGCCTGATGGCCAGATCGCCACTGCACCGATCGCGCTGTGTGAGGTGCAGGGCTACGCGTACGCCGCCGCCGTCCAAGGCGCCGAACTCCTGGAGGCGTACGGCGAACCTGGCGACGAGTGGCGCGCCTGGGCTGCAGCCCTCCAGGAACGCTTCCGCGCGGCCTTCTGGGTCGACGGCTACCCAGCCATCGCCCTGGACGGCCAGAAGAACGCAGTCCGCGGCCGCGCCTCGAACATGGGCCACCTCCTCGGCACCGGCCTCCTGGACGCCGACGAAGAGCAACGCGTCGCCGAAGTCCTCGCAGCCCCCGACCTGAACAGCGGCTTCGGCCTCCGCACCCTCTCCACCACCATGTCCCGCTTCAACCCCATCGGCTACCACACCGGCAGCATCTGGCCCCACGACACCGCCATGACCATCCAGGGCCTCTACGCCACCGGCCACCACGAAGTCGCCTCGACCTACGTCGAAGGCCTGCTCCAAGCCGCGGAGTCCTTCACCTACCGCCTCCCCGAGCTGTACGCCGGCCGCGGCGCCACCGAAGAGACCCACCCCTCGCCCTACCCCGGCTCCTGCCGCCCCCAAGCCTGGGCCGCCGCCTCAGCCGTAGCCGTCCTGGTAGCCGCCCTCGGCATCGAACCCGATGCCCCCGCCAACACCCTCCTCATCACCCCGCCCCCAACCCTCCCCTGGTCAACCCTCACCCTCAACCTGACCCTCGCCGCCCACCCCCTAACCCTCACCTGGACCCCTGGCAAAACAACAGTCCTGAACGCCCCAACCCACCTCTACCACCGCACCACCTGACTACCGTGGATCGCCGTCTTGCGGCCGAGCACGTCGTAGCTGTACTAGAGCTTGGCGCCCGGTTGTCGGTGCTGGAGGCCAGCGGCCTCCAGCACCGTCTCACCTACTTGGGCAGGAACTGGTTGATACCAGGCGCCAGGCCAGGCTGCCTGGGGCCCCAGTTACCGAGGTTTCGCACCGCGCTCTGCAACTGGCTGGTCTTCTCGGCCGCCGACGAGCCGAGGCCTGAGAGTCCGCGTCCCTTGGCTCCCTTGATCATGTCCCAGCCGGTCGATCCGGTGACCTTCCGGATGCCTTTGAACAGTCCGGCCGCGGCGCCCTGGTTGGCCCATTGGCCGATCTTGCCCGGCGTGATCTTCTCGCCGGTGAGGGCGGCTACGCCGGTGTGCAGGCCGGCGCCGATCACACTCCCTGCCGCGGCGCCGATCACTGCACCGCAGATCAGGAAGGCCGGCCCGCAGGCGAGTCCGGCCACCAGGCCGGAGAGCACCCCGGTGAGGAAGTTCGTGCCGAGGTGCAGAACCTTTCGGCCGCTCTCGGACTGCGCCCAGTTCTTGACGCTGTTCCCTGCCGACGACAAGGCCGAGCCAATGTTCTTCACGTTGTTGGCGACGGCATCGATCTTGTTGGCGACCTGTCTCTTGAACTCGTTCTTGATCTGGGCGCCGGCGCTCTTGGCCACGACCGTCACCTTGGCGGCGAAGGTGACCACTTTCTTGACGATCGGTTTGATGACCGTGCGGTAGACGGTTTTGACGACCTCGACCGTCGCGTTGACGAAGTCGGTGACCTGTTTCCAGAGCCCGGTGGCCGCGTTCTGGACCATTTCGACGACCGGAGCCAGGATCGGCACGGCGACCTTGATCGTCTCGGCCACCCGGTTGATGACGTTGTCGACGGTCGTCTTGATCGCGCTGCCGACGGCCGAGATGACGCTGCTGAACCAGGAGTTGCCGTCGGGGTCGGTGAAGGAGATGGGGCTGTTGTTGGAGTAGGAATAGCCGTTGATGGTTTGCGGGTCCTGGTAGTTGGCCTCCGGGTCGACCGAGATGAAGCGGCCGGTGGTCGGGTCGTAGTCGCGGGCCCCGAGGTGGACGAGTCCGGTGCTCGGGTCGGCGGTGCCGCCGACGAAGCCGCGCTGGCTGGGCCAGGCGGCCGGTGCGGGTCCGCGCTGGTTGCCGTAGGGGTCCATGCGCCGCCGCTGCACGTTCTGTGCCGCGGTGTTGTCGATCACCGTGGTCGCGGTGCCGTGGTGGTCCGCGCCGAGCCAGCTGAGCTGGTTGGCGCCGACTCGGACGGCGACGACCTGCTGGCCGTGCTTGTAGTGCCGGGTGCCGGTCAGCGAGCCGTCGGACTTGAGTAGTACCTCGTTGCCGCCTGGCAGGTAGAGCGTCGTCCCGGACGGGTCCTTGCGGATCAGCCGGTCGCCGTCGGCGGAGGTGATGATCTCGGTGGTCTTCCCAGCTCCGGCCACCTTGGCCAGCTTGCCCTGGGCGTCCCAGTCGAAGGTCTCCACCCCGGCGCCGTTGAGGTTCCGGGTCTTCAGGTTTCCGGTCTCGTCGTAGGTGTAGTTGTCGGTGCGGGTACCGCCCGCGCCGCCGGTCGTGGTGACCGACTGGACCGCGTGCGGCCGCGGCTGACCGGTCTCCGGGTAGTTGTACGTCGACGTCGTCGTACCGCCGGCGCTCGTCCGGGTCTCGGACTTGCGGTTGCCGGTCAGGTCGAACGTCCAGGAGTGCCAGTACGGCGCCGGCCCGCCCAAGGTGTCCTTGTTCGGCGCCGCGGCGCAGTCACCGCCGCCCGGAGTCCACGCCGAGGTCAGGCGGCGCAGGTGGTCGTAGGTGAAGCACTGGGTGTCGGTCGTCTCACCGGCGTCGGTGATCTTGGTGATGTTGCCGGTGGCATCGAAGGCGTACCGGACGATCGAGACCGGCGAGTCGCTGGTCTCCTTCTCCGTGGTGACCTTGTTCATCCGCCGGGTGCCCGGCTCGTAGTCGTACTTCTGGGTGACCGACTTGCCGTTGGCCGACCGCTGGACGAGCTCCTGGACCTCACCCATCGCGGTGTACGCCGTACCGGTGACGTACGTCGTCAGGTCGGAGCTCAGGGTGGTGGGGAGATCGCTGTCGTTGTACCCGTGCTGCAGGGTCTCCGCCGGCAGACCGCCGACGGCCGGCAGCGTCGAGGACGCGATCTCGCCGTCCTCCTTGTAGGTGTTGCCGAACTTGTAGGTCCCGGCCAGTCCACCCTGGGACGACGGGATCACGACTTCCTGTCCCAGCGGCTTGCCGCTCTTGTCGTACTCCGTGTACTTCGTGGTGTACGGCTGGCCGTCCACCCAGTGGGTGCTCGAGCTGATGTTGCCCTTGGCCACGGCGCCGGGCTGACCCGCGACCGGGGTGGCGTCGTACTTCCACTCCGAGAGCAGCTTCTTGGCGCCGGACTTCGGCACCTCGTGGATCGCGGTCTTGCGGCCGATCAGGTCGTAGCTGTACTCCAGCGTGGCGCCGAGGTTGTCGGTGGCCGTCACCAGTTGGTCGAGGTCGTTGTAGGTGAACGTCGAGGTGCCCTTGTCCGGGTCGACCTCCTTGGTCTTGCGGCCCTGGATGTCGTACTCCCAGGTCCATTTGTTCCCGGCCGGGTCCGTCACCATTGTCGGCAGCCCGCGGGTGTTGTACGCGTACGACGTCTTGTCGAACGCTCCGGTCGCTGTCTGGCCCCGGTACTGGCGCAGCTCGGTCACGCGGCCCTCGCCGTTCGTGACCTTCGTCGTCGCCTGCTCACCCTGCTGCGGCTCGACCGTCTCCTCGTTGGCCGAGTTCTTCCGCTTCGTGCTCCACTTCACTGTCTTCGCCGACTTGAACGTCTCTTCGGTCGTGCGGCCGGCGCCGTCGAACGTGATCAGCTTCTGGGTCGGAATGACGTTCTGGTCACCCGCGGCGAAGTTCTCCGCCAGCGGTGTCTGACTCCAGTACGGGCCCAGTTGCTTGGCGGCCAGGCCACGTGAGTCGTACCAGGTCTCGGTGAGCGTGCGGCCGTCGTTGCCGGGGGCCGCGTCCTGCTTCTGGATCGGGCGCAGCAGACCGTCCGACAGGTCGTAGGACTGCTTGACGCTGCCGTCGCTCTGCAGGGATTTGCTGATCACCGAGCTGGTGCCGACGTCCAGACCAAATCGGTACTCGTAGGCCATGTTCGGGACGGCGGCGTTGTCGGCCGTGTAGGCCTTGCCGGTGCCCGCCAGCTTGCGCTGCGCTGCCGGTGAGCCGGTACGGCCGGGCAGCCACACCTTGAGGGTGCGGCCGAACGCGTCGTACTCCGCCTCACTGGCACGGCCGCTCTGGTCGACGACCGCGACCTCCTTGCCCCAGGCCGGTTCGAGCTCCTTCGTGGTGGTGTGGCCGTTGGCCTTGGTCACCACCTGCTGCGTGACCGGTCCGCCGGTTGCGGGGGAGTAGGTCGTCGTGGTGACTCCGCCTTCGGCATCGGTCGCCTTGGCGGGCCGGCCGAGAGCGTCGTACTCGAGCTTGGACTGCTCGTCGTAGACCGGGTTCCCGGCGGCGTCGTAGCTCTTGACGCGTTCGGTCTTGGTCGGGTTGCCCTTGGTCGGGACGGCGTTGATGTCGGTCGCGCCGTCGAAGTAGGTGCGCTGGTCGCTGATCACCTGCTCTTTGGTGTACGGCTGGTCGCAAGCGACCGAGACGGCGTACTCGCGTTTGATGAGCTCGCCCATGCCGGCGCCGGGGTTGCTCGCGTACTCGTAGTAGGTGCAGGTGTCGTCCGCGGAGGTCGTGACGTCGTTCGCGTCGTACTTCGATTTCAGTACGCCGTCGGCGTCGTAGTTGTTCTTCGCGGCCATCTTGCGCAGCCCGCCGCCCGCGACGGTCTGGACCTGGGTGTTGCCGGCCTGCAGCGACTTGTAGGCGTTGGTGGTTCCCCAGTCGCGCTTGCGGGTGGCGGTGGGCTCGGAAACCCACTGGTCGTTGATGGTCCGGTCGACGACCTCGGCGCCGTTCAGCGTGGTCTGCTCGCGGGTCTGGCCCGACAGCGGCTGCAGGTCGGGGACCTTCGTCCCGTTCGAGTCGGTGATCACCGGGTGCTTGACTGTTCCGTCAGCCTTGGTGTCGCCGTCCATGCCCTGGAAGTACCTGGTCTCGGTCACCTGTGGCGGTCCGTCGGTGCCGTCGCCCTTCGTGACCCGGACGTGGCTGTAGCCGCGCCACTGTGACCAGGTCTTCATGCCGATCTCGACCAGGCCGTCCTCGTCGTCCTTACGCCAGGCCGGCTTCGACAGGTATTCGACCTTGGTCACGGCCGGCCGGGTGCTGAGCAGCCGGTCGGTCTCGGTCACCTGCTCGACGACGTACTTGTTGAACCAGTCGGTTCGCTCGTCGCCGTTGTCCGGCGTCCACTTCATCGGGTGACAGCGCCGGGTGTTGTCGTCAGGTGACGCAGGCACGTCGCCAGGCTTGCAATCCGGCCGGCTGTAGTCGACCTTGATCTGGCCGCCGCTGCCGTACCGGACGGTGTTGACTCGCAGCCAGTTCATCGGCGGCAGGCTGTCGCCGGTGACTCGGTTCGCCAGCTGGATGCCGTCGAAGTTCACCTCGGGCAGCTGCTGCGGCGAGCCGACCAGACCGGCCTCGGAGATGCTCTCCAGCCAGAGTCCGGCCCGCGTTCCGTCACCCGGGTCACGGAACGACTGCCGCAACGTCCACGACGAGACGTCGCCGAACTTGTTCTCACCCGTGCGCCACACCTGCGTGGTGACCTTGGTCAGCCGCTTCTTGGTCCAGAAGCTCGGGTTGAACTTGTTGTTGCAGTTGGTCGTCGAGTTGCACTCCTGATCGAGCGGAGTGTCCGGGTAGTCCGCCGGCGTACAGGTAGCGGAGGCGATGCAGCGGTCGGCCGTCTCGAACAGGATCCGCGCGACCGGCTTCGTCTGGTAGACGTTGCCGTCGGTCTGGCCGTACTCGATCCGGGCGACGTTGTTGGCGCGGGTGTACGTACTGACGTTGGTAGCGCTCATGGCGCGGCCGTAGTTGTTCGTCTCGCGGTCGTAGAACAGGCTCATCGTGTTGCCGTTGCGGTCCACGACGTAGTCAAGGGCCCATTTGTAGCCCTGGGTGCACCACGAGTCGGCGAACTTCGCCTTGTGACAGGGCTCGGTCTGGTGATTGCCGAAGACCGGCATGGTCGAGACCGAGCGGGTCTCGGCCTTCTCGGTCGGCTCGGGCTTGTCCCAGCCGGGGAGCTGGTTCAGGCCGAAGTAGTACCGGGTGCCGTCCTTGCTGGTCAGCTCCCAGTACTCGCCGTCACGCGCGCCGTTGTCGGCGCCGGTGAGCCGCTTGATGACCGAGCCATCGTCGTTCTTGGCCCGCCAGGCGCCGGTCGCGTCGTCCTTGACGAGCTCGCCACCGCCGCCGTTGAGGGTGTACGTGGCGTTGTCGGTGGCCCAGCACTGGTCGCCGGAGTCCACCTTCGCGTTGTTCCCGTTCTTCTTCTCGTTCTTGGAGCTGCAGGACGCGTAGCGGCGTTCGATCGAGCCGCCGGGGGCGAACTCGAAGCCCTCGCCGACCCATGACGGCTGGTTGTTCGTGGCCGACGTCCGGCCGTCGACGCCGCCGGAGGAGTAGCCGATGGTGGTCTGGGGGACCGGACCGCCGAGCGCCGGCGGGGACTTCATCGGATAGCTCCAGCTGAAGTCGCCGGACGAGCTGCCGACGGTCCAGGTGGCGGACGGACGCAGCGCGGTGGCCTTGAAGTCGCCCGCGCCGCCGGACGCGGCAGGAGCGATGGCGAAAGTTCCGTCCGGTGACCCGGCCGGAGCGACCGGAACGTCGGCACTGAGTACGCCGGAGGCGTCGTTGACCGTCTTCAGTGGCCTCGGCGTACAGCCTGGAGCTGGTGCGGCTTTACCCACCCCACAGGCCGGGAGCTGGTAGACCTTGAGCCGGGACGCATAGTCGCCGCCGAACGCGTCGCGGAACTGCTGGTAGCTGACGGTCAGCCGGGTCCGGCCGGCTGCGGCCACCTTGTCGGCGCGGTGCAGTTTGAGGACGAATTGGTTGCCCTGTCGTCCTAAGGACTCAACTCGGACCTTGGCCGGAACGGCCTGTGCGACGGCCACGGCGCTCCGGCCCGCGGTCGGCGCCGGAGCCGACAGCCAGACGGGTAGTGGACCGGCCTTGCCTTTGGCCAGCTCGGCGGGCGACACCTGTGCCTTGGTCCGTGGGCTGAAGCCGAGGCGCGGATCGACGGCGGCCGCGGCGGGCTGACTCTCCGCGCTGCCGACGGCCGGCCAGACGACGGTCGGCCGCTTCGTGACATCAAGGTTGCCGGTGGCATCGATCGGAACGGGCCCGAGCCCGACCTGCCGGCTGGGCACCGATTCGAGATCGGTGGTTGCGGGTTCGGAGTCCCTCGTGACGTCGCTCGGTTGCGCGAGCGCGGCCGGACCGTGCAGGCCGACGATCAGCGTCGCGGCGGTGACCGCTATCAGTCCTGCGCGGGGCAGGGCGGACCGGCGTGATCGCCGGCGACCGGGGTGGGCGGACATGGATATACCTCCGGTAATGGACTGTTCAGGGGACCGGGCAAGGCTGGCATCCGGTCCCGGGCCGAACAGGTGTTTCGACCTGGATCGAAGACCCCTTCGACGACAGCTGAAACATGCGCGGCCCTGAGCGGGCTCGGGGATCATCGACGGCACTCCGCCCGCCTTCGTCGAGGGGTCCTTTCGATGTCCGTCAAATACCGCCGGCTGCTGGCGGCGTTCCTGTCCGCGCTCCTCGCCGTCCCGTTGGTCGCGTCCGTCCAGGGCGATCCGCCACCCGCGACGGCGCAACCGAACGCAGTGGTCAGGCCGAGCACGCCGGAGGTGATCGCCACCGACAAGGCCGCCCGCACCGGGCGCCGGGTCGAGGTGACCAGCTGGCGCAGCGAGACCGCGGAGATCTACGTCAACCCGGACGGCTCGAAGACCATGACGCAGCACGCGACGCCCGTCCGCGTCCGGAGCGGATCACGGTGGGTCGCGCCCGATCCCACCCTGCGCCGGCAGCGCGACGGCTTGGTACGCCCAGTCGCGGCCACGGTGCCGATCGTGCTGTCCGGCGGCGGTTCGACAACCCTGCTGACGATGGGCGAGCCGGGGAAACAGCTCGTGATGGGCTGGCCGGACAAGTTACCGGCGCCGCGCCTCAACGGCGGCACCGCCACGTATCCGGAGGTCTACCGGGGCGTCGACCTCCAGATCAAGGTTGCCGTCGACAACTTCTCGTACCTGCTCGTCGTCAAGGATCGCGCCGCCGCGCTCAACCCCGCACTGCGCGCGCTCCGGACTCCCTTCGCGGGCAAGGGGCTGCGAGTGCGCGTCCAGCCGGACGGTTCGACGACGGCCGTCGACGCGCTCGGCGCGACGGTCTTCAGCGCGCCGCCGCCGACGATGTGGGACAGCACCCCAGGGACGCCGCGGCAGGCCGAGGTCGGCATCAAGCTGCGGCGCGGACAGCTCGAGCTCAGCCCGCAGCAAGCTCTGCTGACCGATCCGCGATCCAGGTTCCCGATCTACATCGATCCGTCCATGAGCGGCCGGCTGGCCGGCTGGCTGCACGTCAACGTGCGGATGGGCGGCCAGACCGGCTGGGGCTACGACACCAAGGACGGCGCGAAGGTCGGTCGTGCGTACGAGTCTCGCGCGAACCTGTACCGCTCGATGTTCCTGATGAACCTGACCAACGGCGGCCAGACGATCGCCGGGACCACCGTCACCGATGCCTCGTTCGGGATCGACCTGGACTATTCGCCGACCGGCGCGAAGACACCGGTCGCGCTGTGGCATCTGAAGGACTTCGACACCGGCACCTACATCGACTGGAACAACAACGAACAGTTCTGGCGGGAGCGGCTCGCGACTCGTTCGGCCGAGGCCTATCCGCCGCCGGAGGACGAACCGGTGCTGTTCGCGAACGAGCCCCGAATCGTCGAACTGGTCCAGCAAGCCGCGAACGACCGGCGTACGACGATCGCCTTCGGCCTGCGGGCGCCCGACGAAGGCGCCGAGAACCAGTGGAAGAAGTTCAAGCCGGACAGCGCCGTGCTGTCGATCACCTACAACACGGCGCCGCGGGAGCCGAAGTCGCTCAACCTGATCCGGCCGCGCCCGTGCGGGACCGCGGACGCGCCGACGCCGATCAGCACCCGGACGCCGCAATTCTCGGCGGTCGCGAACGATCCCGACAGCGGGGACGCGGTGACCACGACGCTGGAGATCCGGAACGCGGCGGACGTCGTCGTCCACACCAGCTCGGTCGGCAAGACCGCGACCGGCGCAGCCTTCTCCTGGGCCGAGGTGCCGGCCGGCACCCTGAACGAGAACGAGGTCTACCGTTACCGTGCGTTCACCCGGGACGCCTTGGTCGCCGGCCCGGCGACGGCCGACTGCTACTTCGTGATCGATTCGCTCAGCCCGGCGACTCCGGCCGTCGCCTCGGCCGACTTCCCGGATGGCAGCCGTAAGACGCCGGCGTACCAGACCGGCACGGTGACGTTCCGGCCGGCGGCGGGGCAGGAGAGCGAGGTGGCGGAGTACGTGTACGGCTTCGCCTCGGACAAGCTGGCGATGCGCACCAAGGCCGGCGCCAGGGGCGCCGCGACGGTGCCGATCACGTTGACGCCGTCCGGGCAGACCGGTTCGTTCGATCGGGAGCTCTACGTGGTGGCCGTCGACAAGGCCGGCAACCAGAGTGAGCCGACCGAGTCGTGGGGGCTGCGCGCCAAGGCCGGCGGCACGGCCCCGGCGCCCGCGCGGGGTGACAGTAACGGAGACGGCAAGGCGGACCTGAACGCGATCTTCGACCAAGGGTTCGGCCGGACCGCGATCTGGACGATGCCGTCGGCCGGGGCCGCTTTCCATCCCGGTGTCATGAGCTGGGACACAGGCGAGGGCGGCGCCTTCTCGCTGACCAGGAGCCGCGCCGTCCAAGGCGACTGGGACGGCGACGGCCGCGCGGACATGGCGTTGCTGCGGGAAGGCGCCGGCCGGCAGATCTGGCTGTACAAGTTGCGGGCCGAAGGCAACCGGTACGAGGCCGGCAGCGCGAGCTGGACCAGCGGCGCGAACGGGTGGCCACTGAGCACCGCCAGAATCGTCGCCGGCGACGTGGACGGTGACACCAAGGCCGACATCGCGGTCCAGAACGCGACCGCCGACGGCGGCTTCGAGGTGCTGGTCTTCACCGCCGCGAGCAACTTCGCCCAGCCGGTGAAGTGGCTGACCTCAGAACCGTCGGCCCAGTGGACCCGTAGTACGCCAGTGCTCGCCGATCTGGACGGCGACCGGAAGGCGGACTTCGTCAGCATGCGGAACCTGGACGGCTGCCGCACGTCGGTGGAGGTCTTCCGATCCAGCGGCACCGGCTTCGCCGCGGGGGCGTCGGCGTACGACTCGGGGGCCGGCAACTACTGTTGGGAGAAGAGCAAGATCACCGTCGGCGATCCCGATGGGGACGGCCGCGACGACCTTGTCGCGCTCTACGAGGACACGCCTGCGAAGGTCTCCCTGCAGGTGTTCAAGCCGAGCGGCGCGACGCTGTCCCGCAGCGCCTGGTGGACGGTGACCGACAACGAGCTGGACCTGTCGAAGACCAGCCTCTCGGTCGGTGACTTCAACGGCGACCGGAAGGACGACATCGCACTGCTGTACGCTGGCGGGTCCACGCCAGGCGTGCGGGAGGCGTTCACTCAACTGTCCACGGGAGCGGCCTTCGGCGCCCGGCTGCAGACCTGGTCGGGCCAGGTCGACGCGGTGACCGGGCCGAAGTTCGAGCTCGAGCACCGCGCGTACGACTTGGTCAGCAAGAACAGCAACAAATGCCTGAACGTGGAGTTCGCCAGCACGGCGGACCAGGCGCGGTACATCCAGTACGGGTGCCTGCCGGTGGATCTCAACGCCCGCTTCCGGCTGACGCCGATCGCCGGCACCGATCAGTTCAGCGTCCGCCCGATGCACAGCATGAAATGCGCGGACATCGCGGACGTCGGTCTCGAAGACGGTCGCCAGCTGTTGCAGTGGCCGTGCGGCAGCGGCAGTGGCGAGCCGACGGCGAACCAGCAACTGACGGTCGAGTACATCGAGGGCACCAGCTACGACACCGTCGTCCAGCTGCGGTTCGCGCACAGCAAGAAGTGCGCCACGGTCTTCCCGGACGGGGACAAGACGATCTTCGACGACTACGCGCCGATCAAGCAGCAGACCTGCGGGCAGCTGACGACTCAGCAATGGACGCTGCGGCCGTCGTACAACCCGACGCAGCTCGGGGAGAACGGCGACGCCCGCTATCGGGTCGAGGCCGCGACGTCGCACCATGTCCTCGATATCGAGCACTGCATCGCCACGGACAAGATCCGGATGTGGGAATGGGTGCCGGGCAGCCCGTGTCAGCAGTGGAAGCTCGAGAGCCTGGGCGACGACGTATACAAGATCGTCGACCCCAGCAGTAACCGGGCGCTCGACATCCGCGGCTGCTCGAAGCTGCTGAAGGGCACCGTGATCGCCTTCCCCAGTAACAACTCCGAATGCCAGCGCTGGCGGATCGAACCGAGCCCGGACGGCAGCTACGCGGTCACGTCGGTGAGCACCGGGCTGGCGCTGGACGTCGACAACTGCAATCCCGCCAAGGGCACCGGCCTGATCACCTGGACGTACCACGGCGCGAAGTGCCAGCGGTGGTTCTTCATCAAGCAGTGAAGGCGGTGAGGAGGGCGATGGTGGCTAGGAGGAGGTAGACGGCGGCGGTTAGGTGGTTGCGGAGTCTGGTGGGGGTTCGGGGGGAGCGGAGGCGGCGGCCGATGGCGGCGGCTCCGAAGGCGTAGCAGAGGTCTAGGGCGAGGCCGATGAGCATGGTGGCCAGGCCTAGGAGGAGCATCTCGGTGCGCAGTTGGGTGGGGGTGGCGTTCTGGGTGGTGAATTGGGGGAGGAAGGCGAGGAAGAAGAGGGCGGCTTTGGGGTTGAGGAGGTTGACCAGGACGCCGTCTCGGTAGATGCGGGACAGGGGGGCCGGGGGGATGCCGCCGGGGGTTTCGGCGGTGGGGGCGGTCAGGGTGCGGATGCCGAGGTAGGCGAGGTAGAGGGCGCCTGCGACGGAGATGGCGGTGAAGAGGCCGGGGGAGGCCTGGACGACTGCGGCCAGGCCCAGGGCGGCGACGACGACGTAGACGATGGTGCCGGTCTCGATGGCCAGTGCGGAGACGACTCCGGCGCGGCGGCCCTGGGTGAGGCTGCGCAGTGAGATGTACAGGTTGTTCGGTCCGGGTGTGCCGACCAGGACCAGGGTCGCTCCTGTGAAGCCCAGAACCTGCGCGATACCCATCGACCCGCCTCTACTCGTGGTGGACTGCTGATACCGACTAGCCTGACGGGACAGCAAGCAGTCCACCCGAGCCAATCCGAGGAGAAGTGGACCGTTCCGGAGATGCCGCCGCGCTGGCCGAGCAGATCGGTCCGCGGCTGTCTGCGCGGACCGGTGGTCTGTACCGGCGGCTGGCTGATGAGATCGCCGCGTTGATCGGCTCGGCCGAGCTGCCTGTTGGCGCCCGGCTACCGGCGGAGCGGCGGTTGGCCGAGGCGCTGGCGGTGAGCCGGTCGACGGTGGTGGCGGCGTACGACGAACTGCGGGCCCGCGGCCTGGTGGACAGCCGGCGCGGTAGCGGTACGACGGTGGCGCGGTCCGCGAGCCGTGGGCGGTCACGGACCGACAAGCGGATGCCCGCCGGGTACGGCGACTCGCTGTTCCACCGGATCGCGGTCGGCCCGGGGGAGGTGATCTCACTGACGTACGCCGTCGACCCCGGGCTGCCCGAGCTGGCTGACGAGCTGACGGCGCTAGCCCGGGAGGACCTCCCGGCGCTGCTGGACGACGTCGGCTACCACCCGCGCGGTCTGGAGGTGCTGCGGGATCGGGTCGCCGAGCACTTCACCGACGGTGGGTTGCCGACCAGTCCGGACGAGATCGTCGTCACGACCGGGGCACACCAGGCCATTGAGCTCGTGACGCGGATGTACCTGCGCACAGGCGCCGCCGTACTGATCGAGCAGCCCAGCTGGCCTGGCTGCTTCGACCTGTTCGGGGCGGCCGGTGGGCGGGTGGTCGGCGTCCCGCTGGACGACGCCGGCATCCGGCCGGACCTGCTGGCCACGGCGTGTGCCGAGCACTCCCCGGCGATGCTGTTCGTGATGCCGACGTTCCACAACCCGACCGGCCGCCTGATGTCGGCGAACCGCCGCCGGCAGGTGGCTGAGATCGCCGCCAAGTACGGCGTGGTCGTTGTCGAGGACAACGCCTACGCCGCGTGGGACCCGGCCGGTCCGGAGATCCCGCCCCCGCTGGCGGCGTACGCCCCGGAGGACGCCGAGGTGCTGACGATCGGGTCGGTGTCGAAGGCGGTGTGGGGCGGGCTGCGGATCGGGTGGATCCGCGCGCCGCGGCCTTGTGCCGAACGGCTCGCCCGGCACAAGGCGCTGGCCGATCTCGGCAGTCCGCTGATCGATCAGGCACTGACGGCGCGAATGTTGCCCCGGCTCACCGAACTGACCGCGGAGCGTGCGCGGACCGCGACGATCCGCAAGCAGGTGATGGGGCAACTACTGACCGAACGGCTACCGGACTGGGAATGGCAGGAGCCGGTCGGCGGGTCGGCGTTGTGGATCCGGCTGCCGGACGTCGATGCCCGGGTCTTCGCGCAGGTGGCGCTGCGGCACGGCGTCGAGGTCGTCGCCGGGCGCGCGATGGACCCGACCGGCGCGTACGACGATCACCTGCGCGTCCCGTTCGCGTATCCGGAGCCGGTCCTCGCGGACGCGGTCGGGCGGCTGGCAGCGGCCTGGCGTGAGCTGCGCCGGCACGGCCCGGGCCCCGGCGTCCCCCTGGTCTGAACACCAGCGCCTGAACAGGAGTGATGGCGGCCTCCCGAACCGGGAACCGCCATCGGATCTGTAGGACTTTGGCGCCGTCGTCGGCGCGTTTATGAGACCTGGCTTACCGTTCGTCCTCCGTGGCGACGGCGGGGGTGGCGTCGAGCCGGCCCGTCTCGTCGTGAATGGTGACGGCGATGTCGCGCAGCTTGTCCGAGTGCTCCCGGCCGTGGTGGGCGCAGAACAGAAGCTCCCCACCGCTGGTCAAGGTGACACGGACGTAGGCCTGCGCACCGCAGCGGTCACAACGATCCGCGGCCGACAGGGCCGAACTCGGGGCGAGTGCTGTAGTCACTTGAGGCCTCATCTCATCTAGTTCCGTTCTCACCAGATAGCAACATCCTGACATGCGGATCGCTTCCCGGTGTGGTCAACGTGTCCGAATGTGAGACGAAGCACCTGTCCTCGTATGACGCATGTTGACGGGGAATCGTTTCGCATTCGGGTGAATTGACCGTTTCACCACCCTATCGGGGTGTCCTATCTCACTGTGCGCCACCTGCCGGTCACCGAGTGCTGATGATCGGAGTGTCGTCCGAGCGCGCCCGATCGAGTCCGGATCGATATCTGCGACAGCAGGTTTCTCGTTGTTCTGTCAGGTGCCCAGTGTGTCGGAGCCGCTAACGGATTTTGGGGGTGCGGCCGCATAGGCTGTCCCTCGTAGTGAGTTGGTGAACCAGTGAAGGAGCCCTGTGGCCGCCCCGACGCCTCGCAGTACCGAGCTCGACCCGACGTACAACGCCCGTAACCTGCTCGTCCTCGAAGGTCTCGAGGCCGTGCGGAAGCGGCCGGGGATGTACATCGGGTCGACCGACAGCCGCGGCCTGATGCACTGCCTGTGGGAGATCATCGACAACGCCGTCGACGAGGCCCTGGCCGGGCACGGCGACCGGATCGACGTCGTCCTGCACCAGGACGGCTCGGTCGAGGTCCGCGACCGGGCCCGCGGGATCCCGGTCGACATCGAGCCGAAGACCAAGCTCAGCGGCGTCGAGGTCGTGTTCACCAAACTGCACGCCGGCGGTAAATTCGGCGGCGGCTCGTACAACGCCTCCGGTGGTCTGCACGGCGTCGGCGCCTCCGTCGTGAACGCGCTGTCCGCGCGGCTCGACGTCGAGGTCGACCGCGGCGGCTCGGTCTGGACGACGTCCTTCCGGCGCGGGGTCGCCGGTGAGTTCGACACCGCTGGCGCCGACGCGAGCTTCACCCCGGCGGCCGGCCTGCGCAAGGCCGGCCGGGCCAAGAAGGGCATGACCGGGACGCGGATCCGTTACTGGGCCGACCGGCAGATCTTCACCCGGGACGCCACCTTCAACTACGACGAGCTGGTCACCCGGGCCCGGCAGACGTCGTTCCTGGTCCCCGGCCTGCTGCTGGTGATCCGCGACGAGCGCGGCGACGAGCCGACCGAGGAGCACTTCAAGCACGACGGCGGGATCAGCGAGTTCTGCGAGTTCCTGGCGACCGACCAGAAGGTGACCGACGTCGTCCGCCTGACCGGCACCGGTCACTTCACCGAGACCGTGCCGATGCTCGACGACGCCGGGCACATGACGCCGACCGACGTCGAGCGCGACCTGGACGTCGACATCGCGGTCCGCTGGGGCGACGGGTACGAGAGCGAGGTCCGCTCGTTCGTGAACATCGTGGCCACGCCGAAGGGCGGCACGCATGTGGCCGGCTTCGAGCGGGCGCTGTCGAAGAGCTTCACCGCCGCGATGGAGGGCACCCGGCTGCTGAAGAGCGGCGAGGAGATCATCAAGGACGACGTCCTGGAGGGTCTGACGTCGGTCGTGACGGTCCGGCTGGCCGAGCCGCAGTTCGACGGCCAGACCAAGGAGGTGCTCGGGACGCCGGCCGCCTCGCGGATCGTCGCGAAGGTCGTGCAGAGCGAGCTCGAGGCGTTCCTGACCTCGACCAAACGCGAGCACAAGGCCCAGGCCCGGGCCGTGCTGGAGAAGGTCGTCGCCGCCTCGCGGACGCGGGTCGCCGCCCGCCAGCACCGCGAGCTGCAGCGGCGTAAGACCGCGCTGGAGTCGTCGGCGCTGCCGGCCAAGCTGGCCGACTGCCGCAGTAACGACGTCGACCGCTCGGAGCTGTTCATCGTCGAGGGTGACTCGGCCCTGGGCACGGCGAAGCTGGCGCGCAGCTCGGAGTTCCAGGCGCTGCTGCCGATCCGCGGCAAGATCCTGAACGTGCAGAAGGCCTCGGTCGGCGACATGCTGAAGAACGCCGAGTGCGCCGCGATCATCCAGGTGGTCGGCGCCGGGTCCGGCCGCAGCTTCGACCTGGAGCAGGTCCGCTACGGCAAGATCATCTTCATGGCCGACGCCGACTCCGATGGCGCGCACATCCGCTGCCTGCTGGCGACGCTGTTCTTCCGCTACATGCGCCCGCTCGTCGACGCGGGCCGCGTGTACACCGCCGTCCCGCCCCTGCACCGGTTCGAGCTGACGAACCCGAAAAAGGGCCAGGACAAGTACCTCTACACGTACAGCGACGCCGAGTACCAGCGGAAGTCGGCCGAGCTGATGAAGAAGGGCGTCCGCTGGAAGGAGCCCCCGCAGCGTTACAAGGGCCTCGGTGAGATGGACGCCGACCAGCTGGCCGAGACCACCGTCGACCCGCGGCACCGCACGCTGCGGCGGATGACCGTGGACGATGGTGAGGCCGCGGCCCAGGTCTTCGACCTGCTGATGGGTAACGACGTCGCTCCGCGCAAGGAGTTCATCGTCCAGGGCGCCTACGAGCTCGACGAGAGCCGCATCGACGTCTGATGCCGCCCCCGCGGCTGGCCTGTTTCGACCTCGACAACACCCTGATCGACCGCGACGCGGCCTTCCGCGCGTGGTCGATCAGCTGGTGCGAGCGCTCCGGCCTGCCCAGCGCCGCCGTCGACTGGTTAGTTGCCCACGACAACAGTGGCTTCCACCCGCGCGCGGAACTGTTCGAGGGGCTCCGCCGCGAGTTCGGCAGCGCTCCGAACCTGGATACCTACGATCATGAACACCCCTTGTTCACTTTTGTGAACACTTCGGTGCTCACCCAACTGACCAAACTGCGGACAGCCGGCTGGCGAGTCGCTGTGGTGACGAACGGGACTGTCCTGCAGCAGACGCGGAAGCTGGAGCACACCGGGATCGCCGCGGTGATCGACGCCTGCGTCATCTCCGAGGAGGCCGGCGTCCGGAAGCCCGACGCGCGGATCTTCGAGATTGCCGCTGAGCGCGCCGGAGCGCCGCTCAGCGGTGGTTGGATGGTGGGTGATCAGCCCGCGCACGACGTACTGGGTGGGCGGAACGCCGGTTTGCGGACTGTGCTGGTGGGGGAGCGGGTGGGAGATCCGGCAGCGGACCATCAGGTGCCGGATGTGGTGCGGGCGATGGAGATCATCCTGACGTGATCAGGTTTCTGGGTAGCGATGATCAGAATTCTGATCATCGCCGCGCAGGATAGTGATCAGAGGGCGGCGCGAAGAGTGTTGTGGGCGCCGCGGAGGATGGCGGTTCGGTTGGCCTCGTAGGTGGGGTCGGTGATGTGGGTTCTGTTGGCCGGGTCGAAGGACAGGACCGGGACGTGCAGGTGGCCGGCGGGCATCGACGGGTCGAGGAGATCGCGTTGGAGGGTGTTGCGGTAGGCGACCTCGTTGGACAGGTAGCCGCCGCCGGCGCCTTCGGAGGCGATCGAGCCGGGGGTTGGGCCATCGGGACGGCGGACGGGCGCTGACTGGCCGGCGGGGATCTCCAGGACCGAGGTGTTCACGCGGGTGCGGAACGGCGCGACATCGGCCTGGGTCATCCGTGCGAACGGCAGGCTCGCGGTCAGCCACTCGGGGCCGGCGGGCATGCTGGGGGAGACGACCGGGGCTGCGGTGCTGCCACCGCCCCAGAGGTTGTTGTTGTCGCCGATCGAGCTGGTCGAACGACGGCGTCCGTTGAAGACCTCGAGGTCGAAGATGCCTGTCCGGCCCTGGCTCGCCGTCACGACGAAGTCCGCGTGCTGTGGGCCGGGGCGGTAGTGCGGGGCGAGCGCGTCCTCGACCATGTTCTGGTCGAAGTCGGTGTAGCGGACCGGGAAGACGACGGTCTGGATCTCGTACGTCGTCCCGTTGACCGTCCAGCGCTGCCCGTCGAGGCTGAGCGCGTTGGCGCCCGACGGGTTGCCGATCCGGATATCCGCGTCGAGGGTGAACGGGTCGAAGCCGGTCACGAGGATCTTCTTGACGCCGGGGGAGAAGCGCGTGCCGGTGATCCCGCGGGACGAGTACTCCAGCGAACGCATCAGCTCGGCTCGTTCAGCAGCGCTGACGCCGAAACGCGGCTGCCACTGCCGCAGTGTCAGCGCCATCGAGATCCGCGCCCAGTAGAGCCCGCGGTCGTCGCTGGCCGGTAGCGCGTCCGGAGCGGCCTCGACCGGGCGCTGCGCACGGAACGTCGCCGTCCGCCACAGGGCCTCGGCCTGGGCGCGGACGAGCAGCCGGACGGCTTCGCGGCTCGGCATCACGCAGAGCAGCCGGCTGAACAGCTCGACCTGCCGATCGAAGCCGCTGCGGCGCAGGATCTCGGCCGGGACCGAGGGCCCGCCGGCGATGCCGTTGTCCAGGCGTTGCTCCTCGACGGTGCCGGTGATGGTCCGGTCCAGGCAGCCGGTGACGACCGGCGCGGCCTGCACTGTCGGGGCGGCGGTCAGAACGCTGGTCAGCGCCAGCGCTCCGACCAGGAGGGAGCGCGGAAATGACCCGGGGCGGAGTCTCATGGAGGCTGTCTATCAGATCTCGGCACAAACGCCGAGAGATCTACACAAGAATGGGTATTGCAGACAGTATGCAACGCGCTACCTTCGGAAGGCGGCGGACGCCCACGCCGCGCAGCCTTTTGAGGAGTACGCCGTTGAGCAGCACCACCACCCGCCGCCGCTTTCTGACCACAGCGCTGGCCACGGGAGCCGGTTTGACCGGCCTCGCCGCCTGTTCGGACGGTACGCCCCCGGACGCGTCGGTCGTCCCCGGGGGTACCGGTTCGGACGCGCCGCCCACCAACGCCGGGTCAGCCACCGGCGGATCGTTCCCGCCGACCGCCGAACCGGTCGCCACCGGCCGGCAGGCGCTCGACCGGCTGCTCGCCGGGAACGCGCGCTTCGTCGCCGAACGCGATGAGCGCCTGGACGAGGGCGTCGCGCGCCGGGTCGCCGTCAGCAAGGGCCAGCACCCGTTCGCGACCATCCTCGGTTGCGTGGACTCACGGGTCCCGATCGAGCTCGTCTTCGACCAGGGGCTCGGCGACCTGGTCGTCGTCCGCAGCGCGGGGGAGGCGCTCGACCATTCGGTGACCGGGAGCCTGGAGTTCGGCGTCGCCGAGCTGCACACGCCGCTGCTGGTCGTTCTGGGCCATCAGCGCTGCGGTGCGCTGGATGCCACGATCAAGGCGGTGGACGCCAAGCAGCGGACCGCTGAGGCCGGTCAGATCGGCTACCTGGTCGAGACCCTGGCCCCCGCCGTCCGGCGGGTGGCAGGTCAGCCCGGGGACCGGCTGACCAACGCCATCCACGCAAATGTCGACATGGTGCTCGGCAAGCTGCGCCAGTCCCCGGTGATCGGCCCGCTCGAACAGGCCGGCAAGGTCAAACTCGTCGGCGCCTACTACGAACTGGACACCGGCAAAGTACTCGTCAGCTGACTAGTCGTGCTGGGTGAGCTTGCCGCTGTCGACGTCGTACATGAAGCCGCCGACCAGGATGTCCTCGCCGATCAGCGGGTGCTCGCGGACGGCGACCACGTCGTGGTGCAGCGCCTCCAGCTGGTCCGGGATGACGCTGATCGGCAGGTAGCCGGCCGGCTTGCCCGAGGCCTGCGCGACCTTGGCGCGCAGCTCGCTCTCCGACATCGCGGCCATCGCGCACCGGGTGTGCGGGATGACCATGATCCGCCGGACGCCGAGCAGCTGGACGCCGAGCACCAGCCCGGACAGCGTGATCTCGGTGACCCGGCCGCCGGCGCTGCGCAGCACCTTGGCGTCACCCGGCTTCAGGCCGAGCATCTCCAGCGGCGGGATCCGCGAGTCCATACAGGTGACGACGCCGACGCCCGCCTGGGCGATCCCGTCGAAACCGCCGTAGTGGAAGTCGGCGGCGTACTCGGCGTTCGCCGCCAGCAGGTCCTCGAAACCCGGGGCCGTCATCGCAGGCCACCGGCGACGGTGAGGACGGGGACCGGGATACCGGCTTGCAGGATGTTCATCGCGAACGGCTCCTTTCCGCAGGATTCCGGACGGGGTGGATCGGCGGGGGCGCTGGTGACCGGTACTTTCCAGGACCGGCCGTCGCGATGCCACACAGTCACGGATTCGACGTCTTCGCCCGCGACGGTGAGGGCGTCCAGTGCTAGTTCGCCTGTCAGTTTACGCACCGCGATTTCCGCGGCCTGACCGCGCTTCGTCCAGGTCGTGCGGCCGCGCAGGCCGGTGAGCACGGTCTCGCCGCGGTCGGACGCGTCGAGGACCTCCAGCGCGGTCTCGGTGTTGAGGTGTCCGTGCATGGTGCCGGCCGGCAGCAGCGTCGCGGTCGGCGAGAAGCGGTGCCCGCCGAGGTGGCTGGCCTCCCAGACCCGGCCGGGCTTGGCCTCGGCGACCGCGTTCACCAGCGGGCGGCCGAGGATCGCGCAGCACTCGTCGCGCTTGCCGTTGGTGCAGACCAGCATGATCGACTCCTCGACCGGGACCAGCCCGGGCAGCGAGGCGTCGACGGCCTCGCGGTCGCCGCGGGCGATCGCGCTGAGATCGAGGTGGTCGAGGAGCAGCGGGTCCTCGAGGTGGGCGGTCAGCAACCAGGATCGGCCGGGCACGGTCGAGGCGACGTAGACCTGCTGGACGTGGTTGGCGGGGAACGAGTGCCGCCCCGGCGTCCGGATCAGGCCGAAGCGGACGTCGGCCTTCTTGCACTCGGCATCGAACCGGCCGCCGAACTCCGGGTTCAGATGGCTGTTCACGACGGCGTCCGCGCCCCACGGGCCGGGTTGCTCCAGGACGACCCAGCCGCTGGCGACAATGGCTGATCCCTCGAGCGGCTCGAGGAGCTGACGGCAGAAGGTCGAGCACAGACCTGGCCGACCGGTCGCGTCGGGTGGAACTCTCACGAGACCACTGTAGGTTAGGTATGCCTCAGTTCGGCGCAGGGTCCATCAAGTGTGCACAACGACACGCCGCCCGAGTAGCGCGACGGCGAGGATTGCGGCCAGGAACGCGCAGACGGCGGCGCCGGCGAAGATCGTGTGCACCTGTGCGACGGCGGCGTCCTGGAGGGCGTCGACGAACGGGCGGCAGGAGCCGGGGGACGACGGGCAGAGCTCGTTCGGCGAGGGGACGTCGGCGACCAGGGCGAAGTACCGGCGCAGACCGATCGCGGTCAGCGCGGAGACGCCGACGAGCATGCCGACCATCCGCGCGACCACGACGAGCGCGCTGACCAGGCCGTGGCTGTGCGCGGGCGTGACGCCGAGGACGGCGGTGTTGACCGGGGAGAGCGCCAGCCCGAAGCCGAAGCCGCACAGGAGCAGGACGCCGGTCGAGGCGAAATGGTCCAGCGCGTCGCGGCTCCAGAAAGCCATCACGACGAACATCGCGCCCGCGAGCGCGAGCCCTGCGGCGGTGATCCAGCCGAGGCCGAACCGGCGGGTGAGCCAGCCGCCGGCCACTGCGCCAACCGGGAGAGCGATCAGGAACCGGAGCAGCACCAGAGCCGCAGCCAGCTGACCGCCGCCCTGAGTGGTGCGGGCGAAGACCGGTACGTCGACGAGCGCGGCGATCAGCGCACAGCCGACCAGGAAACTGACCAGGAGCGAGC
Organism: Kribbella sp. NPDC104218; assembly: GCF_055584105.1. Lineage (NCBI taxonomy): Bacteria > Bacillati > Actinomycetota > Actinomycetes > Propionibacteriales > Kribbellaceae > Kribbella > Kribbella sp. NPDC104218. The sequence continues at coordinate 780,350 of NZ_JBVJMQ010000003.1, forward strand.
CCCAGGCCGGGCCAGGCCGCAACAGGCCGGCCGGGACGATCGCATGCGTCGTACGCCGCTGCCAGAGCGCGAACAGGACGCCGAAGACCGCGGCGCCGACCAGCAGCCAGGGCCCAGCCGGCGCCATCAGCTCACGCTCGGGGTCAGCCGTGGCGAAGGCCAGGACGACGCCGGACAGCGCCAGCGCGAGCAGGAGGGCGCCGATGAGGTCGATCTGGCCCAGTACGCCGGTCAGCCGCCCCCGGGCGCGCCACAAGACGAGCGCAGCCCACGCCAGGGCCAGCACGAGCGTGACGACGCCGATCGGGGTCAGCAGCCGTGAGTCGCCGCTGAACGGCACGAAAGGCAGGCCAAGGGTCACATCGGTGGCCAGGCGTTGCGGTGCGGTCAGCGTGAAGCCCAGGGCGACGCACGCCACGACCCCCAGAGCTGCTGACCAGGGCGGACGCCGTACGCCGCGCAGCAGGACAGCCAGCACGACGGCGACCAGCAGGTTCAGCCAGAAGATGTACCGCCAGTCAGCCACCGCAAGCACAGCCGCGCCCAGGAGCGGCCCTAGAACGGACCCCAGCTCCTGAACCGCACCGACCACCCCCAGCGGCAATCCGCGCCGCTCAGCCGGCCACAGGTCCGCCACCAGCGCCAGCGTCGCCGGCACCAGCCCGCCGCCGCCTACACCCTGCAGAAACCGACCGGTTACCACCAAGGGCAGGTCGTACGCCGCCGCCGTCACCAGCGACCCGACCGCGAACAACATCAGCGCCGCGACCAGCACCGGCGTCCGCCCGACCACATCAGCGATCCGCCCGATCAACGGCAGCACCGCGATGTAGCCCAGCAAGAACCCCGAGATGATCGGTGCCGCCCGCTGCAACTCGTCCGCCGACAACCCCACCCCGGCCATCAGCTCCGGCAACGCCAGCACGACGACGTAGGTATCGGCCGCTGCAAAAGCCACCGCCGCCGAAGCCAGCCCCAGCCGCACCCGCGGCCGCACAGCTACCTCGGTCACGGCTTGGTGATTTCTACCTGCTCGCCGTACTTGTCGAAGGTGATGTCGTAGCTGCTGGTCGCGCCGTCGTAGAACGGGCCGGAGATGGTCGCGGCGACGAGCTGCTTGGTCTCCTTGTCGAGTTTGAAGGTGCTGGGGAAGTCCTGGTCGGCGGGAGCCTTGGGGAAGATGCCCTGCAGGGACTTGCCGGTGACGGCGCCGGTGATCTCGGTGAGCACCTTGGCGCCGTCGCGGGTGTCGCCCTTGACCTTCGGGTCCTTCAGCGCGGGCAGGACGGCGGTCAGGCCCTTGGCCGGGTCGAGCAGGATGGCCGGGTCGGGCGCGCCGAAGCCGGCCAGCTGGTCGGGGGTGAGCTCGATGAAGCTGCCGGTGAAGGGGAGCTTCGCGTAGACCTTCTTGTCGACGGCGACGACCTCGGAGTCGATCGGGGAGCCGCCGGTCCGGATGGTCAGCTTGCCCTTGAAGGCCGGAGCGTGGGTCGCGACGCCGTCGCCACTGGCCAGCGTCTGGGCGCTGTCCGGCAGGTCACGGCCGGTGAGCACGATGTGCACACTGCTCGCCTCGTCGATCGCCTTCTTGGCGGCCGTGAGCTGCGCGACGGCGTCGTCGGACTGCCCGCCGCCGCCCCCGGCGTCCTTCTTGTCGCTGCAACCGGCGAGCACCACCACGAGCACCGCGCCGAGCGCGAACAGTTTCTTCATGTCATCAGCCTGCCAGCTCGGCGGCCAGGGCCGCGATGGGCTGCGCCACGGGGACGCCGGAACCGTCGCGACGCGGGTCGACCGGCGGCAGATCCACCGGCGCGCCGCTGCTCGCGCTCGCCTTGACCGGAGCCGCCCCGATGAAGGCGAGCAGCAGCCCGTCCTCACCCTTGAGCAGCCGCTGGCACCGCACACCGCCGGTGCCGCGGCCCTTGCCCGGGTACTCCGAGAACGGGGTCACCTTCACCGCGCCGACCTCCGTGCCCGGCAGGGCGGACGACGAGCCGGCGATCGTGACGACCTGAGCCTCCCGGCCCGGGTCGATCGCGCCGAAGAACACCGCCTTCGCACCGCTGGCCAGCCGGACGCCGGCCATTCCGCCGGCCGTCCGGCCCTGCGGACGGACGGCGGACGCCGGGAAGTGCAGCAGCTGCGCGTCGGAGGTGACGAAGCACAGCTCCTCTTCGCCGGTGCTCAGCTCGACCGCGCCGATCACCTCGTCGCCGTCGTTGAGCCGGACGATCTCCCAGGAGTCGCGGTTGCTCAGGTGGTCCGGGACGACGCGCTTCACGACGCCGCCCGCCGTACCGAGCGCGACGCCGACGGACTCCGGATCCATCGTGGTGAGCGCGAGCGCCTTCTCACCCGGGTCGAGGGAGACGAACTCGGCGATCGGCGCGCCGCCCTGCAGGTTCGGCGCGTTGGCCGTCGTCGGGACGGCGGGCAGGTCGAGCGACTCCAGCCGGATCAACCGGCCGGTGCTCGTGACGAGCCCGTACTGACCGCGGGCGGTGCTCTTGATCGCCGAGACGATCGCGTCGTGTTTGGCGCGGCCCTCGGTGCCGAACGGCTCGACGCCGTTGGTCCGGGCCAGCAGGCCGGTCGAGCTCATCAGGATCCAGCACGGGTCGTCGGTGACCTCGAGCGGGACGGCCGCGGTCTTCGTCGCGCCCGACGACTCCAGCAGCACCGTGCGGCGCGGGGTGCCGTAGGTCTTGGCGACCTCGGCCAGCTCCTCGGAGACGGTCTTCTTCAGCAGCGCCTCGTCCTCGAGGATGGCGGTGAGCCGCTCGATCTCGCGCTCCAGCTCGGCCTTCTCGGTGTCCAGCTCGAGTTTGGAGAACTTCGTCAGCCGGCGCAGCGGCATGTCCAGGATGTAGTTGGCCTGGATCTCGGACAGGTCGTAGATCTCGATCAGCCGGGCCCGGGCGGCGGCCGCGTCGTCACTGGTCCGGATGATCTGGATGACCTCGTCGATGTCGAGGATCGCGATCAGCAGGCCGTCGACGATGTGCAGCCGGTCCTGGGCCTTCGTCCGGCGGAACTCGCTGCGCCGCTTGACGACGTCGTAGCGGTGCTCGAGGTAGACCTGCAGCAGGTCGCGCAGGCCGAGCGTGCGCGGCTGGCCGTCGACCAGGCAGACCGCGTTGATCGAGAACGAGTCCTCCAGCGGGGTCAGCTTGTACAGCTGCTCCAGCAGCGCCTCGGGGACGAAGCCGTTCTTGACCTCGATCACCAGCTGGGTGCCGTGCGCGCGGTCGGTCAGGTCCTTGACGTCGGAGATGCCCTGCAGCTTCTTGGCCTGGACCAGCGTCTTGATCTTCTCGATCACCTTCTCCGGGCCGACCGTGTAGGGCAGCTCGGTGACCACGATGCCCTTGCGGCGCGGGGTGACGTTCTCGATCCGGGCGGTCGCGCGCATCTTGAAGCTGCCCCGGCCGGTGGCGTAGGCGTCCTTGATGCCCTCCAGCCCGACCACCTTGCCGCCGGTCGGCAGATCCGGACCCGGGACGAAGCGCATCAGGTCGTCGAGGTCGGCGTTCGGCGTCTTGATCAGGTGCCGCAGCGCCTGGACCACCTCGATCAGGTTGTGCGGGGCCATGTTGGTGGCCATCCCGACCGCGATCCCGGCGGCGCCGTTGACGAGCAGGTTCGGGAAGGCGGCCGGGAGGACGGCCGGCTCCTCCTCGCGGCCGTCGTAGTTCGGGCGGAACTCGACGACGTTCTCGTCCAGGCCGTTCGTCATCGCGACCGCCGACGGCGCCATCCGGCACTCGGTGTACCGCATCGCGGCCGGGCCGTCGTCGAGGGAGCCGAAGTTCCCGTGGCCGTCGATCAGCGGCAGCCGCATCGACCAGGGCTGCGCCGTCCGGACCAGGGCGTCGTAGATCGCGCCGTCGCCGTGCGGGTGGTACTTACCCATCACCTCACCGACGACGCGGGCCGATTTCACGTGCCCGCGGTCGGGGCGGATGTTGTTCTCCGCCATCGAGAACAGGATCCGCCGCTGCACCGGCTTGAGGCCGTCCCGGGCGTCGGGCAGCGCCCGGGCGTAGATCACCGAGTAGGCGTACTCCAGGAAGCTGGAGCGCATCTCGTCGGAGACATCGACGTCGAGGATGCGCTCCTCGAAGTCCTCGGGCTCGGCGGTGGTACTGGAACGGCGTGCCATACGGGGTGCAGACTCCTCGATCGAACCGGTGCAGCGCCGCGACGGGGCGGACGCCAACCCTCATTGTCCCTGGTGAACCGCCGTTTCCCGGTTCACGACCCGCAGGATGTAGCTAGCCGGGGCCAAGGCGGACCCTACCGCCAAGGTCAGACAGACTCCGCCGATACCCAGCAGAACACCCCACGGGACGGTGATCGGGACGTCGCTCAGACCCGCCGTCATCGCGTACCGGACGAGCAGGCCGACGGTCAGCGTGATCACCGCGCCCTGGCTGAGCGCGGTCGCGCCGACCAGGACGGATTCCCACAGGACCATCCGCCGGAGCTGGGCCGGAGTGGCGCCGAGCAGTCGCGAGGTGGTGAACTCCTGGCGCCGCTGCAGGCTGCCCATCAGCAGGGTGTTGGCGATCGCGATCGCGCTGTAGAGGGCGGCCGGGCCGAGCAGCAGGATCAGGCCGAACTGATTGCCCTTCCGCAGTCCCTCGGCTTGCTGCGCCTCCCAGGCCCGGGCGGAGATGGCGCCGTCGATCCGGGTGGTCAGCTCGGCGGCGTCGACACCGGCGGCCGGGAGGACGAACAGCCGCTCGGGCTGTGCGGCCGGCGCGTGTTTGCGGGCGAGGTCGGCCGGGACGAGGAACGACGGGTTCAGCCCGAACGCGTCCGGGACGATCGCGACGACGGTGAGTTTCACCTGGGTCTTGTCCAGGAACGTGACCGGGATCTTGCTGCCCACCCGGTACCGCTCGAACCCGGCCATTTCCTTGCTCACAGCAACGGTGTTGCCGGTGAGCCGGCGCAGATCGCCCTTGAGCGGCGTCAGCTGCCGGGTCCGGCCGGCGACGGCCGGGTCGATGCCCTCGGCGGACTCCAGCTCCGCGTAGTCGGTGCTGATCCGCACGAACTGCACCGGCAGCCCGGCGTCCACGACCTCGACGCCGGGTGTCGCCGCGACCTTCGCGGCCGATCCGCCCGGGACGACGATCGGCGCGATCATCGTGTCCCGCAGACTGGCCGCCTCGCTGTCCGCGGCGAAGCTCAGGCTGAGCACCATCGACCCGGCGATGGCGGAGATGGTCAGGATCGGCGCGGCCAGCGAGGCGCTGCGCCGGGGCGCGGCGACGATGTTGCTGCGGGCCAGCCGCCCGGATACGTGCGTCCAGGCGACCAGCGGCGCGGCCCAGAGCTTGCCGAGCAGCGGGACGACGATCGGCGCGATCAGCGTCAGTCCGATCACCAGCAGCATCGGGGTGAACATCGCCAACGGCATCGCGGCCTCGCCGGACGACGGCCGGATCAGCGCGAGCAGCGCGATCGAACCGGCCAGGAACAGGCTGCCGAAGACGATCCGTACCGGCCCGATCCGCGGCGGTTCCAGCGCGGCCTCGCGGAGTGCGTCGATCGGCGCGATCCGGCCCGCGCGACGGGCCGCGGCGTGGGCGCCGAGGAGCGCGACCACGAGTCCGATGGCCATCGCGATCGACAGCGGCAGCCAGGGTGATGCGGGCTCCAGCTTGACCGGTGCGAGTTCGGAGTACGACGCCTTGGCCAGCAGTAGCGGAGTCGCCAGGTGGGCGAAGAGAGCGCCGGTCAGCGCGGCGGCGACCGCGACGACCAGGGCCTCGCCGAGGATCATCCGGCGGATCTGGCGCGGCGTCGCGCCGATCAGCCGCAGCAGGCCGAGCTCGCGGCGCCGGGAGGCGACGGCGAACGCGAAGGTGCTGGCGATCACGAAGATCGTGATGAAGCCGCAGATCGAGCCGACCATGCTGAGGACGGTCTGCAGGCCGGAGAGGTCCTCGGCGCCGGTCCGGATGCTGACGCGCTGCGGGGGAGTGTCCTGCCCGCCCAATGTCGTGACCTTGACGACCGCGCCGAGCGGGCCGCGATAGGCGACGGTCGCGGCGGTCGCCGTTGCGGCCAGCCCGAGCATGAACACCCCGAACGCGAGCGCGACGAACGACCCGACGTACAGGGACTTGTGCCGGCTGACGGTCTGCCGGCTGAGCTGGAAGATCATCGCTCGAGCTCACTCATCGCAGCAGCGATCTGGCTCGGCGTCCCGCGGTCGATGTGACCGGCGAGGAGCCCGTCCGACAGGAACAGCACGCGCTCGGCGTACGCCGCCGCGACCGGGTCGTGGGTCACCATCACGACCGTCTGCCCGGCCCGGTCGGTTGCCTCCCGCAACAGCGCGAGCACCTGCCGGCTGCTGTTGCTGTCGAGCGCTCCGGTCGGCTCGTCGGCGAAGAACACCGACGGCCGGGTGATCAACGCGCGCGCGATCGCGACCCGCTGCTGCTGGCCGCCGGACAGCTCGGCCGGACGCCGCTTGGCCTTGTCGCCCAGACCGACCTGCTCCAGGACGCCGAGCACGTCGCTGCGGCTCGGCCGCTTACCGGTCAGCCGCAGCGGCAGCGCGACGTTGTCGAAGACCGTCAGCGAGGGGAGCAGGTTGTACGCCTGGAAGACGAAGCCCATCTCCGCACGCCGCAGCTTCGTCAGCTCCACCTCGCCGAGACCGCGCAGGTTCACCCCACCCAGGACGACGGCGCCGGTGGTCGGCTGATCGAGGCCGGCCGCGCACTGCAGCAGCGTCGACTTGCCCGAGCCCGACGGGCCCATCACTGCGGTGAACGAGCCCCGCGGGAAGTGGTAGGTGACGCCGCGGAGCGCGTCGACTCCACCGGCCTTGGAACGGTAGGTCTTGGTGATCCCGTCCAGGACGAGAGCGGGCGCCGAGGCCTGCGGGGCACTCGGGTACGAGGGCGCGATTGCGGTCATGGTGTCAGCCAACCGCGGCAGCGGCCGCGAAGCGCGGGCCTACGGAAGAGACCCGGAGTAGCGCGCACGCTACCGTCCCGCGGCCCGCGCCGGACCTAGGGTTGACCGGGTGGAGAGACCGATGACGGGCTGGCAGGCGCTGGCATCGCCGCGCTTCCTGGTGTCGTCGTGGCCGTGGCGTAGCTATGCCTACCTGTTCAGCTCGGTCCCGATCGGGATCGTGACGATCACGCTGTTGATGGGCGCGGCCGCGACCAGCGCGGTGCTGAGCCCGATTCTGATCGGGCTGATGCTGCTGCCGCTGTTCCCGTTGTTCGGGGTGCTGATCGGTACCACCGAGCGGTTCCGGGCCGGTCTGATGCTGGTGGACGGCGTCCGGAGTCCGCACGCGGCGATGCCGGACGCGCTGACGCTGCGGCAGAAGCTGAAGTTCCGCCGTCGGGAGCAGGCGTCGATGCGGGCGCTGGGTTACGGGTTCGTGCTCGGGGTGTTCGTCTGGCCGTTCAGCCTCGCGCTGGCCGGTCTGTGCGCGACCATCCTCGGCGTCACGGTGCTGGCGCCGATCATTGCCGACGGCGACGAGATGGGGATGGGGCCCTGGACGCTGGACAACGCGCAGGAAGGCTTCCTCTTCCTGTTCACGTTCGGTCCGGTGTTCTACGCGGTGAGCTCGTACCTGATCGGTGTGCTGGCGGCCGCGGAGGCGTCGCTGGCCAAGGCCATGCTCGGGCCGCGTCAGGAGGAGCTGCAGCGGAATGTGGCCGAGCTGCGCCGGTCCCGGCTCGATCTGGTCGACGCGTTCGAGACCGAGCGTCAGCGGATCGAGCGGCATCTGCACGACGGCGTCCAGCAGCGGCTGGTCGGTCTGACGATGACCCTGGGTCTGGCTGAGCTGGACCTGCCCGAGGGCGAGGGCAAGCGGCTGGTGATCAAAGCGCACTCCGAAGCCGAGGCCGCGCTGGCCGACCTGCGCGAAGCGGTGCGAGGCATCCACCCGCGGGTGCTGGTCGACCTCGGTCTGGAGGCCGCGATCCGGGAGGTCGCCGACCGCAGTCCGCTGCCGACCACCGTGACGATCTCACTTCCGGACCGGCTGCCCGCGCCGATCGAGGCCGCGGCGTACTTCGTGGTCAGCGAGGCGCTGGCCAACGTCGCCAAACACGCGAACGCGACCACCTGCGAGGTGGTCGGCCGGCGTGCGGACGACCTCCTGATCATCACGATCACCGATGACGGGATCGGCGGTGCGACGGTCGGTGCCGGGAGCGGTCTGACCGGGCTGGTGACTCGGTTGGACGCCTTGGGCGGCACACTCGTCGTCGACAGCCCGCCCGGTGGGCCGACCCGACTGCGAATGGAGTGCCCGTGCCGACTCGGCGACTGAGCATTGTGCTGGCCGAAGACTCGATGCTGTTACGCGAGGGCCTGGCCAGCATCCTCGACCGCGCCGGGCACGAGGTGCGCGACAGCGTCGGGGACGCCGAGACGCTGCTGGCCGTCGTCCGCAAGGACCCGCCGGACGTCGTGATCACCGACGTCCGCATGCCGCCCGGGCACAGCGACGAGGGGCTGCGCGCGGCCGCCGCCATCCGGGCCGACTTCCCGGCGATCGGCATCCTGGTGCTCTCGCAGTACGTCGCCGACGCGTACCTGTCCTCGCTGCTGGAGTCGACCACCGGCGGGATCGGCTACCTGCTGAAGGACCGGGTAGGCCACGTCGCGGAGTTCCTGGAGTCGCTGGACCGGGTCGCCGGCGGCGGCACCGTCGTCGACCCCGAGGTCGTCCGCCAGCTGCTCGCCCGGCGCCGCAACGACGGCCCGCTGGCCGCGCTCACGCCGCGCGAGCTGGAGGTGCTCGCGCTGATGGCCGAAGGGCACGTGAACGGCGCGATCGCCGACCAGCTCGTCGTTAGCGAGGCCGCCGTCCGCAAACACGTCGGCAACATCTTCGCCAAGCTCCAGCTCGACGACGGCCTCGACCGCCGGGTCTCCGCGGTGCTCACGTACTTGCGTGGCTGAGGGAACATCGAGGTATGGACGCGGACATCCGGAAGATCCTGGCCGACTGCGAGACCTGGGCCGTGGTGGGCCTGTCGAACAACACCGAGCGCGCGGCGTACGGCGTAGCCCGCTTCCTGCAGGGCCGCGGGAAGCGGATCGTCCCGGTGCACCCGTCGGCCGCGGCCGTGCACGGGGAGCCGGGGTACGCGTCGCTGGCCGACATCCCGTTCCCGGTGGACTGCGTGGACGTGTTCGTCCGCTCCGAGCTGGCCGGCGAGATCGCGGACCAGGCGGTGGGAATCAACGCCAAGGCGGTGTGGTTCCAGCTGGGTGTAATCGACCACGACGCGTACACGCGGACGACGGCCGCCGGGCTCACGATGGTGATGAACCACTGCCCGGCGATCGAGTGGGCGCGGCTCGGACCGACCTAAGGGGCCAGATGGACATCGACACCTCGACCGACTTCGGCAAGCGGATCACCCGGCAACTGGACGACGAGCGCGTCGTGTGGCTGACCACGGTCGGTAAATCGGGGACGCCGGCGCCGAACCCGGTCTGGTTCTTGTGGCACGACGGCGAGCTGCTGATCAGCAGCCAGCGCAACAAGGCCAAGGTGCGCAACATCGAGACGCATCCGCAGGTCGCGGTGAACTTCAACGCGACGTACGGCGGCGGCGACGTCGGCGTCATCTCCGGGGCGGCGCGGATCGACGCCGAGCCGCTGCCGGCCGACGTGGTCGCGATCTACAACAAGAAGTACGGCGACGACATCGTCGGTCTCGGGATGACCACCGAGCAGTTCCACGCGGAGTACTCGGTGGTCATCCGGATCACTCCGGACAAGCTGCGCGGGTTCTAGTTGAGGTAGCCCTCGACGGTCGAGGCCGGGCGGGCCTGCGCGGTGTCCGGGTCCTCGCCGAACTCGCGCTTGGCCCGGCGCTGCCGGAGCAGGTCCCAGCACTGGTCGAGCTCGACCTCGAGGGCCTTCAGGCGAGCGTGCTCGTCCTCGTCGGCGATCTGGCCGGCGGCGTGCTTGCCGCGGAGCTCGTGCTCCTCCGCGACGAGCTCGTCGATCCGGCTGAAGAGGCTCTTGTCATCGGTCATGAGGAAACCGTACGCCCGTCCGGAAGGCGGGCGCGGGACAACAGCTCGGTGATGGTCAGGATGGCGATCGTCTCGGCGGCGATCAGCCCGACCAGGACGACGAGCTGCAGCGCGGCCGCGGCGGCGGGCGAGGCCCCGCCGAGCACCATCCCGACGAAGGCGCCGGGCAGCGACACCAGGCCGACCGTGCGGGTCTGGTCGAGGGCCGGGAGCAGCGCGTCGCCTGCGACCGGGCCTACGACGAGTTTGAACGCCTCGCGCGGCAGCAGCCCGATCGACAGCCCGGCCTCGTACTGGCCGAACTGGGCGCCGTACTCGCTCAGCACCCGCCGACCGGCCAGAGTGGTCGCTGTCATCGTTCCGCCGACGATGATGCCGCCCATGGGCAGGATCGTGGCCGGGTTCCGCGGGACGACGCCGGGCAGGATCAGCAGGAGCAGTACGGTCAGAGCGCCCGCTCCGATCGCGGTGCCGCAGTAGAGCCACTGGCGGGGTACGGCGGCGGTCTCGTGCAGCCGCCTCGTGCTGGTGAAGGTGGCGACGCCGAACATGAGCAGTACGAACGCGATCGCGCCGTACGTGTGCTGGAGCGCGAACCCGACGACCAGGCCGACCGCGGCCAGCTGCAGGACTGCCCGCAGCGCGGCCGTGACGATCCCCTTGTCGTGCCGCAGCCCGGCGTACCGCGAACCGGCCACGCCGATCACGATCAGAAGCGGCAGGACGGCGATCGCGGCCCAGCCGAGCCCGGTGTCGAGATTCATTCGGGTTTGAAGTCGGCTTCGTCGTACGCGTGCTCGCCGGCCTCGGTCTTCGCGGCCTCGGCGGTCCGCAGCTCCACGCGCCGGATCTTGCCCGAGATGGTTTTCGGCAGCTCGGCGAACTCGATCCGCCGGATCCGCTTGTACGGCGCCAGGTGGTCGCGGCAGAAGCCGAGGATCTCCGCGGCCAGCTCCCGCGTCGGCTCGTACCCGGCGGCCAGGACGACGTACGCCTTCGGAACCGCCAGCCGGACCGGATCCGGCGACGGGACGACGGCGGCCTCGGCGACGGCCGGATGCTCGATCAGCACCGACTCCAGCTCGAACGGCGAGATCCGGTAGTCGCTGGCCTTGAACACGTCGTCGGAGCGGCCGACATAGGTGATGTAGCCGTCCTCGTCACGGCTCGCGACGTCGCCGGTGTGGTAGTAGCCGCCCCGCATCACCTCGTCGGTCAGCTCGGCCGCATCGCGGTAGCCGCGCATCAGCGGGACCGGCGGGGGAGCGAGCTCGATGCAGATCTCGCCGTCGTCGCCGATCTCGTCGGACGCCGGATCGACCAGCGCGATCGTGTACCCGGGCAGCGGCCGGCCCATCGAGCCGAGTTTGACCGGCTGGCCGGGCGGGTTGCCGATCTGCGCGGTGGTCTCGGTCTGCCCGTAGCCGTCGCGGATCGTGATGCCCCACGCGTTGCGGACCTGCTCGATCACCTCTGGGTTCAGCGGCTCACCGGCCGAGATGCACTCGCGGATCGCGACCTCGACCGCGGACAGGTCCGCCTGGATCAGCATCCGCCAGACGGTCGGCGGAGCGCAGAACGTCGTCACGCCGTAGGTCTGCAGGACCTGCAGCATCTTCTCGGCGTCGAAGCGCGTGTAGTTGTAGAGGAAGACGGTCGCGCCCGCGTTCCAGGGCGCGAAAACGTTGCTCCAGGAGTGCTTGGCCCAGCCGGGTGAGGAGACGTTCAGATGGACGTCGCCGGGCTGCAGGCCGATCCAGTACATCGTCGAGAGGTGGCCGACCGGGTAGCTGACCTGGGTGTGCTCGACGAGCTTCGGCTGGCTGGTCGTTCCGGAGGTGAAGTAGAGCAGCAACGAGTCGTCGGCTGCGGTGTCGACGTCCGGCACCGGGCCGGCGTACTGGGCGAAGTCGTCGTAGTGCTGCCAGCCGTCTACCGGCTCGCCGACGGCGACCCGGATGAGGTCGTCCGCGATCCCGGCGTACCGGCTGGTCTCGCTGCTGGCGGTGACGACGGCCCGGACGTTGCCGCGGGCGATCCGGTCGGCCAGGTCGGCGTCGGTGAGCAGTGTGGTCGCCGGGATCATGACTGCGCCGGCGCGGATGCAGGCCAGCATCACCTCCCACAGCGGGACGCTGTTGCCCAGCACGATCAGTACGCGGTCGCCTGGTGTCAGACCGGCCTCGGTGAGCCAGCCGGCCACTTTGCCGGACCGTTCGGCCAGCTCGGCGTAGGTGCGCGAGTTGACCTCGCCGTCCTCCTCGACGATCGTCAGCGCCGCTACCTCCGGCTGCTCGACCGCCAGGGCGTCGAACCAGTCCCGCGCCCAGTTGAACCGCTCGAAGACCGGCCAGTTGAAGTCCCGGTACGCCGTGTCGTAGTCCTCCCGGTGCGCAACCAGAAAGTCGCGTGCTGCCCGGAATTGCCGCGTCACCTCGGCCGTGCTGCGTTCCGTAGCCATGCCCGCACATTACCCATTCAGCGCGAGAACCGACCCCACGATCACGAGCGGTGTCAGAATCAGCCCACGCCACAGAAACGACCACCAAGAGATGTGGACGCCGGCCGCCCGGCAGCGCGCCCGCCACAGCAGAGTGGCCAGTGAACCCCACAGGGTGAGCAGGCAACCGGTGTTGACGCCGATCAGCAGCGCTGTCATCCGGTGCGGGTCGGACGACGCGACCGGCTCCATGGCCAGGTACGCCGGCAGGTTGTCGAACAGATTGGCGCCGAGCGCCGCTGTCGCGCTGAGCCGCAGGTCGGACGTCGTACCGGCGACCTGACGCAGCACAGTCTCCAGACCGTGGTCGGTGAGGAAGGCAACGACCGTGAACAGGATGACGACGCCGACCACCAGCTTGGCCGGGATGAGCGACCAGCGGAGCTCGCTGCGGCGCCGGACCGCGAACAGCCCGACCAGAATGAGCGCACCGATACTGGCCGGCCAGGCGACCTCCACACCGGAGACGAACGCCGGTCCGAGTAGTACGCAGACCGCTGTCGAGCCCCAGAACAACACCTTGTCGTCGACGTGTGGCGTCGCCGGTACGTCGTACGAGCGGCCGAGGTCGCGGTGGAACAGCACTGCGAGCACGACGACCGTGATGAGGATCGCTGCGATCGCCGGTCGCCAGGTGTGCGCCAGGTACGACGTGTCGAGGGTGCGGAACTGGTGGAGCGCGAGCAGGTTGGTCAGGTTCGAGACGGGCAGCAGCAGGGACGCCGTACCGGCCAGCCAGACCGTGGTGAACGCGAACAGCTTCGGCGGGATGCTCAGCTGCCTGGCCATCGCCAGCACGACCGGTGTCAGCAGCACCGCACAGGTGTCCAGTGACAGCACGATCGTCAGCCCGGTCGCCAGGACCACCACGAGCAGCCACAGCCGCCAGACCTTGCCGCGGGCCAGGTGAGCTGCCTCGCGGGCGGCGACGTCGAAGACCTTGGCCTTGTCGGCCAGCTCGGCGATGACCGTCACTGCGACCAGGAACACGAGGACCGGTGCGATCCGCGCGACCAAATTCACCGCCCCCTGTCAGTCCCGTTGAGTACGCTGGCCGAGTGACCCCGCCGGATGACCAGACGCCCGACGAGCCTGCACAGTATGCCGTGCGGGCTCCGGCGGATTACCCGGTGGACTACGAGGCGGACGTCGTCCTGCGCGACGGCGCGACAGCCCACTTACGGCCGATCACTCCGGGCGACGCCGACCTGCTGGTCGCGTTCTACGCGCGGGTGTCGGAGCAGTCCAAGTACTACCGCTTCTTCGCGCCCTACCCGCAGCTGTCCGACCGCGATGTGGCGCGGTTCACCCAGGTCGACTACCACGACCGGCTCGCGCTGATCGTGACCGTGGGCAACGACATGATCGGCGTCGGCCGCTACGAGCGGACCGGCCGCCGCACGGCCGAGGTGGCGTTCCTGATCGAGGACGCGCACCAGGGCCGGGGCCTCGGGCAACTGCTGCTCGAGCACCTGGCCCAGGCCGCCCGGGAGAACGGCATCGTCCGCTTCGTCGCCGAGGTCCTGCCCGACAACCGCAAGATGATCACCGTCTTCACCGAGGCCGGCTACAAGGTCGCGCGCGAGTTCGAGGACGGCGTGATCATGGTCGAGTTCGACATCGCGCCGACCGACACGTCGTTCGGGGTGATGCAGGCCCGCGAGCAGCGCTCGGAGGCGCTGTCGATCGCCCGGCTGCTGACGCCGTCCAGCGTCGCGGTGATCGGCGCCAGCCGGCGCGAAGGCAGCATCGGCAACGCCCTCGTCCGGAACCTGCGCGACAGCGGCTTCCCCGGCCGCCTGTACGCCGTCAACGCGGACACCTCCGCGACCGAGATCGAGGGCGTTCCGGCGTACGGAACGATCCGCGACATCGACGACACGGTCGACCTGGCCGTGGTCGCCGTCCGGGCCGAGACCGTGGCGGACGTCGTCCTGGACTGCGCGGCCAAGGGCGTGCGCGGGCTGGTCGTCGTGTCGAGCGGGTTCGCCGAGATCGGCGACGAAGGCCGCAAACGGCAGCGGTACCTGACCGGTCTGGCCCGCTCGTACGGCATGCGCGTGATCGGGCCGAACGCGCTCGGCCTGATCAACACCGCGGTCGGCGTCTCGCTGAACGCGACCCTCTCACCGGTCATGCCGGGCCGCGGGCGGGTGGCGTTCTTCTGCCAGTCCGGCGCGCTCGGCGTACCGATCCTCGCCGACATGGCCGCGCGTGGCGTCGGGCTGTCGAGTTTCGTCTCGGCGGGGAACCGGGCCGATGTCTCCGGCAACGACCTGATGCAGTACTGGTACTCCGACGAGGCGACCGAGGTCGTCCTGCTCTACCTGGAGTCGCTGGGCAACCCGCGCAAGTTCAGCCGGGTCGCGCGCCGGCTCGCCGGGCGCAAACCGGTGGTCGCGCTGAAGTCGGGGCGGGCCACGCAGGGCGTGCCGCTCGGCCAGCTGGTCCGGCGCAGCAAGTTGCCCCCGGCCACGATCGAGTCGATGTTCCGGCAGAGCGGGCTGATCGGCGTCGACACCACCGGCGAGCTGTTCGACGTCGCGCAGCTCCTCGCGCACCAGCCGCTGCCCAAGGGCCGCCGGGTCGCGATCGTCAGCAACTCCGACGCGCTGACGCTGCTCGCGCTGGACACGATGGCGACCTGCGGCTTGGAGACGGCGGGGGAGCCGCGCAACCTGAGCCCGGATGCCGCCGCCGGAGACTTCGGCGCGGCCCTGTCCGAGGTCTTCGCCGACGACAGCGTCCATTCCGTCGTCGTGATCTACACCCCGCCGGTGCAGTCCAGCGGCGCCGAGGTCGCGGCGGCGATCACCGCGGCGGCCGCCGGTTCGGACAAGCCGGTGCTGTCCACGTTCCTCGCCTCCCGGCGCGTCCCCGAGCAGCTCCGCGTCCCGGACGGCGACGGCGGCGCGGCCCGTGGGTCGATCCCCTCGTTCCTGAACCCGCAGTACGCCGTGGGCGCGCTCGCGAAGGCGACGCAGTACGCCGAGTGGCGCCGCCGGTCCGACAGCCACATCCCCGAGCTGCCCGACGTCGACACCGCCGGCGCGGAGGACTTCGTCGCCGAGTACCTGCAGCGGCACCCGCGCGGCGCCGACCTGGACGAGGCCGACCGGCAGCGGCTGCTGAGCTTCTACGGGATCTCGGTGCTCCCGTCCTTCCCGGTGCTCAGCGCCGACGAAGCGGTCGCCCGCGCCGCGGACCTCGGCTTCGAGGTGATCCTGAAGGCGACCGCCGAGCAGTGGCGGATGCGCCCCGACCTGGCCGACATCTGGCGGCACATCCACGACGAGGACGACATGCGCGCCGCGTGGGCCGAGATGACCCGCACCTTCGGCGTCGCGGCCGACCCGGGCCGCGCGCAGTTCGTCGTCCAGAAGATGGCGCCGCCCGGCGTCCCGGTGGTGATCTCGGCGATCGAGGACGTGTCGTTCGGGCCGGTGGTCAGCTTCGGCCTGTCCGGCGTCGCGACCGACCTGCTCGGCGACAGCTCGTACCGGATGCCCCCGCTGACCACCCGCGACGCCGCCGAGATGGTCCGCGAGGTCCGGGCCGCGCCGCTGCTCTACGGCTACCGCGGCAGCGACCCGGTCGACATCTCCGCCATCGAGAACCTGCTGCACCGGGTGTCCCGGCTGACCCTCGACCTGGAGGAGGTCGTCAAACTCGACCTCCGCTCGGTCCTGGTCGCCGTCCAGGGCTCGACCGTCCTCGACACCACGATCCGGATCGCCCCGAACGAGAAGCCCCGCCAGGACACCCCGGCCCGCCGCCTGACCTGATCAGGCCCGGCGGTAGACGCTGTCGGCCCGGGTGAGCAGGCGGGCGTCGACCAGCATCCGGCGCAGGGCCGCGTGGTCGGCGTGCCGGCGGTTGAGAAGCTCGTTGACCTCGCGCTCGGGGTAGTCGCGGCCGGGTTCGAAGTCGGTCGCGAAGTACTCGAGCACGATCTGCAGCTTCTCCGGGTACGTCGGGAAGTGGGTCAGGCGGCCGTCGCGGACGAAGGCGCGCAGGACGTGATCGCGCTCGGGGTCGTCGACGAGCGGCGTCCACTCCGGGGCGTTGTCGCGGACGGCGTCCTTGAACACTGATTCGTCGGCGGTGAGTTTCGGCGCGGCCTCGACCAGCCCGGCCTTGATCAGCTTCTGCAGCGCCTTCCCGACCACAGCTGCGCTCAGCCCGGTGCTCCCGGCGACCTGCTCGGGAGTGGTGGCGCCGAGGACGACGGCGGAGTACGTGCGCAGTCTCGACGGTTCGGCCAGCAGACCACAGAGCTGATGGGTGTTCATGGCTTCCACGCTAATGTCGGTGGCAACCAGATTTTCGGGAGAGGAACCGCCGATGCAGCCCGGTCCGCTGAACGCCATCACCGACGTGCCGGGGGTGCTGGTCGGCCAGGTCGAGCGCATTGACGCGCCCTACCTGACCGGGACGACGGTCGTTCACGTGCCGGCCGGCGCGGTTGCGGGCGTCGACGTCCGCGGCGGGGCGCCGGGGACGCGCGAGACCGATCTGCTCGACCCGGTGAACTCCAACCCCGGGGTGAACGCGGTCGTACTGACCGGCGGGAGCGCGTACGGGCTGGACGCCGCGGGCGGGGTGATGCGCTGGCTCGAGGAGCGCGGCGAGGGTGTGCGGGTCGGGCCCGGCGTGCTGGACGTCGTCCCGATCGTGCCGGCCGCGGTGATCTTCGATCTCGGCCGGGGCGGCGGGTTCCAGGCGCGGCCGGAGGCGTCGTGGGGTCGCGACGCGATCGCTGCCGCCACCGACGGGCCAGTTGCCATGGGCAACCATGGAGCCGGCGCCGGGGCCAAGGCCGGTGCGCTGAAGGGCGGCGTCGGCACGGCCAGCGTTCGGCTGGACGACGGCAGCACGGTCGGCGCGCTGGTGATCGTGAACGCGGTCGGCTCGGCGATCGACGCGGACGGCGTCCTGTACGGCGCGCGGCTCGGCCTGGGGGAGGAGTTCGCTGACCTCCGCCCGCCGACGGAGCCGCCGCCGGTCGCGACCGGGCCGGCGATGAACACGGTGATCGCGGTCGTCGCGACCGACGTCCCGCTGAACAAGGCGGCCGCCAAGCGGATGGCGATGGTCGCGCACGACGGGCTGGCCCGCGCGGTCGATCCGATCCACACGCTCGTCGATGGCGACAGCATCTTCGCGCTGTCTACCGGCGCCGGGGAGCGCCTGAGCGTCACCGACCCAGCCGCGCTGCTGCGGCTGGAGACGGTCTTCGCCGCCGGCGCGCGGACGCTGAGCCGTGCGGTCGTGCACGGCGTCCTGAACGCGGAGTCCGCGGGCGGGTTCCCGAGCTATCGCGACGCGTTCCCCTCGGCTTTCGATGTACGACCGAGGTAGTACGCGCCGTCGCCGAACGACACCGTAAGGCGATACCAAGACCGGTCCACGGGCCGACGAATCAGGGCCGCGCAGGCGGAAAGCTCGTCACCATGAGCTTCCAGAGTCCCCAACTCAGCCCCCAGGTCGTCCTCAGTGGTCACGGCCTGGTCAAGTACTACGGCAACGTCGTCGGTCTGGCCGGCGTGGACGTCGGCGTCCGGTCCGGCGAGGCGCTGGCCGTGATGGGCCCCAGCGGCAACGGCAAGACCACGCTGCTGCACGTCCTGGCCGGCATCCTCACCCCGGACCAGGGCGAGGTCCGGCTGGGCGGCGAGCGCGTCGACAACCTGAACGACGCCGCCCGCACCGTCCTGCGGCGCCGCCGCCTCGGCTTCGTCTTCCAGGACAACCAGCTGCTCGCCGAGCTGCCGGCCGACGAGAACGTCGCACTGCCGCTGATGGTCGACGGCCTCAGCCGCCGGGACGCGATCGGCCGGGCCCGGAACATGCTCGCCCAGGTAGGGCTGGCGCAGGAGGCCGGACGGCGTCCTGGCGAGCTGTCCGGTGGGCAGGCGCAGCGCGTCGCGATCGCGCGGGCGCTGGTCGGCGAGCCGCAGGTGGTGTTCGCCGACGAGCCGACCGGCGCGCTGGACGCGGCCACCGGTTCGCAGGTGATCGACCTGCTGATCGGTGCGGCGACGTACCGCGGTGCTGCCGTCGTCGTGGTCACACATGACAACTCGGTCGCCGCACGCTGCCACCGAGTGCTGACGATCGTCGACGGTCGCGTCAGCGAGTCGATGGGGGCCGTGCGATGAATCCGATGACTGATCTGGGACTGCGGTTCGTCCGCCGTCCCGGTCCGGGTGGACGGGCGGCCAACCTGGCGGCGCTGGGCGCGACGGCGATCGTTGCGCTGCTGCTGACGTTTCTGATCGCGGGCTCGCTCGGACTGGCGCAGCGCTCGGACCGGGTCGGCTGGCGCGGTACGGACGAGGGCACCGAGCAGGGGGCGGTCGGCGTCCTCAAGGACGTGCACGGCAAGAAGCTCAACGGCGATCCGCTGACCGTGCTCCAGCTGCAGTCGCTGAAGCCGAGCAGCCAGCCGCCGCCCGGGCTGGACCACGTGCCGGCGCCGGGGGAGGTGTTCGTCTCACCGGAGGTCGCCAAACACTGGTCCAGTCTCAAGGGCGAGTACGGCATCGATAAGCCAACCGGTGTGATCACCGACAAGGGCCTCGCGTCGCCGGAAGAGCTGGTCGTCATCCAGGGCGTGGCGAAGATCGACAGCAACTACCCGAACTACGTGAGCAGCTGGGTCAACGACACCAAGGACGACCGCATCTACGCGCTGCTGATCGCCGTCGCGTTCGGCATCATCCTGGTGCTGTTCCCGCTGCTCAGTCTGGTCGGGCAGGCGGCTGGTGTCGCTGCGAAGCGGCGTGAGCACCGGCTGGCCGCATTGCGTCTGGCTGGCTCCACCCGTGCCCAGGTCCTCTGGCTGAGCTCGGTCGAGCAGACCGTCCTCGGTCTGGCCGGTGCGGTCGTCGGACTGATCGGGTACGTCGTCCTGACACCGCTGATCGCCCTCATCCCACTCGGCGGCGGCCGCTGGTACGTCTCCGACATCACCCCGAACTGGTGGACCGTTCCGCTGGTGCTGGTCGCCGTACCGGTCCTGTCGGTGATCAGTGCGCTGATCGGGCTCGGCCGGGTCAGCATCACCCCGCTGGGCGTCGTCCGCGGTCAGACCCGGAAAGCGACCAGTGCGTTCCGGCTGGTGCTTCTGCTGATCGGGCCGATCATGCTGGCCACCCTGGGGATGGGTGCGGCGATCGTGCCCCTGCTGATCGCCATCGGCTTCGGGGCACTCGCCGTCCGCATCATCGGGCCGTGGGCGGTGCAGATGATCGGCAAGATGATGGCGAACACGTCCAACGGTCCGGTGATGCTGCTGGCCGGACGCCGGTTGGCTGACGACCCGAAGGGCGCATTCCGGCCGGTCGCGGCACTGGTGCTGAGCGGCTTCGTGACTGGGTTCATCTCGGTCTTCATCCCCGGTGGCGACAGCGACCCGACCACTCAGGACATGCGGATCGGCGTCGCGCTTCTGCTCGGTCTGGTCTTTCTGACCGTCGCCGCGTCCACTGCGGCCGGTGCGGTCGGTACGGCGCTGGACCAGGCCAAACCAGCCAAGGCGCTGCGCCGGGCCGGGGTCCCGCTGAGCGTGATCGAGCGGTCCGCGCGGCTGGCCGCGGTGACGCCGGTGCTCGGGGTCGGGCTACCGGTGGTCGGGTTCGGCGCGCTGTGCGGGCTGGCGCTCAGCGGGGGACAGGTCTTCACCCAGGGCAACACCGGTGTCCTGCTCCTGATCGGTCAGGTCGTCGTCGGGCTCGCGCTGGTCGCGGTCGCCGGCACCGCGGGTTCGCCGGTGCTGCGGAAGGCAAGTGCGAACTGATCGCGAGTTGTCCACAAGGGGGCAACGGGCCAGGGCGCGGTCGTGCAAGGATGAGGGCATGCGTGACCTGAATGCACCGGAGCTCGCCGACGCCTCGACGGCGCTCCGGCAGGCGATCGACCAGTGCGGCTACTACCCAGACGTCGTCTCGGACTCGCTCGCGATCGCCATCGCGAGCGAGCCGATCCGGGCCTTCGTGCTCCAGCACGAGCCGACCTTCGACCGCGACGAGGTCCGGCGGCACATCACGATCCTGTGCCTGACCCCGACCCGGCTGATCGTCGGCCACACCGACGAGCACGCCGCCGACGACCTGATCCGCGCGCCGTACGCGTCGACGTCCACCGAGGCCATCCCGCTGCAGCGGGTGAACGCCGTGGTCGTCAACCGCGTCGTCCCGAATCCGGCCGGCTACGCCTCCGGCAAGGCCGACCCGGCCGTCTCCGGCGGCGGCGAGGTCGTGCTGACGATCGGCTGGGGCATGGTGAACCGGATCGACCTCGAGCCGGCCGTCTGCGCCGACCCGAACTGCGAGGCCGACCACGGCTACACCGGCTCGGTCGCGGCCGACGACATCTCGTTGCGGATCAGCGCGGCCGCCGACGGCCCGGCCGGCATCCAGCAGGTGCTCGACTTCGCTCGCGCGCTGTCGTTCGCGACCAGCCGGTAGTGCCGTGATCGTCCCGGTCAGCCCGCAGTACGGCGGCGGCGCGCTCGCCGACGTCCTGCCCTCGGTGGCCGGGGCGCTGTCCGTTCCCGGCTTCGCCAACCCGCTCAACCTGCCGCCCGCCAGCCGGTACGCCGTCCTGTTGTTCGACGGGCTCGGCTGGGGGCTGCTGCGCCGTCATGCCGAGGCGGCGCCGTACCTGGCGTCGCTGCTGCCGACCGGGCGAAGCCTGACCGCCGGGGTGCCGTCGACGACGGCGGTGAGTCTGACCAGCCTCGGGACGGGTCTGCCGCCAGGCGCGCACGGGATGGTCGGCTACACGTCGATCGTCCCGGCGACCGGCGGCCTGCTGAACGCGCTGCAGTGGGATGCCGCTGTCGACCCGTTCCAGTGGCAGCCGCACGAGACGGTCTTCGACCGGGTCGCCGCGGCCGGCGTCGTCACGCGCAACGTCAGCAAGGCCCGGTTCGAGAAGTCCGGGCTGACCAGGTCGGCCTTCCGCGGGACGCTGCATCGCGGCGCGGACACGATCGAGGACCGGCTGGATGCGACCCGCTTCGCGAGCCGCGAAGGGGCGTCGTCCCTGGTCTACGTCTACGACTCGCAGCTCGACTACATCGGCCACGGCCACGGGTCGGAGTCCTGGCAGTGGGAGGAGGAGCTGGTCGCGGCCGACTCGTTCGCCGCGCAGGTCCGGGCCGCGCTCCCGCGGGACGCCGTCCTCGTCGTGATCGCCGACCACGGGATGATCGACGTCGCCCCGGAGTACCGCGTCGACCTGGATGCGGAGCCCGCGCTGACCGCCGGGCTGCGGCTGGTCGGCGGCGAATCGCGTTTCCGGCACCTGTACTGCGTGGACGGCGCGCTGGACGACGTCCTCGCGACTTACCGCGAGCGGCTCGGCGACCGGGCGCTCGTGCTGAGCCGCGAGGAGGCGATCGGGCGCGGCTGGTTCGGCGGCGTCGAGGACCGGGTCTCGCCGCGGCTGGGTGACGTGGTCGTGGCCGCGCTCGGGCCGCTGGCCCTGGTCGCCAGCCGGCGGTACCCGCAGGAGGCCGGGCTGATCGGTCTGCACGGCTCCCTGACCGCCGACGAGATGGAGATCCCGCTGCTCGTCGACCCGGGGCGCTAGAAGCTCCAGACGTTCCAGTAGAAGCTCGACGACGCGACCTTCGCCTCACCGTCGCGCGCGGTGACCGTCACCTTGTACCGGCCCTGGCCGGGGGTGAGGACGCCGGTGATCCAGCCGCGCTCGCGGTTGATCTCCAGACCCGGCGGCAGACCGGTCGCGGTGTAGCTGATCGTGCCGCTGCCGCCCATGCCCTTGATCAGCAGCGGCGCGGCGGGCAAACCGCCGACGCCGAGCTGGTCACCGGGCTTGGTCACCGACAGGCCGCCCTTGGCCTGGCCCGGGCCCGCGCCGACCGCTTCGGCGGCGTCGATCAGGCCTTCGCCGTAGTACGAGTTCTTGGCGGCGCTGCCCTGGCAACCGGCTGACGCGCCGGGCGGGCAGGCGATGTCGTCGGCCTGCTGGGCGAGCTTCGCGCGGACCTGCTCCGGGGTGAACTTGGGGTTCGCGCTGCGGATCAGCGCGACGACGCCGGCCGCGTGCGGCGACGCCATCGACGTACCGCTGTTGGACTTGTAGCCGCCGCCGGGGGCGGTCGAGTAGACGTTCTCGCCGGGGGCCGCGACGGTGATCTTGTCGACGCCGAAGTTCGAGAAGCCGGACTTCGCACCGGTCCCGTTGACCGAGGCGACCACGACGACGTTCGGCAGCTCGGTCGGCAGGCTGATGCAGTCGTTGGCGACCGGGCGCTCGACCGGGGTCGAGTCGTTCGGGCTGGTGTCGTCGCTGGCCTTGTTCGACAGGTCGTAGGACTCGTTACCGGCGGCGGCGACGTTGACGACGTTCTTGGCATCGGCGTACGCGACCGAGCGGCGGACGGCCTCGCTGATCGCGGCCTGGTCCGGGTCCGAGGGGCAGAGGTACATCCACGGGTCGACGTAGTAGCTGTTGTTCGTCACCGAGACGCCCTTGGCGGCCGCGAACATGAACGCGCAGACCGTGTTCTCCGGGAAGAACAGCTGGCTGCCGGCCTCGGCGACGCGGATCGACGACACCTTCACCCCGGGCGCGACGCCGATCATGCCGACGCCGTTCTTCGCCGCGGCGATGGTGCCGGCCACATGCGTCCCGTGATCGCCGATGTCGCGCCAGGCGCCCGGCCGCGTGTCGGCCTTGCCGTACGCGCAGGACGCCGACTTGGACGCGTCGAAGTTCGCCTTCAGATCCGCGTGCTGATCGTCGACCCCGGTGTCCAGGACGGCCACCGTCACCGCCTTCGACCCCAGCGTCTTCGCCCAGGCCCGGTCGGCGCCGATCTGCGTCATGTCCGACCGGTCGACCTCGGCCGCCGTCGTCGCACTCTGCGCCGGCTCCTGCGGCAGCGCCGGGGCCCCGACGTCCGGCGGCAGATCACTCGTCCGCGTCGCGCCCACCTTCTGCACGCCACTCGTACTCCGCATCTTGCTCGCGAAGTCCGTCGCGTTCGAATGCGCGACCAGCACCCCGATCTCGTCGTACGCGGCGTACACCGACCCGCCGCCCTGCGTGATCGCCCCCGTCACCCGCGCCGTCTGCCGCGGCTCCGTGATCACGAAATACGCCCGCGACCCCGCCGTCGGCACCGCCACCGCAGGCGTCGTCAACGAAGTGGCAGCCGTCAACCCGACCGCAATACCCAGCACCAGACCTTTGCGCACATCCCATTCAAACCGGCCGACGGCTCATTCCCAAGTCCAGTCCACGGAATGTCGGCAGCTAACGGCCACCCAACCCTCCCGACAACCACCCCGTGCTTGCCTGACCCCATGCCGACCGACAAGCCCCCGACGCGCCGCCAACTCGTCGTCGGCTGCGCCCTCCTGCTGACGATCGCGATCGGCGTCCCCAGCCTGATCGTCAGCGGCATCGGCCTACAGCGGTCCGGCGACCCGCCGACGAAGTACGGCGTCCGGTACGCGACACCGGGCGAGCGGTACTCCGAGGGGTACCTCTACATCAACGACATCGACGGCGACCGGATGGCCGTCGAGCACCACAGCTGGCCGCGGCCGCACGATGAGGTGACCTGGTACCCGAAGCAGCTGCGGGTGACGCCGGAGCCACCTGAACAGACCGGCGGTGCGCTGGGCAACTTCACCGAAGCTGAGGCGCGCCGGATCTTCACGTTGAGCAAATCGTTGGCGACGGGAAACTCCCGGATCGACGCCGACGACGAGGTGCTCATCGAGCTCGTCGTTGACGACATCAGGCGGCTGCACGGGGAAGATCCGACGCCCGTACGCAGGCCGCGCTGGATGTGGCCCGCCTTCGCCGTCTTCTTCGTCTGCCTCGCCTTGCTCATCCTCATCCAGCTGGCCGACGAGCTGGCCCACGCCGTCTCCAGGCGCCGCGACACACCCCGGAGTGCGGGGCGGTCGGCTGACTTGGCAGGATGATCGCCCGTGGCTGAGCTGCTCTACTTCACCGGGACCATGGACTGCGGTAAGTCCACGCTGGCGCTGCAGATGGATCACAACCACAAGGCGCGGGGGAGGCGGGGGCGGATCTTCACCAGTCATGACCGGGCGGGGGAGTCGGTGCTGTCGTCGCGGCTCGGGCTGGTGGCGGAGGCGATCGAGGTCCGGGCCGAGTTCGACTTCTGGGACCACGTGGTGAACGAGCTGACCCAGGGCGGGCGGATCGACTACGTGGTGTGTGACGAGGCGCAGTTCTACAGCGCGCTGCAGATCGAGCAGCTGGCGCGGCTGGTCGACGAGCTGCAGATCGACGTGTTCTGTTTCGGCATCCTGACTGACTTCCGGGCGACGCTGTTCCCGGGGTCCGCGCGGCTGGTCGAGCTGGCGGACCGGATGGAGCTGCTGCAGGTGGAGGCGCTGTGCTGGTGCGGTGAGAGGGCCACGCACAACGCCCGTACGATCGGTGGGGAGATGGTGACCGAGGGCGAGCAGCTGGCAGTGGGCGACATCGAGTCGAACGCGTCGCAGATGGCGTACGAGGTGCTGTGCCGTCGCCACCACCGGCGCCGGCTCACCCAGGCCCGGGCCCGCGCCACCCTGTCACCCGAAGTCCTGCCCTTTGGAGGAGCCGCATCGTGAGCAGTCCCCTGATCTCGGTCGACGAACTGCGCGCGCTGGAGCCGCAGCCGGTGCTGATCGACGCCACCTGGAACCTGGCCGGCCCTCCCGGGCGGGAAGCGTACGACGCCGGCCACCTCCCCGGCGCCCACTTCGTCGACCTGGACACCGAGCTGGCAGGCGCTCCCGGCCCCGGCCGACACCCCCTCCCCGACGCGGCCACCGTCACCGCCCTGGCCCGCCGTACCGGCGCCACCGCCGACACCCCGGTCGTCGTCTACGACAACGCCAACTCCCTGGCCGCGGCCCGCGCCTGGTGGATCTTGCGCTACTTCGGCCTCACCGACGTACGAGTCCTGGACGGCGGCCTGTCCGCCTGGAGCGCCGCCGGCGGCGAGCTCACCACCGCCGTCCCCGACGCCGCCTCAAGCGACTTCACCGCGACCCCCGGCCACCTCCCCCTCATCGACGCCGAGGGCGCCGCGAAGGTAGCGGCGTCCGGCGTCCTCCTCGACGCCCGCGCCCCCGAGCGCTTCGCCGGCGAAGTAGAGCCCATGGACAAGGTCGCCGGCCACATCCCCGGCGCCGTCAACACCCCCATGGCCGCCCTCCTCACCCCCGACGGCCACTTCAAGCCGCCCGCCGACCTCCAGACCTACTTCGCCCACCACGGTGTAACCGCCGACACCACCCTGGCCACCTACTGCGGCTCCGGCGTAACCGCCGCCCACACCGCCCTAGCCCTCACCACCCTCGGCCTCCAAGCCCCCGTCTACATCGGCTCCTGGTCCGACTGGATCACCGACCCCACCCGCCCCATAGCCACCGGCCCCGCCTGACCCGTCGGCGTCCGTGTAAAGGGTTGACTTCGTCGGACCGCTCTTGGACGGTGTCGGGAGTAATCGATTTCCCGGCCGCCTCGAAGTTTGGGAGTTCTCGATGAAGGTTTCGCGTAGGGCTGTGTTGAAGGGTGTTGCGGTGGTGCCTGCTGCTGGGTTGGTGGGGGCGCAGGCGGTGGTGACGACGAAGGTGAAGGACTTGACCGGGCCGGGGTTGACGGATCGGTTCCGGATGGCGGGGACGGATCTGGGGATCCCGGCGCGGACGCCGGACGGGCGGACGTTGTACGTGTTCGGGGATACGTTCGAGCAGGCGCGGGTCGGGGGTGGGTGGTGGCGGTCGCCGGTGGGGTTGTGGTCGACGACGACGAATCTGGCGGGGGGAGTGACGTGGTCGGGGGCCGTGGGCGGGGCGGCGGCGCAGCAGTTCTGGGACTATCCGCACGACAACCCGACGTTCTCGACGGTGCTGCCGTCGGACGTGATCACGATCGGCGGGTCGATGTACCTGCACGTGATGGTGAACAAGGGCCTGGGCAACGTCGTCTGGACCGAGATCTGGCGCAGCGACAACTCGGGCGCGAACTGGTACCACACGGGAGCCAAGTTCGCCCCGAACCTGGACGGCGGACTGTTCCAGTGCATCACCTGGGGCGAAGGCAACGACGGGTACGTCTACGTGTACTCGACCGGTTTCCAGCGCAACAAGCCGATCATCCTCAAACGCGTCCGCAGCAACCAGCTCGCGAACCCGGCGGCGTACGAGCCGTGGGGGTTCCGCAACAACGCCTGGGGCTGGGGCAACCCGGCGACGCCGATCCTGAACGGCAGTTTCGGTGAACTCTGCCTGCGCCCGCTCGGCGGAAAATGGATCCTGACCTGGTTCAACGCCGGCGACTACCGCATCGACGGCATCATCATGGACACCCCGACGTCCAACCTCTACACCGCCCACCGCCAGACCCTCATCTACGGCGGCGCCTGGGGCCAGGAGAACGACAACCACGTCGCCCAGCTCTACGGCGGCTACATCATCCCCGGCTCCACACTCTCCGACCTGCACCTATCGGTGAGCCAGTGGAAGACGGACGCCGGTTGGCCCTACCGCTCCATGCAGTTCCGCGTCCGCGGCTTCGGCTAAAGCTCGATCACCATCGTGTCGGACGTCCCCGAGACGCCGACCTTGGTGAAGCCGACCGACCGGTAGAGGCCGGCCGCCGGGTTCGCCGCGTCGACGCTGAGCGCGAGCCGCTGGTACGACGCGGCTCGCGCGGCATCGATGAGCGCCGTCAGGAGCGCTCGGGCGACGCCGCGGCGGCGGAAATCGGGGGAGACCCCGAGCGTCAGCTCCGGTACGTCGTCCGCCACATAGCCGTAGCCGCCAGGGATCAGCCGCGCCCACGCCGCTCCCGCCGGGACGCCGTCCACCTCCGCGACCACGCCGACGTCGTCCGGCCGGGGCCAGCCCTTGATGTAGGGCGACGCGTTGTCGTCGGCCAGCAGCTTCTCGAGCGTGAACACCGGCGTCCCGTCCCAGTTGTAGGCCTCCAGCAACATGGCGGTCAGAAACTGCAGGTCAGCGGCAGTCGCCGCGCGAATCAGCATGGGACACATCCTGCCGGGCGCACCCGGGTCGGTTCCAGCAGTTATCGCTGGGCTCTTGAGTTAGTAACACGCTTGGTTTAACTTACTCGAAATTCCCCTGTGAGGAGTTCGCATGAAGAGTGTGAGCAGGTTGGGCGCCGTGGTCGGCGTGGCGGGACTGGCGCTCGGCCTGGTGGCGTGCGCCGACGGTACGACGCCCGCGGACAGCACCGGCGCGATCGACCAGAACGCGCCGGTCACGATCACGATCGGGGACCGGCCCACCCCCGACAAGCCGAACGACATCAAGGCGTTCGAGCAGAAGATCAAGGACTTCACGGCCAAGCACCCGAACATCACGGTGAAGTCGACCGAGACCGCCTGGCAGGCGCAGACGTTCCAGGCCCAGGTGGCCGGCGGGACGCTGCCGACGGTGATGAGCATCAGCTTCACCGAGCCGGCCAACATGATCCCGAACAAGCAGCTGCCGGACATCACCGACGAGCTGAAACTGGTCGACCTGACCAAGGACCTGAACCCGAACGTGCTGAAGATCGTCCAGGACGGCGCGGGCCGGATCTACGGCGTCCCGATCGACGTGTTCTCGGTCGGGCTGGCCTACAACCGGGCCTTGTTCACCCAGGCCGGCCTCGATCCGGACAAGCCGCCGACGACCTGGGACGAGGTCCGGCAGTACGCCAAGCAGATCACCGAGAAGACCGGTAAGGCCGGCTACGCGCAGCTGACCACGAACAACACCGGCGGCTGGATGCTGACCACGATGACCTACAGCATGGGCGGCACGGTCCAGAGCCAGGACGGCAAGAAGTCGACCTTCGACGACGCGCCGACCAAGAAGGCCCTGCAGCTGCTCAAGGACATGCGCTGGACCGACAACTCGATGGGCAGCCGCTTCCTCTACAACCAGGAGGAGGTCCGTCAGGACTTCGCCGCCGGCAAGATCGGCATGGTCATGCAGGCGCCGGACGCCTACGACATGAGCGTGAAGAACTTCGCGATGAAACCGGCGGACTACGGTCACGGCGCGCTCCCGCAGGACGGCGGCCCGCACGGCACGCTGACCGGCGGCTCGCTGAAGATGATCAGCCCGAAGGCGACCAAGAACGAGATCGTCGCGGCGCTGAAGTGGATCAAGTTCGACCAGTTCGACAAGTTCACCTCCCAGGACGTCGCGGTCAAGGACGCCGAGACCACGATCGCCGACAAGGGTTTCGTCGGCCGGCCCGGGATCACGCCGCTCAGCCAGGAGACGTACGACCAGTACAACAAGTGGCGTGAGCCGTTCGTGAACGTGCCGGTCAAGCAGTTCCAGGGCTACGTCGAGTCGACGACGTCGCTGAAGCTGCTGCCCGAGCCCGGCAACAAGGGCCAGGAGGTCTACTCGCTGCTCGACCCGGTCGTCCAGCAGGTGCTGACCAAGAAGGACGCCGACATCGACAAGCTGCTCGGCGACACCGCCGCGAAGATCGACGCGCGCCTCGCGCGGTAGCCCATGTTCCAGTCAACCAAGCAGAGCCGCGGCGGTACCGGGTCGATCGTGACCTGGTACCGCTCCGGCGGGCTCAGCGCCGTCCTGTTCGCCGTCCCCCTGGTGCTGACGTTCCTCTACTTCTCCTGGGGCCCGATCGTCCGCGGCCTGGTCCTCAGCTTCCAGAAGAACAACCTGGTCACCGCGCCCGAGTGGGTCGGGATGGCGAACTTCAGCTACGTGCTGACCGACCCGCAGCTTCCGCAGGCCGCGCTCAACACCTTGTACTTCGCCGCCCTCGCGCTCGTCTTCGGATTCCCGGTCCCGCTGTTCCTGGCCGTGTTCGTCAGCGAGCTGCGCAGCACCGGCTGGCTCTACAACGTGCTGTCCTACCTGCCGGCCGTCGTCCCGCCGGTGGCCGCCATCCTGCTCTGGACGTTCTTCTACGACCCGAGCGAGTCCGGCGTCTTCAACGCGATCCTCGGCTGGTTCGACATCGGGCCGTTCGCCTGGCTGAACTCGCAGAGTCTCGCGATGCCGGCGATCGTCCTGGAGGCGACCTGGGCCGGCGCGGGCGCGACGTCCATCATCTACCTGGCCGCGCTGACCGGCGTCCGGACCGAGCTGTACGAGGCGGCCGAGCTGGACGGCGCCGGGATCTGGAGCCGGGTCTGGCACGTCACGCTCCCGCAGATCCGCGGAATCATCTTCATCATGATGCTGCTGCAGCTGATCGGGACGTTCCAGGTCTTCACCGAGCCGTTCCTGTTCACCGGCGGCGGCCCGAACAACGCGACCACCACGATCCTGCTGCTGATCTACCGGTACGCGTTCATCAACGGCGACTTCGGCGCCGCGACCGCGCTGAGTGTGCTGCTGGCCGGCGTCCTGTGCGTGCTGTCGGTCGTCTACCACTTCGTCACTCGCCGCTGGAGCACGACATGAGTCACGAGCGCGGAATCATCTCGACCAAGGACCGGCAGCGCACGGCCGTCCGGATCGGGCTGCCGATCATCCAGGTGCTGATCTTCATCGGCGTCCTGGTGGCCGGCGTGGGCCCGCTGCTCTGGCTGCTGAAGTCCGGCGTCTCGACCAGCCAGGACATCCTCAGCGGCCCGATGCAGCTCTGGCCGTCCGGCATCCAGTGGCGCAACATCCCGGACGCCTGGAACCGCGTCCAGATCGGCTCCTACCTCGGCAACACCGCGATCATCGCGATCGGCTCGATGCTCTCCACGCTGTTCGTCTGTACGACGGGAGCGTTCGTGCTGAGCGTGCTGCGGCCGAAGTGGGGCCCGGTCGTGACCGGCGCGGTCCTCGCGACGCTCTTCCTGCCCGGTGTCATCTCACTCGTCCCGCTCTACATGACGATCCTGAAGATGCCCGTGCTCGGGGTCAGCCTGCAGAACACGTTCTGGGCGGTCTGGCTGCCTTCGGCGGCCGGCGCGTTCAACGTGCTGGTGATGAAGCGGTACTTCGACTCGATCCCGCGCGAGCTGATCGAGGCGGCCCGGATCGACGGCGCGAGCAACCTGCGGATGTTCACCGCGCTGATCCTGCCGCTGTCGAAGCCGATCGTCGGCGTGGTCGCGTTGCTGACCGTGATCGGCTCCTGGAAGGACTACCTCTGGCCGCTGCTCGTGCTGCCGGACCCGCGCCTGCAGCCGATCTCGGTCGCGCTGCCGCGGGTGGCCAAGACGACCGAGATCTCCCTGCAGATGAGCGCGCTGTTCCTGGCCGTGCTGATCCCGGTCGTGCTGTTCTTGGTCTTCCAGAAACAGTTCCTCAAAGGTGTCGGAATGTCGGGAGGCATCAAGGAATGACATCTGCGCTCAACGGCCGAAGAGTGCTCGTCACCGGCGCCAGCGGGCGGATCGGGCTGGTCGCCGTCCAGCGGCTGAACGAGCTCGGCGCGCTGGTCACAGCGTTGTCGAACGCCGAGCATCCGGATCTGAAGGCGGACCGGGTGCTCATCGGCGACACCCGATCCGAGTCCGACGTCGCGACGGCGCTGACCGACGCGGAGTACGTCGTCCATCTCGCGGCTCTGGCGCATCCGTCGGCCGGTACGCCGTACGACGTCTACAGCATCAATGTGGTGTCGACGTTCAACGTGCTGGCCCAGGCCGGTGCGCTCGGGATCAAGCGGGCGGTGGTCGCGAGCAGCATCAACGCGATCGGCCTCCCGTTCAACCTGCACGAGGTCCGCCCGGCCTACTACCCGTGGGATGAGCGGATGCCGGTCGACATCGCGGACGCGTACTCGCTGTCCAAGCAGAACGACGAGAACACCACGCGGATGGCGTGGCGGCGCTGGGGGATCGACGTGGTCGCCCTGCGCTTCCCGCACACCAACTCGGCCGCGGTCCTGCAGGCGCAGGCCGACCAGCTGCGGGACAAGCCGGCCGCCGGGCTGCGCGAGGCCTGGAGCTACCTGGACACCCGCGACGCCGCGACCGCGATCGAGCTCGGGCTGACCGCCGAGCTGTCCGGCGCGCACACGTTCTTCGTGGCCGCCGGTACGACGAACGCGCCGTACCGGACCGACGCGCTGCTCGACGCCTTCGCGCCGGACGTACCACGCGTCCGCCGGTTCGTCGGCCGGGAGGTCCCGATCGACCTGACCGCCGTACGTACCGTGCTGGGCTTCCAGGCCCGGTACGAACTCGACCTCCCCACTCTGGAGCTCTGAATGCCCTCCAACTTCGACCAGCCCTGGCCGGTCCGGGACGACGTCCGGATCCGTGCGGTCAAGGCGATCGTCACCGCGCCGCAGGGCATCCCGCTGGTCGTGGTGAAGATCGACACCACCGAGCCGGGGCTGTACGGGCTCGGCTGTGCGACCTTCACACAGCGCTGGAAGGCGGTGCAGACGTTCGTCGACGAGCATCTGGCCCGGCTGCTGATCGGCCGGTACCCCGGCGACATTGGCGACCTGACCCGGTTGGCCGGGTTCAGCGGCTACTGGCGTGGCGGCCCGGTCACCAACAACGCGATCTCCGGTATCGACCAGGCGCTCTGGGACATTGCGGGTAAGCGCGCCGGCATGCCGGTCTACGAGCTGCTCGGTGGCAAGGTCCGCGCCGCGGCTGACACCTACCTGCACGCCAGTGGCCGGACGATCGACGAAACGCTGGACCACGCGCAGAAACTGGTAGCCCAGGGGCTGCGCCACGTCCGGCTCCAGATGTCGACGCCGGGCGGAGGTGGGTACGGCGCTCCCCAGGTCCCGACGCTGTACCCGGACGCGCCGTACCGCAACGGCTGGTCGGCCCGCGACTACCTCCGAGCCACTCCGGAGCTGTTCGCCGAGGCTCGGCACGCGCTGCCCGCCAACACTGAGCTGCTGCACGACGTCCATTCGCGCCTCACACCGAAGGAGGCCGTGCTGCTCGCCCGGTCGCTGGAGGAGTTCGGCCTGTTCTTCCTGGAAGACGTGCTGCCGCCTGAGCACTGGGACCGGCTGCCGGAGGTCCGTGCGGCGTCCCCGGTCCCGCTGGCGGTCGGCGAGCTGACGACGTCCATGGGGGACGCCGTCCGGCTCGTCCGCGACGGCGGCGTCGACTTCATCCGGTCGCATGTCTCCGACATCGGCGGCCTGACGCCGGCGCGCAAGCTGGCCGACCTGGCCGAGCTGTGCGGCGTCCGGACGGCGTGGCACGGGCCCGGCGACACCTCGCCGATCGGGGCCGCGGCGAATGTCGCGCTCGACGTCACATCTGTTGCCTTCGGCATCCAAGAGGGCCATCTCTACAACGACGCGACGTACGAGGTGTTCCCGGGCGCGCTGCGGATCGAGAACGGCTGGCTGACGCCGAACGACACGCCGGGCTGGGGGATCGGCCTGGATCTGGAGGCGGCGGCCCGTTATCCGGCGGAGTTGTCCGGACACGATGAGTGGGCGGCCGGGGTGCGACGCATCGACGGGGCGCTCGAAGCGCCGTGACGACGCCGTGAGCGCAGTACGATCACGGCTGATACGACGGGGAGGTGCACGATGGTGACGGCCGACGACGGCTTCGACGAGCCGGGACGCGCGGGGGCCAACCAGTACGACCTGGGGTCCTTCAACGAGGCCGTGAT
The DNA here is from genome assembly GCF_055584105.1 of Kribbella sp. NPDC104218. Classification (NCBI taxonomy): domain Bacteria; kingdom Bacillati; phylum Actinomycetota; class Actinomycetes; order Propionibacteriales; family Kribbellaceae; genus Kribbella; species Kribbella sp. NPDC104218. The sequence continues at coordinate 813,509 of NZ_JBVJMQ010000003.1, forward strand.
CATCGAGACGATCCGGCTCGCGGGGATCGTCAGCCGGACGGAGATCTCCCGGCGGACCGGGCTGACCCAGCAGTCGGTCTCGCGGATCCTGCGGATCCTGCTGCAGCAGGGGCTGCTGGTCGAAGAGGCGCAGGAGCGCGCCGAGCGGCTCGGCAAGCCGCGGACGCCGGTGCGCCTGCGCTCGAACGCCGCGCACGCCGTCGGCATCCACCTCGACCCCGAGCTCCTCACGGTCGCCGTCGTCGACCTGGACGGCACGATCGTGCGCCGCGAGACGGTCGACCTGGCCGACGACCTGCCGACCGACAAACTCATCGACCTGGTCGCGGCGACCGTCACCGCCGCGCTCAGCATCAGCCAGGTCGACCTGAAGTCGATGCTCGGCGTGGGCGTCGCCGTCCCGGGGCCGATCGACGCCGACGGCTCGCTGCAGGCCCTGCCGCTGCAGCCGGCCTGGCGCGGGCTCAAGATCCGCCATCTGCTCCAGGGCAAGCTGCAGCACCCCGTGCTGGTCGAGAAGGACGGGACGGCGGCCGCGATCGGCGAGCGCTGGATCGGCCGCTCGGCGCGCGCCCGCGACTTCGCCTACCTCTACCTCGGCACGGGCGTCGGCAGCGGCCTGATCCTCAACGGGTCGATCTACCGCGGCGGGACGGCGAACGCCGGCGAGTTCGGCCAGGTCGCCGCGTTGCGGATGGGGGAGTGGGACGCCGAGAGCGGCCCGCGGATGCTGCCCGAGTGCAACCCGACCGCCTCGCTACCGGTGATCGCCGCGGAGTACGGGTACGTCGAGACCGACGCGACAGCGACCGACGAGGCCAAGCGCTACAAGGCGGTCTGCCGCGCGGTCGCCGCGGGGAACGAGCCGGCCCGCCAGGCGGCCACCCGGATCGCGCAGGTGATCGGCCAGGGCGCGGTCGGCCTGGTCGACCTGCTCGACATCGAGCTCGTCGTCCTCGGCGGGCCCGCGTTCGCGCCGGAGGTGTCGGACATCTTGATGACCGAGGTCGCTCGCGCGGTGAACGCGCATCCGGTCGCGCGGGCGATCCGCCCGGTGGCCGTCGAGGAGTCGATGCTGCAGACCGACGCGGCCGCGGTCGGCGCCGCGTCGACGATCTTCCACGACGCGTTCACCCCACGGGTGAGCGGCTCGAGTCAGGCTCGTAGGCTGCCGAAGTGACGCTCCAACTCGCTCCTGGGATCGAGCTGCGCCTCTTCACTCCGGACGACGGCCCCGAGCTGGCCGACGCGTACCGCCGGTGTGGCCGGCATCTGGCGCGCTGGGAGCCGGATCGGCCGGCTGCCTGGCTGACAGGCGAGTACCAGCGCGAGCGGATCGTCGCGCTGCAGGAGCGCTACGCGGAGGGCCGCGGCGGGACGTGGATGCTCGCCGACGGCAAGCGCGTCGCCGGTCTGATCGGGCTGAGCGACGTGATCGGCGGCTGCCTGCGCAGCGCCGACCTCGGGTACTGGCTCTCGGTCGAGTACGTCGGTCGCGGTCTGATGACCACCGCGGTGGAGGCAATCGCGGAGATCGCCGAATCCGAGTTCAAGCTGCACCGGCTCGCCGCCAGCACACAGGTGGCCAACACGGCGTCACAGACCGTGCTTCGGCGTACCGGCTTCCAGCAGATCGGGACGGCGACCGAGTACCTCTACATCGGAGGCGCCTGGCAGGACTCGCATCTGTTCCAGCGAGTCCTGCACAACCGGCCGCTCTAGCTCGGCGGGAGGCCGATCCCGCGCGAGACGTCGATGTCGTCGTACCGGCCTTCGAGGACGTCGACGAACTTGACCGGGCGCTGCAGGGTCGACGCGATGTAGACCGCGCGGACCGTGGCCAGCGCGTCGATCGCGTGGTTCACCGTGATGCCGGGCTGCTCGTTGTTGGCGATCGCCGCGAAGATGTCGTCGTACTGCGCCTCGTGACCCCCGGGCGGGCCGGCGTCGATGGACTGGTCCTCCTTCTGGCCGTCGGCGTTGAACCGGGCGAGCAGGTCGTCCTCGACCTCGGCGCCGCCCTCGGTCCCGTGGACCGACACCCGCGTCCGGCCACCAGGAAAGGCCGCGGTCGTCGCGTGCAGGGTGGCGACCGCGCCGTTCTCGAAGGTGAGTGTGGCGACGACGGTGTCCTCGACCTGGATCGCGTGGTGCGCGGCCCGGATGGCCTGGGCGTAGATGCTGACCGGGCGGCCCATGAACCAGAGCAGCAGGTCGACGGTGTGGACGCCCTGGTTCATCAGGGCGCCGCCGCCGTCCTGCTCCCAGGTGCCTCGCCAGCCGGCCGAGGCGTAGTACTCGTCGCTGCGCCACCAGGCGACCGACGCGGTCGCCGACGTCAGCTGACCGAACCGGCCGGCGTCGATGGCCTGCTTCACCTGGGCGCTGCCGGCGTCGAACCGGTGCTGGCTGATGACGCTCGAGATGATGCCGTGGTTCGCGGCCCGGGTGGCCGCCGCGCCGAGGCGGCGGGCCCGGGTCAGCTCGACGTCGAGCGGCTTCTCGATGACGACATGCTTCTTCGCGTCCAGCGCCTGCTCGGCCAGGGCCGCGTGCGTGCCGCTCGGCGTACAGATCGCGACCAGTGAGACCTCACCGCCGCCGAGCGCGGCGGTGAGGTCGTCGTACTGCGTCGGCTCGGGCTGACCGGCTTCCTTCAGTCGCGCCGCCAGCGCCTCGCGCGCGGCCGGGTCGCTGTCGACCAGCGCGGTGACGGTCGCGTCGGGCCGCGCCGCGATGGTGTCGGCGTGGGTGCGGCCGATGATGCCGCACCCGACGATCGCGACCTGCTGGGTTGTGTCAGCCATCTCGCTCCTACTGGAAGTTCGCGGTCAGGACCTGGTCCGTGCTCACCGGGAACGTGTACGACGGCTCGGTCGAGACCACGGTCCCGGCCACGGTCCAGTTCTGGAAAACGCTATCCGAAGATGGCGTCGCCGTCACGGTCACCTGCGCGCCGGGTTCGTACTTCCCGGGCTCGGATGCGTTCCCGCTGATCCGGACGGTACCGTTCCCGTTCGCCTCGACGCTCACACTCCGCTGGACCATGTTGATCGCCATCACGTTGCGCAACAGCGCCGGCCCGGACAGCGTCGCGCCGTTGTAGCGGGCGATGTTGGTGACCTCGACCGCGCCCTGGGCGACCCTGACGGTGAAACCGCCGTCGCCGAGGTTGTCGGTGCCCAGGTTGATCGCCTGGACCTGACCGCTGTTGACGACCAGACCGTCGTGGAAGCCGTAGGCGAACACGTTCAGCAGGTTGACCCCGGTGGCGCCGTCCACGGTGACGATCTTCGCGGTCTTGCGCATGTACTTGTCGATGACGAGCTCGAAGATCCGGCCCTCGTCCATCCAGTACGGCTGCTGGTAGCCCGTCCGGGTGACCGCGTTGCCGTTCGACAGCACGCCCTCGATCCGGGCGTCCCGACCGGCGCCGAGGCGGATGGCGTGGTCGAAGAAGGCTCCGGCGACCTTGCGGACGACGGTGCGGTCGCCGCGCAGGTCGATCCCGTTCCAGGTGTTCGGGAAGCCGGAGTTGATCACGTAGTTGGCGCCCGCGTGCCCGCGAACGGCGTACGGGTAAGGGACGACGCCGTCCGCGCTGCCCGGGTTGTTCTCCGGGTAAAAGACGCGCAGCCCGCGGATGCCGCTGCTCTTGCCGAGGGTGATCAGCGGCGTGCCATCGGCTTGGTTGCGGCCCTCGAAGGCGTGCAGGACGGTCCCGTAGCTGGCGCCGCCTTGGTCGCGGTTCGGGACGGCGGACGCGCCACGCAGCTCGACGTTCGCCGGGACGCGCAGGTGCGTGCTGATCCGGTACCAGCCCGCGGGCAGGTAGACGATCCCGCCGGTCTTGCCGGCCTTGTCGAGAACCTTCTGGACAGCGGCGGTCGCATCGGCGGCCGGGAGATACCCGATCCCGTGCGGCGCGGCCGCGACGTACAAGCGCTGAACGGGCTTGGGGAGCGCTCTCTGGGTGTAGCTCGGCGCCTTGCCGGGCATCTGGTGAATCACGCCGTCGAGAGCGCCGGAGAGCGCTACCTCGGTCAGCTTCACGTAGCCCTGGGAGTTGTTGTCGATGGCCTGCTGGCTGCCCTCGATCCGGCCGCCCGCGACCTGCCAGCCCCAGCGGCTGTCCATCTCGTCGACCAGGACGCCGACGTTCGTCCGCCGGATGTCCAGCTCGTGGAAGCTACCGGTGAACTGGGCCCGCTGGCCGCGGACGATGTGGATCCCGGTGCGGTAGTCGGAGAGCGCGATCCGGTGGAACTGGTCCCACTCGAGGTCGCCGAGCGCCAGGCCGGTGCCGTTGGCCCGGGTCCAGGTGTCGAGCGCGGCCCGGGCCGGCGGGTTGAAGGCGCGCGGTGCGGCCGCCCAGTAGGCGTTGCTGAAGGCTACGTTCTCCCAGGTGCCGACGTCGGCGCCGTTGTAGGCCCGGGCGCCCTCGAAGAGAGCGGTTCCGCGGATGTTCCGGATCGTCGTGGACTCGTGCACCTGACCGGAGCTGGGCGCGTTGCCGCGGTCGTTGGGCAGCGTGCTGATGCCGATACCGCGGTAGGAGTTGAGCATCGTGATGTCGGCGATCGTCGACATCATGTAGTTCTCGTTCCCGATCCAGGCGCCGCCTGGAACCTCGAAGGTGTAGCCGTACGGCACCGGGGTGGTCGCGTTCTGGTTCGGGTAGTACGTCGTCACGCCGAGGACGCCGGCGCTGCCGCCGATCCGAAACAGGCTCGGCCCGTCGTCACCGGGCGCGAGGTCGGCGACGACCGTCGTCCCGTAGTCGGCCTGCCCGCGCCGGTCGCGGCCGTCCTGGGTACGGCCGTCCGGGTCGCGCCGGTCGCCGCGGAGCGTGCAGAACGCGTGCACCTCGATCGTGTCGGTCACCTTGTACTTGCCGGCCGGCAGCCAGATCGTCCCGCCGCCCGCGTCCTGGCAGGCGTAGATCGCCTGCTGGATGGCCTTCGTCGAGTCCTTCCGGCCGGTCCGGTCCGCGCCGTACGCCGTCGCGTCGAAGTCGGCAATCACGCCGTCCTCGGTCGGGTGCACGGTGTCGACCAGGCGCGGCTTCGGCGTCCCGACCGGTGTGAGCCGCAGCTGCAGCTCGCGGACGATGAACGACTCGGCGCCGGTCATCGCGACCCGGACGTACCGGGCGGAGGTCGTCGCGAACCTGGTCCGGCTGAACTGGTTGCCACCTGGCGAACCGGTCCGGCCGACGGTCGTGAACTTCTGACCGTCGTTCGAGACCTGGACGCTGTAGTCGGGGGAGAAGGCCTGGGCCCATTCGACGCGGACGTCGTTCAGCGGGCGGGCCTTGCCGAGGTCGAGCTGGATCCACGAGTCGCCGGCGCCGCTCGTCCAGGCGGATTGGTGGTTGTTGTCGTTGAGGTTCGCGACGCCGGTGCCGCCGCTCGCGGACGGCGTACCGGTGCGGGCGAAGTTGGTGTCGACGATCGAGGCGGTGAAGGCGTCGAGCTTGGACTGCAGAGTCTGCAGCGCCGCTTTGACCTGGACGTCGGTCGCGCCGGGCGTGTTCGCCACCGTGCGCGCGTCGGCAATCGCCTGGCGCAGGGTCGCGCGGCTCCCGGCCGGGTACTGGCCGTCGCGCGTCCCCTCGCGCGCGGCCTTCTCCGTGCGCGCGGCGGTGTTGATCAGATCGAGCAGGCCCTCGGTCACGTTGAGCGTGCTGGCGACCTTGGCGACCCGGACGGCCGCGACCTTGAGATCGACCGCGCCGTCGCCGTTGTGGATCCGGAAGTCGCCGCCGTTCGAGCGGTTGGTCATCACGGCGTCCGGGAGCGCGAACGTGTGCGTCTTCCAGGTCGAGGTGTTGCCGTAGGTGACGACCTCGGAGTTCTTGAACATGTCCGGGATCGTCGTGCCGGGGGAGTCGTAGTGCAGGCCGAACTGGCCGTTGCCGGCGTCGAAGTAGTCGATGCTGACCAGGACGAGACCGGAGTTGTTGTAGAGGTAGGTGTCCGCGATGTTCATGTAGAAGAACGACATGCCGGGCGCCGGGGCGGTGCGGTCGGTCTGCCAGTACGTACGGCCGTCCTGGACGCCGGTCACCAGGCTCTCACCGCGGTCACCAGGCCGCGGGCTGATCCCGGACTGCACCGGCGACGTACCGAGCTCGACCGAGGCGCCCGCCGTGCTGATCCGCAGGCTGCCGATCGTCACGTCACCGCTGCCGAACACGCGAATATCGGCGTCCCCGAGCCGGTTCGTGAAGCCGATGTCGCTGAGCGCGAAGATCCCGGTCTTCCACTGCCCGCTCCCGGCCAGCTGGACGTCGGTCGCATCCGCCTGCGGGTTGTCCGCGGCGTCGTACTGCAACTCGAGCGTCCCCGAGCCGTTGTCGAGATAGGTCACCGTCACCAGGACGTCGTCAGTACCGATCTCGTCGACGTAATCCCGATCGACATCGAACTCCAGGTACCCCGTCCCAGCAGCCCGATCCGTCTGCCAGTACCCGCGCCCCTGTTCCGTCCCCGTCCGCAACCCGGCCGGAGCATCCCCAGCCGCCGGCTTCACCCCGAGCGTCGTAGGCGCCGGCCCAAGATCGGCACCCACCCCACTCGGATACATCGTCGCCGCCTGCGCCTGCGGCACCCCAACAGCACCGGCAAGCAACAACGCGGGCAAGAACCGGGCAAGCAGACGTCTGGTCATACGGGTCTCCAGGTGGCGGTCCGGAAGCACACAGGCCAAGCGCCGATAAGTTAAACCAAGCGTGTTACTAATTCAAGAGCCTGCGATCCACCCGCTGGAGACGGTGGTCGGGTGGGGTCAGGCGACGCCGACCAGTTGGCGGGTGAGGAGGGTTTCGAGGAGGGTGAAGAAGTGGGTGGCGGCGTCGGGGAGGGTGAGGAGGCCGGCTTCGTGGTGGCGCCAGCCGAAGAGGAGCTCGCCGTCGATGGTGTGTTGTTCGAAGGGGACGGCGTAGCGGCTGAGGGTGACGCGGTCGGGGCCGGTGTGGGGGTGGTGGTCGCCGCAGCCGCATTCGGCGGCGATGGTGATCGAGATCAGGGCGTCGGGGGCGTAGCGGCTGAGGCGGAGGGTGGTGCCGCGGGCTGTGAAGTGGCCGATGGTCGCGTCGGGGAGCTCGACGAGGAGCTCGACCGGGACGGCGTGTGAGCCGGGCAGCAGGCGGAGGCCGCGGGACGCGAGAAGATCGGCAAAGGCCGGAAGATTCATCAGAGCTGATTCCTGTGTGTGCTGGTGTCGGCGGGCGGGCCAAGTGGACAGGGCCTCGAGCGCCTCAGACGGCGCGCGTCAGCGACAACAGCAACAACACAGCAGCATCTGCATGCGGACGATCATGGCAGAGCCGGACGCGCACCACAAACACTGTCCGCCATCCGGGACGACTGTCCGTCACCTGGTTGACGCAGCACAGAACGAAGCCCGCACCGGGTGCGGTGCGGGCTTCGGAGTGAGCGGGTCAGTCGGCTTTCTTGCCGAACATGATCTCGTCCCAGCTGGGGACGCTCGCGCGTTTGGAGTTCCGCCGGGCGGGCTTCTTCTTGGGCTCTTCGGCCGGAGCAGCCTCGGCAGCGGGCTCCTCCACGGCAGCCGCCGGAGCCTCGGCAACAGGCTGCGCGGGCTCGGGGGCAACTTCCGGCTCGACCCGCGGCGGCTCGGCCGGGAGCTCCGGCTGACGAGCGACCGGCCGGTCGGGGAACGGCGTCGGCTGGACGGCGGCGCGCTCCTCCGGCGACGTGGCCTCCGGCGCCTCGGCCGGAGGCTGAGCCACCGGCTGGGTCGGGCGCTCGGTCGGCTGAGCCACCGGCTGGGCCACGGGCGGCGCTGGGCGCTCCACCGCGCGGACGGTCGGATGCAGCGCTGGCGGCTGCTCGATCGGGACGTCGATCAGCGTCGGCTCGTCGTCCGGATTCGGGACGGCGTGAACGCGGCGCGGGCCGCGCTCGTCCCGGGCGAGCTCACGGGCGGGCTCACCGCGCCGCGGCCCACGATCGTCGTGGGCCGGCTCGGCGCCGTAGGGGATGTCGGCTTCGCGGACCTCGCGCGCCGGCGGGTGGTTGCGCCGCGGCAGGCTGACGGTGTCCTCGAAGCCGGCCTCGTAGGAGTCGGCGCCGTGATCGGGCGCGACGGACAGATCGATATCGGCGACCGCGGTCAGCCGGCGCTCGCCGGGCTGCGGCATCGGCTGCAGCGGCGGCGCGACCACCTGGGCCTGCTCGCCGACCAGCCAGCGCGCCTCGTCGTCGTCCGGGACGGCGTACCGCCCGGGCGCGTCGTAGGCGAACATCGCGATCTTCTCGTCCTTCTCCTCCGCGACCTGGTCGGATTCGACGAAGTACGAGACGCGGACGGCCCAGCGACCGTCGTCGCGGCGCCACGCGTCCCAGTCGGCGGAGGCCGGGTCGACGTGGCGGATGCGCAGCCGCTCGGTGACCCAGGCGCCGAGATTGCGGGTCGGGGCGTCGGCGCCGCCCTTGCGGCGGACCGAGGCGCGCTGGGCCAGGTTCGCGATGTGGTCGCGCTCGGCCAGCACCGGCCCGGCGAACGCCATCACGCGCTCCATCGGCATCTGGGCGACCGCGGCCACCGCTTCGGGGCTCTCGCCGGCGCGGATACGAGCCTGGATGTCTCGTGGCCGCAGCGCGCTCTCCATTTGAATCTCCAGCTGGCCGAGTCGGGCACGGTCGCCGCGCAGGGCCGCACGCAACCGGTCGTCGACCGGGACGGCGAACTCCTCACCCGTCTCGGACATCGCCAGGATGAGCTGCTTGCCATCCTGGCTCAGACCGACGAGCCTCGCCTCGCGCATTGCCTTTGTTCTCCTGTGCGGTTCTCGACAGTCTCTCCCGGGACACCGGGCCGGACCAAGACCGGCGCGCCGTACCGGCCGGTCATTGTGGAGGTTACGTCACGAAATCACAATTTCGCTGCTCACCAGGGCCCTGTGAGTCACATCAGTCACAGTAGTCACAACCTGCCGGGACCGCGACCGCAGGACCCTGGTGAGTCGCGCCGAACGACCCCAGCTCAGCCCCGGTGCGCCGTCCGGACGGCGACGGCCCGCGCGATGTCGTCGGCCCGGTCGCCGACCGAACGCCGGATGCCGGAGGCGACGCCCTCGTCGGCGGCGATGTCGCGGCCGCGCGCGACCACCCGCTCGTCGATCGAGTACCGCGGGAACGCGAGCAGCGCCGTGGTCGCCACGATCCAGCCGGACCGCAGCTTCGCGACGCCGGCCACCTCGGCGAAGTACCGGTCCTCGTACGGCGCGGTCAGCTCCAGCTGCGCCGGGTGCCAGAACCCGTCGCAGGCGGCCTCGAGATCGTAGTTCGCGACATCCGGGTCCGACATGATCGTCGCCCACGCCGCCTCCTTGGCGGCCGCGTCGGGCAGCGCGGCCCGGCAGCGGGTCGCGTGCACCCGCCCGGCCGAGGACGAATCCCGCTCGAGCTCGGCCTCGATCTCCGCCGCACCGATCGCGCCGAGACGGGCCAGCTGCAGCATGACCTTCCAGCGCAGCTCGTCGTCCATCGTCACGCCGTCAGGGACGTCGTTCCCGGCGAGCCAGCCACGCAGGACGTCGGCCTGCGCACTGAACCGCGCATACGCCCGGACGACGGCCAGCTGCAGGCTCGTCCCGGCGTCCACGGTCGGCAGCCGGTCAGCGAGCACCTGCTCGATCCGCGCGCGGTTCTCCTCGTAGGGCAGGTAGCCGCCGAGCACATGCGTCTCGGCCCACTGCGCCATCGTCGTGACGCCGACGTCGGTGCTCTCGACGGCGAGCATCGAGAGCAGGATGTCGAAGCCGAGCGCCGGGTCGAGCTCGGCGTCGGCGACGGAGTCCCGGACGCTGTTCAGGACGACGGCGCGCGTCACGCCGCTGCTGATCGACGGCAGGACGGCGGTCAGGTTGGCCAGGCTGTCGGCGTCGAGCCGGATCTTGGCCCAGGTGTCGTCACCGGCGTCCGGGACGACGACCGCGACCGACGGATCCAGCGGGACGTCGACCTCGTCCGCGTCGAGCAGGACGTCGACGGTCGTGACCCCGCCGTCGGCGTCGTACCCGTCGACGGTCAGCTGGTGCGGGCGGGCCGCAGGGTACGCCGCCGGAGCGACGCGGCGCAGCTTGATGCCGTCGGCCGTACGGACGGCGCTGATCGTGTCGACCCCCGGCGTCCGCAGCCAGGCCTGCGCCCAGGAGTCGATGTCGACCGCGCCGGCCTCGGTCCACTTGGCGAGCAGGTCGCCGAAGGTCGCGTTGCCGAACTCATTGGCCCGGATGTGCGCGTTCACACCGGCCAGGAAGACGTCGTCCCCGAGGTAGGCGGCCAGCTGCTTGAGCGCGGCCGCGCCCTTGGCGTAGGAGATGCCGTCGAAGTCGTTCAGTGAGTCGAGCGCGTCCTTGACCGGGTCGGCCGCGACCGGGTGCGTCGACGAGCGCTGGTCGGCCTGCAGGCCCCACCACTTGCGGACGAAGCCGAAGTCCGTCCAGTTGTTCTGGTACTCGGTGACGGCCATCGACACCCGGTGCGCCATGTACTCGGCGAACGACTCGTTCAGCCAGAGGTCGTTCCACCACTGCATCGTGACCGTGTCGCCGAACCACTGGTGCGCCATCTCGTGCACGACGGTGTTGGCGCGGACGCCGCGCTCGCCCTCGGTGGCGGCCGAGCGGAAGATCATCGGGTCGCGGAAGGTGACGCAGCCCGGGTTCTCCATCGCGCCGGCGTTGAACTCCGGGACGAAGGCCTGGTGGTACTCGCCGAACGGGTACCGGTAGCCGAACAGCCGGTGGTACTCGTCGAAGGACTGCTTGGTGACGCGGAACAGGTCCTCGGCCTCACGGTCCAGCTCGGCGCTCAGCGACTGCTTCGCGACCAGGCTGAGCGGGATCCCGTCGTGCTCGTCGGTGACCTGGTGGTAGGGCCCGGCGACGATCGTGACGAAGTACGTCGACAGCGGCTTGGTCTCGGCCAGCTCCCAGCGCCCGGGGGAGACCTGCGTCGCGGCGCCGTTGCCCAGCACCAGCCACTCGGCCGGCGCGGTCACCTTGACCCGGTACGGCGCCTTCAGGTCGGGCTGGTCGAAACAGGCGAAGATCCGGGGCGCGGCGTCCAGGAACGACATCGCGTAGGTGTAGACGAGGCCGTCGGCGGCGTCGACCGCGCGGTGGATGCCCTCGCCGTCGTGGGTGTAGAGCATGGTCGCGGTGACGACCAGCACGTTGTCGGCCTGCAGACCGGTCAGCTCCAGCCGCCCGTCGGTCAGCCCGGCCACGTCGACCGGCGCGCCGTTCAGCGTGACCGAGAGCAGCTCGTCCGGTTTGACGTCGACCCAGCTGGCCGGCTCGGACGCCGTGAACCGGATCGTGCTGGTCGAGGAGAACGTGCGATCGCCCTGGGTGAGGTCGAGATCGACGTCGTACGACTGGACGGAGAGCGCGGCGGCCCGGGTGCGGGCGCCGTCGACGGAGAGGCTCGGCATGTCAGCCACTCTATGCAATGACTAGGCTCTCCCCATGAGCACTATGGAGTACCGGCAACTGGGTGACTCCGGCCTCACGGTCAGTGTGGTCGGTCTGGGCTGCAACAACTTCGGACGCCGGCTGGACGCGACCGCCACGGACGCGGTCGTGAACGCCGCCGTCGACGCCGGGATCACGCTGTTCGACACGGCCGACATCTACCGCGGCGAGCACGGCGCGAGCGAGCAGCTGCTCGGCAACGCGCTCGGCGCCCGCCGGGACCAGGTGGTCGTCGCGACCAAGTTCGGCGGCGACATGCAGGGCGACAACGGACCGGACTGGGGCGTCCGCGGTTCCCGGCGCTACATCCGCCGGGCGGTCGAGGCCAGCCTGCGCCGGCTCGGCACCGACTGGATCGACCTCTACCAGCTGCACTTCCCGGACCCGGTGACGCCGATCGAGGAGACGCTCGCCGCGCTCACCGAGCTGGTTGCCGAGGGCAAGGTTCGCTACATCGGCAGCTCGCAGTTCGCGGGCTGGCAGGTGGTGGACGCGGACTGGGCCGCGCGGACGAGCGGTTCGGCGCACTTCATCAGTGCGCAGAACCAGTACTCGCTGCTCGAGCGCGACGTCGAGGACGAGCTCGTCCCCGCCTGCGAGCACCTGGGCATCGGCATCCTGCCGTTCTTCCCGCTCGCGTCCGGGCTGCTCACCGGGAAGTACAAGCGCGGCGAGGCCGCCCCGGAGGGCACGCGGCTGGTCAACCAGCCGCAGCGGCTGGAGCATGCCGACTTCGACAAGCTCGAGGCGCTGGAGACGTTCGCAGCCGAGCGTGACCTGTCGATGATCGACGTGGCGATCGGCGGCCTCGCGGCACAGCCCGCCGTCTCGTCGGTGATCGCGGGCGCCTCGACGCCCGAGCAGATCCAGCAGAACGTCGCCGCGGGGCAGTGGGAGCCCACCGCCGCCGACCTGGCCGTTCTGGACGAGCTGACGTGACCCTGATCCTGCTGCCGCCCTCCGAGGGCAAGACCGGCCGGGCCCGCGGCCGTGCCGTCGACTTCGAGTCGCTGTCGTTCCCCGAGCTGAATCCGGTCCGCGAGCAGGTCCTGGAGACGCTCGCCAAGGTGTCGGCGTCCGAGGACGCGTACGGCGTTCTGGGCGTCGGCGCTTCGCTGCAGCCCGAGGTCGAGCGCAACACCCGGTGGCGCACCGAGCCCGCCGTACCGGTGTCGGAGCTGTACTCCGGTGTTCTGTACGACGCTCTCGGCTACGCGACGCTGCCGGCCGGGTCGAAGCGCCGTGCGGCGAACCGGCTGCTGGTCGTCTCGGCCGCGTGGGGTGCGCTGCGTCCGGCGGACCGGGTGCCGCCGTACCGGCTTTCGATGGGGACGACGCTGCCCGGCCACGGTCCGCTGGCCGGCGTCTGGCGCGAGCCACTGGCGGCTGCACTGACCGGAGCCGACGGCGTGATCGTCGACTGCCGTTCGTCGACGTATGTCGCGGCCTGGCGGCCCAGCGCGGAGCAGGCCGCCAAATGGGTGTCGGTGAACGTGGTGCGGGAGCGCAACGGCGTCCGGACGGTGGTTTCGCATATGGCGAAGCACACCCGCGGTCTGGTCGCGCGGCACCTGCTGGAGACCGGTAAGGACCCGGGGACGCCGAAGGCGCTGCACAAGCTGGTCAGCGAGCGGTGGAACGCGGAGCTCACTCCGGCCGCGGCCGGGTGGACGCTGACGGTCGTCGAGCACGACTGAGCGTTCACACGGCTTTCACCGGCGGGTGGTTTCCCGCCGGTGCGGCCAGGGGAAGGCTGAAGTCAGCAACGTCAGGGGGGATCCGCCCTACCCTCGGAGGCCTGACCGATGCGACGCTCCACTGCACTACTCCTGACCGGTACCGCCGTCTGGGCACTGTCTGCGAGCCCTGCACTCGCATATCCGCCGACACCGCCGTCCGCGAGTACCGCGGCCACTCAGCTGGCCGGGCTGACGGTGAAGGCCGAAGGCTCGAGCAGCGGCTACTCGCGGGACAAGTTCCCGCACTGGCACACCGTGACCGGCACCTGTGACACCCGCGACCAGGTGCTCAAGCGGGACGGCTCCGGTGTGACGGTCGACGCCAACTGCGAGCCGACCGGCGGCCGTTGGTACAGCGTGTACGACGCGGTGTGGGTCGAGGACGACTCCGCGATCGACATCGACCACATCGTGCCGCTGTCGGAGGCGTGGAAGTCCGGCGCGAGCGGCTGGACGACTGCCAAACGCGAGCAGTTCGCGAACGACCTCGGCATCGCGCAGCTGATCGCGGTGTCGGCGTCCAGCAACCGTTCCAAGGGTGACTCCGACCCAGCGGCGTGGAAGCCGACCAACACCTCGGTGCACTGCGTCTACGCGCGGGAGTGGATCTGGGTGAAGCACACCTACGCGCTGTCGCTGCAGCCCACGGAGAAGACCGCACTGCAGCAGATGCTGGCCAGCTGCTGACTATTCGCCGAGCAGACGGCGACGCTGGGCGTGGACGCCGGCCTGGAACCGGGTGCGCGCGCCGAGCGTGTCCATGAGCTCGGCGACTCGGCGACCGACCGTCCGGCTGCTCAGATTGAGCTGCCGGGCGATCGCGTCGTCCTTCAGGCCAGCCGACAGTAGTGTCAGCAGCCGCGAGTCCAGCGCGTCAGGAGTCTCAGCTGGCACGACCGGGACGGCCTGGTCCCAGAGCAGGGTGAACATCTCCACCAGTGCGTCCAGCAGCGAGCAGGGGTGCACGACGAGCGCGCTGTCGACCAGTGCGTCGACGGACAGCGGTAGCAATGCGGCCTGGCGGTCGAACACGGCCAGCTTCATCGGGACGAGCGGATGCGTCCGTGAGGACTCACCGGCGTCCGCCGCGCTGTAGGCGTCGTCGACGCCACCTGGTCGTTCGAACGAGTCGGGGGAGTAGATGCCGCGTACCTTGACCCCCTCGCCGAGCAGCCCGCGGACTCGGCTGTCCGAGTCGTCTGTGGGGGCGGCGTACGGCGGTCGGTCCAGAACGAGGAGCTCCTCGTGGGTGCCGTTCAGCAGCTGGGCGAAGCGAGCGGCGATCGACTCCTGCCCGACGACGACCTCGACCAGGTTCTCCGGCTGGTGACGCTCTTGCTCGCGCAGCGCGGACATCATCTCCCGCGCCTCGGCGCGGACCCGGTCGTGCTCGGCTCGGCGTACGGCGACCAGAGTGTCGACGGCGACGTCCGGACGGGTCGGCAACAGGCGCTCGGCGGCCCGGGTGAGCAGGCCGAGTGTTTCGAGCCGGGTGACGGTGTCGGCGACGTCGTCCTCGGTGCGATCCAGCAGCCCGGCAAGCTCCCGCACACCCGATCCGGGCGCGGTCAGCAGCATCCGATAGGCATGCTCGTCGGGCGTCGCGACCCCGAGCGGCTCCAGCATCCGATCAAGCTATCCCCTGACCCGGTCACTGGCCGGTTCCTGTCATGTCCGACGCACGCCAGGCCCGATTTGGCGCGCGCCCGGCGTTACGTGGGGCCGTTGTGGTGGCAGCATGTCCCTACGCTCCGATCGCAGGGAGGCACGATGAGTGAGACGACTGCTCAGCAGACTGGGGATCGTCCCGAGCTGAAACGGGTGATGGGTCCCGGCCTGTTGCTGCTGTTCGTTGTCGGGGACATCCTCGGCACCGGCGTGTACGCGCTGACCGGCAAGGTCGCGGGTGAGGTGGGCGGTGCGGTCTGGCTGCCGTTCCTGTGCGCGTTCATCGTCGCGATGCTGACCGCGACCAGTTATCTGGAGCTGGTGACGAAGTACCCGCGGGCCGGTGGCGCCGCCGTCTACACGCACAAGGCGTTCGGGATCCACTTCCTGACCTTCCTGCTGACGTTCGCGGTGATGTGCTCCGGCCTGACCTCGGCGTCCAGCGCGTCGAAGGCGTTCTCGACGAACTTCGCCGCCGCGGTCGGGATCAACAAGGATCGGGTCACGGTGCTGCTGATCGTCGCGCTGGCGTTCATGGCGCTGATCGCGCTGGTGAACCTGCGCGGCGTCGGCGAGAGTGTGAAGGCGAACGTCGTCCTGACGCTGATCGAGCTGACCGGTCTGCTGATCGTGATCGCGATCGGCGTGTGGGCGATCGCCAGCGGCGACGGCGACACCTCACGGCTGACCGAGTTCAAGACGCCCGACGGCGAGTCGCCGTTCGGCGCGGTGACGGCCGCGACCGCGCTGGCGTTCTTCGCGATGGTCGGCTTCGAGGACTCGGTGAACATGGCCGAGGAGACCAAGGACCCGGTCCGGATCTTCCCCAAGATCATGCTGATCGGCCTCACCGTCACCGGCGTGATCTACGTGCTGGTCGCGATCTCGGCGGTCACGCTGGTCGCGCCGGACGACCTGAACGAGGGCAACGCGCCGCTGCTGAAGGTGATCGAGGCGGGCGCTCCGGGCTTCCCGCTCGAGATCTTCGCCTGGATCACGATGTTCGCGGTGGCCAACTCGGCGCTGATCAACATGCTGATGGCCAGCCGGCTGCTCTACGGCATGTCCCACGAGAAGGTGCTGCCGGGTCCACTCGGCCGGGTGCTGCGCAAGCGCCGGACGCCGTGGGTGGCGATCCTATTCACCACGCTGCTCGCGTTCTTCCTGATCGGGTACGCCGACCTCACCGCGCTCGGCGGGACGACGGCGTTCCTGCTGCTGTGCGTGTTCGCGATCGTGAACGTCGCCGTCCTGGTGCTCCGCCGGGACCGGGTCGAGCACAAGCACTTCCACGCGCCGACGCTGCTCCCGGTGCTGGGCGTCGTGCTCTGCGTCTACCTGGCCAGCCCGCTGTCCGGCCGCGCGACCCAGGACTACAAGATCGCCGGCTGGCTGATGGTGGTCGGCGTCGTCCTGTGGGTGCTGACCTGGCTGCTGAACAAGTACGTGTTCAAGCGGCACGCGGACTTCGATCCGTCGCACCTCGACCCGAGTGGTCCGGTGAACTGACCGGCAGGTAGGCGGCCACGACGACCGTGGCCAGGGCCGCGAGCCCGGTGCCGACCGCGATCCAGCCGAGGGCGGGGTAACCCGCCCCGGCTCCGATCGCGAGCCCGCCGAGCCACGGCCCGAGCGAGATCCCGATGTTGAACGAAGAGAAGTTCGTCGCGGTCGCCAGCGTCGGCGCGTCCCCGGCCAGGCTGAAGACCCGGGCGTTCAGGGCGGGGTTGACGGCGAAGCCGAACCCGCCGAGCAGGAAGATCGTCGCGATCGCGACCACCGGGCTGCCCGCGGTCAGCGCGAGCAGCGCCGAGAGCGCGATCAGGCCGCTGATCCCGACGAACAAGGTGTGGAACGGGAGCGCGTCGGCGGTGCGGCCGCCGAGCGTGATCCCGATGAACGAGCCGAGGCCGTAGAGCGCCAGGATGCCGGGGACGGCGCCGGCCGGCAGCCCGGTCTCGCGGATGAGCAGCGGCGCGAGGTAGCTGAACACGACCAGGATCGCGGACGTGACGAGTGCGGTCGTCGCGAACGCGAGCCACAGCCGCGGGTTGATCAGCGCCCGCAGCTCCGCGCCGAGGTCGGGAGCGGTCGCCGGATCCGGCCGGCCGGGCGGGATCGTCCGCAGCACGCCGACCAGCGCGATCACGCACAGGCCGGCGACCGTCCAGAACGCGGCCCGCCAGCCGAGGTGCTGGCCGAGGACCGTGCCGATCGGGAGCCCGACGATGGTCGCGACCGTCAGGCCGCCGGTGACCACACTCATGGCGCGGGCGCGCCGGTCGGCCGCGACGAGCGACATGACGGTGACCGCGGCGACCGACCAGAACCCGGCGTACACGAACGCGCCGACCACGCGGGTCGCGAGCAGGACGGCGTAGTTCGGCGTGAGGGCCGCGACGACGTGGGTGAGCGCGAACACGCTGAGGAACAGCGCGAGCGCCGTCCGGCGGGACCATCTGAGCGTGACGACGGCGAGGATCGGCGCACCGAGCAGCATGCCGAGCGCGAACGCCGAGATCAGCAGCCCCGCGGCCGGGATCGACACCTCGAGATCGTGTGACAGCTCCGGGAGCAGCCCGGCCAGCATCAGCTCGGACGTCCCCTGCGCGAAAATGCTCAACCCGAGTACGTAGACGGCGACTGGCATCGTGTTCCCCCAAGCCCCACTGGACAGCCACCTTGAGTATCTCAGGAATCACTCTGCGCTGTCGCCGCGCCTGTCACAGACTGAGACTTGTGTCATACGGCATCGTTGAGACATGAGTTACCAGACTCCCGCGCGACGGACCGGCCGGTCGGTCGACACGGCCCGGATCGGCGGCGGCCTCAAGCTGCTCGCGGCGCTGCTCGGGCTGATGTGGCTCAGCGAGATCGTCGACACCGCGCTCAACGGCCGCCTCGACAACTACGGCATCATCGCCCGCGACCCCGAGGGCCTGCTCGGCATCATCACCTCGCCGTTCCTGCACCTCGGCTTCGGCCACCTGATCTCCAACACCCTGCCCCTCGTCATGCTCGGCGCCCTGATCGCCCTGTCCGGCGCCACCCGCCTGCTCGCCGTCACCGCCCTCGTCGCGGTCATCGGCGGCTTCGGCACCTGGCTCATCTCCCCACCCCACACCATCACCATCGGCGCCAGCGGCCTCGTCTTCGGCTTCGCCACCTACCTTGTCTCCCGAGGCCTCTTCAACCGCAGCCTCCTCCAAGTCCTCGTCGGCGTCCTAGTCATCGCCACCTGGGGCTCAGCCCTCCTCTCCGGCCTCCTCCCACAAGACGGCATCTCCTGGCAAGGCCACCTCTTCGGCGCCCTAGCCGGCCTCCTATCCGCCTGGCTCCTCGCCGACGAGAAGAAAACGGCTAGGTAAGGGTCGTCGGGTCGGTGTTGGCGCCGCAGATGAGGACTAGTACGTGTTCGCCGGGGGCGGGTTGGTAGGTGGCTGAGTGGAGGGCGGCGAAGGCTGTGGCGGCGCCGTGTTCTACGGCTAGGTGGTGGTTGTGCCAGAGGTGGTGGCGGGCGGCGATGATGGCTTCCTCTTCGACGAGGAGGGAGCCGATGGAGTGTTGCTGGACGGCTTCGAAGGCCAGGTCGCCGAGGCGGCGGGAGCCGAGGGAGTCGGCGGCGATGCCGCCTACGGGGCCGTCGATGGGGGAGCCGTGCTGGAGGGCTCGGTGGAGGTCGGGGGCTTGAGTTGGTTCGACGCCGATGACGTTGGCTCGGTCGCCGAGGGCGGTGGCGATGCCGGCGACCAGGCCACCGCCGCCGACGGCGACCAGGACGGTGTCGAAGGTGGGGACCTGGTCGAGCAGTTCGAGGCCGATGGTGCCCTGGCCGGCGACGATCTCGGGCTGGTCGAAGGCGTGGACGAGCAGGGCGTCGGTCTCGTCGCGCGCGATCAGGGCAGCTTCGTAGGCTTCGGCGTACTGGCTGCCGACCTGGACGACGTCCGCGGCAAGGCTGTGCAGTTTGGCGACCTTCGGCGCGGGGGCGTTGACCGGGACGAAGATGCGGGCCGGTACGCCGAGCTCGCGGGCGGCGTACGCCGCGGCCAGACCGGCGTTGCCACCGGAGGCGGCGACGATGCCCTGGCCGGTCAGGCGGCCTTCCTCCTTGGCGAGCAGCAGCCGATTGAAGGCGCCGCGCGGCTTGAAGGACCCGGTGTGCTGCAGCAGCTCCAGCTTGAACGTCAGCCCGGGCGCGACCTCGATGACCGGCGTCCGCCGAACCCGTCCGGCGATCCGCTGCGCCGCCGCCTGCACGTCCTCAACCCGAACTGTCATGCCTCAACCCTGCCACGGCAAGAAACTCCAGGACGAGCGGACTGGCGACCGCCCGGAACTCGTGGAAGTAGGCGTGCCGCGCGCCGGCGATCACCTCGGCCCGCGCGCCAGGGATCCGCTCACTGAGCACCTTCGCGTTCGCGACCGGGCTGAAGATGTCGTCCGCGCCGTGCAGGACCAGCGTCGGCGCGGAGATCTCGACCAGCCGCTCCCAGGCCTCGTGCCGGTTGCTCGCGACCAGATGCCGGCCTTTCGCGTACGGCGGCATCCCGGCGTCCCCGAGCACCGGATACGGCCCGGGGTTCGCGGCCCGCCACCGCGGGGTGTACATCAGATCGATGAGCACCCGGCCGGCGCGGATCGGATCCGCCAGCGCTTTGCGCAGCTCTTGGCTGCGTTCGTACCCATGGGCCGGCCCCGGCGACGTACAACCGAGCACGAGCCCACGGACTCGATCGGCGTGGTTGATCGCAACCCACTGCGCGACCCGGCCGCCCATCGACGTCCCGTACACGTGCGCCGACGGCAGACCGAGCTCGTCCAGGACGGCGATGACGTCGTCCGCGAATCCAGGGGTCGAATAGACCTCGTCCGGTTTGTCGCTGACGCCGGTGCCCCGCCAGTCCAGCGTGATAGTCCGGTACGTCGTCTCGAAGTCGGGGCGCACCGGATCCCACCAGGTGTGGTTGTTGGACTGACCCGCCAGCAGCACGAGTGGTTGCCCTTCGCCACTGACTTGGTAGCCGATGCGAGTTCCGTCCTGCGCTGTTGCGTACGGCACGTAAGCAGTCTGCCCCATGCGGGTTAGGCTCGGGGTATGCGAGTCGTGATTGCGGGTGGACACGGACAGATCGCCCTGCGGCTGACCAAGCTGCTGAGCGATGACGGACACGAGGTGGTCGGGCTGGTGCGCAACCCGGACCATCTGCCCGACGTCGCGGATCTGGGCGGGCAGGCCGCCGTCCTGGATCTGGAGGACGCCGACACCGACTCGGTCGCCGCCGTCCTGGAGGGCGCGGACGTCGCGATCTTCGCGGCCGGCGCCGGCCCGGGTAGCGGGAACGACCGCAAGGACACGGTCGACCGCGGTGCGGCCGCGCTGTTCGCCGAGGCCGCGGGCCAGGCCGGCGTCCGGCGGCACATCCAGGTCGGCTCGATGGGCGCGGACCGCGTCGACGAGCTGCCGCCGGAGGAGTCGTTCACGATCTACCTGCGCGCGAAGAAGGCGGCCGAGGACGACCTGCGCGCCCGCGATCTGGACTGGACGATCCTGCGTCCCGGGCACCTGACCAACGAGCGCGGCACCGGTCTGGTGAAGCTGGCCGACAAGACCGGCCGCGGCGAGGTGACCCGCGACGACGTCGCGCTGGTGCTCGCCGGGCTGTGCACGACCCGGGCCGCGATCGGCCGAACGCTCGAGCTGGTGGCCGGGGACGTCCCGGTGGCCGACGCGCTCGAGAACCTCTGACGTTGCCACTGGCAACAGATTGTGAAGGCAATGGGCGACAGTTCGCGACACGTCACGTTCGAGCGGCTGAGCAACAGCAGCTACCGGGTGCAGAACGTCCGGGGCGGCAGTATCACGGTCGGCTCGGGCGGTGACGACACCGACTTCACGCCGGTCGAGCTGCTGCTGGCCGCGATCGGGACCTGCTCGGCGATCGACGTCGACGTGGTGGTCAGCCGGCGCGCCGAGCCGTCGGAGTTCAGCGCCGTCGTCCGCGGCGACAAGGTCCGCGACGCCGAAGAGGGCAACCGGATGGAGAACCTGGCGGTCGAGTTCACGATCCGCTTCCCTGAGGGCGAGGACGGCGACAAGGCGCGCGAAGCGCTGCCGCGCGCGGTGAAGATGTCCCACGACCGGCTCTGCACCGTCAGCCGCACTGTCGAGCTGGGCACGCCGGTCACCACTACTGCGGACTGAGGAACTCACTCACCGGGCGCAGTCGCGTGCTGAGCAGGCGCTGCGTCCGGACGCCGTCCAGACGGACATGTGACTCGACACCTGGCGTTTCCGGCAGCGCATCTGGGTCCAGCCCGTCTCGGACGGCGATGAGTCGGCCCAGCTCCAGTCGGCTGACCGCCTCCGGTCCGGCTACATGGGTGATACCGGTGTGGTCGCTGGTGGTCAGCTCGAGCAGGGCCGTCGCCAGGTCGGTCACATGTACCGGGCAGCGGATGTTCTCCGTGAACAGCGCTCCGGCCGCGCCGGCAGCCAGCGCGTGCGTCAGCCGCTCCGCCTGCGACGTCCGATCGCTGGCGACGATGAGCGACGTCCGAGCAATCAGCGCATTCGGGTGGATCGCGCGGACCGCGGTCTCCGCTGCGGCCTTGGCAGCGCCGTACGGCGTCACTGGACACGGCGACGCGTCTTCGGCGTACGGCTCCGGGCTGTTGCCGAAGACGACGTCCGTCGAGACGAGGATGAACCTGGCGCCCCGCGCGGCGGCTGCGACGTTGGCGGGGCCGTCCGCCGTGGTCGCCCAGTCGTCCTGCCGGAACGCGGCATGAATCACGGCGTCCGGCCGGACCTGGTCGATGACGGCTTGGACGTCTCCGAGGACGTCTAGGTGGACGCCGCCGTCCACCGGCGTGGAGTGGTACGTCGGGACGACGTCGTGGTCGGTCGCCAGACGTACGACCTCGCGGCCCAGGAACCCCGCGGCACCAGTGACCAGCAGCTTCACCGAGTCAGCGTACGCCGCAACAGCCGTTGGCCGACGTCCCGCTTGGAGCGTCGCACTTCGGCGACCGTGCGCACCTTCCGCGGCGTCCACCAGGACTGTGACGGCTTGTGCAGGATCCAGCCGTCGCCGAGGGTGATCGCCGCATGGTTCACCCTGCCGTCGGTCGCGCGCCAGACGAACACCGTCCCCGGCTCGTCGTCCCGGCCGCCCGGTCTGGTGTTTCCAGCCAGCCACGCCTCAAAAGGCTCACGCTGCATCCACACATCCTCCGCACCGGCCGCGGCCATCACAGTGCCGAAGCAGTTGGGCCCGCTGAACGGCGGAAACGTCCCCGCAAGCTCCTGAGCCCGAGGCAGCGCCGTCGGCCACCGCCTGACCTCGGCATGCCGGCTGGGCCCGAGCCACTCGCTCACCACGACCGGAAGCACCTCCGCCGCGTGCTCGGCCAGCAGCGACCGCCACCACACGAACCGGTGCCCGTCGGCTTGCCTGCGCAGGCCGTCGCCAAGCAGCCCTTGCCAACGCCGGACCGTCGGTACTGCGCCACGCTCGTAGCGGGCCTGAGCTCGGACCAACCGGCTGCGAACCGCCGGCTCCAGTGCGCTGAACTGCTCCTCGGTGAGCCAGACGGTCACACTGGCGGCGGCGTCCACGTCGTACACCAGAAACGTGTCCCGCTCGTCGCGAGTCAGCTGACGCTCGCTGCCTTGGAGACCCCAGGCGGCGGCCTCGTCAGGTGTCACAAAGAACGGCTGCTCGTCGGGCGCCAGCCGGTCGACCCACTGGGCCAGTAGCTCGGGGGAGACGTCGATACCGAGCACAGTCAGCGGCACGCGGCCACCCTGTCACAGCGGCGGCCGCGTGGCGCGGGAATTACTTGCTGCCGAGGCAGAGGGTGTAGCGGGTGTAGCGCTCCTGCACCGTGTACGACGCCTCGTAGCCGGGGAACTGCTCGCAGCGGCTGCTGTCGGTGGTGCCGGGAACCTTGCCGATGATGCGGAACTCGGCGTCGGCCTTGCTGCAGTCGAGCACCTTGACCTCGGGCTTGTCGTTGGTGCCCTTGTTCTGGACGCACTGGCCGACCGAAGCTTCGGCAGTCGAGGTGGTGGTCAGGTTGCCGATCACGATCGCCGTGATGATCGCGATCGGGATCAGCACCATGACGATCTGCGGACGCTTGATCAGCGGTTTGCCGAGGTCCATCGGCCGGCCCGGGCCGGGCTGCGGCTCGGGCAGCCGCTTGAACTTCTGGAAGGTGATCAGGTTCGCGATCATCGTCACCGGGTTGATGATCAGCGAGGCGAGACCCCACCAGCCCTGGATCAGGCTGTTCGCGGTCATGTTCCGGACCGACGCCGTCCCACAGGTCTTGCAGAACGGGCCCTGCAGCTTCAGGAACCGCATCACGATGACGTAGCCCTGGTGGCCGCGAACGAGCGCATCCACCGCGGGGTAGCCGCCGCAGAACCGGCAGGTCCCCGGGGCGAACTGCTGCTGCGGGAACTGACCCGGCTGCTGGAACTGCTGCTGCTGGGGGAACGACGCCTGCTGCTGCGGCTGGACGTAGGGCTGGTACTGCTGCGGGTCGTACTGCGGCTGACCCTGCGGAGCGCCGTACCCGGGCTGGCCCTGGGGAGCGCCGTACTGGGGCTGGCCCTGCGGCTGGCCGTACTGCGGCGCCGGCTGGTTGTACTGCGGGAACTGCTCCTGCGGGGGCCCGTACCCGCCCGGCTGGCCGGGGTACGGGTTCTGCGGGGGCTGCGGGGGAACTGAGGTCACGAGAACTTCCTGGGACTAGAAGTCTGAATCGAACCCGTGAACCTTACTTTCCCCCGGGATCACCGCACCGGTCGGTTAGGATCCAACACCGGACGACCTCCTTCCGGAATGGACGACGATGGCGCACGACGTGAGCCCCACCGCGCGGACGCTGACCGTGCTCGAGCTGATCCAGAACCGGCCCGGGATCACCGCCGAGCAGCTCGGCGGCAAACTCGGCGTCTCCGAACGCGCCGCCCGCCGGTACGTCGCGATCCTGCGCGAGGCCGAGATCCCGATCGAGTCCGTCCGCGGCCCGTACGGCGGGTATCGCGTCGGCCGCGGCCTGCGGGTGCCGCCGCTGATGTTCAGCACCACCGAGGCGCTCGGGCTGGTGATGGCGGTGCTGGAGGGCCCACGCGGCGCAGCGGATCCGGTGGAAAGCGCGCTCGGCAAGATCATCCGCGTCCTCCCCGAGCCGGTCGCCCGCGCGACGGACGCCGTCCGCCAGGTCAGCGCCCGCGGCTCCGACCCCGGCGTCCGGACGCCGGACCCGGAGATCACCGCCGCCCTGGTCGCGGCCAGCGTGGACCGCCGCCGGATCGCGCTCTCCTACGAGCGCTGCCCCGGCGAGGTCGCCGCGATGGAGGTCGATCCGTGGGCGGTCGTCGTCCGGCGCGGTCGTTGGTACCTGCTCGGCTGGTCGCACACCAAGGACGCCCGCCGCGTCCTGCGCGCCGACAAGGTTGTCGCGGTCGAGGAGACCGGCGGCGAGTTCTGCCCACCCGACGACCTGGACGCGCTGGCGACCGTCGAAGAACACCTGTCCTCGGGCTGGAAGTACCCGCTGGAGGTGCTGATCGAGGCGCCGGTGGACGACGTCCGCCAGTGGATCGCCCGCAGCATGGGCCGCCTCGAGGAGGTCACGCCCGCCCGCACCCGCCTGCTCGCCAGCACCGACGAGCCCGACTGGTACGCCGCTCAGCTGACCGCGATCCACGCGCCGTACCGCATCGTCTCCCCACCCGAGCTCCAGCAGGCCTCCCGCCGGCTGGCCCAACGACTCCTGGAGGCCTCCGGCGATGCGTGACCTGACCTTCACCGGCGAGATCTGGTACTGGCGCGGCCCGTCCCCCTTCTACTTCGTCACCGTCCCCGACGAGGAGTCCGCCTACCTCGAAGCCGAGTCACCCCTCGTCAGCTACGGCTGGGGCATGATCCCCGTCACCGCCCAGATCAACGACACCACCTGGGAAACCTCCCTGTTTCCGAAGGATGGCGCCTACATCGTCCCGCTCAAAGCCGCTGTCCGCCGAGCGGAGAACCTCGACGACGGCGATACCCCCACCCTGCACCTCCGCCTCCGCACCTGACCACCCTCACCAGGTGAGAGCAGTCAGGGTGGTGATGTGGGGGAGTTGGGGGTGGTGGCCGAGGCGGTCGAGCAGGACGGCCGGCAGCCCGACGGCCT
Organism: Kribbella sp. NPDC104218; assembly: GCF_055584105.1. Taxonomy (NCBI): domain Bacteria; kingdom Bacillati; phylum Actinomycetota; class Actinomycetes; order Propionibacteriales; family Kribbellaceae; genus Kribbella; species Kribbella sp. NPDC104218. The sequence goes on from NZ_JBVJMQ010000003.1 coordinate 838,622, forward strand.
CCGCGCCGCGGACGTCGTTCTCGAGCGAGTCACCGACCATCAGCGCCTCGTCCGCCCGCAGCCCGGCCTGGGTGAGCGCCTGCTGAAAGGCGCGCGGGTCGGGCTTGCCGGCCGGGAACTGCTCGGCGGAGATGAAGTCGTCGAGCTCGTCGAGGAGACCGAAGCGCCCGAGTTTGTAGGTCTGGTGCGCGGTGTTCCCGTTGGTGAAGACGATCGCGCGCAGCCCCGCGGCCCGGACCCGGCGCAGGGTCGGCACGGCGTCGTCGTACAGACTCCACCCGGCCTCGTACCGCCAGACATACCCCTCGAACAGCTCGTCGGCCGCCGCGTCCGAGACGTCAGGCCGGTTCAGGAACTCGCGGACGCGCGCCCGGCGCTGCTGAGCGAAGGTGAGCTCGCGAAGCTGGTACCGGCCGTAGTGATGTTCGGAGATCCGCGCCCAGCGGACGGCGACGTCCGGCCCGGTGTCGCCGTGTTCGGCGGCCCACTCGACGGCAGCGCGGGCGGCGGCCTGCTGCTGCTCGACGAGCGTCCCGTCGAGATCGAACAGAACTGCTTGCAGCACGAGACCTCCAACCGGTGCGCCCGGGGCCGGGCGCACCGATCATCGCTCAGTCGGAGGGGATCGCGCTCAGAGTTTCGAGCTCGGCCGCCGTGAGCCGGACATCGGCGGCGGCGAGATTCTGCTCCAGATGCCGCGGGTTACCCGTCCCCGGGATCACCAGCACGTGCTCGCCCTGCGCCAACGCCCAAGCGAGCCGGACCTGCGCGGCGGTCGCGCCATGCGCATCGGCGATCTGCTGGACGACGTCGTCCGCGCTCAGCCCGCCGGCCTCCCGCGACGCGCCGGTCAGCGCGAAGTACGGCACGAACGCGATGCCCTGCTCACCACAGACCCGCAGCAGCTCGTCGTTGACCCGGCCGTAGCCGACGCCGTACCGATTCTGGACGGCGGCGACCGGCGCGATCTCCTGCGCCTGCGCCAGATGCTCGTTGCGGATGTTCGACAACCCGAGCTGTCGAATCAGCCCCTTGTCGCGCAGCTCGGCCAGCACTCCGAAATGCTCCGCGACCGACGTCAGCCCGGCCTGCCGCAAATACACCAGATCGAGGGTGTCCCGACCGAGCGTCCGCAGATTCTCCTCGACGTACGCCGCCAACTGGTCCGGCCGCGCCATCCCCTCGGGCGTCGGCCCGACCTTCGTCGCGACCAGCACCTCCGCCGACCCGACCCCGGCCCGCACCGCCTCGTTCGCCCACCCGAGCACCTCGAACTCCCACACCTCGCCCGCCCGCGCGAACGACGGGTAGAACAACGCGGTGTCCACATGGTTCACCCCCAGCTCCACCGCCAGCCGCACCAGCGCCGCGCCGTCCGCGACCGTCAGCTCCCCGCTGCCGCCGCCCAGCCGCTTCGCCCCGAATCCGACCCGCCGCAATTCCATCGACTTGACCTCCGCAATTCCCGATGCTAAGTTTGTAGGTAATAGCGCATTCATTTCTATTTCCGGCATCCCGCCAGGATAAATCACCAATAAACTCCAGTCCACCCTTTCCGGGTGGATTTTTTGTTGCCTGGCCGGGTGCCGTTTCCCCGCGCCCGCCGACCGGCCGGCCCGCCGGATCCACACTGTGGTGTGACTTTTCGGTGGGTTCAGGCGCTCTTCAGTAGTGAGGCGGTTGTGCTGCTGAGGAGGGAACACGATGAGTGAGGTCGCGACCAGAGCGAGTGTGCTGACAATCGGAGCAATTGCTCCGGGGGAATACCAGGCGCTGGCGGATCTGCACGGCGGGCGCAGTTATCTACAGGTCGCCGCGTGGGCCGCGGTGAAAGCCGAATGGACGTCGGAGTTACTCGCGTGGCGCGAGCCGGACGGCACCGTCGTCGGCACCACGCTGGTGTTGCTGCGCCGGTTGCCGGGGGTTTCGCGGTGGTATGCCTACCTGCCGGAGGGCCCGGATATCGACTGGGCCGACCCACGGCTGGAGCGGTGGCTCGACCCGCTGCTCGAGTACCTCGACCGGCGACAGGTGTTCGCCGTCCGGCTCGGTCCGCCACCAGCGCTGCGGCGCTGGCAGGCGGCGACACTCAAGTCGGCCGGGGCGCCGGGCCGCCAGGTGGACGACGTCCTCCCGGACGTCGTGGAGCCGGTCGGGTCGGCAGTGGTCGAACGGCTGCGGTCGCTCGGGTGGTCCCGCGGCGGCGAGGACGGGACAGGCGGGGACGCGCAGCCGCGGTACCAGTTCCAGGTGCCGCTCGCCGGGCGGACCGAGGCCGAGCTGTGGTCGGGGCTGAGCAAGGAGTGGCGGCGCAACATCCAGAAGGGGGAGAAGTCCGGCGTCCGGATCCGGATCGGCACCGAGACCGACCTGCCCGCCTTCTTCCAGTTGCTGCAGGCAACGGAGCGGCGCAACGGCTTCCGCCTCGGCCGGTCCCTCGCGTACTACGAACGCCAGTACCGCGTCCTGAACGCCGAGCTCCAGGGCCGGATGCGGCTCTACCTGTCGACGTATCGGGACGAGCTGCTCGCCGCGCACACGATGAACGTGGTCGGACGCCGAGTCTGGTACCAGTCCGGCGGATCGGCCAGCCACCGCCGCGACGTCCGTCCGAGTCACATTCTGCAGTGGCGGATGATGTCGGACGCTCACCAGCTCGGCGCCGAGCGCTACGACATGCGCGGCGTCAGCGGCTGCCTCGACCCAGCGGACCCCGCCTTCGGTCTGCTCCGCTGGAAGCTCGGGACCGGTGGTGAGCTGATCCAGACCGTGGGGGAGTGGGAGCGGCCCCTCCCCGGTCCGGTCAATCAGCTGCTGCTGCGCGCGATGACTCGCTACCGCCGAGGCTGATCAGGTACCGCGGATGACGAAGGGCTTGGTGCTGCCGGCGACCTTGTCACCGCACGGCGGCAGGTAGGCGCGGTAGCTGATGTTGCCCTTGTACGCCGGTTGCGCGTTCAGGGTGAAGCGGTCGCTGATCCGGACCTTGGTGGTGCTGACGGTGCGCCAGGCGGTCGCGCCGTAGAGGCGCTGCAGAGCGACCTGGCAGTAGTTGCCGCGGACGACGGCGCCGTTCACCGGGACGATCGTGCCGACCGGCGCGCTGGTCTTCGAGGGCGCGGCCGAGATCGCGGCCGGCCGCTTGACCCGCGTGACGAGCCGCGCGATCCCGCCTGGCTTCCCCGGCAGCTTCATACAGCTCGTCCAGTCGCCGTTAGGGTTCGCGGCGAACGACCGGGTGAAGTTGCCGTTGGTGTCGCTCAGCACTTCCTCGTGCTCGTTCGCCTCGAGGCATCGCTCCTCGATCCCGAACCACAACTTCAACCGCGTCCCGTACGGCTTGCCCGTCTGCGAGTCGACGACGGTGTACCGCACCGACCACGGCTTGTCGTACGGCACCACGCTCGGCGTCAGGACCGAGGTGAACTTCGGGACATGGACCCCGTTCACCACCAGCGCCGGCGGATTCGCGACCGGGACCGGGCTGGACGCCGGCTTCCCCTCGACGAACTCCAGCCCGTCGACCGCGGCCGGCTCGACCGTCCCGTTCAGCGTCGACGGAACGTACGCCGTACCGCGCCAAAGCCCCGGAGTCCCGTCACCATCAACAAGCTGGAGCGGCATCGACGAGAACTCGTTCGCCGGCCCACTTCCGCTGATCCGCTTGAACTGGACGAAGAGCGACTTGTCGAACGACAAGTCCTCGTAAGACCCCTCGACCGTCACAGTCACCGGCACCGTGTTGAGCGACGACACCGCGACACTCGTCTTACTCAACGTCACCTTCACCGGACCGACCTCGGCAGCCGCCGGCACCGCCCCGACCGCCGAACCGACCAGAGCCACCGAAAGTCCCGCCGCCAGCCTTCTTCTCATCTCCACCCTCCCCACCCTGCCGGAGTTCCCGCTCCCAAAGCCACCGCCGTGCCGAGCCTTGCCCGATCAGGCCTCGGCAGTGGACCAGAACCGGAGGCCGAAATTCTGTTGCGACGGCAACGGCGTACTGCGACCTTCTAACAGATGCCTCCAGCTCCCGATGAAGAACTCCGCGCAGCGCTCACCCGTGAGCGCTACCCCCGCAGCTCCGGCTACGAGCCGCTCTGGATCATCGACAACGCGATGGGCCCGCATCCGCTGTGGTGCGTCGAGGCGCTGATGCAGGTGATGACGTTGCGGCCCGGGATGCGGGTGCTCGACCTCGGCTGTGGCCGGGCGGCGACGTCCATCTTCCTGGCCCGCGAGTACGACGTCGAGGTCTGGGCGGCCGACCTGTGGATCGACCCCACCGAGAACTGGGCGCGGATCCGCGACTGGGAGCTCGCCGACCGCGTCCACCCCCTGCGTACCGAAGCCACCGAGCTCCTGTTCGCCCACGGCTTCTTCGACGCCGTCGTCAGCGTCGGCTCCTACCACTACTTCGGCACCGAGGGCCGCTACCTCGCGTACCTCCTCAACTACCTCAAACCCGGCGGTGCCCTCGGCGTCGTCACCCCAGGCCTCGTCAACGACTTCGGCACTGGCCTCCCGCCGTACCTCGCCGCGCACTGGACGCCGGACATGTTCACCTGGCTCGCAGCCGACTGGTGGCGCAACCTCTGGGAACGCACCGGCCTGGTCACCATCGACACCGCCGACCTGGTCCCCGGCGGCTGGGACGACTGGCTGTCCTGGCTCAAGGCCTGCGACCTGATCGGCCGTGGCTACGCACCCGACGCCACCATGCTCGAAGCCGACCAAGGAAACCTGATCGGCCTCGTCCGCCTCCTCGCCCACCGCAACTAGATGCCCCCGGCAATCACCCTGCAGTTCCACCCGAACTGGCCCTACGGCGACGGCACCGTGATCGACTCGATGGCCGCCGACGGTATCTACCGCTCCCAGTTCAGCACCGGCACCTCCAACGGCGGCCGTACCGCACACCCCGGCGGAGACCGCTGGCGCTGGGAGAGCCGCCTCTTCGCCGGCCGGTACGACGACGCCCCCGCCACAAGCCGTCCCGTGTACGGCGCCTGGAACCGCCACGCCAGCCCCTACGGCGGCGCGATCCGCTTCGGCTCCTCCTACCTCCGGCTGCGCCCAGCCACAGTCGACCGAGCCACCTTCTGCTTCCCCGACTCCGTCTACGAGCCCACCGACCTCGGCGACCAATCCCTCCTGCCGCACTTGTGCCACCTCGCCGACAAGACAGCAAACGACGATCTCGACGACTACGTCGAAGCCCACGTCCACGGCCCCGTCCGCTTCACCGCGGACGTCGATGCCGTCGTCCTCGACCCGTCCTTCGCCAACACCCCAGTCGCCCACGCTGCCGCCCGCCTCGGTTGCCCGGTCGAGTACCACCCGGGCTTCGAAGTCCGCCCCGAAGCAATCGACCCCACCTTCCGGGGCCCCCACATCGCCAACCTCGCCAAGTCCCTCGGCCCACTACTAACACCCACCACCCTCACTTCCACCAGCCAGTCCGCCCAGGACCTGAAACACCTCTGGCACTGTCTGGCCCACTACGGCCGCCGAACCGACGCCCGACCCACGTGACAAGCTGGCCAACATGCTGACCCTGGGCCCGCTGCAGCCGACCGACCGCGACGACTGGGAGCGCCTGTTCGCCGGCTACAGCGAGTTCTACGGCCGACCAACCATGCCGACCGGCTTCTACGACCGAACCTGGCCGCGCTTCCACTCCGGCGAACTCCACGCCCTAGGCGCCCGCCTCGACAACCACCTGATCGGCATCGCCCACTTCCTCACCCACCCCAGCACAACCTCCGGCGACGCCTGCTACCTACAAGACCTCTTCACCGCCCCCGAAGCCCGCGGCCAAGGCGCCGCCCGAGCCCTCATCACCGCAGTAGCCACCTGGGCAACCACCCACGGCTGCGACCGCCTCTACTGGGCAACCCACGAGTCCAACCAGACCGCCAGACACCTGTACGACCAGCTCGCCAGCCACCACGGCTTCCTCATCTACTCCCGCCCCCTGTAACCCAGGTCGTACGGCGGACGCCCGTCACCCACCAACCTCATTGCTCGCGACTCAGCCCCGCTCAACTGCGCCGGCTGAGGAGCCCCGAATGAGAGTTGGTGGGCGGTGGAGGTGCGGCCTCGGCTACTGAGTTAGTAGGAACCTGCGGATCTGGTCCGAGACCTCTTGGGGGGCTGCCCAGAAGGCGCCGTGGCCCTGGTCGGGGAGGTTGAGGACTGTGACGTTGGGCAGGAGTGCGGCCAGGGCTTCGGCGCCGGTGTGGAAGTGGGGTTCGCTGTTGCTGCCGATGGCGACCGCGATCGGTGCGGTGATGGACCAGCGGTCGGTGGGGAGGGGTTTGCCGTCCATCAGTCCGTGCAGGTTCTTGCCCTCGTAGACGAAAGTGTGGGCGTAGCGGGTCATGTCGTTCCAGGAAGGGTCCTGTTTCATCGGCTCGATGTACTCGGCGGGGACGCCGATAACTTCGGTCATCATGTACTCAACGGCGTCGCTGCGCCGGCCGGCCGCGACCAGCTCTGCTACGTGCTCGACGTAGTCGGCGGGGACCGGTGGCCGGGCGTCGTCGACGAGGAACGGCGGATCGTAGAGGTAGAGCCCGGTCACCTTGTCGCCCAGTGCATCTGCTGCGTCAAGGATGATCGCGCAGCCGCCAGAACCGCTGGTCAGGGCGGCGGATCCGCCGGCGATGTCGATCAGGGCGGCGATGTCCTCGATCTCGCGGGCCGGGTCGTAGGGCTGCGGATCACCGCTGGCGCCACGTCCACGCCGGTCGAAGCTGATCACGGTGAAGTGGTCGGCGAGCGCCTTGACCAGGCCGCTGACGGCAGTGTGGTCCTCGGCGACGTTACTGACCACGATGATGGCTGGGCCGGAGCCGACCTTCTCGTAGGCGATCGTGGTGCCGTCAGCGGAATCGATGGTCAACAAGGTCGGGTCCTCCTGGTTTGTTCGTAACAGGTCGCTGAGCCGGTCGAAGGACTGGGAATACCCCTCGACCATCTGCAGTTCGACCGCTCGCTGCAGTGCCCGGTGATCGGGGAAGCTGATCTCCACCTCGACACGGGTGCCGGTGCCGGACGGAGTGAAGACGACCGAGGTCGGAAAGGTGCCGGTCCCGTCGGCCTGCCACTCCTCGTTGGCAAACGTGTCGTCATAGGTCAGTTCGGTCCCTGGAACGACGCGGCCATAGGTCGCGATACCACGCACGGTTTCGGCCGACCTGTCCTGCGGCGCGAGCTCGAAACGCCAGCGGCCGCCCGGACGGACGTCCATCTCGTGAACGGTCGTCGCCCAGCCCGCCGGGCCCCACCACTGCGTGATCGCTGCGGCATCGGTCCAGGCCCACCACACCCGGTCCACGCCCGCGCCGTAACGACGAGTGATCCGAACGGTATTGCGTGAGCTATCGATCACGACCCCGTCGTCAGGCATGTTCTGGGTCCTCACTCTTCGTTTCGTTCAGGAAGGAGTCGAGACGCTCCATCCGCTCGGCCCAGAGGCCCGCGAAGCGCTGCGTCCAGTCGTTCAGATCGCGCATCGATTCCGGGCGCAGCCGGTAGATCCGCTGCTGCGCATGTTTCGTCGCGTCGACCACGCCGACCTCGGCGAGGAGCCGCAGATGGCGTGACACCTGGGGCTGCCCCAGCTCGAGTTCGGCGACGATACTGCCGACCGACCGGGGACCGTCCCTGAGCGACTCGACGATCCGGAACCGGTTCGGCTCGGAGATCACCGTCAGCCGCTGCTGCACGTCATTGACCATGGCCCAGAACATACAGCTAGCTGTATATACACGCAAGTGTATCTTCGCGCCTCCTGCGCGACGGTCGGGCTGGGGTGACGCGTCTGGCGGGGTCAGGTTGTGCGGCGAAGGTGGCGGGGGACGGCGCGCATGACGCGGCCGAGGTCGTCGGTGATGGCGGTGACGCGTTCGGAGCGGCCGTCGTCGTCGATGTAGATCATGACGGTCCGGACGTCGGCGTGACCGGAGAGCTCCTGGATGTCTTCGGCGTTCAGGCCGCGGCGTTTCTGGTCGGTGATCGCGGTGGCGCGCAGGGAGTGCGGGGTGACCTTCTCCGGGCGGGGGATACCAGCGGACTTCGCCAGCCGGCGGAGTAGACGGGTGACGTCGTGCCGATCGAGGCGGTGGCCGTTAGTGTCGGCGATGAGCGGGGCCGGGCCGGTGTCTGCCCAGGGCGGGCGGACGGCGACGTACAGGTCGAGAAGCTCGGCGACGGTGGTCTCGAGGGGGACGCGGACCGACTCACCGCCCTTGCGGGTGACGACCAGCCAGGTACGCCGACCCTCGTCGTGCCGATCGCTGTCGTCGATCGCGCACAGCTCTGAGACACGCAGAGCGCCGGTGAAGAGCAAGCCGACGACCAGCGCATCGCGGACGTCGGTCGCCGCCGCGAGCAACGCGGTGACGTCGTCCGCCTGCAGGACCCGGGCGGACGTCGCACGGCGGCCGCGACGGAACTTGGGCCGATGGTCGTCGTCGGAGATGGGGGAGAGGACGGGAAGGCCCCAACTGGCGGCGTACCGGTAGAGGCTGGACAGGGTCGAGAGCCGGCGGGCGATCGACGACTCGGACGCGCCGGCATCTTGCTGCTGCGACAGCCACATGGTGATCTCACCGCGGTGCAGGTCGAGCGCGAAGCGATCCCGGCCCAGCTCGCGGCGGGCCCACTCGGCCCAGAGCAGCAGGTCGTCGGCGTACGCGATCCGCGTCTGCGGGCTAGCGCGACGACTCCCGCCCAGCCAGAGGACGGTCAGAGCGGTCAACTCCGGAGTAAGTACTCCGGTTAGCAGATCAAGCCGGTCCACAGTCTCGGCCGAATGGCCGGCACCGATCGGTTTACGGGCCCCCAGTGAGCGGCGTACAGCGGCTTCCGTCACCCCATCAGGTTTTGGCTGCTCGACTACAGCTCCTTGAAAGCGCTTCGCCAGCTCGTCGTCCACAGGAGAGATCTTAGCGCATAACGGGGATTATGCGCTCTCAGTCATTATGATTTAGTAGAGATAGTTCAGTTTAGTTTGACGTAACTAAACTAACGAAATACGAAACGGAAGTGACGAAACGTGGTAGGGTGAGGACATGACGACGGCGGAGATTGAGCAGACCGCACAGGCGCGCGTGGGCCTGTGCGAGTTCCCGGGAGTGAACTGCCCGAACCCGAAACAGACGGACGCCGGAGCGACCGGCCGGCCGCCGAAGTACTGCGGGATCGAAGGGCCTGGAGTCGACGGGAAGCCGGTCGTCCATAACAAGGCGACGGCCTGGGCGGCGAAGAAGGCTGTCCAGAAGCGTCCGAGTGACGCAGCTGGCGTGGTGAATGCGCAGCCGGCGGTGACTGGGCCGGTGACGACCGCCCGGGCCACCCTCGAGAATCAGATGCTCGAGTTGCCGCGTCGGCTCGACCAGCTGCAGGAGTTCCTCACCGGGATCACCGAAGCGGTCCGGGCGTACGGCTCGGCCGAAGCTGTAGCGGCCGAGGTCGAGCAGCTCCAGGCGTCGTCGCGCGCGCAGCTGGCCGAGTCCGAGCGCCTGCGTGGTGAGGAGGAGCACCGCCGCCGGCAGGCTGAGCAGCAGGCCGCGGAGTCCGAAGACGCTCGAGACGAGGCGGACGCCGCAGCTCAGGAGGCCTTCGAGCTGCTCGTCACCGCGAATCGTGAGACTGCCACCGCGCTGGCCGCAGCCGAGGAGGCCCGTCAGGAGGCCGCCGCCGCGCGCGAGGTGGCCGCCAGTGAGCTGGCTGAGGCGCGTCAAGAGCTGGCAACCGCCCAGCAGACGGCTGCTGCAGAGCTCCAGCAGCTCCGTGCGGAAGCCGACACGCGCCTGGCCGCCGTCCAAGCCGCCAACCAGACCCAGCTCGACGAGATCCGAGCCGCTGCGCGAGCCGCCCAGACCGCTAAAGCCACTGCGGACTCCGAGCGTCAGGCAGCCCTCAAGACTGCCGAGGACCTCCGCTCCGAGCTCCGCAACCTCCACACCCAACACAGCGCGGCCCTCGACTCTCTCCGCGCTGACCACCGCGCCGACCGCGAGCAGCTCCGCACCGACCACCAAGCCCAGCTGGCCGACCTCCGCCAAGCCGCCACCGACCGCATCACCGCCGCCACCACAGCCCAACAGGCCGCCGAACAAACCGCCGCCGACCTCCGAGTCCAGCTAGCCCAAGCCACAACCACCCCCGACCCAACCACCGACCCCCAGAACTAGCCCCCCAGCCCGGAGGTAGCGCTCCCAGTTGAGGCCGTTCAGAAACTCGCCGAAGAGCCGAGCCGCGGTCTCGGACTCGTAGAGCCCTCGGCCTGGTCGAGCTGTCCGGACGGGGTTCGAAACTCGGCCCATGCGAGGCGGCGCCGGAACTCACCGCGATACGAGACGTGGATGATGCCGCCGACCGTGTTGTGCGCCCACGCGGGCGCGATCGTCGTGACGATGGTGTCCGTGCAGCGTCTCCCGCGTCATGCATGAGGTCGGTGAACCAGGCGACGTACGCCTGGTAGTTCCACCTGTGCGTCACGCGGGTCGTGTAAGAGGTCTGCGCGGCGTACGCCTGGTAGTTCCACCTGTGCGTCACGCGGGTCGTGCATGAGGTCTGCGCGGCGTACGCCTGGTGGTTCCACCCGTTCTGCACGCGGGTCGCGGAGTACGCCTCCAACGGGCCCGCGCCGGGGCCGGAGTTGGGCCTCCCCCTGGGGGTGAGGGGGAGGCGGGCGGAGAGTTAGGGGCCTACTGGCATGAGGGAGTCCAGGCAGGTGTTGGTGTGGTGGTTGCACATCTTGAAGTTCTCGACGCGCGCGCTGAGCTCGCCCGAGGTGTTTCGGCCGGACGGGATGATCGACTCTTTGCTGCCTTTGGTGAGATCGAGGAAGACTCGGAGCGGCTGCTCGGAGCGGTTTCTGGCGGAGAACCAGGCAGTCCCGATGTCGGGATCGTTGTCGATCTGCAGCCCCCAGGTACCGAATTCCCAGCTGTAGTTGTGCGGTGAGTGGGCGACGTTGGGGTAGATCGCGTTGCGGCAGCGCTTCTGCCCGGTGGCCTCGCAGATCTGCAGGCGCATGGCTTTGGTGTCGAACGTCCGCTGCCAGGACGCTCCCGGCTTGATCGTGTGGGGCGACTGGATCTGCCGGTCGAAGTCGTACGCCGCGACCCGCAGATCGGCCCGGCCGCCGTTGTGGACCCAGGCCCAGGAAGATCCGGTTCCCGGTGCGTGGTCGATCTGCAGGGTGTGTTCGCGCCACTGCCAGGTGTACGCCGGGCCGGCCAGCGCCTGCGGCGCGGCAAGTGCGGTGGATGCGAGGACCAGCGTCAGGAGGGCGGCGCCGATCCGCAGAATTCTTGGTTTCATGCCTCCAAGACAGCTGACCGCGGCAGGCCGTGACAGGACTGCCGGCGGGGTAGGCTGCGGGCTCGGGGCTGGGGTCCGAGGGGGAGCCATGAGCACAGTTGATCCGGTACAAGCACGCCGTACGCGGCGGCTGCAACGGGCCGGGAAGCCGAAGTTCTTGATCGGTGCAATCGTTGCCGGCGTCGGTCAGACGGTCGCCGCTGTAGCGCTCGGTCTGGGCATCGGCGCGATGGTCGGCATGCTGCGCAGTAGCGCGACCGACAGCATCTTCGCCGACAACGAGATCGACTCCGGGCTCTGGGGTCCGGCCGCGATGGGTATCTGGTTCGTCGTCGGGACCTTTGGGCTGATGCTGACCGCCGGGCTGACCCGCTATCTGATCGGCGAGTACCGCGGCGGCGTGAAGCAGCCCGTCGTCCAGCTGCCGGTCGCGCTGAGCGCGGTGGCTGTTGGCGTCGTGCTGAGCACCCTGGGCTGGGTCGAGCCGCTCGCGGTCGGTACGAAGGTCGACCCGGTGTTCCAGCACGACAAGCCGTGGAGTGCGTTCGGCTGGGTCATGTACCACGCGACCAGCTGGCTGCCGGCCCTCTTCGCGCTGGCTGCGATCGCCTCGATCGTCTTCGCCGTCAGGCACAACCGCCGCTTACGGCAGCAGCTCGCCGACCGCGCCCGGCTGCTCGCCGAGGGCGCCAAGGTCGAAGGCGTCGTCACCGATGTCACCGTTCAGACCGCCTCGAACGACGTCGGCCAGCGCTCCGTCGTCGGCGCGAAGATCGTCGTCAAGTTCACCGATCGAGGCGGCGTCGATCGGTGGGTGATCCGCACGCTCCAGGGGCGGACGCCGGTCGCCGCCGGAGCAGCGGTCCTGGTTCTGTTCGACCCGCTCCGGCCGGAGGTCGACGAGCTGATCTTCGTCGCCCTCAACCTAGAGCCGCTGCCCGGCGACTGGCTCGGCACGATCTCCTGACAACGCGACGGCCCTCTCACCGAGTGGTGAGAGGGCCGCGCGGGGGAGGGGTCAGCCGAGCGTGAGGGTGACGCCGTAGTAGCTCGCGGCGTCGACGACGGGCTGGTAGAAGGAGTAGGAGCCGGTGGCGTTGCCGCCCTGGTTGAAGCCGCAGTCGTGGCCGTCGTTCGGGCCGCCCGAGGTCATGCCCTGGGCGATGGTGCCGGAGATGTAGGCGCCGCCGGAGTCGCCGCCTTCGGTGCAGACGGTCGAGCGGGCCAGGCCGCTGGTGCGGGTGACGCTGCCGCCCGCGCCGCCGTAGTTGACGGTGAGGTTGTACTGCGTGATCGAGCCGCAGGTCCAGCCGGTGGTGTTACCGGCCTTGCAGATCGTCGTCCCGACCGGGGCCTTCGAAGAGCCCGTCACACGGGTGGTCTGGCCGTTGCGGTTGTCGATGTAGCCGCGGCCGACGTTGTTGGAGTCGATGTCCATCAGGCCCATGTCGACACTCGGCGAGCCGGTGCGGAAGCGGCTCGCGATACCGACGCCGAGCCGGACGCCGGAGCGGTTCTGCACCATCGGGTTGCCCTCGACGCAGTGGCCGGCGCTCAGCATCACGTTGTTTCCGCTGCGGGTGCCGGAGAAGCCGAGCGAGCAGTTCGTCCCCGGGACCAGGTCCATGATCTGGCCGCCGATGACGTCGGCAGTCATGGTCAGCGTGGTGGTGTTGGTGCTGACGTCGACACCGGGCAGCGCCTTCAGCTGCTTGACCAGCGCCGCGGTCTTGGCGGACTGCTTGCCGGGCTGGAGCACGACCTGCAGGCGGTCGGTCGGCAGGTCGGCGCCGATCGACTGCACCTGCAGCGAGCCGGACTTGTCGGCCAGGGCCTGGACCTGCTGCTGCAGCTTGGCCAGGGCCTTCTCACCGCGCGCGACGGTCCGGGGGCTCAGACCGTGCTCGCGAGCGACCTCGGCGGCCTTGGCCGAGTGCACGTTGACGACCAGCTGGCGCTTCGCGTCGAAGAACGCGCCGTCCAGGTTGGCCGACTCCTTCTTGGCCGACTCGAAGGCGTTCGCCTTGGCGTGCTCGCCGTCCAGGCGGACCTTGGCCTGGGTCGCGGTCACGCCCCAGGTCTTGCCGAGGACGTCGTACACGCCGTCGGCCGGGGCGGGGACGGGCGCGCTGGTCGCGGTCTGCATCGGCGCCAGGGCGGCGGCGCCGAGTCCGAGAGCGAGGACGGCGCCGGCGAAGGACTTACGGGGGCGGGGCGGGAAGCGCATCGGGTCACATCCGATTCTTCGGTGGAGCCTGCCTCGGAGGCTCCGGTGCACTGAATCGTTGAGGTGACCCAGGATGACGACAAGGGCACGCCACGTCACGAGGGGCCGGGCAAGGGTATGCCTTCGGTGAACCCGGGCCGGGGCGCCGGAGGTCGAGGGTGAACGCGCGCCGAACGGCAGCCGGCGAAGGTCGGAACGAGGGGGAGCCTTCTGCCCGCCATTCTGCAGTAGACCGGTTTAGTTTTCGGCGTCCAATTCGTCCCGCCGACGGGTCAGATAGGCGATTTCCGCCGTGTTCCCGGTCAATTCCAGGGCTTTGTCGTAGGCCGCGCGAGATTCTTCGGCCCGGCCCAGCCGGCGGAGCAGATCCGCCCGCGTCACGTGGTACGCGTGGTACCCGCCGAGGCTCCCGGCGAGCTGGTCGACCGCGGTGAGCGCGACCTCCGGGCCGTCCAGCTCGGCGACGGCGATCGCACGGTTCAGGACGACGATCGGCGACGGGTCGAGGCGGACGAGTTGGTTGTACAGGGCCACGACCTGCGACCAGTCCGTCTCCTCGACCTTGCGCGCCGAGGTGTGGACGGCGTTCACCGCGGCGAGAAGCTGATAACGGCCGGGCGCGACGCCGGTCGCCAGCCGCGCGCGAACCAGCGCGTGCCCCTCGGCGATCAGCTCCGCGTCCCACGCCGTCCGGTCCTGCTCGCCGAGCGGGATCAGGACGCCGGACGCCGACACCCGCGCCGTCCGCCGGGCCTCGGTCAGCAGCATCAACGCGAGCAGCCCGGCGACCTCGCCGTCGTCCGGCAGCAGCGCGTGGATCAGCCGGGTGAGCCGGATCGCCTCGCCGGTTAGCTCGAGGCGGACCGGATCGGTGCCGGGGCCGGTCGCGAGATAGCCCTCGTTGAAAACCAGGAACAATACGGCGAGGACGCCGGACACCCGCTCCGGCAGGTCGGCGGCGTCCGGCACCCGGTACGGAATGCGCGCGGTCTTGATCTTCGCCTTCGCCCGGGAAATCCGCTGGCCCATCGTCGTCTCCTGGACCAGGAACGCGCGGGCGATCTCGGGCACGGTCAGTCCGCCGATCATCCGCAGCGTGAGCGCGACCCGCGTCTCCAGCGCGAGCGCCGGGTGGCAGCAGGTGAAGATCAGCCGCAGCCGCTCGTCGTCGATGATTCCGAGCGGCTCGGGCGGTTCGGCGTACGTCTGCTGGGCCTCGCGATGTTTGGCATCGCGTTTGCTCTCGCGGCGCAGCCGGTCGATCGCCTTCCGGTTCGCGGTGGTGGTCAGCCAGGCGCCCGGGTTCGGCGGGACGCCGTCCTCCGGCCACCGCGCCACCGCCGTCGCGAAGGCCTCGGCCGCGGCCTCCTCGGCGACGTCCAGATCGCCGAACCGCTTGGCCAGCGACGCGACCACCCGCGCCCACTCACCGCGATGCGCCGCGCCGATCGCCTCCGCAACGTCACTCACAGGAACGCCCGCACCTCGACCCGCCGGTTGCAGTGCTTCGACCCCTCGGCCGCCAGCCGCAACGCCGCCTCCAGATCGGGCGCCTCGAAAATCCAGAACCCGGCCAGATACTCCTTCGTCTCCACGAACGGCCCATCCGTGAACAACGGCTCCGCCCCACGCCCGTCCACCACCGTCGCCGCCCCCGGCGCCGCCAGCCCACCCGCGAACACCCAGC
This sequence comes from Kribbella sp. NPDC104218, assembly GCF_055584105.1. Classification (NCBI taxonomy): domain Bacteria; kingdom Bacillati; phylum Actinomycetota; class Actinomycetes; order Propionibacteriales; family Kribbellaceae; genus Kribbella; species Kribbella sp. NPDC104218. The sequence goes on from NZ_JBVJMQ010000003.1 coordinate 853,876, forward strand.
TCCCGGCCGCCATCACGCGCTCGTTGAACGCATCAATAGCCGCCATCTCCGCAGCCGTCGCCGACCCCGTCCGATCATCGATCACCGAAACGAAGAACTGCATCCCCAACCTCTCCCTCGAAAAGGCAACCCAACCCGTCAAAAGCCGAGACCCCTGCCGGCGGAAATTCCCCCGGCGGTTCGACCGTCCCCTCCGCCCGCAAATGCCGCTCGGCGAACCGCTGCGCCCGCTCCAGCGCCGTCGCACACTGCTCCGCCGTGATCCGGCCCGCGCGCAGCGCCTGACCCAACTCGTCCAGGTCGAGCACGTGGTACCGCTCACCCCCGGGCGGCACGAGGAAGTCGGCGTACAGATCATGGACGACGTAACCGTCGCCCGACCCCTCGATCTCGACGACGTCGACGTACCACCAGCCCTCGACCGGCCCCTCGAATACCGCCGGCCGCGTCAGCTGCACGCCCTCATCGAGCAGCAGGAAACACCGCTCGACAGACGGCCGCCCCGGCACCTGGTACCGCGGCAAGATCCGCACGTCGTACGCGACGACGCCGTCGACCCGACGCCCAGGACACCACTGCCCGGTGCGATGCAGGACCTGAACACTCTCCACGCCCCGACCTTCTCACGGGAGGAGGTGGGTCAGGCGGGACTGGATGTCGGCGGGGTAGATGGCGTGGGTGTGGAGGGCTTCGGGCGTGGACCAGTGGAGTTCGAAGCTGTTGTCGGGGTGGTCGGCGGCGGCTTCGGGACCGGACAGGCGTGGGGTGCCTTGGACGTTGGTAACCAGGTAGTAGTGGGCGGGACGGCTGTTGTGCGTGCCGTTCCAGAGGAGCCGGTCGATGGTCGCGGTCAGCGTCGTCTCCTCCTCGAGCTCCCGGATGGCGGTCTCCTCAGGCGTCTCGCCGTCCTTGGCATGGGAGGAGATCGCCAGGGGCCGCCGACAGTTTCCGCGCGATACAGGCCGATCTCAGTCGCGTCGCGGTTTCGTGAACGTGGCGGCTGGTGTGCCGCAACCGTCTTGTCACGCGTGGTTAGCATGACGTCGTGAGCCGTCCGCCGTTGGGTCAGCGTCGGTCGATGGCCGACCGGATGCGGCAGCTTCGGCTGCGGGAGTTCGTCGGGCGCGCGGAGCAGCGGCAGGTCTTCGTCGCGGCGATGAGCGAGTACGCCGACGCTCCGCGGGTGCTGCTCGTGCACGGGCCGGGCGGGATCGGGAAGTCCGCGCTGCTGCGCCAGTTCGCGGACCACGCCGAGAAGGCCGTTCGCCAAGTCATCCTGATCGACGGCCAGGACGTCGAGACGTCGAGCGCGGCCTTCGAACGCGCGGCGGCCGCGGCTCACAGCGCCGACCGGCCCGTGATCCTGGTGGATGCCTTCGAACATTGCCAGGCGCTCGAGGGCTGGGTGCGCGAGGAGTTCCTGCCGAAGCTGCCGGAGGACGCGGTCGTCGTCCTGGCCGGCCGGAACCGGCCCGAGTCGCAGTGGACGATCGAGCCGGGCCTTCGCGGTCTCGTCCGGCTGCTGCCGCTCGAACCGCTGTCGCCCGCCGACGCGACCACCCTGCTGGAGAACTGGCAGATCCCCGAGCGCCTGCGCGACGCGCTGACCAGATTCTCGGCCGGCAGTCCGCTCGCGCTGTCCCTGGCCGCCCAGGCTGTGACCGACGGCGCGTCCCTCGACGAGGACCGGTGGAAGCCGAGCCTCGACGTCATCAAGGCCCTGCTCGCGCAGCTGGTCGACCAGGTGCCGTCCGCGTCACACGAGTTCGCCCTCCGCGTCTGCAGTCACGTCCGGCACACCACCCTCGACCTGCTGCGGACCGGCCTCGACGAAACCGCCGCCGTGGCCGCCTTCGAATGGCTCGAGGACCTGCCCTGGGTCGAGCGCGGCCCGCACGGCCTGTTGCCGCACGAGCTGGTACGCGAGGTCCTGGACGCCGACTTCGCCTGGCGCGACCCCGCGACGTACGCCGACCTGCACGCGCGGCTCTGGCTGCGCCTGGGGGAGCGGGCCCAGGCGCAGACCGGCGACGCCGTCGGGATCGCCGTCGCCGAGCTCCTCTACCTCACGCGATACAGCCATGAAGCCGGCGCGGAGGTCGCGGAGGCGCTCAGATCCGGCGGCATCTTCGAGCGCGAGTACGCCGCCGAGCTGCGGGACGACGTCCTGCGGCTGGCTCGCGACGACCAGGGCGAGGCGTACGCCGGATTGGTGGCGTACTGGCTGGATCGCCGGCCGGACGCCTTCCACGTCTACTGTGCCGCGGACGACCTGCGCCCGATCTCGTTCCTGACCTGGCTCCGGCTCGAGGAGGTGAACGCCGAAGAGACCGCGGCCGACCCGTTCGTGGCCGAGATCATGACCTACGTCGCGGAGATCGGCGGTCTGCAGCCCGGCCAGTCGGTCGGCTTCGCGCGATTCAGCGTCCCGGAGCCGACGAGCGGTTCGTACTCGCGCACCTCGCACTTGCACGGCGTCCGCGTCGCGACCCAGCTGTTCCGCTACCACGAAGGCCTCGTCGCGAACTTCCTCACGTTCCCCAGCCCGGCCGCCTTCGAGGGCGACCTCGCGTCGTTCGACTACTTCCCGGCCGGCGAGCTCACGGGCCCGCGGGGCGCGCCATGGGTGCTGTTCCTCAACGACCGGCGCAAGCTCTCCCTGTCGCAGCACCTCGAACGGTCGATCCCGACGCTCTGGTCACCGACCGGCGCGCCGCACATCTACTACCGCCCGAAGCAGGCCGACGCGCTCGCGATGTCCCGCGACGAGCACGACGAGGCCGTCAAGCAGCTGCTCCGCGACTGGCTGGACGACGACGCCGTTGCCGTGAACCCGCTGGTGCGGCTCCACGGCAACGAGCAGGCCGTCCGGACGGCGGTCACGGCGGCGGTTGCCCGGCTCGACGAGAACCCGCGCCGGGTCCGGCACCATCGGGTGCTCCAGGCAACCTTCTTGGAGCGGTCCGTCTCGCAGGAGGCAGCGGCGGCGAGGGTCGGGATGCCGTTCGGCACCTACCGCCGCTACCTCCGGGTCGCGCTGGCCGAGGTCTGCGAACAGCTCTGGCTCAGCCGCTGAGCCGATCAGCGGGCGAAGAAGGTGACCTTCGGACCGTTGTCGGGCCGGTGGTACTTACCGGCGAACGACCAGTTCCGGAAGCCGCCGTCGCCCTTGCGTACGAACTCGCCCTTCCCGGAGAACACGACGTACCGGTAGTGGGACGGCGACCCGATTTGGACGTTGCAGCCCCAGGCCTTGATCGTGTCCTCCTTGACGATCCCCTCGAAGTGGGCGTGCTGCTGGCGCGCGGTGTTGTAGACGATGATGTTCTTCGACAGGTCGTCGCCGTAGTTCTGCAGGTGGCGAACGGTCTTGCTCAGATCACAGGGATCGAGGACGACGCTGTCGTCCGCGGCGGCCGAGGTCGCTCCGGCGGTCAGTAGTCCACCGGCCGCGGCGGCCACGCCCAGGCAGCGCGCGAGCCGGCTGCTCGCCTTCTTGACGGTCATTGATTTACCTCTTTCGATGCGCTCGGAAAGGTGTTCGGTCAGCGATTGCGGAAGATGACGTGCTTGTCGCCCTTGCGCTCCCAGTTCCCGGAGTAGGACCAGTTGCGGAAGCCGCCGTCCCCCTTGCGGGTGAACTCACCGGACTTGAACACGACCCAGTGGTAGGTGTCCTCTTCGGTGGTTTGCGAGCCGCAGGCCCTCGTCGTGTGGTGGTCGTTGAGGACGACGCCGTGCAGCCGCGCGGACTCGAAGACCTTGCCCTTCCAGACGATGATGTTGAACTCGTTGTTGGCGTCCCAGCGCTTGAGTTCCTCGACCTTCACGCGCAGGTCGCAGGAGTCCCAGGCGGCGGTCGCCGGGGTGGCGCCGACGACGGCGCCGGTGGCCATGGCCGCGGCGACCGCGGTGATGGTGGCGGTACGACGGAGTTTGTTCATGTCACGGTCCTGCCTTCGGAATCGGTGGCGCTCACGGGCGGCGGAAGTGGACGGTGTTCCCGTCCCGGGTGTGCCAGCCGCGGTAGGCCCAGTTGATGTAGCCGCCGTCGCCCTGGTTCTGGAACGTGCCGTGCTCGGCGATCCACAGGCCGTAGGTGACCCGCCCGTGGCGGATGGTCGCGTAGAGCCGGACGTTGTTCAGCCGGTCCTTGTAGTTCTGCGACAGGTTCATCAGCACGACGTTGTAGTTACCGCCGTCGCTCTCGAAGGCCTTGTCCACGGCCTTCTGGGTGAAAATCGCGCGGTTCTCCTCGCGCACCGCGATGATGGCGTTGGCCACCACGACCCCGTTGATGCCGTCGGCCTTGTGCACGCTGACCACCGGCAGCGGCCCCTCACTGGCCGGCGCTGCGGCGGCCTGCCCGGTCAGCGGTACGGCGGCAGCGAACGCGACGGCGAGGCTGGTCAGCACAGTACGTCTCTTCATCTCGATCTCCTGGTCCTCGACGTCGCTGCTCAGGGGCGCCGGAAGGTGACGGTCTTGCCGTTCTCGGTGAACCAGCCGCGATAGGCCCAGTTGATGTAGCCGCCGTCGCCCCGGTTCGTCACGGTGCCGGAGTCGAAGACGATCACCCGGAAGTCGGGGTAGTTCTTGTACTTGTAAACGGCGTCGGAGACGACCCCATGGACCTGGTGGGTGAAGTTGTGATCAGCCTTGATCACCAGCACGTTGCGGCGCTCGCCGGTCTCGAACCAGGCGGCCTCCCGCAGCCCGCGCACGACGCCGGACCGGTTGTCCTTGATCTTGGCCTGGTCGAACGCGATCGTCAGGACCTTCTTGGCGATGTCGAGCGAGCCGGAGATCACGTCCACGTTGCCGGCCTGCACCGCCTGGATTCCGGTGGTTGCGGACGGCGCTGCGGTGGCGGTCCCGGCGGCCCAGGTGGGCACGAACACGGCGCCGGCGAGGACGGCGGCCGCGACACTCCTGCGAAGTACGTTCACGGGTCACTCCCAGTGCTTGGGCCTCAACGGATTGTCGAGGTCATGACCCGATCCTCATCGGCATACCACCCGCGTCACCAGACCAGTCCGCTGTCCATCAGTGTCCATTACTGTCCACTTTGAGCAGTACGACTGGTGATTCGCGGCTAATTGAGCGTGACCAATACTCAGTTCAACGGAGCAATACCAGTCAGCCGTAGGTGGGGCGGGTGGTGAGCGGGTGGTGCAGGTGGCGCTCGAGGTCCGCGGTGGTGAGAGGGACGACGTTCCAGGTCGCGTGGGCGGTGTCGGGGGTGAGGGTGACCTGGACTCGGTGCGGGGAGGTGATGAGGTGGAGGTCGGCGGTGAAGGTGTCGCCCTCCCAGGCGCCGCGCGCGACGATCGGGCGGCCGAAGGCGGCGCTTTCGCGCCAGCCGGAGTGGCCGACGTCGACCGAGAACGCGCCGATGCTCAGCCGCCAGCCGTCGTCGGTCGGGTCCAGGACGATCGGCGTCCCGTCGGGAAGGGCCGACTCTGCGGGGGAGGCGTCGATCGTGGACATGAGCGCGCGCCCCGGCGTCCCGGACGGCGCGGGCAGGGAGAGCTCACGGAGGCGGGCGGCCAGGAGGGCGTCGTCCTCGGGAGTGGGTGACGTGTCGAGCAGGTTGTCCCAGAACAGGCCGGGGACGACGGTCTCCGGGACGAGCGTCGCGGTCATCGCGATCACCAGCTCGTGCTCCGGGACGACGGCGCAGGTCTGTCCCCAGGAGCCGCTGCCCATGAACCCCTGCCGGGACCGCCAGATCTGATAGCCGTAGCCGCAGATGAAGTCAGGATTCACCGCCCAGTTCGGCAGCGGGACGGTGTCGGCGTGTTTGCGGGTCGCCAGCTCGATCCACGCCCGCGGGACGAGCTGCCGCTCACCCCACCGGCCGCCGCGCAGCAGCAACTCACCGAACGCCGCGATCGCCTCGGTCCGCAGATGCAGACCATGGAAACCGAACACGAGCCCGCCGCCCACGTGATCCCAGTCGGCGTGATCGATCCCCATCGGGCCGAACAGACGCTCGTCCAAGAGCTCTGGCAGGCTCCGGCCGGTGACCCGCTCGACCATCCTGGCGAGGATGAAGGTGGTCGTGTTGTCGTAGACATGCCCCGCGTCGGCGGCGAACGGCAGTCGCAGGAAGCCCTTCACCAGGTCCTGCGGCTCCAGCTCCCACGCCGGCAACAGAGTGTCCTCGGGATACCCGACCGTCATCGACAACAGGTGATGAACTGTGAGCCGCCGTCCCTGCTCGGAGACGTCGTCCGGTACGTGATCAGGCAGGACGTCGACGATCCGGTCGTCCAGCGACAGCAACCCGTCCTCGATCGTGAGCCCGACCGCGATCGACGTGAACGACTTGGTCAGCGAGTAGAGCAGATGCGGCCGATCGGCGCTGTACGGCGTCCACCAGCCCTCGGCCACGACATGCCCGCGGTGCACGATCATCAACGAGTGGCACTCGACGGACTGCTCCGCGAGCTGATCCAGCAAGGTGAGGATCGCCCGCGACGAGATTCCCGACTCGGCCGGCGTCATCCGGGGCAGCAGCTCAGACATGCAGGGAACCTAACAATCGCGAGCAACTGGTTTTCAGCCGTGCCAAGTCCGCCAGAGCCGCCCGTAGACGCCGTCCGCGGCGACCAGCTCGGCGTGGGTGCCGAGCTCGACCAACTGCCCCGCCTCCATCACTGCGATCCGGTCCGCGTCATGAGCTGTCTGCAGCCGGTGCGCGATCGCGATCACCGTTCGGCCGCGCAGTACGGCGGCCAGCGATTGCTCGGTCTGCCGCGCTGTCCGGGGATCGAGCAGTGCCGTTGCCTCGTCCAGGATCAGCGTGTGTGGGTCGGCCAGGACGACGCGTGCCAGCGACAGCTGCTGCGCACTGGCGTCGTCCAGCTCCGCCTCGGTGTCCAGCTCGTCCTGGGCCCAGTCGGCGCCGACCGCGCGCAGTGCGGCGTACAGGTCCTCGTCGGTCGCCGACGGCTTAGCGATCAGCAGGTTCGCGCGGAGTGTGTCGTGGAAGACGTGCTGATCCTGGGTGACCAGTACGACGTGTTCACGTAGCTCATCCGGTGGCAGGTCCGCGACTGGCGCGCCTCCGATTGTCACCGCCCCAGTCTGCGGACGGTCGAGACCCGCGAGCAGCCGGGCCAGCGTCGACTTACCGGCGCCCGACGTACCGACAATCGCCAGCCGCTCACCCGGCTGCACGACCAGGTCGATACCGCGCAGCACGTCGCGCTCACCGGTGTAACTGAAGTGCGCGTTGTCGACCCGGATCCGGTCGCCATCGGTCCGCGCGTCCGCCCGCTCGTCGGCCGGGATGTCGGCCAAGCCCTCGACACGAGCGTAGGAAGCGCCGGCGCCTTGCAGCTGCTCGATCCAGAGCATCAACGTGTCGAGCGGCCCGATGAGCTGACGCAGATACACCGTCGCGGTGACGACCGCGCCGAGGCTGACCAAGTCGTTGGCGTAGAGCGCGCCGCCGATCAGCAGGACGCCGACGACCGGCAGCGCGAGAGCGATCTCCGACCACGGGAACAGGATGGTCCGCAGCCACAGCGCGTCGATCCGCGCCCGGCGCGAGCTCCCGATCGCGGCTTCGGTGAGCTCGCTGCGGCGTCCCTCCAAGCCGAGGACCTCGATCGTCCGAGCGCCCTTGGCCGTGCTCGCGACGACGTCCGCGAGGTCAGCGCCGGTCGCCGCGACCGCCAGATACGCGGGACGCGCCCTTCGTAGGTACCAGCGGATCGCCGCGGCGACGCCGAGCAGACAGACCAGCCCGCACAGCCCGAGCCGCAGATCCAAGATCAGGACTGCGACCACTAAGAACAGTGCGTGGACGAGTGCGACGAGCACCTCTGGAACAGCGGAGCGAAGCGTGCTCGCGACCAGCGACGTGTCCGTGTTGCCACGGGCAATCAGATCACCGGCAGGCAGATGGTCGGCCACCCGCGGCGGCAACGCCAGCGTCCGCTGCAGGAACCGCTCCCGCACGCGCGCCGCCGTCCGCTCACCGAACCGGTAGCCGATCTTCAGCGCCCACCACGACAAACCGGTCTGGACGACGGTGAACAGCAGCGCACCCAACGCCAACTTGTCCACCGCACTCAACACATCACCAGAGTCGGCCCGGATCGTGTCGATGATGCGGCCGAGCAGCCAGGGCGCAGCGAGCCCGGCCGCGGCCGCGAGGGCGTTGACCACGACGAGCCCGATCACGGCACGGCGATCGGCGGCCAAGTCGCGAAGCGCCGTCGTCCGGACCGCGGTCCGGCTCGCGATCGGCAGCTGGCTGCTCATCGGTCCGCCTGAACGCGCGAGACCAGCTCGCGATAGTAGGCGTCACGATCGAGCAGGTCCTGATGCGTACCGACCAGCGCCGCCTTCCCATCGACGAGGACGACGACCTCGTCGGCACGATCGAGGACGAGCGGTGACGTCGTCGCGATCAGCGTGGTCATCGCCTGGCGCGCGGTGCGGACGCGATCGATCATGGTCGCCTCGGTGTTCGCGTCGACGGCGGAGGTCGGGTCGATCGCGAGCAGGATGTCGGGTTCGGCGTAGACGGCCCGCGCGAGCCGGATCCGCTGCCGCTGACCGCCGGACAAATCGCTACCACCAGCGGCGATCCTCGCATCGAGTCCACCGGGCCGGGCGTCGACGATGTCCTCGGCGACCGCGGCGTGCAGGGCGGCCCGGAGCCGGGCGTCGTCCGGATCACGGCGTCCCGAGACGACCTCGCGCACAGTGCCGGCGAACACCTCGGCATCGTTGTCGGCGACAACCAACCTGCTCCGGAGCTCACCGCGGGCGACGCTGTCCAGTCGGACACCCTGCCAGGTCGCTTCGGTCTCGGTCAGCCGGCCCAGACGTTCGATGACCGTCGCCGCGTCGGCGGGCCGCGCGCTGACGAGCGCGGTGAGCAGCCCGGGGCGGACGACGGCGCCGGAAAACGGGTCGATTAGCGGGCCGTTGCCGTGGGGGAGCGGCTCGCCCGCTTCGCTGACCGCCGGCAGGTTGAGCAAGTCGATGATGCGTTGACCGGCGACTCGGGCGCGGGCGAGGTCGCTGCCGCTCTCGATGAAGCTGGCGACCGGGATGACCAGGACGGCGACGTACCCGTAGACCGCGACCACCTCGCCGATCGAGATCGCGCCCGTGGCCGCCATCCGCGCCGACAGCCAGACCACCGCGGCCAAGAACAGCGCCGGCAGCCCCGTCGACAGGGCGCCGACCCAGCTGGCCGGACCGGCGACGCGATAGCCCCGGCGGACGAGTCGTTGCGACTGCTCTTCGTACCGGTCGGCGACGAACCCCTTCCCGCCGAGCCCGTTCAGGACGCGCAAACCGGCCAGGACGTCGATCAACCGGGTGGTGAGCCGGGACTGCTGGGCGCGGTAGTCGCTGCCGGTGCGCTCGATGCGCTGGAGGAACGGACCGACGGCCAGCACCAGCAGCGGCACACCTGCCAGGACTACGGCCGCCAGCAACGGCGAGATCGTGAACAGCACGACCGCGACGACGGCGTACGCAACCACTGCCCCGACACCTGGGCCGGTGACGGTCAGCGCCTGCGCGACGACGTGGACGTCGCTGATGCCGACCGTCACCACCTCGCCGGCACTCACCCTGCGCGTGAGCGACGCCCCCAATCGCGACGTGTGCCAGACCGTCGTCCGGATCGAGCGGTACGACGCGTCCATCCGGATCTTGGTCATCGTGCGGTGCCGGCTGATGCCCACGAGTGCGTTCAGCACCGTCACTCCGAGCAGCACGAGTGCCCACCGGACCAGCGCTCCTGAGTCATCCCCGACCAGGCCGTCGTCCACCGCCCGCGACAACACCCACGGCGGCACCGTTAGCCCCACCATCCACACGGTCCCGAGCGTCGCCCCCGCCGCGACCCGCCGTCCCTGCGACCGCGTCAACCACCACAGGTACCGATAGGCCCCGCGCAGGTCGTCCTTGGACGGCGGCGCCCACCCATCCGCCATGCGATCGAGCCACGCGCGCACCATGCCCAGATCCTCTCAGCCCTCAGTCGCCGGGGGAGAGGTGCGCCCGGTTGCGCCGGACCCAGTCGATCTCGGCGCGATCACGCTCGAGGACGCCGTCCCGGACCCACGTGCGTTGCGGCTCTTGCCCGGCGTCCGCGAGTTGCTGGACGAGGTCGCAGGTCGCAGACATGCGATCGATCACCGCGTCGACAACATCGAACGCCGGCAGGTCGCCGTACGCGTCGAGGAAGGTCGCGATCCGGCGGCGGCGATCGGGGACGGTGGGGAAGTGGTGCCAGTTGAGCGCGTGCTCGTCGGACCGCATCGGGACGAACCACTGCAACGCGTACGCGACGTCGTCGATCCGCGGACCGGGGTGCAGGTAGTCCCAATCGATCAGGCCGACGGCGGTGTTGTCGTGCCAGACGAAGTTCCACGGGCTCGGGTCGCCGTGACAGTAGACGAGGTCGTCGCCCGCGATCGGCGGTGCGGTCCAGACGGCGTCCGCGGGCGGCGTCCAGCCCTGGCTCGCGTCGTGCAGGCGGCGCAGGAGCCGCGCGGCGGACGCGAGCCCGGCGTCCGTGTGCTGGTGGTACCAGGCGTCGCCGCCGCTCGCGCCGGGCAGGAAACCGAGGGTCTCGACATCGGGGCCCAAGGCAACCGGTTCCGGGACGGAGCGCAGTCCTCGGCCGCGGATGAAACGAAGGAAGTCGTGGACGGTCGCCGAACTCGCCGGCCGTATCACCCGGTCGCCGGCGAAACGGATCGGACGCGCCGCACGGTTGGCCTGCTCGGCCGAGTCGTCGGTCATGAGCCCGACGCTCGGCGAATCGACTGTGAAACGCAAGTGAAAATGGGTTGTGGTCGGGCCGGGGGATTGGCAAGGGTTGGGGCGATGAACTGGAGCCATGAGATTGCGCAGCAGGTCGACGTCCACTGGAACCGGCAGTTCCGGCCGCGATTCGCGGGGATGAGCGACGACGAGTACCTCTGGGAACCGGGCCCGGGCGCCTGGTCGATCCGCCCCGATGCCACCGGCATCCTCCGCGCGGACTTCGCCGTCCCACCCCCAGAACCCGCGCCCGTGACAACCATCGCCTGGCGCCTCGCCCACCTCAACGTCCTCTTCGAGCTCCAACAAGTCCTCATCGGCGGCCCAGCCATCGACTGGCAAGACGCAACCCCACCCCCCGCCACCGCCAAAGAATCCCTCGACCAACTGGACACCTTCGTCCGCGCCTGGGTCGAAGGCATCACCAACCTGAGCGACGAAGCCCTGGCCCAACCAACCCCCACCGAAGGCTGGACCGTAGCCAGCATGGTCCTCCACCAAAACCGCGAACTAATCCACCACGGCGCCGAAATCGCCCTACTCCGCGACCTCTACAACCTGCGGTAAAACCTCGTGTTCGAACATCGAAACCGTTGACGATTATGAAGCTGCTGCTGATCGTAGGACCACCGGCCGTCGGAAAGATGACGGTCGGCCGGGAGATCGCCGCCCGGAGCGATTTCAGACTGTTTCACAATCACCACACGATCGAGCCGCTCATCGAGGTATTCGACTACGGAACCGCGCCATTCAACGTCTTGAACCTCGAATTCCGCCGCCGCGTGATCGAAGAGTCAGCGCGTAGTGAGCTCGATCTGATCTTCACATTCGTCTGGGATTTCCGCGACCCGGCGGACACCGCCTACGTCGAGCAGCTGGTCACGCCGTACGAAGATGCCGGTGGGGAAACCTGCCTACTCGAGCTGGCCGCCGACGTCGACACCCGCCTGGCCCGCAATCGGGGCGAGTCCAGGCTGGCCGCGAAACCGAGCAAACGAAATATCGAATGGTCGGATCAAAACGTCCGGCAAATGGAGACATACCAACTGAATACTGATCCGGCCGCCTGTACGCCGACGCCCGCGGACGACTTCTTCGCCCGACACAGCCATCTTCGCATTGACACTCGAGATCAGCCCGCAGCCACGGTCGCCCAGACCGCGCTCGACTGGCTCGGTTGATTTCAGTCGCGGGGGAGAAGCAGATCGGGATCGCGGCATATACCTGGAGGTAATAGTCGTGACGGAATACGATGAGCTTGCCGAGGTGTACGAATGGCTGATCTCGGATGCGAAGTTGCCGCCGGCCGAATTCGCCGCGTCGTTCGACGACGTCCTCAGCCTCCTGCCGCCGAACGCACGCGTCCTCGACGCATCGTGCGGAACCGGACAATTGGCGGTTGGGCTCGCCGGGCGTGGCATAGAGGTTGTCGCAACTGACGCCAGCGAAGCGATGGTTCGACGGACTGCAGAGCTGTCCGAGGCGCTCGGGACATCGATCCGAACCGAACAGGCGAGCTGGGACGAACTGCCCGACCATTTCGAGGACGGCACGTTCGGCATGGTGTTCTGCGTTGGCAACTCACTTCACCACGCCGCGGGCACGACAGCCAGGGGAGTAGCCCTGGAGTCGATGTCACGACTCCTGCGCCCTGGCGGCCATCTGGTGCTCACCTCCCGCACCTGGGAACTCGTGCGATCCAGAGGCTCCCGGCTGGACATCGGCAACCGACTCGTCCGCCGAAACGGCCGCGACGCCGTCGTGGTCTACCGCTGGGAGATCGCGCCGACCTGGGACGAAGAACACCGAATCGAAATCGCGATAGCCCAAGTCGATGCAACCGGACCAGTCCACGTCCGCTCGGAAGTTCTGTCCTGCTGGCCCTACCGCCACGACCAACTCGAAGCCGAGCTACACCAGGCCGGACTCCATACGGAAGTGAACACCTTCGACCTCGAGGCCGAGAACTACAGGGTGGTAGCGAGGCGGATCTAGCCGCTACCACACAGTCTGCGTATCACGGTCGTGTGTATTCCGGCGTCTGTAGGTCGACCGGGTCTGGCGCACGCTGCGAGTCAGTGAGAGCGCTCGGCTCGCCAGGTCTGGCGTGGCGCGTAGCCTGATCGGCGCAGCCAGTGCTCGGTGTACAAGATCCGTTCCGGCGCGATGATGGTGATGGGGTCGGTTGGCGGTTCGTCGATCGAACGCCCGCGCTCGACGTGGTCTGACTGCCACCGGACTGCCTCCCAATACTCGGGGGCGTCGGGGTCGTTGCGCTCCAAGGTTCGAGCCGTGCCGAAGAGTTGTGCTCCGCGGCTGCTGGCTTGACCGACGAGAGGAGCGAAGATGCCGGCCGACACCCGCGGATCACGGAGCAGATTCCGCGACTTCACCGAGGCGTTCCAGCTGGTGTAGAAGATCTCGAGTCCGAGGCTGAAGTAGCGCACCGGTGTGGCCGCAGGTGACCCGTCTGCGTTGACCGTGGCGACGACGGCCATGTTCTGCGAGGAAAGCAGATTCAGGATCCGCTCCTCGAGTTCGGCACGGGGGAGCGACGCTGTCGGCACAGGGCCGGCGAGCCACGGATTCGTGAGTGGCGGCATGGCGTGATTCTCTCAGCCGCAGCACTACGTGGACTCCAGTTGACATAATGTCGCTTATCGGCGCTTCTGGGAGGAGGCTTGAGAGGGGCTGAGTTGACCGGCTGAACAGAAGTCGGATGCTGAATGACCTGTTGGATGAGCCGGAGTCGCGCGAACTGTGAGACCGGTCAGATTCCGGATCCGTCAGGAGTTCCGCCCCATGAAGAAACTTCTCGCCGTGCTGGCCCTCGTGCTCACGGCCACCGTGCTGGTCCCCGCCACCGCCTCGGCCGCGCCGGCGGCCCCGACTCCGGCCGCCGCGTCCTCCACGTACACCCCGCAGGGCCGGTCGTATTACTACCTCAAGCAGGTGATCGTCTCCAACAAGATCACTGGCTACAGCGTTCTGCAGTTCATCGGGAGCACCGTGACCCGCGTCCTGGTCGGCGGCCTCGGGACCGGGCTGCAGCTGATCAACAACGGCGAGCCCAACGTCGAGTTCATCGGGTACTACGAGACGGCGGACGGCAAGCAGACCGCGTTCGTGTCACGAGGCCTGGCCGAGTATCCCGCCTACAACCAGCTCCGGGACCGGTGGACCTTCGATGTCGCCGGCAACGTCCCTGACATCATCGTCAAGTAACGCAACCTAGGTCCTCGTCCCCTCGGCCTACCTGCCAGATCTGGAGGGCGGGTGCGAGGGGCTGAGCTTAGGATCGTGCGTATGGGGACGCGGCTGGTGCAGATCAATATGAAGGCTCGGGACGACGTTGTGCTCGGGGGTTTCTGGGCGGCGGCGCTGGGGTGGGCGGTTTCCAGTGAAGGTCCTGGGGTGACGAATCTGGAGCCGGCGGGTTCGGTGTATCCGGATCCGGCGGCTGTTGTGCTGGATCTTGTGAGCTCGGTGGAGCCCAAGACGGTGAAGAATCGCGTGCACGTCGATCTGGCGGCCAGGTCGACGGATCATCAGGTCGAGCTGGTCAAGCGGTTGCAGGAGCTTGGCGCGACGCTGGCTGATGTGGGTCAGGGTGAGGTGTCGTGGGTGGTGATGGCTGATCCGGAGGGTAACGAGTTCTGTGTGCTGGACTCGTTGTACGACGAGACCGGGCCGATCGCCAGCGTCGTGGTCGACTGCGCGGATCCGCACGTGATGGCGAGTTTCTGGAGCCAGGCGACGGACTGGACGCTGCTCAAGGTGACCGACGACAAGGCCGTCCTGCGCTCGTCCAAGAGTGTCGGCCCGTACCTGCAGTTCCTGCGTACGCCCGAGCCGAAGACTGTTTGGAACCGAGTGCATCTCGACGTCCGCCCGTACCCGGACGGCGAGGTCGACACCGAAGCAGCCCGTCTGCAGGCCCTCGGAGCCACGGCTCTCGACGTCGACGGCATCTCCTGGCGAGTCCTCGCCGACCCCGAGGGCAACGAGTTCTGCCTCCTCTCCCCCGCGTGATGCTCCCCTGGACGGCGATCGCCGTCGCACTGCTGAAACGCAACGGCCGCGTACTGCTGGCGCACCGCCACCCGGCGCGTCGCTGGTACCCGGACTGCTGGGATCTCGTCGGCGGGCACATCGACGCCGGCGAGTTGGCGCGCGAGGCCGTCGTCCGTGAGTGCCTCGAGGAGCTCGGCGTCCGCATCCACGAGCCCGTCCCGTTCGCCATGACCACCAGCGACCCGGCCCTCGACGTCCACGCCTTCCTCGTGACCCGCTGGGACGGCGAACCAACCAACACCGCACCACACGAGCACGACACCCTGCGCTGGTTCCAACCAACTGAACTCAGCACCCTGAACCTCGCGCACCCAACAAGCCTCCCCAATCTCCTGGACGCCGCACGCTCATGAACTGGACCGACGAGTTGGCTGGCCAGCTCGAAACGCATTGGCACGAACGCCTGCGGCCGCGGCTGGACGGGCTCACTGACGACGAGTACTTCTGGCAGCCGGTAGCCGACTGCTGGACGGTCAGCCGGCGCGGCACGAGCTCGGCGCCGATGTCGCTCGGGTCGGGTGACTACACCTGGGACTACGGAACGACGCAGGAACCGGAGCCGGTGACGACGATCGCCTGGCGGTTGGCGCACCTGATCGTCGGGTTCGCTGAGATGAACGGGACACACTTCGGTGGGCCGCCCGCGGGAGTCGCGACCTTCGAGTACGCCGGGACGGCGAAGCAGGCACTTGGTCAGCTCGACGAAACGCACGCGGACTGGATCGACGGCGTACGGCGTCTGGGTGACGCGGGCCTCGCCGAACCTCAAGGGCGGACGGTTCCGCCCGAGTTCGCGGACGCCCCGATCGCGCGGCTGGTGCTCTACACGACCGGTGAGGTCTTTCACCACGGCGGCGAGATCTGCCTGCTGCGCGACCTCTATCGACGCAGAGACTAAACCCCTACTCCCCCGCCGACCCGATCACCTCGGAGACGAGCAGGCCGCCCAGGAGCAGGAAGGCGGAGAGGAAGACGAGCAGGCAGAAGATTCCGGCCGGTGAGGACAAGAGCTCCCACAGCAGGTTGAGGGTCCCTTCGCGGGCGCCGGCGGTGACGCGCCGGCGGCGGTCTGCGAGTGGTTCGAGGACGGACTGCGCCATCGCCGTCCAGGCCGCTCGGGAGGCCGGTGCGATGTCGGGGCCGCAGCGCAGCATCGGCGTCCGGTCGGCGGTGACGAAGAGGGTGATCGTGCGGGTGCTGGCTGCGGCGTCGAGGTCGTCAGGGTCCTGGCGGCGCAGGTACCAGGTATGTCCTGGGGTCACCGAATCGAAGCGCCGGACGTTCGGATAGTCGGCGTCCGGGGTGGTTACTTCTTTGACGGCGAGGTAGGTGTCGACCCGGTTCGGCGTGGCTCCCCGGCCGTCGCTGAACACGTAGTGCGTGAACTGCTGCCGGTTCATCTGCCGGCGCACCCGGCGTACTGCTCGGCGTCCCGCCAGTTGTTGCTTGAACTCGGACTCTCGGACTCACCTCTGGTAGTCGACTGACTACACCCCTACCCTTACTGAACGGTAGTACATCTTTCTGAGGGAGCTGACTGATGACGGATCCGCAGGAGAATCACGTCACCCGCCGCCGCGTGCTCGCGGTCAGCGCCGGGGTTGCGGCTGGGACGGCGCTTGGCGTCCGGCCGGCGGCTGCTGGGGCGCGGGCGGACGCCGATGCGATCGTGGTCGGCGCCGGGTTGGCGGGGCTTGTGGCGACGTCCGAGTTGGTTGCGGCTGGGCGGCGGGTGCTGCTGCTTGATCAGGAGCCGGCGACGGGGCTGGGCGGGCAGGCGTTCTGGTCGCTCGGCGGGCTCTTCTTCGTCAACTCCCCCGAGCAACGGCTGGCCGGGATCAAGGACTCGCTCGACCTCGCGCGGAACGACTGGTTCAACACGGCCGGGTTCGACCGCGGCGTGGACGATCCGCTCGGCCAGGACTACTGGGCCAGCCGCTGGGCCGAGGCGTATCTGCAGTTCGCGGCCGGTGAGAAGCGGTCGTGGCTGGCGAGCCTCGGGCTGACCTGGGTGCCGATCGTCGGCTGGGCCGAGCGCGGCGGCCAGCTCGCGGACGGTCCCGGTAACTCGGTTCCGCGCTTCCACCTGACGCTGGGCACGGGGCCGGGCGTGATGGAGCCGTTCGAGAAGCTCGTCCGGAAGGCGGCGTCCGAGGGGAAGGTGACGTTGCGGTTCCGGCATCAGGTCGATGGGCTGGTCACGACGAACGGTGCGATCACCGGCGTCCAGGGCAGTGTGCTGGAGGCGAGCAGTGCGGCGCGCGGTACGCCGAGCTCGCGGGTGAAGGTCGGTGAGTTCGAGCTGAACGCGCCGGTCGTGATCGTCACCTCGGGCGGTATCGGCGGCAATCCGGACCTGGTCCGCGCGAACTGGCCGGCCCGCCTCGGGACGCCGCCGGCCCGGCTGATCACCGGCGTACCGGCGCATGTCGACGGGCGAATGCTTGCCATCAGCAACCAGGCGGGCGCGCGGATCGTGAACCCGGATCGGATGTGGCACTACACCGAGGGGATGGTGAACCACAGCCCGATCTGGCCCGGGCACGGGATCCGGGTGCTGGCGGCGCCGTCCTCGCTGTGGTTCGACGCGGCCGGACGCCGGTTCGCGAACCCGGGCGTGCCGAGTTACGACACGCTCGGGACGCTGGAGCTGATCGGCAAGTCCGGTCACGACTACTCGTGGTTCGTGCTGAACAAGAAGATCATCGACAAGGAGTTCGTCCTGTCGGGCTCGGAGCAGAACCCGGAGCTGACCCGCAAGGACCTGCTCGGCTACCTCGCCAGCCGGTTGCTGAACAGTACGCCGCCGCCGGTGAAGGCATTTATGGATCGCGGCGAGGACTTCGTGATCGCGAACACCCTGCCCGAGCTGGTCGCCGGGATGAACCGGCTGACCGGCGCGAGCCTGATCGACCTCGAGCAGCTCCGCCGGCAGATCGTCGTCCGGGACCAGCAGGTCGACAACCCGTTCACCAAGGACAGTCAGGTGATGGGAATCCGGAACTCGCTCGCCTACAGCGGCGACAGCCTGGCCCGGACGGCGTCCTTGCACAAGATCCTCGACCCGGCGGCCGGCCCGCTGATCGCCATCCGGATGAACATCCTGACCCGCAAAACCCTCGGCGGCCTGCAGACCGACCTGTCCGGCCGGGTCCTGGGCCCGACCGGACAACCCGTCCCCGGCCTGTACGCCGCCGGCGAAGTAGCCGGCTTCGGCGGCGGCGGCGTCCACGGCTACCGCGCCCTCGAAGGAACTTTCCTCGGCGGCTGCCTCTTCACCGGCCGCCAAACCGGCCGCGCCGCCGCATCCGCGACTGCGTGACCCTGTGGCTGCGATCACAGCGTCAACGGGTCACTACGCCGCGTGGCCGCCTGTCCTACTGGATATGAAGACCTCGAGAACGCGTACCCGACAAGCCCTACTGGTAGCGGCAGCCTCCGTCCTCTGTGCTGTCACCTTCACACCGACGGCGTCAGCCGGCCCCATCCAGACCTTTCACTGGCGCGAACACACCGTACAGATCGACAACCAGCCCGGCGGTGGAGGCAGCTGGTCCTACGTGATCAACGGCGGCCGCGGCGGCATCAAGCTCCTCGTCTTGTTCTCGGACGGCAGCAGGAACGATTCCGGCCGAATCCCGCCCAAGACCCAGCGGCCTTTCAACTACGCGCAGGACACGATCGTCCGCCTGGCCATCTGCGAGACGAACGAGTTCCAAGGCCGCTGCTCGCCGGACTACGACGTTCGGTAACGAGCTTCACGAACAGTCCGGCCTGAGGTCTGTCACCGGGACGTCGTACTCCGTGCGGCGACGAGTGATCGGTGGCAGGCCTCTGGTCGCGTTCGACAGCGCGCATCGGTCGTCTGTATAACGCGTGACTGCCATCACAGCGTCGTTGGGTCACTACGCCTCGTGGTTGCCTGTCTTGGCAGGTATGAAAACCTCGAGAATGCGGGCTTTGAGCGCCCTACTGGTAACAGCAGTCTCCGTCATCAGCTCGATCACTTTCGCACCGACGGCAACAGCAGGCCCGGCCCAGACCTTCTACTGGCGCGAACACACCGTACAGATCGAAAACCAGCCCGGCGGCGGTGGAGGCAGCTGGGCATATGTGAAGAACGGCGGCCGCGGCGGCATCGAGCTGAGCGTCGACTTCTCCGACGGCTCCTTCAACGATTCCGGCAGAATCGCGCCCATGACCGAGCGGCCCTTCAACTACCGTCCGGACACGATCACGGGCTTCTACATCTGCGAGACGTCTTACAACCGACGCTGCTCGCATTACATCCTGATTCGCTAGCCGCTGACTCGCCCCCGGTCGGGCCGCCGAGACGTGTGGCTGCCGTCACCAGGTCAACGAGTCACTACGCCTCGTGGTTGCCTGTCTTGACAGGTATGAAAACCTCGAGAATGCGGGCTTTGAGCGCCCTACTGGTTGCAGCGGTCTCCCTCCTGAGCACAGTCACATTCGCACCGACGGCAACAGCCGGCCCTGTCCGTTTCTTTCACTGGCGCGAGCACACACTGCAGGTCGACAACGAGCCCGGCACCGGGGGCAGTTGGGTCTATGTCGTCAACGGCGGTCGCGGCGGTATCCGGCTCGAGGTGACGTTCTCGGACGGCCCCAAAGACCGAACCAAGAGAATCCCGCCCAAGAGCCAGCGGGCTTTCAACTACACGCAGGACACCATCACCAGTGTGACCATCTGCGAGACGAACTATTTCGGCGGCTGCTCGCCGTATTTCCCAGTCCGGTAACAACCCACGACCAGTAGTTCACGATCAGTCCGGCCTGAGGTCTGTCACCGGGACGTCGTACTCCGTGCGCAGTCGCGCGGCGACGAGTGATCGGTGGCAGGCCTCTGGGTCGCGCTCGACGCAGAACAGCGCGGTGCGGACGTCGGTGCGCAGCTGGTCGACGTCGTACGGGTCGAGGATCTCTCGGGTGTAGCGCTCGCGGTACGCCGGGGCTAGCGCTACCCGACTGCGTTTGCCGACGCCTTCGCGGTCGTCCTCGCGGTACTGGAGGTGTCGTAGTTCGGTTGTCGGCGCCAGCTCGCGGAGGTGCCGGTAGGCGATGCCGGCGGTGGCGAGGGCTTGTTGAAGTCGGGCGGAGTTCGCCCAGGCGTACTCCGGTCCGCGGAGGCCCCGGCGTTGCCGCAGGTCCAGGAGCAGGCCGACGTGGGCTTGGGTGAGTTTCTCGACGAGGCGTCGACGGTGAAGCCGAAGACGCCGATCGTGACCATCATGCGACCGCTGTTCCCTCGAGTTCGACCAGCAATGCGGGGACGGCGAGGCTGCTGACGCCAAGCATGGTCGTGGCCGGCGCGACCCCGGCAGCGCCGAGCCGGGCGGCCAGGACACCGTAGTGCTGGAAGGTTCGGGGGACGTCGGTCGTGTAGACGTTGAGCCGGACGAGGTTGGCCAGCGTCATACCGGCC
The DNA here is from genome assembly GCF_055584105.1 of Kribbella sp. NPDC104218. Taxonomy (NCBI): domain Bacteria; kingdom Bacillati; phylum Actinomycetota; class Actinomycetes; order Propionibacteriales; family Kribbellaceae; genus Kribbella; species Kribbella sp. NPDC104218. The sequence continues at coordinate 874,199 of NZ_JBVJMQ010000003.1, forward strand.
TCGGTGAGGACGGCCTCCAGGTTGTCGAGTGCCAGGGCCAGTTGGGCGGCCATGTCGCCGTCGTGCTCGGCGCCGCCGTCGGCGTTCATGGCCGTCTGGCCGGAGACGTACAGGGTTCGGGTGTGCCCGGACACCAGCTCGGCCTGGTTGAATCCCAGTTTGGCCGACCATGCCCACGGGTTGATCGCCGTTCGTTCCACTGCCACTTCAGCTCCGTTCGGTTCGGATTGTCGGAGCCCAGCCTGCCGAGCAATCACGACACCCTGTGTCGTGTATTCCGGTACGGTTTTCGGATGCGTGCCGATCGGTTGGTGTCGCTCGTCCTGCTGCTGCGCCAGCGCGGCCAGCTGTCCGCGGAGACGCTCGCGCGCGAGCTTGAGGTGTCGACGCGGACGGTGCTGCGTGACATCGAGGCGTTGTCCGCGGCCGGCGTACCGGTGTACGCCGAGCGCGGGCGGCATGGCGGTTTCGCGCTGCTGCCCGGGTTCCGCACGGAGCTGACCGGGCTCAACCATGAGGAGGCGCTTGCGCTCCTGGTCGCCGGTTCGCGCCGGGGAGCGCAGGCGTTCGGCCTCGGCTCAGCGCTGGCGTCCGCGATGCTCAAGGTCGTCGATGCGCTGCCTGAGAGTCAGCGTGACACCGCGGCGGATGTCGCCGAGCGGCTACTGATCGACCCGGAGACCGACCTGCTGTCGCGCCGCCAGGTCCCCGACGAGGTGCCGGAGGACGTCGTCGCCGAAGTCCGCCGCGCTGTCTTCGCGGGTCGCAAACTCCGCATCCGGTACGAGCCCATCGACCAGCCGGCCGACTGGCGCACCGTCGACCCGATCGGTCTGGTCACCGTCCGGGACCAGGGCTACCTGCTGGCGACGAAGTCCGGCGAGGACCGCACGTACCGCCTCTCCCGAATCCACGCCGCCGAGCAGCTCCCCGAGCCAGCCGATCGTCCGGCGTCCGTCGATCTCGACCAAGCCTGGCAGGACCGCAGCACCCGCTTCCGCACCAGCGGCCCCCAAGTCGCCGTCGAAGCCCGAGTCCACCCCGACCACCGCGAACCCCTCGCGGCCACCGCCCTCACCATCCACACCGAGTCCACCGACCCCGACGGCTGGCTCCGCCTCCACCTGACCTTCCAAGACGCCCGCCACGCCACCTGGGCCCTCTGGCAACAAGCCACCACCGCCGAAGCCCTCTCCCCCACCTGGCTCCGCCAAACCCTCCAAACCAAAGCCGCCACCCTAGCCACCCAGTACGCCGAAAACCCCGTGCACCGCACCGACGAACCCTGAGACCATCAACCGATGGGGGCACTAGACGGCGTGGCGCAGCGAGTCTCAGCAGGCGCGACAGTCACCTTCCGACCCACCGGATCCTCGATGGTGCCGCTCATCCGCAGCCGCCAACAGGTCGTAGTAGCCCCCGTCGACCCCGCCAAACTCGAAGTCGGTGACATCGTTCTCGCCCGCGTCGCCGGCACGACCTACCTACACCTGGTCTCCGCCCTGGACCCCGCCAACCACCGCGTCCAGATCAGCAACAACCGCGGCCGCATCAACGGCTGGACAACCCACAACCGCATCTACGGCATCTGCCTCACAGTCGACGGCACCCCGCGCCCAAAGGCTGCTCCCAAAGCGCGCACCTGATTCTCACCGCTCGACAAGGTCGAGCTGACGGCGGACGACGGCCGCCGCGGGGTGGTCTATGTCAATGCGCGCAAGTACGTCGTACAGAGCGGGAAGTTCGGGTTCGGCGTCGAGGAGGGCAGCCAGGTCGCGGGCCGTGGAGAGATTGCCCCGAGCCAGGTACTTCGCTGCCAACGGCAACATGGCGAGGGTGAAGGTGGTCGGGTCGACGGGTGGCCCGGGCGCACCGCGGCCGATCTGGTCGAGTGTGGCCGAGAGATCAAGCTCTCCTGGGACGCCGAACCCCGACAGCAGGCGCGCCTCGCGTGGGATGGGCGCGGTCGCCGGCCACCGGTACCAGTCGACCCAGAGCGGCAGGCTGTCCACCTCGTACATCGCGCCGAGATATCCGCCGCCGGCAGGGCCGTTCGACGGCATGTCCAGCGTGAGGATGGCGTTGTCGAGCAGCGGCTCGCCTTCGACGAGCAGGAGGTCGATGTCACTCCAGCTGTCGGCTGTTCCGGTCGCGAACGAGCCGACGAGCCAGACGGCGTCGGCGTTCAGGCGTGGAAGGACGGCCGCCAGCCATGGCAGTTGGGTGGCGGCCATCGATCGGGTTACGGCTTTTTGGCTACGCCTACCCAGAGGCTGCAGCTGACGTCGGTGAAGGTTTCGTTGTCGACGAGGGCTTGGGTTTCGTCGTCGGGGTGCCAGCGGTAGGGGACCTCGACGCCGGGGTCGACGAGTTCGAGGCCGGCGAAGAAGCGCTCGATCTCGGCGCGGCTGCGGACCTGGGCGTCGCCGCCGTCGGCCTTGTAGACCTGGATCGCCTGCTCCCACATCTCGGGGGCGAAGTCCGGGGTGCAGTGCGAGAAGATCAGGAACGAGCCGGGGGCGAGCGCGTCGACCAGCTGCTGGAGCAGCTCGTAGGGCTTGGCGTCGTCGGGCAGGTAGTGGAAGACGCCGACGATGCTCAGTGCGACCGGCTTGGTCAGGTCGAGGACCGAGCCGACCTCGTCGGAGTCCAGGATCGCTTGCGGGTCGGTGATGTCGGCCTCGATGTAGGCCGTCTCGCCGCTCTCGGTGCTGACCAGGAGCGCGCGCGAGTGCGCGAGCACGATCGGGTCGTTGTCGACGTACACGACGTGGGCCGCGGGCAGGACCGCCTGGACCACCTCGTGCAGGTTCGGGCTGGTGGGGATCCCGGTGCCGATGTCGAGGAACTGGGTCACGCCCTGCTCCGCGACGTACCGGGCGGCCCGGTGCATCCACATCCGGTTCGACTGCGCGGCGGTGCGGAAACCGGGGAAGGCCTCCAGTAGTTTCTCGGCCACCGCGCGGTCGGGCGCGAAGTTCGTCTTACCGCCAAGGAAGTAGTCGTACACCCGCGCGCTGTGCGGCACGCCCAGGTTCAGTCGATCCGCGATGGAGGTCGCGGTCTCGTCGTTCTGCTCGCTCATGAAACTCCTCGACGCTGTGCCCCGTCCGGCTAGATCCGTATCGTAGCCGTCACCCCGCTCCCTGTGACCGCCTCCCCCGCCGCGGGTCGCCGAGCGGCGCCGATGATCGAAAGTGATCGGATTGCGGATCAGGGGTTGGAATGCGCTCTCCGGGGCTTTAGTGTCTGATTCCCGGCTCTGCTGGGGTCGGGAATCGAGACGGCGCCCCCCGCCACGATCGCGAGGAGAAAATGATGGTGGAAAACGACGGCCGGATTGGCTGGGTTGTACCTGATTTCACCGAGTTCGAGACACCTACGGAGGTCACCGGCTACGCCGGCCGCCTCGGGTGAGTTTCGCCTGAAACCCGTGTGACGACACGCTGATCGGGCCGCCGCCCCAGCTCGATCATCTTCCTGCCCGGGCCCCGCGGCCGTGTGCCGCCGGGCCGGGCGGGCCCACGGTCATGCGGTGCGTATTCCCCTGAGTTCCATCCCGTGGGCGGCGTGTGGAAGGTGTTCCATTACCGTCGTTGGACTCGGAGGATTTATGCAGCCGATGGGTGCGGGTGAATTCGTCGACGCGTTGCGCGGCCTTTCGCATCGGTACTGGGGAACGCATCCGTTCCACCAGCGGATGCACGCCGGCGAGTTGTCGCAGCCCGAGTTGCAGGTGTGGGCGGCCAACCGCTGGTACTACCAGAGCGCGATCCCGCGCAAGGATGCCGCGATCATCAGCAACTGCCCGCTGCCCGACGTCCGCCGCCAGTGGCTGCCCCGGATCGTCTACCACGACGGCGCCGTCCCCGGTGAAGGCGGGATGGAGCGCTGGCTGCGGTTGTGCGAAGCCGTCGGACTGACGCGGGACGAGGTGCTGGACGAGCGGCATGTCGCGCCGGCGGCCCGGTTCGCCGTTGACGCGTACGTCGAGTTCGCGCGCTCCAAGCCGTGGGTGATCGCGGTCGCGTCCGGGCTGACCGAGATGTTCTCCGGGCATCTGATGAAGGCGCGGGTGGCTGACATGCTCGCGCAGTACGACTGGATCCGTCGCGAGGATCTCGCCTACTTCACGAACCGGATCGACGCGGTCTCCGGGGAAGGGCAGGCGACGCTCGACCTCGTCGTCACGCACTGCCGGAGCCGGGCCGAACAGGACGACGCGATCGCGGCCCTCTCGTTCAAGTGCGACGTGCTGTGGTCATTGCTCGACGCCATCGATCTCGCCGCGAGTAAGCGATGAGTACGCCGGAGCCGGAGGCTCGCCCGGTGCTGCGGCGTGGTGTCCGGCTGAGCTACGACTCCGTGCGCTCGGCCTGGGTCGTGCTGCATCCCGAGGGCGTGTTGATGCCGAACGCAACGGCGACGGCCGTCCTCGAGCTGTGCGACGGAGAGCGCTCTCTGGCCGAGATCGCGAAGCTCCTCGGTGACACGTACGCCGGCGTCCGCCCCGAGCAGATCCGCGCGCTCCTCGACCGCCTCGCCGACAAGCAGGTCATCCAATGGAGCTGACCGAGAACAAGTACGGCGCCGCTCCCCCGCTCAGCCTGACCGCCGAGGTCACCCACCGCTGCCCGTTGCACTGCCCGTATTGCTCCAACCCGCTCGAGCTGCTCGGCCGCGCGGACGAGCTGAGTACCGACGACTGGCGCGACGTCCTCACCCAGGCGCGCGAGCTCGGCGTCCTGCAGGTGCACTTCTCCGGCGGCGAGCCGCTTGGACGCCGCGATCTGGCCGAGCTGATCGCGCACACCGCTGGCCTCGGCTCGTACATCAATCTCGTCACCAGCGGCCTCGGCCTGACCGAGCGACGTCTGGAGAGCTTGGTGGACGCCGGGCTCAACCACGTGCAGCTCTCCGTCCAGGGCGCTGATGCCGCCGTCGGCGACCTGATCGCGGGCGCCCGCGCGCATCAGCACAAGATCACCGCCGCCGAGCTGGTACGCCGTACCGGGCTCCCGTTGAGTGTGAATGTCGTGCTGCATCGCGCCAACCACGACCAGCTCGCGCAGCTGATCACGTTCGCCGAGGAGCTCGGCGCGGATCGGCTGGAGCTGGCCAACACGCAGTACTACGGCTGGGCGCTCAAGAACCGCTCGCAGCTGATGCCGACACCGGAGCAGCTGGCCGCGGCCGAGCCGATCGTTGACGAGGCGATGCGCCGGCTCAAGGGCCGGATGCAGATCGTGTATGTGATCGCCGACTACCCGGAGAAGTACCCGAAGCCGTGTACCTACGGCTGGGGTGCGCGGCAGATCACGGTTGCGCCGGACGGGAAGGTGCTGCCGTGCCCGGCCGCCGCGTCGATCAAGACGCTGCAGCTGGAGAACGTTCGAGAGCGCTCTCTGGCCGCGATCTGGTACGACTCGGGCGCGTTCAACGCCTACCGCGGGCAGGACTGGATGAGCGACACCTGCCGCACCTGCGACCGTCGCGAGCTGGACTTCGGCGGCTGCCGATGTCAGGCGTTCCTGCTGACCGGGGACGCCGCCGCGACTGATCCGGTCTGCCATCGATCGCCGGACCGCGGGGTCGTCGATCTGATCCTGGCCGAGCCGCGCCGGAGCGGTTTCGTGATGAGGAGTCCGCAGTGAAGGTGATCGTGCTCGGGACCGCCGCGGGCGGTGGGTTCCCGCAATGGAACTGCGCCTGCCCGACCTGCGCCGACCCCATGCTGCCGGCCCGCACGCAGGACGGTCTCGCGATCAGTGCCGACGGCAACAACTGGTACTTGGTGAACGCCTCACCCGATCTCCGCGCCCAGATCCTCGCCACGCCCGAGCTGCGGGCCGGCCCCGGTCTGCGGGAGACACCGATCCGCGGCGTCCTGCTCACCGACGCCGAGCTGGATCACACCCTCGGCCTGCTGCTCCTGCGGGAGGCCGAGGCCCTCGACGTGTACGCGCCGCCCGCCGTCCTGACCGCGCTCGGCCGTTTCCGGGACATCACCGACCGGTACCACGCCTGGTCGTGGTACCCGGTGCCCGACAAACTCGACGGCATCGCGATCAGCACGCTTGCTGTCAGCAACAAACGACCCCGGTACGCCGATGAGCCCGCACCCGGCCCGTGGGTCGTCGCGTACCGCTTCGAGCACAACGGCCAGGCGCTCGTCTACGCGCCCTGTCTCGCCGATCTCCCCGACGGGTTCGAGCAGTTCGCGGCCGGCGCGTCGTACGTCGTCCTGGACGGCACGTTCCACAGCGCCGACGAGATGCCCGGTCAGACCGTGATGGGCCACCTCCCGGTCGCGACGACGATCGAGCGGCTCGACCGGCCGCTCGTCTTCACACACCTGAACAACACGAACCCGCTCGTCGACCCGAACTCTCCGGAGCGGGCCGAGCTGACGGCCCGCGGCCACGACGTACCCGAGGACGGCGTCCGGTGGGATCTCAGCTGACTCCGTGATCGGCGAGGAGCCGGGCCAGGACGTCGTACCCCTGCGTGAAGTCCCACTGCTCGGCGGGCATCCCGGCCGACCGGGCGCCCTCGACGTTGCGGGCCCGGTCGTCGATGAACAGGATCGAGTCGGCCGGCGCTCCGATCCGTTCGGCTGCCCGGGTGAAGAACAGCGGGTCGGGCTTCGCGACCCCGAGCTCGTGCGAGTAACAGCTCACGTCGAACAGCTCGTCGTACCCGAGCACCGTCCGCATGTGACCGCCCCGCCGGTGCTCCTGGTTCGTGCCCAGATGGACGCCGTACCCGTTGCGCCGGAGCGCGTGGACGACCTCGATCGACTCCTCGATGACCACGATCCGTTTCCAGACGGCGTCGTACACCTCGTCGGCGGGAGTCTGGGCGCCGTACTTGCGCAGGCCGGCCGCCAGGACGGGGAGGTAGTCGCCGGAGCCGGCGAGCATCGGCAGCTCGGCCTTCCAGGTCTCGTGCAGGAACTCGCGGGCGTGCGCGCCGACGTACGGCTCGACCGCCGCGTACCAGCCGCCGGGCAGATCCTGCAGTACTCCGTCGGCGTCCAAGAGCAGATGGCGAATCACCCGGCCGATGATATTCAGGTGCCGGGGCGATGGGGCCGTGCCTAGGGTGAGGCCATGGGTATTCGGTTCGAGACGTTGACCTATGCGGCGCAGGATCCGGCGGGGCTGGCGCGGTTCTGGGCCGGGGTGCTCGGGTTCGCGGCGGACGGCGTCGTGCTGACTCCGGCTGATGAGGCGTACCGGATCCGGTTCGTCCAGAGCGATCTGCCGAAGCTCGGTCCGAATCAGATGCACTTCGATGTGACGAGTATGTCGCCGGCCGACCAGGAGCGGATGGTCGCCCGGGCGCTGGAGCTGGGCGGGCGGCACCTCGACATCGGGCAGTCGCCGGACGAGCCGCATGTCGTCCTGGCCGACCCCGAGGGCAACGAGTTCTGCGTGATCGAGCCGACGAACAACTTCCTCGCCGGGATCCGCGGCATCGGCGCCCTGTCGTCGGACGGCAGCCAGGCCGTCGGCTACTTCTGGAGCAAGGCCCTCGACTGGCCGCTGGTCTGGGACCAGGACGAGGAGACCGCCATCCAGTCCCCCAGCGGCGGGACCAAGATCGCCTGGGGCGGCCCGCCGGTCGCGGCCAAACTTGGCCCGAACCGCCTCCGGCTGGAGGTACGCGCGGACGACGCTCAGGACGTCGAGCGGCTGGTCGCCCTCGGCGCGACCGTGCTCGAGGACGGCGTCCTGGCGGACCCGGACGGGAACGAGTTCGGTCTGTTGATGCGATGAGCCCGCGCTTCGTCGTCCTTGACGCGATGGGAGTGCTGTACCGGCGGGGCAACGTCGTCCGGGACGTGCTGATCCCGTACCTGCGGGACCACGGCTGTCCGCGCGCCGAGGCCGACATCCGTGATGCGTACCGCCGCTGCACGCTTAGCGAGATCTCGACGAGCGAGCTCTGGACGTTGCTCGGCGTACCAGCTGATGACGCCGGCTACTGCCTACGGCACGAGCTGACGCCTGGTGCGCCCGAGCTGCTGAGCGGTCTCCGGTCTGCCGGGATCACGCCGCTGGTGCTGACCAATGATGCGGCGCCTTGGTCGGAGCGGCTGCGGCGGCGGTTCGGTCTGGATGGTGATGTCGAGCGCTGGTACGTGAGCTCGGAGCTCGGCGCTCGCAAACCGGCGCCGGCCGCGTACGACGCCGTCCTGCGGCACCCGGGTCTGGAGCCGGGGCGGACGATGTTCGTCGACGATCGGCCGACGAACCTGCTCGCCGCTCGGGCGGCCGGGTTCACACCGGTGCTGTTCCACAGTGACGACAGCGATGCGAACGCCCAGGCCGGTTTCGAGCCGGCGACCGTGTACACGATGCCGGAGTTGCTCGCTTGGCTCAGTTCTTCGGCGAGATGAGCTGGACGAGGTTGCCGCAGGTGTCGTCGAAGACGGCCATCAGGTTCGCGCCGATGTCGGTGGGCGGCTGGGTGAACTCGACGCCGCGAGCCGTCAGGCGCACGTGCTCGGCGCTGACGTCGTCCACCTCGAACTGCACCAGCGGGATGCCGTCCTCGATGAGCGCGTCGCGGTACGGCTTCACGGCCGGGTGACCCGACGGCTCGAGCAGCAGCTCCGGCCCGTCCGGCCGCTCGGGCGACACAACCGTCAGCCAGGACGCGTCACCGACCGGTACGTCGTGCTTCAGCACGAAGCCGAGCACGTCGGTGTAGAAGGCCAGCGCCTTGCGCTGATCGTCGACGAACACGCTGACCAGGTTGATCCTCATCGTTGTTTCCTCTCGTCAAGGGGCCACCGCCGCGCAATCTCCGCCAGCGGCTCCGGGTTGAAATAGTGGAACTTCGACCGGCCGCGCTTCTCCGTCACGACCAGCCCGGCCGCCTCCAGCACGCCCAGATGCTGCGAGATCGCCTGCCGCGTCAGCCCGGTCCCGTGCCGCGTCGCGAGCACCGAGCAGATCTCGAACAACGTCTGCCCGTCCCGCGCCGCCAGCTCGTCCAGAATGACCCGCCGCGTCTCGTCGTCCAGCGCCCGATAAACCGTCACCACATCCCCGACTATAGGCAAGCCCCCACTTGCCTATCAACCCCGCACCACCAACGACAGGAGGTACACCCCCAAACCACCCCAATCCCACCGCCCCCAGGCGGCCACCTGCGTCTACGTAGACAACTACCTCCTGTCGTTAAGGTCGCCCTATGGATGTGACGCTGCTGGCCAAGGCGACGGCGGAGTTCGAGCGGGTCGTCCACGCCTATCCCGCCGACAGCTGGGAGCGGGCCACGCCGTGCGAGGTGAACGCCCGGGAGCTCGTCGAGCACGTCGTCGAGGGGAACCGCTTCGCGGTCGCGGTCCTCGGTGGTGCCAGCGCGGCGGAGGCGTGGGAAGCCGTCCGTGGGACGACGGCGACGGATGAGGCGGCTCGTGACCAGGTGGAGGCGTTTCGCGCGGCGCGGGCGGACCAGGTCGTGCACCATCCTGGCGGCGACATCTCGGCGGAAGCATTCCTCAGGTACCGGCTGGTCGACCTGGTCGTTCACGCCTGGGACCTGTTGCACACGGCAGGCCTGGACGAGACGCTCGACCCAGAGGTGACCGACGAACTCTGGGCGCTGGTCGAGCCGCATCTTGGCGAGATGCTTGCTTTTGGGGCGTATGGGGATGGGCCTCGTGGTCTATCGCGAGATGGTGGGCAGGGGCGGCTTTTGGGGGCGTTTGGCCGGTCGGCGTGATGGAATCGCGCGCGTGGGCATTCTGGTGTTGCTGTTGGTGGTGTTGGTGGGTGTTGCTGTTTGGGGGCTGGTGCCGGCGATTGTCGGGCTGATCAAGCGCGACGTGCGGATGGTTGCGCGGGGGTTGGCGCGGCTTTGCGGGGCGGTGGCTGTGGTCGGGTATGCGTATGGGCTGCTGATGGTTCAGCTGGAGGTGAGCGAGTCGTCGAGCGGAGCCGGGGCTTGGCCGCCGCAGTCGTGCCAGAAGGTCGGGCCGATGTTCGCCGAGCGGGTCGTCGAGCACAAGACCGGTTACCTGCCGCCGCGCTTCGACTGCGTTCTGGACGACGGGACGTCGTACTCGGGCGAGGTCGTGCCCGATGGGCTGATGACGGTCGTGCTGATCACCGGCGTCGCGGCGATCGGGCTGACGGTCGCCGCGCGGTACGGCAAGGGCCGGGCCGTCCGTAGTGAGCGACCCGACCCGAGCCCGCTGGCTACTTGACGTACTCGGCCAGGTGCTTGCCGGTGAGCGTCTTCGGGGACTTGATCAGCTTCGCGGGCGTGCCCTCGAAGACGACCTTGCCGCCGTCGTGACCGGCGCCGGGGCCGAGGTCGATGATCCAGTCCGCGTGCGCCATCACCGCTTGGTGGTGCTCGATGACGATCACTGATTTGCCGGAGTCGACGAGACGGTCGAGCAGCCCGAGCAGGTTGTCGACGTCCGCCAGGTGCAGACCCGTGGTCGGCTCGTCGAGGATGTAGACGTCGCCCTTGTCGGCCATCTGCGTCGCCAGCTTCAGCCGCTGCCGCTCGCCACCGGACAGCGTCGTCAGCGGCTGACCCAGCTTCAGGTACCCGAGCCCGACATCCGCGAGCCGCTCCAGGATCTTGTGCGCCGCGGGCGTCTTGGCTTCACCGTCGGCGAAGTACTCGACCGCCTCGGTCACCGGCATCGCCAGCACCTCCGCGATGTTCTTCCTGCCCAGCGTGTACTCCAGCACCGACGCCTGGAACCGCCTCCCCTCGCACTCCTCGCAGGGCGCCTCGACCGTCGCCATCACGCCCAGCTCGGTGTAGATGACACCAGCGCCGTTACACGCCGGGCAGGCGCCCTCGGAGTTCGCGCTGAACAGCGCAGGCTTCACCCCGTTCTGCTTCGCGAACGCCTTCCGGATCGGCTCCAGCATCCCCGTGTACGTCGCCGGGTTGCTCCGCCGCGACCCGCGGATCGGGCTCTGGTCGACCGTGACCACACCGTCTCGCGACGCGATCGACCCGTGGATCAGCGAGCTCTTCCCCGAGCCGGCCACCCCCGTCACGACCACGAGCACGCCGAGCGGGACGTCGACGTCCACATTGCGCAGGTTGTGCGTGTCGGCGCCCCGGACCTCCAGGACGCCGTTCGCCGTCCGCAGCTCGGTCTTCAGCGCGGCCCGGTCGTCCAGATGCCGCCCGGTGAGCGTTCCGCTGGTGCGGAGCTTGTCGACCGTGCCCTCGAAGACGACCTCACCGCCGTCGCTGCCGGCGCCCGGGCCGAGGTCGACGACGTGGTCGGCGATCGCGATCGCCTCCGGTTTGTGCTCGACGACGAGCACGGTGTTGCCCTTGTCGCGCAGCTGGACGAGCAGCTCGTTCATCCGCTGGATGTCGTGCGGGTGCAGACCGATGGTCGGCTCGTCGAAGACGTACGTGACGTCGGTCAGCGACGACCCGAGATGCCGGATCATCTTCGTCCGCTGCGCCTCGCCGCCGGACAGCGTGCCGGCCGGGCGGTCCAGCGACAGGTAGCCCAGGCCGATCGAGACGAACGAGTCGAGGGTGTCCGCGAGGGCCTCGAGCAGCGGCGCCACCGACGGCGCCTTCAGCTTACGGATCCAGTCGGCCAGGTCGCTGATCTGCATCGAGCACAGGTCGGCGATGTTCTTGCCGTTGATCTTGGAGGCCAGCGCCTCCTGGCTGAGCCGGGTGCCGCCGCACTCCGGGCAGGTGGTGAACGTGACCGCCCGCTCCACGAACGCGCGGATGTGCGGCTGCATCGCGTCGACGTCCTTGCTCAGGAACGACTTCTGGATCTGCGGGATGATGCCCGAGTAGGTCAGGTTGATGCCCTCGACCTTGATCTTGGTCGGCTCCCGGTGGAGCAGGTCGTGCAGCTCCTTCTTGGTGAACTTCTTGATCGGCTTGTCCGGGTCGAAGTAGCCGCAGCCGCGGTAGATCCGCCCGTACCAGCCCTCCATCGAGTACCCCGGGATGGTCAGCGCGCCCTCGTTCAGCGACTTGGAGTCGTCGTACAGGGCGGTCAGGTCGAAGTCGGTGACCGCGCCCATCCCCTCGCAGCGGGGGCACATGCCGCCGGCGTACACCTGCTTGACGACGACCTTCTTCTCGCCCGCGCCCTTGTCGGTGGTCATCGAGCCGGACGCCGTCCGCTTCGGGACGTTGAACGAGTACGCCGTCGGCGGGCCCGCGTGCGGCTCGGCGAGCCGGCTGTAGAGGATCCGCAGCATCGCGTTCGCGTCGGTCGCCGTGCCGACCGTGGAGCGCGGGTTGGAGCCCATCCGCTCCTGGTCGACGATGATCGCCGTGGTCAGCCCGTCCAGGACGTCGACCTCCGGGCGGGCCAGGTTCGGCATGAAGCCCTGGACGAACGCGCTGTAGGTCTCGTTGATCAGCCGCTGCGACTCGGCCGCGATCGTGCTGAACACCAGCGAGCTCTTGCCCGAGCCGGACACCCCGGTGAAGGCGGTCAGCCGGCGCTTCGGGATGTCGACGCTGATGTCCTTCAGGTTGTTCTCGCGGGCGCCGACGACCCGGATCAGATCGTGGCTGTCGGCAACATGCTCGGTCATTCGGGGTTCTCCAGGGTGTCCAGGCGCGGCAGGGGTCAGGGCAGGCTGGTCAGACGATTTGGTTGATCCGGACGTGGTTGCCGGCCGGGTCGCGGAACGCGCAGTCGCGGACGCCGTACGGCTGGTCGGTCGGCTCCTGGATCACCTCGCCGCCGCCGGCCACGGCCTTCTCGAAGGTCGCGTCGAGATCCTTGCTGGCCAGCACCACGGTCGCGAAGGTGCCCTTGGCCATCATCTCGCGGATCATCTGCTGCTCGGCCTCGGTGATCCCGGGGTCGGCGAACGGCGGGTGCAGCACGATCGAGGTGTCCGGCTGGCCGGCCGGGCCGATCGTGACCCAGCGCATCGCGCCGCCGCCGACGTCGTTGCGGACCTCGAAGTCGAGCAGGTCGCGGTAGAACGCGATCGACTCGTCGGGGTCGTTGTGCGGAAGGAAACTGTGGACGATCTTGAGCTCGGTCATGGCAATCACAGTAGGTGCGTCGCGGCCTGGGGTGCTTCTTGATTCCTGATCGGTCTGGTCACGCGTTTGGCAACACACGCCGGCAGCCCCGCGGCGGCCTGGCTGACCTGCTCCTTGTACGCGCTCGGCGACATCCCGACCAGCTCGCTGAAGCGGGTGCTGAAGGTGCCGAGCGAGGAGCCGCCGACCGCGAAGCAGACCTCCGTCACGCTCAGCTCACCGTGCCGCAGCAGGGCCATCGCCCGCTCGACCCGCCGCGTCATCAGGTAGCTGTACGGCGACTCGCCGTACGCGCGCCGGAACTCACGGCTCAGGTGGCCCGACGACATGTTCGCGCCGCGGGCGAGCGCGTCGACGTCCAGCGGCTGCGCGAACTCGCGGTCGATCCGGTCCCGCACCCGGCGCAGCCGGGCCAGGTCCGCCAGCCGCTGCTCGTCCGCTGATTTCCCCGCCATACCCATGATCCTGTCACGAGCCCCGGACCTTTCCCAGTATCCGTTCTGACAGGGTGGGTGCCATGGGCCTCCAGGAACTGCGATTTCGCGCGACGCACCTCCCCGCCGTCCTGAACGGCAGCAAGCGGATCACCATGCGCTTCCAGGACCCTGTCGAGGTCGGCCCGGCGACGCTCGTCTTCGAGTCCACGCCCGAGGTCCGGCTGCCTGGGCGGATCACCTCGGCGGTGGCGAAGACCGTCACGACCGTGGGGGACGCCGAGGCGCGCGAAGACGGCTTCCCGGACGCTGCGGGCGTGCTGGGTGGCCTGCGCGACTACTACCCCGAGCTGACCGCGGACGACGAGCTGCTGATCGTCCGCTTCGACGTCGACGAGGTCGCCCACCCGCAGCGCATGCACACCGCGCTGGACGCCGAGGACGCGCGGGCGCTCGCAGAGTTCTACCGGCAGCTCATGGGCCTGCAGTACCGCCCTGGTGACGAACCGCCGACAGATGGGACGCCGGACGACGCCGACTGGCTCGTCCTGGTCGATACGGCTGGACGGCGGCAGCTCGCCGTCCAGCGCACCGACGTCCTGCCGCGGTCGACCTGGCCGTCGACGGAGATTCCGATGCAGATGCACCTCGACTTCGCCGTCCCGACAGCTGAGGCGCTGGAGCTGCACCGGGAGTACGCCGTCCAGCTGGGCGCGCAGGTGTTGCTGGACCGGACGCAGGTAGAGTCCGAGCCCTTGTATGTGCTGGCCGATCCGGCCGGGCATCCGTTCTGTCTACTCGTGGGGGCACCGTGAGCAAGGAAACCGGATACGCAGACGTCAACGGCCTGCGGATGTACTACGAGCTGCACGGCTCAGGCGGCACACCGCTGCTGTTGCTGCACGGCGGCCTGTTCAACATCGACCTCCAGTTCGGCGCGCTGCTGCCCGGGCTGGCCGAAGGCCGTCGCGTCATCGCGACCGACTTCCAGGGCCACGGCTACACCAACGACATCGACCGCCCACTCGGCACCGCCGACCTGACCGCCGACGTCGTCGGGCTGCTGCAGGCGCTCGACGTACCGCAGGTCGACGTCTTCGGCTTCAGCGTCGGCGGCGCCGTCGCGCTCAAACTGGCCGCCGAGCACCCGGAGCTGATCCGCAAGGCCGTCATCTCCTCGGTGTCGTTCCGGCCCGAGGGCGACCGCCCGGAGAACTCCGCCGTCGGCGAGATGAAGGTCGAGATGATCGCCGGGACGCCGATGGAGTCCGACTACCTCGCGAAGTCGCCGCACCCCGACCTCGACCACCTCCAGACCCTCCTCACCAAACTCGGCGCCTACGACCGCGGCGCCGACGGCTGGTCCGACGACGCCATCCGCGCCATCGCCGCCCCCACCCTCCTCACCGTCGGCGACTGCGACGCCGTCACCCTCGAACACGCCGTCCGTTTCCTCCAGCTCCGCGGCGGCGACGTCAACGGCGACTTCGTCGGCGTCCCCACCTCCCAACTAGCCGTCTTCCCCGGCACCACCCACTTCAACGGCCTCGCCCGCACCCCCCTCGTCCTGGAAACCGTAACCACCTTCCTCGACTCCTGACCACGTGCCCGGGCTCGACCTGCCGCACCGGCTGACCGCGTTCACCTGCACGGTCAACGACCACGGCGAGGTGCTGATGGTCCGTCACGAACGCCTCGGCGTCGTCCGCTGGGAACTCCCCGGCGGACACGTCGAACCCGGCGAGCTCGCTCCCGCCGCGGCAGTCCGCGAAACCCGCGAAGAAGCCGGCGCCGTCGTCGTCCCAGGCGACCTCGTCGCGGAATGCCGGCACCGCTGGCGCGGCCGCGGCGTCGACATCCTCTATTACCGCGCCACCCTGCAGTCCGCGGACCTGCGCACCGGCGATCCGCGGATCACCGCTGTCGCTTGGCTCGACCCGGGCACCCTCGACCTCGCCGAGACCTCGCCACTGGCCTGGCCGACCGTCCGCCACGTCGCTGCCGGCAACGAAGGCCACTTGCACCTGACTGCCACCCACCGGCGGACGGCAGGCGGCTGGGAGCCGGTGATCACCGGACGGCGGGTCTGCCGCGGGTAGGGTTCGAGCCATGTTCCGTGAGGCGGGTGGGGCGGATTTTGAGGGCGTGATGCGGTTGTACCGGCACTTGCATCCGGCGGATGCGGTGCCGGATGGTGCGCGGGCTCGGGTGGTGTTCGACGAGATCGTGCGGACGCCGGGGACGCGGTTGTACGTGCTCGAGGAGGCCGGCGAGCTGGTGGCGACGACGTACTTGAACCTGGTGCCGAACTTGTCGCGGGGGCTGCGGCCGTACGGCGTCGTCGAGAACGTGGTGGTGGACGAGGGACGGCGGGGTTGTGGGCTGGGTAAGGCCGTGATGGCCGGGACGCTGGCGGCGGCGTGGGAGTTCGGGTGCTACAAGGTGATGCTGCTGACCGGGTCGCGGCGGGAGTCCACGCACGGGTTCTATCGGGCGTGCGGATTCTCGGGGGACGCGAAGTTCGGGTTCGTGGCGCACGCTGCGTCGTGAGGTTTGGAGGATTGGGCAAGGGGTGGGGGGTATTGGTCTAAGGGATCCGTTCGGTGCGGGATGTACTGGAGGTAGTAGCTGACCGCAACGGATTGGGAGATAGAGGATCATGCAGGTTGCCGTGATTACGGGTGGGAGTTCGGGGATCGGGCAGGCGGCGGCGGTGGAGGTCGCCAAGCGTGGGGTGGGGGTGATCCTCACGTATCACGGGAGTGCTGAGCGGGGGCTGGAGACAGCGGCGCGGATCGAGAAGGACGGCGGGACGGCGGTGGCGCTGCGGCTCGATGTGAGCAGCCAGGGAGCGCTCTCCGGTTTCCGGGACGCGATCTCGGGCGTGTTGCGCGAGCGGTGGGATCGCGACACGTTCGACTTCCTGGTCAACAACGCGGGGGTCGGGCAGGGGCCGGTGCCGTTCGAGGAGACGACCGAAGAGCTGTTCGACCAGATGGTCGGCGTCCATCTGAAGGGGCCGTACTTCCTCACGCAGAGTCTGTTGCCGCTGATGACGGACGGCGGCGCGGTCGTCTTCACCACCAGCTCGTCCGGCCTGCTCAGCTCGCGACCCTCGCCCGGCTACTCCGTCTACGGCAGCGTCAAGGGCGCCCAGGTCGTCCTGACCCGGTACCTCGCCAAGGAGCTGAGCGCCCGCGGCATCCGCGTGAACGCCGTCGCCCCCGGAGTCACCCGGACCCGCCTCGGCGGCGACGCCTTCGCCCAGTACCCCGAGCTCATCCCGCCCATCGCGGCCGCCACCGCCCTCGGCCGGATCGGCGAATCCGAGGACGTCGCCGCGATCATCGCCTTCCTGCTCTCCCCCGAGGCCGGCTGGATCACCGCCCAAACCCTCGAAGCCTCCGGCGGCTACGACCTCTGACCCGAACCGCGCCGCCGGGGCTGATCCACCCCGGCGGCGCCAATTCTCAGCCCGGCCAGGTATCACCCCAGGCCGCCCGCCGCGCCGCGCGATAGCCCGGCGCGGATTTGGCGATGACCGTCCGCCGACGCTCACCACCAGGCGTGCACAGATCGAGGACCACGCGGGACTTCGGCATCGCCGGCCGGCTGAGGATCCGCGCATCGGCGTCCCCGGCCGGCGCGCGCGTCGCGACCAGATAGCTGAACTTCTCGTCCTCGAAGTTCCGCGTCGCGTCCTTCAGCCTGCGGTGCAGCTCGGTCCGAGCCAGCCGGACGGCGAAGTGGCACCAATCGGGGTCGCTCAGCGGACAAACCAGCTGATGCGCGCACGGCGCGGCAATCGAGAAGCCACGCCGCAGGAGCTGGTCGCGAGCCTGCAGGAGAATGCCGTGACTCCGTGGCGTACCGGGCTCGACGATCACGACGGTGCTCGCGGCCGACGCAGCCTGATCGACGACGGTACGCCGGGCGGCAGCCGACAGCTCATTGAGGACATATGCGGCGGTCACGAGATCGACCCGCTCCGACCACGTCCAGCGCCGGAGATCGGCCGCCGTCCAAGCTGCCCGGACCGACGAGCCGTCCATGAGCCGTCGCCCCAGAGCGATCGCGGCCGGCGAACGCTCCAGGACTTCGGTTCGGATCGTCGGCCAGATCGAATGCGCCGCCCAGGCCGCGGCGCCGGTGCCACCGCCCAGATCCAGGTGGGTCGAGACGCGGCCAAGGTGGTGAGCGGCGGCTCGGAGAGCGCTCTCGGCGGCCTGATACGTGGCAGGCATCCGGACCGCGGCGTAGGCGAGACAATCGAGGTCGTCACGAAAGGTCGGCGCCTCGGCGGCCCGGTAGCGGGTGGAAAGGTCGGCGAAGCGGGCGCGGAGGGCGTCGTGGTTGACGCCGCTGAGGGCGCGCAGCAGCGCGGTGTGTAGCTCGGCGGACATGCGGAGACTCCGGTTCGGTCGGCACGGGTGCGCCAGGGCGCACGGAACCCGCGGCCTGAGCCGCGACGCGCCAACCGGTCCGGAGAAGTCAGGCTGTCAGTGAACAGCCGAGCAGGAGGAGCTGGCACGGAACCGAGTCGCCATGCAAACCATGAGTCACCTCCTGGGACGCTGCCGTCACAGCAGCTCAGCACGCACTTTAGCCAGGCGGCGCCGTCCGCGCTGGGAATTTTGGGCCGGGGTGCAACCGATGTGGTGTACCGATTGTCGTGGAGGTGACAAGACGAACTCGGAGGGCTGATGGACGACGAGCGGCTGCGGGAGCTGTACGAGGGCTGCTACGGGCGGCTGATCGGGCAGATGTTCGCTGTCTGCGGTGATCTCGCCGAGGCGGAGGACGTCGTCCAGGAGGCATTCGTGCTGGCGTTGACGAAGCGGCGGCAGCTGGGCCAGGTGGACAACCCGGAGGCCTGGTTGCGGACGATCGCGCTCAATCTGGCCCGGAACAGGTTCCGCCGGACAGTGCGGCTTCGGCAGTTGCTGCGGCTGCAGCCGAGGCCGGTCACGCTGCCTGGACTGTCGCCGGACCGGATCGCCCTGGTCGACGCCTTACGACGGCTGTCGCTGGACCAGCGCGAAGCGATCGCGCTGCGGCACATCGCGGATCTGTCCGTCCGGGAGATCGCCGAGACGCTCGGCATCCCGGAGGGCACGGTGAAGGCCCGGCTGAGCCGCGGCCGACAGCGACTGGCACCCCTCGTCCACGAGTTCGCCGATGACCCGCAGACGGAGGAACACCATGTCTGAACTGAAGGATCTCGCCTGGCAGGCGCAGAACCAGTCCCCGCCGCCGGCGCTCGACACGCTGCTCAAGCGAAGCCGAACCCGCATCCGGCGCCGCCGCGCGGTGGCTGTTGCGACGAGCCTGGTCGCGATCGCCGTACCGGCCGTCGTGGTGCTGAGCCAGCAGGATCGTGAGGTCGCGCCGGACCCGGCGACCCTCGCCGTCCGCCCGCGGACCGGGCACGAGCTCGCACACTCGGCCGACGCACAGCTGGTCAACATCCTGCCGCTGTCCGGCGGGAAGTGGGTCGCCCTGTGGAACCGCTGCCGCGCGGAGAGCCCGGAAGAGGCCCCGGTCTGCTGGTCGACGATGGCGTACAAGTCGGCGTCCGGTGTCGAGTTCACCGAACCGGCCGACGACTTCCCCGTCCTCGACCAGCACGGCGACCTGACCTACGGCTTCCGCAACGTGCACGACAATCTGAAGAACCGGCGGCTCATCACCTTCGAGAACGGACGGCCGATCGAGCGTCCGCTGACCATCTCCGGGACGACGACCGCGATCGGCGCCGGGCTGATCATCACCCTGGACAACAAGCTCCTGGTGGTCGACCCGCGGACCGGGCGCGCGAAAGGACTGCAGCTGCCCGCGGATCTGGCCGGACCGAGCCGCTATCGGCACGACTCGACCGGCCGCTGGTGGCTGGTCAAGAACCGGATGCTCGCCTGGACGGCGGACGGCCGGACCTGGACCCGGCAGCTGATCACCACCAAACAGTCCTGGACGGACGCGTTCAGCCTCGACGGCCGCACGATCCTCCTGCACGACCAGACCGACCCGCAGAAGGGCACCGGCAGCTACCAGCGCTCCCGGGACAGCGGCAAGACGTGGGAGACGATTCAGGAGCCGAACAAGTGGGTGCTCCAGTTCGAGGCCGTGTTCAACGACGGGACCGGGCTGATCACGGACATCACGTACCGCAACGCCGTCACCACCGGCTTGTACCGAATCGCTGCGGACGGCGCCATCGGCACCGACTCACAGACGAAGTACGCGCTCGGATCGATCGAAAGCCACGGCGACACCGTCGTCGGCTTGGTCGAAGGACCGGCCATCACCTCCCCGAGCCCCGTACCTACCGGAACCCCGACTCCCCTGCCGCCGACGCCGGAGCCGATCCGCAAGGTCGCTCTCAGCACCAACCGCGGCGTCGACTGGCAGCTGTTCGAGCCGCGCTGAACCGGCTCACCGCCCCTCGATCGTGCACACACAGGCCCGATTGCCCTGCGCGTCCGCCACGACGGTGAACGACGGCTCCTCGTCGTAGACGACCGCCCCACCAGCGGCCACGGCCGCCGCGATCCGGGCGGGCGCCAGGGCAATCGGCAGCCACAGGTCGAAGTGGAACCGCTGGCGGGGCGGGTCGTGCGGCGTTGTCTTCTGGAACCAGAGATTCGGCGTACTGCCAGTCGGGTCGCCGACCTCGCCATGGTGGTAGTTGGCCGCATCACCGGTGAGCAGGGCGGCCCAGAACGGACCGATCTCGTCGGGGTCGGCCGTGTCCAGACCGGTCTCGAGCTGGACGATCCCGCCTGGATCGGCCCGCAGACCCCGGTCGGCCGCGGCCGCGCTGATCTGCCGGGCGAGATCGACATCGAGCTGCGTGACCGACGGCCAGCTCTGCTCGGCGCCGTCCGCGCCGCGATGGACGGCGCCCGGCGTGACGAGCCGGACGTCGACGAACGCCGCGGTCACCCGGACCTCGGGCTCATGCGCACCGGCCAGCTCGCCGACGACCTGGGCGAAGCCGGCCCCGGCCGCGAACGAGCCGACCAGGAATCGGGCGTGCAAGGCCTGGGCGAGTTTGCTCCAGTCGGCCAGGCCGGCCGCCTGAATCGCCTGCACCGTCAACATTTCCATCTCTCCGGCTCCCCACTTCTCGCTTGCCAGCAGGCTAGAACCCGCCACCGACACTCTGTGCGCCTCCCCGGTACCCGCCATCCGTGGTAGATCTTCTGACGGCCCGCCCGCCCACGTGATCGGAGCACCATGTACCGACGGCTCGTCCTGAAGTTGTCCGGACAGGCAATCGCCGGAGGTGACGACTTCGGGTTCGACAGCGCGCGGCTCACGCACCTGGCCAACGAGGTGATCGCCTTACGCGCCACCGGCGTCCAGGTCGCGGTGATCGTCGGCGGCGGGAACGTGTTCCGCGGCAACCGCGCCGAGGACTGGGGTATCGACCGGGTCGAGGCCGACAACATCGGCATGCTCGGCACGGTCATCAACGCCGTCCTCCTGCGCGGCCGGCTCGCGGCGCTCGGCGCGCACGGCGTCCGGCTGATGACGGCCGTCCCGATCAACAACCTGGCCGAGCCGTACATCCGGCTGCGCGCGCTCCGGCACCTGGAGAAGGGCTCGATCATCGTCCTTGCCGGAGGCAACGGCCAGCCGTTCACCACCACCGACTACCCCGCCGTCCAGCGCGCCGTCGAGCTCGAGGCCGACGCCCTGCTCGTCGCCAAGAACGGCACCGACGGCGTCTACGACGCCGACCCGAACAAATCCCCCGGCGCCAAACGCTTCGACCACCTCGGCTACCAGGACGTCATCGACCGCGGCCTCGGCGTCATGGACCAGTCCGCCTTCATCCTCGCCCGCGACCACCGCCTCCCCCTCCACGTCTTCGACATCGACCGCCCCTCCGCCGCCGCCGCAATCAGCACCGGCACCCCCATCGGCACCCTCATCAACTAACCACTTCGGCGCGGATCCGCTCCACATGCGCTGCGAACCAGTCCCCACCGGCGACCAGCTCGGCGCGAAGCGCGGTCAGCGACCAAACGATGCGGTAGTGGGACAGGCGCCGGTTCAGCGCCGGCGTCGTCTGCAAGCCGTAGGCTGCGAGCGCCAACTCCGGGTCAGTCGTCATCGTCAGCCGGGCGATGTCGTACAGCGGATCGCCGTAGCAGGCGTCATCCCAGTCGATGATCGCGGTCAGGACGCCGTCGGCCGCGTACAGGTGGCGAGGATGCAGATCGCCGTGCAGCAGGGACGGCGGCACGGCAGCGAGCTCGTTGACGGACGGCGTCAGCACTCGCCGGAGCCGGTCGATCAGCGCTTCCCCGAGGTGATCGACCAGCACGTCCAGCCCGGCAAGCAACTGATGGAGCCGGCCCGCCCAGTCGGCATTCGCGTCATGCAACTCGTGCAGGCGGCGCAGGTGCCGTACTGCCTGGGCCAGAACGTCGGGATCGACAGAAGGGGTCCCGGTGACCTCGGCCGTGATCAGGTAGCGCCCGGTCGCCGCGAGAACGATCGGCACCGGTACGCCGACGCCGCGGGCCTGCTCGAGCGCGTGCGTCTCGGCCGCGATCGCCGGACCGGACTTGAGGTAGCCGACCTGACCGGAGGCCGCTCGCAAGCGGTAGGTCTGGTTGCCAGCGAAACCCTGGACGGGTTCGGTGGCGTGAATCGGGCCGAGGACGGCGGCGGCGTACAACGTGGCTTCGGTCAGGTGCACAGGACTCCGTGGACGACGGTGGCGCCCAGATCGTCGTCCACGATGGTCTCGGCGGTCAGGCTCTGGGTGGCGAGGATGGATTGGGCGAGTGGCGCTTGTCGGGCGCTGGTCTCGGTGAAGAGGTGGCCGCCGGGGGCCAGCCATGCCGCCGCTTCGGCGGCTACTTGGCGGAGGAGGGTGAGGCCGTCGGGGCCGCCGTCGAGGGTGACACGTGGTTCGTGCAGGCGTGCTTCGGGTGGGAGGAGCGCGATCTCGTCGGTGGGGACGTAGGGGACGTTGGCCAGGAGGATGTCGATGCGGCCGCGGAGGTGGGTGGGGAGGGCGGCGTACAGGTCGCCTTGGTGGACGCGGCCGCCGTAGGGGGTGAGGTTGCGTTGGGCGCAGGCGACCGCGGCCGGATCGAGGTCGGCGGCGTAGAGGGTGACGTCGCGCTCGGCCGCGATGGCGGCGCCGAGGGCGCCGGAGCCGCAGGCCAGGTCGACGACTACCGCGTTGGGCGCGGTGAACCGCAACGCCTCGGCGATCAGGAACTCGGTACGCCGGCGTGGGATGAAGACGCCGGGGTCGACGGCGATCCGCAGGCCGCGGAACTCCGCCCACCCCAGCACGTATTCGAGTGGCTCGCCGGCGACCCGGCGTTCGATCATCGCCTCGAGCTCGGCCGCGTCTCGCGCGGTTTCGGTGAGCAGCGCGGCCTCGTCCTCGGCGAAGACGCAACCGGCGGCGCGCAACCGATCGGCAACCTCGGACATAGGCCTCCTTCGGGAGGAAGGGAAAGCCGGCGAGTCGCGGGATGAGCGCACGGGGCCTGAGTTTAGTCGCGCCGAGTACGCCGGCCGGGCGCGCGCTGCTCGGGTCAGGCGAAGGCGTTTTCCCCGGTCAGCTCGGCGGAGATCGCCCAGAGGCGGGCGGCCGAGTCGGGGTCGACGGCGTACGGGCGGACGCCGGGGGCGTCGTCGGTCGAGACGCGGGCCACCTCGCAGTCCTCGAGGAAGACGCCGCCGTGTCCGGCCAGCTTCGGGGAGGTCGCGGCCCAGACCTGGGTGGCGGCGCCTTGCTCGGGCGACTTGAACTCGGGGTTCAGCGAGTTGCCGTCGGCATCGATCCAGCCGAAGCCGACCATCTCGTCGCGGGTCAGGTGCCGCTGCAGCGGCGTCAGGATTCCGCCGGGGTGCAAGGCGAACGCGCGGACGCCGGAGTCCTTGCCGAGGGCATCGAGCTGGACGGCGAACAGGATATTGGCCGTCTTCGCCTGGCCGTACGCCTCCCACTTGTCGTAGCCCTGGGCAAACTCGAGGTCGTCCCAGCGGATGTCCGAGCGTCGGTGCCCACTCGACGACACCGAGATCACCCGGCCGCCGCCGTCCGCGACGAGCGCCGGCCAGAGCCGATTGATCAGCGCGAAGTGGCCGAGGTGGTTGGTCGCGAACTGCACCTCCCAGCCCGGACCGACCCGGGTCTCCGGCGCGGCCATGATCCCGGCGTTGTCGATCACGATGTCGACGCCCCGGCCGGAGGCGAGGAACCGGTCCGCGAACACGCGCACACTCGCCAGATCGCCGAGATCCAGCTCGTCGAGCTCAACGCCGGAGATCCCAGAGAGCGCTTCCTCGGCCGTTTCTCGGCGGCGGGCCGGGACGACGACGTGCGCGCCCGCCTTGGTCAGGGCGCGGGTGGTCTCCAGGCCGAGGCCGGAATAGCCGCCGGTGACGATCGCGAGTTTGCCGGTGAGGTCGAGACCGTCGAGGACGTCGTCCGCGGTGCTGTCCGCCCCGAAGCCGGAGCCGATCGGTTGCTGTGCAGTCATGGTTCGAACCTATGAGCTAGAGCGCGCTCTAAGTCAAGGCGGCGGTCAGGCGCTGCAGCGCCGGGTTCGGGTTGTCGGGGCTCCAGCAGGCGTGCAGCGTCACCGAGTGCGCGTCAGCCGGATCGAGCTCGCGATAGGTCACGCCTTCGACGCGCATCGCCTTGATCGACCGCGGAATCAGCGCGCACCCCAGGCCCGCCCGGACGAGCGCGAGCATCGTCGGCACCTGCGAGGCGAGCTGGCTGACGGCGTACCGGTCCATCCCGATCATCGCGGCGCAGATGTCGTGCAGGTACTGCGATCCCTCCGGGCTGTAGCCGATGTAGTCGTCAGTGGCATCGGCGAGCGTGACCGGCGCGGAGCCGACGGCGAGCCGGTGGCTGGTCGGGACCGCGAGCACCAGATCCTCGGAGTGCACGAGCACGGACGCGAACTGCGCCGGGATCGGCGGCCGGACCAGCCCGATGTCGATCTCCAGCTTGGCCAGCGCCTCGAACTGCGCCGGGCTCACCAGCTCGGTCAGCTCCGCGGTCACAGCCGGCGCGTGCTTCCCGACCGTGGTCAGAAAGTCGGCCAGGACGGCGTACGCGCCGATCGCGGTGAACGCGATTCGCAGCGTCCCGGTATGCCCGTCGGCCGCCCGCCGCGCCGCCTCGGGAGCGACTTCGAGCAGCGCCAGAACGCGGCGGGAATGCTCCAGGAAAGCGCTCCCGGCTGCGGTCAGCCGGACGCCTCGACCGGTGCGGTCGAAGAGGCGGACGTCGAGAGAGCGCTCCAGGCCCTGGATCTGCCGGGTCAGCGGCGGCTGGGTGAGATTCAGCCGCTGGGCCGCACGGCCGTAGTGCAGTTCCTCGGCGACGGCGACGAAGCCGCGCAGTTGCTGGAGCGAGAGATCCATACCGGCACGGTATCGGTTCATGCGAAATCGGGCTTGGACCTGCATAACGGAAAACGCCTACCGTCGGAGCACCGACGAGTTGAGGGAGTTACCCGGTGCCGGATTCCAGGCTGAGACTTGCTGCGCTGATGTCGCCCGCGCGGGCCGCCGATGTGGTGGACGCCGCGACGCGCCGACTGCTCGACGAGCGGTTCGAGGTGGTGTGGGCGTCCGAGCAGCACCTGCGCGGCGCCGACTCCCCCGCCAAACCCGCCGCACTCGACCCAGCCGCGCTCGGCGAGCTGACCGCGGGCGCCGACGTCCTGCTGACGAGCTGGGGGACGCCGACGCTCGGCAAAGAGCTGTGGACGGGCGGCGCCGGGCCGAAGGTCGTCGCGCATGCGGCCGGCACGGTGAAGAACCTGATCGACCCGTCGATCCTCGACGCAGGGGTCGCGGTGTTCTCGGCCGGGCCGCGGATCGCCTGGTCGGTCGGCGAGTACTGCCTGGCGGCGATGCTCACGCTGGCACGGCGACTCCCCCGGTTCGACGGGGCGATCCGCGCGGGTGGGTGGAAGCAGAGCGCGTTCCGCGGGCACGAGCTGGCCGGAGCCAAGGTCGGAATCGTCGGCGCGAGCAGCACCGCGCGGGCGCTGATCACGCTGCTCAAGCCGTTCGGCTGCGACATCGTCGTCTACGACCCGTACCTGAGCGCGGAGCGGGCAGCCGAGCTCGGCGTCCGGACGGCGTCCCTCGGAGAGACCGTAGAGAGCGCTTTCTTGACGATCCACGTGCCGAACGTGCCCGAGACCAAAGGCATGATCACGCGCGAGCTGATCGCCGCCATCCCCGACGGGGCCGTCGTCGTCAACTCCTCCCGCGGACCGGCCGTCGATCAGCAGGCGCTCCTCGAACACACCCGCAACGGCCGCCTGTACGCCGCGCTCGACGTCTACGACCCCGAACCGCCGAGCTTCGGAGAGAGCGTTCTCCGGACCGAGAACCTCCTGCTGACCCCGCACATCGCCGGCGACACCACCGAAGGTCACCTGGCCCTCGCCGGCTACGTCCTGCGCGACGCCCTCAGCTGGCTCGACACGGGCGCCCGAGGGCCAAGCTTCGTCGACCCGGCCACCTGGTCGATCGCCGCCTGAGAGGACGACCCGATGACGGAAAGCGGTGGCGAGGTGGCAGGGCGAGTCGGGAGCGGGGCTCGGATTCGGTCGGTCGAGGTGTTCGCGGTTGCGGTGCCGTTCGCGCGGCGATTCGTGTTGGGGAGCGGGACGGTGGGGGCGCCGGATACGAAACCTGATCAGGCGTCGGCGGTGGTGTTCGTGAAGCTGACCACCGAGGACGGGATTGTCGGGTGGGGAGAGCAGAGAGCGCTCCCTAGCTGGAGCTACGAGACCGCCGAGACGATGGCCGTGGTGATCGAGCGGCATTTGAGGCCGATCCTGCTGGAGCTGACGCCGTTCGATGTCGAGCTGTTCCACCAGCGGGCGGCGAAACGGCTGAGCCCGGCAGTGTCGAACGGGTTTCCGTTCGCGCGGGCCGCGGTTGACGTCGCCATGCACGACGCGGCCGGGAAACTGGCCGGAGTGCCGGTGCACGCGTTACTCGGCGGGAAGACGACCGACGAGATCCCGCTCTGTTCCGCGATCGGGGTCGGCGACCCCGACACCGTGCGCGAACACGCGATCCAATCCGCGGACTACACGGCGTACAAGGTGAAGATCGGCGGCGATCCGGACGCCGATGCCGCCGCGATCCGCACGGTCGCCGAGGTGGCCGGCGGCAAGCCGATCTGGCTCGACGCCAACCAGTCGTACCGCCCGAGCGCGCTTCGGCACCTGCTCGACCGAACCAGCGACATCCGCACGATTCATTGCGTCGAGCAACCAGTTCCGAGCACCGACACGCTCGCGATGCAGCGACTGCGCGGCCTCATCGACCTGCCGATCGCGATCGACGAGGGCAGTTTCTCCGCCCAGGACCTGGCCCGCGTGATCCGCCTGGACGCCGCGGACCTCGTCGTGGTCAAGGTCTGCAAGTCCGGCGGGCTGCGGAACGCGCTGAAGACCGCTCAGACAGCGCTCTCCGGCGGTCTCGAGATTCTCGCGAGCGGGCTCACGGACTGCGGGATCGCGTTCGCCGCCGCGCTGCACGTGTTCAGCCAGCTCGAGCTCGCGCTGCCCGCCGAGCTCAACGGTCCCGAGCTGCTGGCCGATCTGTATGTCGAGGGATTGACGATCACCAAGGCCGTCGCGACGGTCCCCACCGCCCCGGGCCTGGGCGTTCAGGTCGACGAGGAGCGTATCCGCGCCGAGTCGATCGACCTCGCCTTCCACTGAAGTGACACCGAGGAGAGCCATGCCAGCAAAGCTGTCCCGCCGCAGCTTTCTCGAACTCACCGGACTGGCCGGCCTGGGGGCGGCCGTCACCGGTTGCTCGACCGGCCCGCCGGCCGGCGCCGCGACCTGGGCGATGTGGTCGAGCAGCGCGGCCGAGAAGAAGGTCTGGGACGACTTCAGCGCGTACGTCGAGCAGCAGCTCGGCGTGGCGTCGTACCCGACCCTGACGCCGTCCAGCGGCTACCCGACCAAACTCGACCTGCAGCTGGTCAGCGGGACGGCGAGCCTGGTCACCGCGCTCAACGGCACCCTGATCCCGACCTACGCCGCGCGCGGCGCGCACCGCCCGCTCGACGATCTGATCGCCGCCGACCCGGACTTCCGGCTCGACGACTTCTACCCGACCAGCCGCCGGCTCTCCAGCTTCAACGGCAAGACCTACGCGATCGGCTTCGACGTCGCACCGACCGTCCTCTACTACAACAAGACGCTGCTGGAGAAACAGGGAATCGCTCTCCCGTCACCCACCGAGCCGATGCCATGGGCAACCTTCCGCGAGCTCGCCCGGCAGCTCACCACCGATCGCCAGTACGGCTTCACCTGCGCGCCGGCCATCGACGACCTGGTCTCCTGGATCTACTGCGCCGGCGGCAACGTGATGAACGACGCCGCCGATCGCAGTACCCTCGGCGCCCCCGAGGCGATGGAGGCGCTGCAGTTCGCGATCGGGCTGTTCGTGAAGGACAAGGTCACGCCGCCGATCAAGAACCTGGTCACCGAGAGCTCGCTGGCCAACTTCCTCCAGGGCAACGTCGCGTTCATGCAGAACGGGCCGTGGCAGGTCGTCAACGTCCGCAAGGCCAAATTCGACTGGGACATCGTCCCGTTCCCGGCCGGGGCCGCCGGGAGCACTCCGCGGGTGTCCGGGTCCAGCTTCGCCATTCCATCGGGGGTTCGCGAGGGCGCTCAGCTCGACCTCGCGTGGAAGCTGCTCAAGACCCTGACCAGCACCGGCGCGCTCGACATCTACGCCAAGGCCGGCCGCAACAATCCGGCCCGGCTGAGCGCGGGGAGCGCGTTCACGCCACCGCCGGACAACCTCGGCGTCGTCCAGGACATCCTCGCGGGCAGGGTGGCCGGCGGGCACGCGTTCGACGTGACGACGAACTGGAACCAGGTCAAGCAGCTGCTCGGTCAGGATCTCCCCCGCACGTTCCTCGGGCAGGTCCCGGTCGCCGAGACGGTCGCCGGCCTCACGCCCCGCCTCGACATCCTGATGCGTCAGCACCAGGACAACGTCCGCCAAGCCACCGCCCGGAAGGGGTGACGACGATGGCCATCGACACCGTGCAACGCCCGACCGCCGCGACCACCCCGGCGCCGCAGAAGCCGACCCCGCGCTGGCGCAACCGCGAGTCGCTGACCGCGTGGCTGTTCATCCTGCCCAGCCTGATCGGCTTCCTGATCTTCACCGCCGGACCGGTCGTCGCGGCCGGTGTCATCTCGCTGCTGAACTGGAACCTGTTCAGCCCGCCGCAGTGGGCCGGACTGCGCAACTTCGCCCGCCTCGGCCCGGACCCGACCTTCTGGTCCGCGCTCGGCAACACGGCGTACTTCACCCTCGTCAGCGTCCCGCTCACGATCCTCGTGAGCCTGGCCCTGGCCCTCCTGCTCAACCAGGGTCTGCGCCGGGTCGCCGTCTTCCGCTCGCTCCTCCTGTTGCCCTACGCAACCATCACGGTAGCGGTCGCGTTCGTCTGGATCTGGCTCTACATCCCGCACGACGGCCTGGTGAACGCCGTGCTCGGCCTGATCGGCATCGACGGCCCGGCCTGGCTCATCTCGGACGCCTGGGCGATGCCCGCGCTGATCCTGATGAGCGTCTGGAAGAGCTTCGGCTTCGGCATGGTGGTCTTCCTGGCCGGCCTGCAGGCCATCCCGCAACAGCTCTACGAGGCGGCCCGCGTCGACGGCACCTCACCGTGGCAGACGTTCCGCAACATCACGCTGCCGATGCTGTCCCCCGCGCTGTTCTTCGTGATCGTGACCTCGATCATCGGCTCGTTCCAGGTCTTCGACCAGGCCCTCATCATGACCAACGGCGGCCCGGGCACCCGGACGACGACGCTCGTCATGTACATCTACCGGACCGGCTTCGAGAACTACGACCAGGGGTACGCCGCCGCCCAGTCGCTGGTGCTGTTCGCGTTCATCGTGCTCATCACCGCCGCCCAGTTCACCTTCCAGCGGAAGCTGGTGCACTATGACAACTGACCTCAGGCACAAGCTGGTCGTCTTCACCTGTTTCGCCGTCACCGCGCTGACGCTGACGCCGGTCGTGATGATGATGCTGGTCGCGTTCCAGTCCGACACCGAGTCGATGGCCGCGACGCCGTCCTTCTGGCCGAGCAGCTGGCACCCGGAGAACCTGACTCGCGCGTTCGACCTCGTCCCGCTCGGCAAGTATCTGCTCAACACGGTGTACTTCGCCGCCGGGACGACGCTGCTCGAGACCGTCACGGCCGCACTCGCGGCGTACGCGTTCGCCCGGCTCGACTTCCCCGGGCGGAGCTGGCTGTTCGGGATCTACCTGGCCACGCTGATGATCCCGTCCCAGGTGACGCTGATCCCGCAGTTCGTGCTGGTCGCGAAGCTGCACGGGATCGACACCTGGCCGGGCATGATCCTGCCGCACGCGTTCACCGCGATCGGGGTCTTCCTGCTCCGGCAGTTCTTTCT
Organism: Kribbella sp. NPDC104218; assembly: GCF_055584105.1. Lineage (NCBI taxonomy): Bacteria > Bacillati > Actinomycetota > Actinomycetes > Propionibacteriales > Kribbellaceae > Kribbella > Kribbella sp. NPDC104218. Next base: position 904,149 of record NZ_JBVJMQ010000003.1, read on the forward strand.
CGGCATCCCGCGCGACTACGAGGAGGCCGCCCGGCTGGACGGCGCCAATCGGTGGCAGGCGTTCGTCCGGGTGATCGTCCCGCTGGCCGTGCCGGCGATCGCGACGCTCGCGGTCTTCAAGTTCATCGGTCAGTGGAACAACTTGTTGTGGCCGCTGATCATCTCCAACAGCGATGCGACGCGGACGGCGTCCGTCGGGCTGCAGGTCTTCCAGGACACCAACGGCACCCAGTGGAACCTGCTGCTGATGGCCGCGACCGTCACCACGGTGCCGTTGGTCGTCTTGTTCTTCCTGACGCAGCGCTGGTTCGTCCGAGGTATCACGATGAGTGGGCTGGGAGGCCGCTGAATGAGCTACTTGTGGTCCGTCTTCACCAAGCCGTGGGCAGGGCTGCCCGGCGCCGAGCTGGGCCGGCTGGTCGCCGGGCTCGGGTTCGCCGGCGCCGAGGTACCGGTGCGGGATTCGGCGTACGTCACCACCGCGAGTGTCGAGGCCGAGCTGCCGGGATTCGTGAAGCAGCTGCGCGCGGAGGGGGTCGAGCCGATCAGTGTGGCGAGCGATCTGAGTGAGCCGGTCTTCCGGGCCTGTGCGGAAGCGGGCGTGCCGATGATCCGGATCATGGCGCCACTCGGCTCCGACAGCTATGCCGAGGGCGTCCGGCGGAATCGCGCGCAATTGGAGGACGCCGTCGTCCTGGCCGAGCGGTACGACGTCCAGGTCGGGGTGCAGCCCCATCACGGCCGGTTCGTGACGTCGACGCTCGGCGTCCTGCAGCTGCTCGACGGCTTGCCGGAGCGGTACAAGCTGGTCTGGGACGCCGCACACGACGCGCTGGCCGGGGACGACCCCGCGACGACGATCGAGCTCGGCGCGGATCGGCTCGGCATCGTCAACCTGAAGAACGCGCAGTACGTGCGGACGGCCGACGGCTGGAAGACCCACTTCGGTCAGGCCGACGAGGGCCTCGCCGATTGGGACGCCGTCCACGCGGCGCTCACCCGGGTCGGCTTCAGCGGACCGGTCTGCTTGACCGGTCAGTACTCCGACCTCAGCATCCCGGTCGAAGAACGCGTCCACAAAGATCTGCGCACGGCTGTCACATCGTGGGGCCGGCCTCCGTCGAGGGAGTGAACACCCCCTACGGAACCAGGAGCACCACCATGACCGAGCGTCTGACCAACCCCGTCGCGATCCTGCCGGACGCCATGAAGGGCATCCAGAACATCTTCAAGGCCATCCACTCCTCCGGGACGTCGGGCACGGTGCTGGAGCTGGTGCACCTGCGGGCCAGCCAGATCAACGGCTGCGCGCCCTGCGTGTACGGCGGGATCAAGTCGGCACTCAAGAACGGGGAGACCGACGAGCGCCTGCACCAGGTCGTGGCCTGGCGCGACACCGACCTGTTCACGGACGCCGAACGCGCCGCGCTCGCGCTGATCGAGGAGGCCACCCGGATCGCCGATCGCGCCGAGGCGGTCGCCGATCCGACCTGGGCGGCCGCGGCCGAGCACTTCGACGAGCGCGAACTCTCCGCGATCATCTTGATGATCGGCCTGACCAACATGTTCAACCGCATCAACGCCACCACCCGCGCCAAGGCCGGCGCGACCTGGTGAACTCGTAACCCCCGCGGGGGACCTCGGCAGGGACTTGCCGGCCTCAGCTCGGCGTTGGGACCTGAGACCGGCGAGTCACTGATTCAGCCCAGCAGGGTGGACCGTCGGTTCCGGCCGGGGTCGCTGGTTGCGAGGGTGACGCCACCTGAGGGCGGTTCGTCGCCCATCCCTCGGCCACCCCGGACGTACACGGTCGCGCCTCGCTCGGGCGCCGGGGCGCCGTCGTCGAGCCGCAGCGTGGTCGTCAGGCCGCTACTCAGCCTGAGCAGTGCCACGCGTCGCGGACGCACCGACGGGATCGACGAGGTCACCTCGTGGATGCCGGTGCAAACCGCTGGTTGGATCGAAGCCCGTCCGAGTCCTCCGTTGCCGTGACTCCTCACATCACGGCACTGCTCGGCGAGCCTTGTCATCGCTGACACGGATCCCCCTTCTTCTCGTCGTTACTACCCCCGAGTGGCGGATGGCGCGACCGTGGGCGTTTTGCGCACGGCCGCACACTCCCCCGTCCTTCCCGCACCCGGAAACGACGCGGAAGTGATCCGTGAAGCCTTGCTGAGAGTGACGACGTTTTCAAGGGATGGTGACAGGTTTCCCAGGTTCCGGAACTGCTGTCCAGGACAGGAAATGCTTGCGCCATCACGTAATCGTTCAAATACTCACTGTCCGCCAAATCCTGTGGTAGCGATGCCCTTGATGATCTGGCGCTGGAAGAACAGGAACACCAGCACCAGTGGAAGCGCTGCCAGGATCGCGGAGGCCATGTTCTGCGCGTACTGCAGCCCGTAAGCGCTCTTCACGGTCTGCAAGCCGACCGGCAGCGTCATCAGTTCCGCGTCGGTGGTCACGATGAACGGCCAGAGGAAGTTGTTCCATGCACCGATGAAGACGAAGATCGCCACCGCCGCGAGGATCGGGCGTGACAAAGGCAACACGATCGACCAGAACACCCGTAACCGGTTCGCGCCGTCCACCCGGGCGGCGTCCTCCAGCTCGACCGGGATCTGATCGAAGAACCGCTTGAGAATCAGCACCATCGCGGGTGCGAACGCCTGCGGCAGGATGATGCCCCAATAGGTGTCGACCAGGTTGAACGACAGCATCTGGCGGAACAGCGGCACGATCAGCAACTGCGGCGGGATGATGATCGCGGCAATGATCGCCGCGTACAGCCAGCGCCGTCCGGTGAAGCCGATCCGCGAGAACGCATAGCCGGCCAGCGCTGACGTGGCCACGGTGATCAGCGTGATCGCGACCGAGGTGATCAGGCTGTTCCACGCCCAGGCCGGGATGTCGCCGGCCGCCAGCACCTTGCGGTAGGCATCGAACCCGAGCCCGTCCGGCGGGTTCAGGCTGATGGACGACGCACCGGCGTCCGCCTCACTCTTCAGCGAGGTCAGCACCGCCCAGGCGAACGGCACCAGCCAGGTCGCGGCCAGGACCGCCAGCACCAGCAGGGCAACCATCCGCGAGACACTCCACGGGTTCTCCCCCGGCTTGTGCCGCTGTTTGATCCCACGCGACAACGTCTGGCTATTCATGCGGCGCTCCGGTTGCGGTTGATCAGCTTGTACTGCGCGAGCGACACCAGCACGATGATCGCGAAGAACAGGTACGAGATGGCCGACGAGTAGCCGAACCGGTAGCCGGTGAAGCCGGACTCGTAGATGTACTGGACGATCGAGCGCGTCGATCCGGCCGGCCCGCCGTTGGTCAGCATGTAAATCTGGTCGAAGACCTTCAGCGACGCGAGAACCTGCAGCGTCAGGATCAGCCCGGTCGTCGGCGCAAGCTGCGGGATCACGATCGCGAACAGCTGCCGCCACTTGCCGGCGCCGTCGATCGCCGCGGCCTCGAACTGCTGCTCGGGGATGTTCTGCAACGCGGCCAGGTAGAGCAGGAAGTTGAAGCCGATCGTCCACCACAGCGTGGTGACGACGACCGAGATCATCGCGACGTTCGGATCCTGCAGCCAGGCCACCGGCGCGATGCCGAACTCGGCCAGGACGCCGTTGATCAGCCCCAGTTTCGGGTTGTACATCCAGGACCAGAACATCACGACGACGGTCGAGGCGAGCAGGTACGGCAGGAAGAACGACAGCCGCCACAGCCAGCGCCCCGGCAGGCCGAGGTTCACCAGCAGCGCGAACGCCAGCGACAGGACGACGAGCGGCACGGTGCTCAGCAGCGTGAACCACAACGTGTTCCCGAGAGAGCGCCACATGTCCGGGTCGGTCAGCGCCTCGGCGTAGTTCGAGAAACCGAGCAGCTCACCACCCTTACCGGTCAGGGACTCGCCGGTGAAACTCAGATACAGGCCGTAGATCGCCGGGACGACGAGGAACAGCACGAACAGGACGGCGAACGGCGCCGCGAACGCCCAGCCCGTGAGGCTCTCGTTGCGCCGGCCGAGGGTGGTCGACATCTACTGGCCTCCTCAGACCGGTTGCGGGCGGTCGAGCAGCACGTTGAGCCGCTGCACGAATCCCTTGAACCCAGCGGCCGGATCGCCGCTGCCCAGGAACACGTTCTGGACGTTCTCGGCGAAGTACCGATGGAAGTCGCTCCCGGCGCCGCCGAACCAGGCATCGGGGTCGTAGTTCACGTACGCCGGGATGCCGGCGTAGTTCGACTGCGGCTTCAGCGCCTGGTACTCCGCGCTCTGCACGACCGGCTGGTACGCCGGAATGTGGCCGGCGCCGGCCCATTTCACTGACCGCTTCAGTACCTCCGCGACCAGCTGATAGGTGTGCCGCCGCCGCTCCGGGTCGGTCTTCGACTGCCGCGGCAGCACGAACGTATGGGAGTCGGCGTACGCAGCGTCCGTCCCGAACAACGTTGGAATCGGCCGCGCGTCGAAGGGCAGCTTCGAATCCTTCAGGACCGGCAGCTCCCACACCCCGCCGAACAGCATGCCGCTCTCACCGTGCAGAAATTCACTCGTCGCCGTTCCACCGTCGCCGGCTTTCGTGGCGATCGTGTCGTCCAGCAACGACTGGACGAACTGCAACGCCTTCACCGCCGCGGCCTCGTCGACCTGGGCCTGCTGCCCCGGGACGAGTTTCATCTCCGCGTTCTGCTGGCGGTACAGCGTGTAGAACAGCCGCCACATCTGTGAGCCGTCGCCGAGATACCCGTACGACAAGCCGTGCTTGCCGGTCACCTTCTGCAACTTGAGCGCCACCTCGGTGAATTCCTCGGGTGACTTCATCGTCTGCAGTGCGTCCGTGACACCGGCCTTCTGAGCGTGGTCGGTGTTGTAGTAGAGGACGAACGGGTGCGTGTCGAGCGCGATCGAGTACAGCTTCCCGTCGTACACGCCCTTCTGCCAGACCAGCGGCGGGAAGTCCCGCTCGTGGACGCCGACCTCGGCCAGCAGCTCCAGGTCCCACGGCTCCAGCAGGCCGCCCGGCGCGTAACCCGCGATCCGCGACGCGTGCATGATCGCGAGATCCGGCGCCCGGCCGCCGGCCGAGGCCATCGCCAGTTTGGTGTAGTACGGCGGGCCCCACGCGAGCACGGTCTGCGTCGCGCGGAAGCCGAGGCCGAGACCGTTGACGGCGTCCACCAGGCCGGCCATCACGATCCCGTCGCCACCGGTCATCAGGTGCCAATAGCTGAGGTCGGCGGCCGATCGGGCCGCACCGGGCGCACATCCCAGCAGCAGGCCGCCGCCGGCGACCGCGGCCGCCGATCCGAGCAGCCGGCGCCGCGAGAACTGCCGTTCCAACGCACTCATCCGAGTCTCCTTCGCAGGGCCCCTGCAGGATTACATCGTTAGAATCCGTTGACAAGAGAAATCTGTTTGTTTTTGCGGGAAAGTGTCGATCGGTGAGCGAACGTGGACTAGCGCGGGCGCTGGGTGCTCGCGCGCTCGATGATGCGGTGCGGGATCAGGACGCGTCGCGGGGTGGCGGCCTGGTCGGTCATCCGCTCGCCCAGGAGGTCCAGGGCGGCGGCGACGAAAGCGCGCCGGTCGAAGTCGACCGTCGTCAGCGGCGGGATCATGAACTGGCTGTCGGCGATGTTGTCGAAGCCGGCCACGAGGGTCTGCTCCGGGACGCCGACGCCCGCGGCCCAGAGCGCCGACAGCGCGCCGGACGCGAGGGTGTCGGTGAAGCAGAAGAACGCGTCGGGCAGCTCGTGCTCGGCGAGGAACCGGCTGACCACCTTCGTCGCGCCCTCGGGCCGCCACCGGTCCAGGCCCAGCTCCAGCGCCGGGTCGGGCGCGATCCCGGCCTCGGCGAGCGCCTCGTGGTAGCCCGCGGTCCGCAGCCGCGAAGCCGCCGTACCGGGGCCTTCCGCCGCTCCCGCGAGGACGCCGGCGCCACTCGAGCCGCGCGGGATCTCCGGCGTCCCGAGGGCGGCGATCCGGCGGCAGCCGCTGGCGATCAGGTGCCGGGTCATGTCGCGGGCGGCCGCGTGGTTGTCGATCGCGACCTGGCTGACCATGTCCTGGTCGACGTCCCCGATCAGGACGACGGGCGGCAGCGGCCCAGCGGTCAGGACGGCGCTGTCGTCGAGGTTGACCGGGTTAAGGATCAGGCCGTCGACGAGGTACGCGCGCGCCTTCGACAACAACTCGAATTCGCGCTTGGGCTCGGCCGCGGTCTGCTCGATCTGGACTCCCCAGCCGCGCTCGTGGGCCAGCTCGACGACGAGGTGGACGACCTCGGCGGAGTACGGGCGGAGCAGGTCCGGCAGGGCCAGCGCGATCATGCCCGAGCGGCCGTTGCGCAGGCCGCGGGCGCTCATGTTCGGCACGTAGTCGAGCTCGGCCAGCGCCTGCTCGACCCGGGCGCGGGTCTCCGGCCGGACGAACACCACACCGTTGATGACGTTCGACACGGTTTTCGGGGACACCCCGGCCAGTTTCGCTACGTCCTTCACGGTGGCTCGCACCCGGACATTCTCACACCTTCACGTCGGTGTTGAAGCTTTCGGCGCAACGTGCAGGCTGCGGATTCAGGACAAGTTGGTACGAATGGTTCAATGAGACGATTCAAGGATGCTTGCCGACAGCCATGACGTGATCGAAGTCCGGGGCGCCCGCGAGAACAACCTCGCCGGAGTGTCGCTGGATATCCCCAAACGCCGTCTGACCGTCTTCACCGGAGTCTCCGGCTCCGGGAAATCCTCGCTCGTGTTCGACACGATCGCCGCCGAGTCGCAGCGGCTGATCAACGAGACCTACACCGCCTTCATCCAGAACTTCATGCCCAGTCTGGCCCGTCCGGACGTCGACGCGCTACAGAACCTGTCCGCCGCGATCATCGTCGACCAGGAGCGGATCGGCGCCAACTCGCGCTCGACGGTCGGCACCGCGACCGACGCCCACACCATGTTGCGGGTGCTGTTCAGCCGGGCCGGGACGCCGAACCCCGGGCCGCCGTCCGCGTTCAGCTTCAACCGCGCCGAGGGGATGTGCCCGGCCTGCGGCGGCCTCGGCCGCACCACCGAGCTGGACGTCGACCAGCTCGTCGACCGCGAGCTGAGCCTCAACCAGGGCGCGATCACCGCGCCCGGCTACGCCGTCGACACCTGGTGGTGGCAGGCGTTCGCGAAGTCCGGGCTGTTCGACCCCGACCTGCCGCTGCGTGACTACCCGGCCGAGACCTGGCAGCAGTTCCTGCACCAGGAGCCGACCAAGATCAAACTCGGCAAGGTCTCGATGACGTTCGAGGGGCTGGTCTCGAAGATCAAGCGCCAGTACGTCGGCAAGGACATCGACGCGATGCAGAGCCAGGCGCGCGCGTTCGCCGAGCGCGCGGTCACCCAGGACATCTGCTCCGAGTGCGGCGGCACCCGGCTGAACGAGGCCGCCCGCTCGGTGACCGTGAAGGGTCTGACGATCGGCGACTGCTCGTCGATGCAGATCAGCGACCTGGCCGACTTCGTCGCCGGGCTCGACGACCCCTCCGTCGGCCCGGTCCTCGAGGGGCTGCAGCAGACGCTCGGCTCGATGGTCACGATCGGCCTGGGGTACCTGAGCCTCGACCGCGAGTCGGGCACGCTGTCCGGCGGCGAGGCGCAGCGGGTGAAGCTGGTCCGGCATCTGGGTTCGAGTCTGAGCGATGTCACCTACGTGTTCGACGAGCCGACCGTCGGGCTGCACCCGCACGACATCCAGCGGATGAACGACCTGCTGATCCAGCTCCGGGACAAGGGCAACACCGTGCTGGTCGTCGAGCACAAACCCGAGACGATCCGGATCGCCGACCACGTCGTCGACCTCGGCCCGGGCGCGGGGACGGCCGGCGGGCGGCTGTGTTACGCGGGTGATCTGGACGGTTTGAAGAAGTCCGGGACGCTGACCGGCCGCTACCTCGACCATCGGGTGCCGGTTCGGGACGACGTCCGCCGTCCGACCGGGAAGCTCGCGATCGAGAACGCGACCCTGCACAACCTGCGCGATGTCAGCGTCGACATCCCGACCGGGGTGCTGACGGTGATCACCGGGGTGGCCGGCTCCGGGAAGAGTTCACTCGTGCACGGCTCGCTGGCCGGTCGGCCGGGTGTGATCGTGGCCGGGCAGGACCCGATCCGCGGATCGAAGCGGAGCAATCCGGCGACGTACACCGGTCTGCTCGACCCGATCCGGGCCGAGTTCGCGAAGGCGAACGGGGTGAAGCCTGGTCTGTTCAGCGCGAACTCGGTCGGCGCCTGCCCGGCCTGCAAGGGCATCGGGCTGACCTACACCGATCTGGCCATGATGGCCGAGGTCGCGTCGGTCTGCGAGGTCTGCAACGGCGCCCGGTTCACCGCCGAGGTGCTCGCCTACCAGCTGCGCGGCAAGAACATCAGCGAAGTACTGCGGATGACGGTCGCCGAGGCGCGCGAGTTCTTCACCAAGGGGCCGGCCCGGGCGATCCTCGACCGGTTGTCCACGGTCGGCCTGGGCTACATCGGCCTCGGCCAGCCGTTGACCACCCTGTCCGGAGGTGAGCGGCAGCGCATCAAGCTGGCGATCAACATGGGGAAGAGCGGTTCGATCTACATCCTCGACGAGCCGACGACCGGCCTGCACCTGGCCGACGTCGACCGGCTGCTCGCGATGCTCGACGCCCTCGTGGACGACGGCAACACGGTGATCGTCATCGAGCACCACCTGGCCGTGATGGCGCACGCCGACTGGCTGATCGACGTCGGCCCAGGCGCCGGCCACGACGGCGGCCAGGTCGTCTTCACCGGCACCCCCGCCGACCTCGTCGAGAGCAGCCCGACCCTCACCGCCGAACACCTCCGCGAGTACGTCCGGCAGTGAGCGTCGAACCGGTCAGGCCAGTGCGGGCGCCACGAGCGTGGCGTACTGGGCCTGGCCGGTGACGTTGGGGTGGTAGGACTCGCCGACCGGGTTGGACAGGCCGTTGATCCACTCCGGGTTGCCGCAGACGGCGTGGCCGATGAACTTCGCGGTGGGGTCCACGAACGCAAAGCCGGCCGCGTCGGCGGCAGCCTTGATCCTGGTGTTGAGCAGGTTGGCGGTCTGGTTCAGCCGGGTCATCTCGGCGGCGCTGAAGAAGGTGCCGGCGTTGCAGTCGGTGCCGTTGAACAGCCGCGGGTAGCCGACCACGATGATCCGGGCCGAGCTCGCGCGGGTCTTGATCGCGGCGTACAGGCCATCCAGCCGGCCGGGCAGCGTGTTGTTGATGGTGGCCTGCGAGTTGTTGATCGCGGTCTCGCAGTTCCCGAGCCAGGCGGGCTTGGCGCACTCGGTGATCACCGACGAGAAGCCGGCATCGTTCCCGCCGACCTGCACGGTGATCCGGTTGGCCGCGCTGGTCACCGCGCTGAGCTGGTTGTTCGTCACGTCGGCGACGCGGGCGCCAGAGCAGGCGACGAAGGTCAGTTTCGCCCCGAGCCGGGCGGCTTCCAGGGACGGGTAGGCCTTCGCCGAGCGCTGGCAGTTGCCACTGCCCGCGATGTAGCTGCGGGTACCGACTCCGGAGGCGTAGGAGTCACCGAGCGCGACGTAGTTGACCGCGGCGTGCGCGACGCCGGGCTGCAGCAGCATCGCGGCGCCGAGGGCCGCGGCGGACAGAACACTGGCGATGGACTTCATGGGCGGACCGCCTTGGGTGCGAGGGGTGACGACAGAAGTACTGAACGTCACCCTCCCTGACCAGCGGGTAACAGACAAGGTCCTGGTAAGAAACTGACGAGGTATTTCTGGCGCGGGTCAGCGGCCTTCGGGACCGGGCACCGAGAGCGGGTCGAACCCGTACGGCAGTTCGAGCCGGTGCGCGCTCATCAGCTCGGCGTCCCCGAGCAGCTCCCTGGTCCGGCCGTCGGCGACGATCCGGCCGCCGTCCATCAGCAGGCTCCGCTCGCACAGCTGCAGCGCGTACGGCAGGTCGTGCGTGATCATCAGCAGCGTCACGTCGAGACCGGTCAGGATGTCGGCCAGCTCGCGGCGGCTGGCCGGGTCCAGGTTGCTCGACGGCTCGTCGAGGACCAGGACTTCGGGCCGCATCGCCAACACGGTCGCGACCGCCACCCGGCGGCGCTGGCCGAACGACAGGTGATGCGGCGCGAGGTCGGCGTGATCCTGCATCCCGACCTGGACCAGCGCCTCGCGGACCCGGTCGTCCAGCTCGGCGCCGCGGAGCCCGAGATTGGCCGGGCCGAAGGCGACGTCGTCGCGCACGGTCGGCATGAACAGCTGGTCATCGGGATCCTGGAAGACCAGGCCGACCTTGCGGCGGATCTCGGGCAGGTGATCGCGGTGCAGCCCGGTCCCGCCGATCTGGATCCGGCCGCTGCCGGTCCCACCCGCGACCGAGCCGAGGATGCCGTTCAGGTGCAGGACGACGGTGGTCTTCCCGGCGCCGTTCGGGCCGAGCAGCGCGACGCGCTCCCCGCGCTGGACGGTGAAGTCGACGCCGAACAGGGCCTGCCGGCCGTCGGGATAGGCGAAGACCAGACGCTCGACCTGAATCGCGGGACCGCTCACAAGCCGACCACCCTAGCTGTCACCGCGATCGCCACCGCGGCCAGGGAAATGGTCAGCCCGGTCAGCCATTGCGCGCGCGTCGCGCCGACCTCACCGAGCAACGGCATCCGGCCGGTGTATCCGCGCGACCGCATCGCCAGATGCACCCGCTCACCGCGCTCGAAACTGCGCACGAACAACGCGCCCACTCCCCCGGCGACGGCCCGCAGGTGCCCGGCTCGGCCGCCGACGTACCCCCGGGACTCGCGTGCGACCCGCATCCGGTGCAGGTCGTCGGAGACGACGCTCAGATAGCGAACCATGAAGGACAGGATGGCGATCAGCGTCGCCGGCAACCGCAGCCGCTCGAGTCCGGCGAGCAGCTGCCGCGGCCCGGTCGTCGCCGACAACAGAGTCGCCGCCACGACACCGAGCGTCCCCTTCGCCAGTACGTTCCAGGCGCCCAGGACGCCGGACCGCGACAACTCCAGGCCGAGAACGTCCATCGTCGGACCGGTCGCCACGAACGGCAGCAGCAGCGCGAAGACGATGAACGGCGTCTCCACCGCCAGCCGCCGCGACACCACCAGCGCGGGCAGTTTCGCCACGACGACGGCGCCCACGAGCAGCCCGGCGTACAGGGCGAAGGCCCAGAAGCTCGCCGCCGGGGTCGAGACGACAGCGAGTACGAACACGAACAGCGCGACGAGCTTGACCTGCGCCGGGATGCGATGGACCTTGCTGTCGACCGCGACCAGCAGGCCGTCGCCGCTCATGACGCTTTGCGCAGCGAGGCGATCTTCGCGATGGCCAGGCCGACCGCGATCGTGACCAGGACGCCGATGATCCCGGCCAGCGCGCCGGACACCTGTGCGTTGCCGATCCCGCTGACGCCGTAGTCGGCCAGCGGACTGCCCGCGACCGCGGAATCCTTCGCGGCGCTGTCGAAGCCGAGCTTGGCGCCGACGAACTCCAGGCCGTCCGGATGCGCACTCGCCAGCAGGCTGACCGCGCCGGCGACGATGAGCGACACCGCGACACCGATCCCCAGCGAGCGCCCGGCCGGCTTGGCCGCGATCGGCTGATCCGGGGCGACGGTGGAACTGTTGCCGTCGGCATCGATCAGGACGAGCTCCGGCTGCAGATGCCGGGCGGCGTACACGAGGTCGGGCCGGGTCGCGACGACCGCACCGAGGACCGCGGCGGTGATGACCGCCTCGCCGATCCCGACCAGGACGTGCCAGCCGACCATCGCGGTCGCGAGCTTGCCGAGCGGGATGTCGACCGCGCCGCCGATCGCGTACAGGCCGGTGAAAGCGAGCGCGGCGACCGGCACCGAGACGAGCGCGCCGACGGTGGCCGCCGGGACGACACTGCCGGTACGCCGAGGCAGCACGGCCAGCAGCGCCCGGGTGACGAAGTAGCCGACCAGGACCGTGATGAGACCCATCAGCGTGATGTTCGTGCCGAGCGCGGTCAGCCCGCCGTCCGCGAACAGCAGCCCCTGGACGAGCAGGACGGTCGACATCACCAGCACCGCCGTCCAGGGCCCGACCAGCGCGGCGGCCAGCGCGCCGCCCAGCAGGTGGCCGCTGGTGCCGGCGCCGACCGGGAAGTTCACCATCTGTACGGCGAACACGAAGGCCGCCGTCAGCCCGGCCAGCGCGGGACCGGTCTCGCGGATCTCCCGGTTCGCACGCTGCAGACTGAAGCCCACCGCCCCGGCCGCGATCAGGCCGGTGGCGACGGACGTCGGGGCGTCGAAGAACCCATCAGGAACATGCACGGGCTCGATCTTGAACCTGTTGCGATCGAATCGCAACAAGACATCTCACAACTGCTTGAGGGCATCCCCGATCGCGCGGTGGAACGTCGGGTAGGCGTAAATGACCTGTTGCAGAGAGTTCACCGGGACACCGGCGTGGACGGCGACCGCCAGCGCGCCGAGCACCTCGCCACCGGTCGGGCCCGCGCTGGTCGCACCGACCAGGACGCCGCGGTCGGCGTCGACGACGAGCTTGATGAAGCCCTCGTTACCGGCCTTGTGGATGAAGCCGCGCGACGAGTACGGCAGCTGGCTGGCGCCGGTCGCGACGTTCAGCCCCTTCTCTCGCGCCTGCTTCTCGGTCAGCCCGACCGCGCCGATCTCCGGATCCAGGAAGGTGACCCGCGGCATCGCGTGGTACGACGCGAGCGGCGCGTCCGGCGTCCCGAGAATGTCGTGGACGGCGATGTTCGCCTGGTACATCGCGGTGTGCGTGAAGGCACCGGCACCGGTGACGTCGCCGACCGCCCAGACGCCGTCCGCGGCCCGGACATGCTCATCGACCTCGATCCGCCGTGCCCCGGCGTCCAGGCCGACCTGGTCCAGGCCGAGGCCGCCGATGTCCACCCGGCGACCCGTTGCCACCAGCAACTTCTCGCCGGTGACCACGCGGCCGTCGTCCAGGGTGACGGTGAACTCGCCGCCGGCGTGCCCGACCTGCTTCGCGTGGACGCCGGTGTGGACGGTCACGCCGTCCTTCTCGAGGGTCGCGCGGGCCAGGTCACCCGACTCCGGCTCCTCCATCGACAGCACCCGCTCGGCACCCTCGATCACGGTCACCTGGACGCCGAACCGCGCGAAGACCTGAGTCAGCTCGAGCCCGATCGCGCCCCCACCCAGCACCACCAGCGACGCAGGCAGTGTCTCGGCGCGGATGGCGTCCTGGTTCGTCCAGAACGGCGTACCGGCCAGCCCCTCGACCGGCGGGACGAACGGGACCGTGCCGGTCGCGACGATGATGCCGCGGCTCGCCTCGAACTCGCGGTCGCCCGCACGCACCGTGCGCGGGCCGGTGATCACGCCGGGCTCACGGAGGAACGTGACGCCCTTCTTGACCAGCCGGTCGACCGCGACCTGGTCGTTCCAGTTGTCGGTGGCCTCGTCGCGAATGCGCTGCGCGACCGGTGCCCAGTCCGGCTCGATCGTCGCCGTCCCGGCCAGGCCGTCGACGCGACGGGTCTCGGCGATCAGGTTCGCGGCGCGGATCATCATCTTGCTCGGGATGCACCCGTAGTACGGGCACTCGCCGCCGACCAGCCGCGGCTCCAGACCGACGACGGTCAGACCGGCCTCGGCCAGCCGGCCGGACGCCTCCTCGCCGCCGACGCCCAACCCGATCACGACCACATCAACCTGTTCAGCCATGCCGCCAATCTCGCAGACCGCCCCGCCCCGGCCAAGCCCCACCCCGGCGCGTCATCACGCGGTAAGGACGCGTTCACTCCGCGCGCGTAGCGTCCGGCGCGGAGGGGATGAGTTGGATTTCTCTGGTCTCGGCGACATCAACCTCGAGACGGTGATCGCCGCGGTCGCGCTGCTCGGCACCGCCGCCGCCTGGCTGATCGACCGCTACGTCCTGCGCCGCAAACGGCTGGTCTACCGCGTCCAGGTGGACGCGCCGATCGGCGTCTTCCCGAGCTCGCACATGCTGGACGTCGAGGTCCGCCACCAGCGGGCCGTGGTCGACGACCCGAGCGTCGTCCTGCTCCGGCTGGACAACGCCGGCGGTATGGACATCGAGCCGCACGACATGCACGAGAAGATCTCGTTCGCGTTCCCGGACCGCACGATCGTCGGGCTGGAGGTGACCGAGGCCAAACCCGAGGCGCTCGGCGAGATGCTGCAGCGCCGGCTGGACTCGGAGAACTTCGTCGACACCGGCAAGCTGGTCCTGCCGCGGATCGCGATCAACCGCGGCGACAGCTTCAAGTTCCTGCTCGTGCTGTCCGGCCGCGGCGAAGGCGTCACGCACTCGGGGTACCTGGCCGGCGGCTCGGCGGGCGGCGGGGTCTATCACGAGCCGCGGCCCCGCGGTCCGGGCCGGCGGACGCTGATGTTCGGGGCGCTGTCGATGGTGCTGGTCGGCGCCCTGGTCGCGTTCTTCGTGGTCGACGTCCTGCAGCCGCCGGACGACTGCGTGGCCGGCCAGGTCCGGGTGATCGGGTCGACCGCGGTCGAGCCGACAATGCGCGAGGTGCGGTCCGCGTACGTCGCAGAGTGCACGCGGGCCGACATCACGATCGCCGCGACCGGTAGCCGCAGCGGCGTCCGCACGCTCAGCGAGACCGGTGCCAAGGACGCCGGCGCCGCGGCCGGGCTGATCGCGATGTCGGACGGCCCGGCCGAAGACGCACCCGAGCTGCGTGGCGAAGCGGTCGCCGTCGTCCTGTTCGCGGTCGTGGTGAACCGGGACTCCGCACCGGCAGCGGTCACCGGCGCGCAGCTGCGCGACATCTACCGCGGCAAGGTGACCAACTGGAAAGAGCTCGGCGGACGGGACCTGCCGATCCGGATGATCAGCCGAGTCGGGCCCGACTCGGGCTCGCGCCGGGTCTTCCGCGAGAAGGTGCTGGCCGGGGACCAGGAGCTGGGGATCTCGTCCGACGACTGCCGGCGCGACGACGACGCGGGCGCGAAGTACCACCGCTGCGAGGTCGGTACGACCGAGGAGCTGCTCACCCGGGTCAACGAGATCGACGGCGCGATCGGGTACGCCGAGCTCGGCGCCGCGCGCAAGTACCCCGGGATCGGGGTCGCCGCGGTGGACGGCGTCGTCCCGGACCGGTCCAAGGTGGCCGACGGGACGTACAAGTTCTGGGAGGTCGAGCACGCCTACACCTACAAGTCCCCGGAGCCGGGGTCGCTGACCGCGGCGTTCCTCGACTACCTGCGCTCGACTCAGGCGCGGCCGGTGCTGGAGCGCGGCGGGCTGCTGCCCTGCGGGGATCTGCCGACCGGGTTCTGCGGTTGAACGACCGGGTCCTGCGGTTAGGGTCGGGCGATGATCGTCATTGCGCACCTGAGTGACCCGCATCTCGACGGCACCGACGTCCCCCGGGAGCGGTTGCGCCGGATCACGGCGTACCTGAGCGCCTTCCAGCGGCCGGTGGACGTCGTCCTGGTGTCGGGTGATCTGGCCGACCACGGTCTCGACAGCGAGTACGCCGAGCTCGCGGCCGAGCTGCCGACCGACGTCCCGGTCCTGGTCCTGCCGGGTAACCACGACGTCAGCGAGCCGCTGCGCAAGGGCCTGGCCGCTTACCTCGAATCCCCCGGCGTCGACCACCCGGTCCACCAGGTCCGGGAGGTGGCCGGCGCGCGGTTCGTCCTGGTCGACACCAGCGTCCCGGGCGCGGATCACGGCCTGCTCTCGGCCGACTCACTCGACTGGCTGGACGCGACTCTCAGCGACCCGTACGACGGGCCGACTTTTGTCGCGATGCACCACCCGCCGCTGACGATGCGGCATCCGATCATGGACCAGTGGCTGCTGCACGCCCAGGACGCGCTCGAACGAGTCCTGAGCGGTAAATCGATCACCGCGATCCTGACCGGCCACGTGCACAACGGGCTGGTGACCTCGTTCGCCGGGCATCGCGTCCTCGGGGCGCCCGGGATCCGCTCGACCGTCCCGCTGCCGTTCGAGCCGGCCGTGCCGAGCGGGATCGTCGACACAGAAGCCCACCCGGGTTTGGCACTCCATGTGCTCTACCCGGATGGGCCGCTGCAGACGTTCTACCGGTTTCCCTGACGATCAGAAGTTGATCATGTGCCCTTCGAGGCCGTGGAAGGCCTCCTGCAGGGCCTCGCTCAGCGTCGGGTGGGCGTGCACGTTCCGCGCCAGCTCCTTGGTGGTCAGGTCCCACTTCTGGGCCAGGGTGAGCTCGGGGAGCAGCTCGGTGACCTCGGGGCCGATCAGGTGCGCGCCGAGCAGCTCGCCGTACTTGGCGTCGCTGATCACCTTGACGAACCCGGTCGGGTCGCCGAGACCGTGCGCCTTGCCGTTCGCGGTGAACGGGAACTTGGCGACCTTGACCTCGTGGCCGAGCTTCTTGGCCTCTTCCTCGGTGTAGCCGAAGCTGGCGATCTGCGGCTGGCAGAAGGTCGCCCGCGGGATCATCGCGTAGTCGAGCTCCATCGTCTCGTGCCCGGCGATGGTCTCGGCGGCGATCACGCCCATCGCCTCGGCGGCGTGCGCGAGCATCAGCTTCGCGGTGACATCGCCGATCGCGAAGATGTTCGGCACGTTGGTGCGGCACAGGCCGTCGACGCCGATCGCGCCGCGCTCGGTGAGCTGGACGCCGGTCTTGTCCAGGCCGTAGCCGTCGACGCGCGGCTGGAAGCCGATCGCCTGCATCACCTTGTCGGCCTCGATGACCTTGCCGGCGCCGTCCTTACCGGTGACGGTCACCTTGACCTTGTCGCCGGAGTCGTCGATCGAGTCGACCCGGGTGGAGGTGAGGACATCGACGCCGAGCTTCTTGTACGCCTTGGCGAGCTCCTTGGACACATCCGGGTCCTCGAGCGGGACCAGCCGGTCGAGGAACTCGACGATCGTCACCTTGACCCCGTAGTTGGCCAGGACGTAGGCGAACTCGACGCCGATCGCGCCGGCGCCGGCGATCACCAGCGAGCCCGGCAGCTCCTCGGTGAGGATCTGCTCCTCGTAGGTGACGACCCGCTCGCTCAGCTGCGTACCCGGCAGCAGCTTGGTGGTGGCGCCGGTGGCGATGATCGCGTTGCCGAACGTCACGGTCTCCGAGGAGCCGTCGTTCAGCGTGACGTCGAGGGTGTTCGCGTCGGTGAAGCTGCCCCAGCCGTCGAACTCGGTGATGCCGTTCTTCTTCATCAGGAAGTGAACGCCCTTGACCCGGCCGTCGGCGACCTTGCGGCTGCGCTGGACGGCGGTCGGGAAGTCGAAGCTGACCTCGCCGCTGATACCGAAGGTCTTCGCCTCCGTCCGGAAGATGTGCGCCAGCTCGGCGTTCCGCAGCAGTGCCTTGGACGGGATACAGCCGACGTTCAGGCAGACACCGCCCCAGTACTTCTTCTCGATGATGGCGGTCTTGAGACCGAGCTGAGCCGCGCGGATCGCCGCGACATACCCACCCGGACCAGCGCCGAGGACAACAACGTCAAAGTGCGAGGCCATACCTGAACTTTAGTAGGTCCGTCCAGGGCGGGGTTTCGCGGGGACCTTTCCCGGCATACCCTGGGCAGGCGCGGGGGCCCGCTCGCTGCCGCGCGCCTGAGGTGAGGCGACGACGATGGGGGCCTGATGGTTCTGGGGAACCGTCGGGGGCTGCGGTTCGCAGCGCTCGGCACGCTGCTGGCAGTGGTCTCGCTGCCCGCGTACGCCGACACGCCCACTCCGCCCCCGCCGGCCTCGGTCACCGATGTCAAACGATCGCTCGAGCAGCTCCAGGCCGAAGCGGCCGCGCTGCAGGCCGAGTTCGCCAAGGCGACCATCGCCTACACCAACGCGCTCAAGACCGCCGAGCAGGCCGAAGCCGCCGCGAAGAAGGCCGAGGCCGCCGCGGCGACCGTCGGCGGCCGCGCCGACGAGGAGCGCCGGCGGCTCGGCGTGATCACCGCCCAGGCCTACCAGCTCGGCATCCCGACCACGCTCGGCGCCGAGTCGATGATCTGGTCGCTGTCCCCGGTCGCGGAGAACCTGCAGGAGATCGCCGACCGGCAGACCGCCATCCAGCAGCTCGGCAGCACGCAGGTCTCGCAGTACAACAAGGCCGTCAACGCCGGGAACGACGCCGCCAAGGCCAAGGCGGAGGCGGCCGGTAAACGCGCCGACGCCCAGCTCGCGGCCGACAAGGCCACCCAGCTCGGCAAGGACGTCAAGCAGAAGGCCGCGGATGCCGCCGCCCGCGCGATGGACCAGCTCCCCGAGCTGGACGGCGCCTCCGAGCTGTCCAAGCAGCTGCAACTGGCCCGCAACCAGCAGGCGCTGATGCGCTGGCAGGCGTATCTGACCGAGCTGAGCACGGCGAAGGTCGTCCTGCCCGCGGCCGCCGCGATCAAGGACCCCTCCAAGCTGCCCGCCCCGCTCACGCCGCTGATCGACGGCGGCCAGACGATCCCGGGCGCGGCGTCCGTCCTCGTCACCGGGAAGTCGCTGCGGGTGCTGTCGGCCGAGACGATCAAGGCCGTCAACCAGGCTTTCGCGCTGGTCGGGCGCGGCTACGGCGTCGACGCGAGCGGCCCGACGCTGTTCGGCTGCCTCGGCGCGGCCCGCACGGCCTGGGCGCCGTACGCGAAACTCCCGGCCACGATCGCCAAGACCTACCCCGGCTACCAGGCCGTCCCGCACGAGCAGGCCCAGCCCGGCGACCTGATGCTCATGGGCGGCAAGTCGCTCGGCCTGGTCCACATCGGCGTCGCGCTCGACAACGACGAGATGATCGCCGCCGACGAGGCCAAGGGCGCGGTCGTCGTCACCCCGGTGCCCGAGACCCTGTACGCCGTCCTCCGGCCGACGCTCGGCGCGCCGAGCAAGCCGCAGGTCGCTCCCCCGACCGGCTCCGGCGCGGAGGACTTCCGCTGCGGGAACACCGGGACGTCGTACAGCGTCGCCTCCGGCGCCTGGACGTGGCCGCTCGCCGACGGGACGTACGAGATCGGGACGTCGTTCGGTCAGTCCGGCGCGCTGTGGTCGAGCGGCTACCACACCGGTCAGGATTTCCCGGCCGCGCTCGGGACGCCGGTCCGCGCGGTCACGTCCGGCACGGTCCGCGTCGAGCATCCGCCCTGGGCGGGCAATCTGGTCCGCATCGACCACGGCGGCGGCCTGGAGACGCTGTACGCGCACCTGAGCTCGGTCAGCGTCACCGACGGCCAGCAGGTGAAGGCCGGCCAGCGGATCGGCGGCGTCGGCAGCGAGGGCAACTCGACCGGCTCGCATCTGCACTTCGAGGTCCGGATCGGCGGCGACCCGGTGAACCCGATGCCGTTCCTGGCGACCGGTTCGGCAACGACCGGCTGGGGCGGGTTCAGCAACGGCATGATCCCGTCGAGCAAACTGTGCGCCGTCGGCAACGGTCACATGCTGCGCTGTGACGCTGCCGCTGCGTACCTGCAGCTCAGCGGCGCCTACCGGCAGGCCTTCGGCCGGTCGCTGTGCATCACCGACTCCTACCGGTCCTACCAGGCCCAGGTGAACCTCTACGCGCGGAAGCCGTCGCTGGCCGCCCTGCCCGGTACGTCGAACCACGGCTGGGGTGTCGCGGTCGACCTGTGCGGCGGGATCGAGAAGTTCGGCACCGCGCAGTACCGGTGGATGAAACAGCAGGCCCAGGCCTTCGGCTGGCGGCATCCGGCCTGGGCCGACCAGGGCGGGAACCGCGAAGAGCCCTGGCACTGGGAATTCGGTAAACCCCCGAAGGCCTGAGGTCCGGGAATTCGGTGGACTCAGCACGTAGGGTGGGAAACGTGGCCGAGCAGGAAAGTCCCGACCGCACTGATCACAACATCACGCTGGATGCGCAGGACGACCGGTGGGAGTGGCGCCGACGGATCCGGGCGGATCCGAAGAAGCACCTGATCTACCGAGTCCTGGTGGGTGTGGTCGGCGGCGTGCTGATCATCGCCGCCCCGCTGACCGGCTGGCTGCCGGGGCCGGGCGGGATCCCGCTGTTCATCGCCGGTCTGGCCATCCTGGCCAGCGAGTTCGAGTGGGCGCAGCGCCTGCTCTACAAGGTGAAGGACTGGGTCAAGGAGCTGACCGCCTGGACGGGGAAGCAGCCCGCCTGGCTCAAGACGCTGGGCAGTGTCGCGCTGTTCTGCTGCGTCCTGATCGCGGTCTGGCTCTACATGGCCGTGCTCGGCGTCCCGGGCTGGCTCCCGGACTCGTGGGAGACGTTCCTGCACAAGCTGCCTCTGCTCGGCTGATCCGCCGGGCAGCCGGTCAGTGCGCGATCGGGCCGTATTTCGGGCGGTTGAAACGTTGCCGGTACGTGCTGGCGCTCAGCCCGTAGTGGGACTTGAAGCGCCGGGCGAAGTAGTTCTGGTCCGGCCAGCCGACCGCCTCGCCGATGCGGTGCACCGGGAGGTCGGTGTGCAGCAGCTGGCCGGCCGCGAGCTCGGCGCGATGCCGGGACAGGTAGGCCATCGGCGGTAGCCCGGTGGCCGACTTGAACAGGCGGACGAGGTACCCCGGCGCGAGGTGCAGCGACTGTGCGAGCTCGGTGAGCGTCCAGGGGCGCGCGGGATCGGCTTCGAGCATCCGCATCGCGTCGAGGACGGCGGGGTGGATCTGCTGGCGCAGGTCGTTGCGTTCGGCCACGGCCCGGGCCAGGCAGCTCAAGTAGAGCGACAGCCAGCCGATGACGTCGCCGCGATGCAGGCCGACCGGCTGGTCGCGCAGCTCACGCAAGCCGTCCAGATGCCCGCGCGCTTCGGCGAACGTCTCGTCGTCCAGATGCATGCTCAGTACGCCGCGCCGCTGCGCGGAGAACGGCCCGGTCCACAGCAGGTAGCCGAGCAGTGGATCCTCCCTGGTCCAAGCCAGCTCGCGTCGGACGAGGTCCGCGGCGAAGCAGCAGTTGTAGACCTCCAGGCCGTTGCACTGCTCGTACTCGTGCCAGACGCCCGGCCGGAGCAGGACGGCGTCCCCGGCGGTGAGCCACTGCCGGCCGGCCTGGGTGTGATGGACGCCGTCCCCCGCGATCACCAGCGCGATCTCGAAGAAGCTGTGCGTGTGCAGCGGATGCCCGCCTTCGTGGACATGCGGACCCGCATGCACGATCGTCCCCTCGATGAAGTGCAGCAGGGTGCCGTGGATCCGCACCGGCTCGTTGGGCATGCCTCACCCTAGGGCCGAGGTGCATTTCGTGCTAGGTCTCGTGCACTCCGGGCTATGACTGCTCGCCGGACCGTCGCAAGCTGGCCTGAATCGTTTCACTGGCAACGGTTGGAGCCGCATGTCGCACCTCGCCGCACCGAGCAGCATCCGCTTCGAGCACCGCACCGACTCCGGGCCGGCCCTCGGCCTCGGCACGCCGGCGCCCCGGCTGTCCTGGCAGGTCCCGTCCGCACCGGCCGACTACGTCCAGACGGCGTACCAGGTCGAGATCAGCACCGACACGACGCAGATCCACACTGTTGAGTCCGCCGACCAAGTTCTCGTGCCGTGGCCTGGTACGCCGCTGGCCTCGCGTCAGGCGGCTGTCGTCCGGGTCCGCGTCCGTGGGGTCGACTGGAGTGATTGGAGCGAGGCGGCCGTCGTCGAGGCCGGTCTGCTCAGCCCGGACGACTGGACCGCCCGCTTCGTCAGCCCGCAGGACAACCCGCACGGCTCCCCCGCTCCCCTGGTGGGCGCCGAGATCGAGCTGCCCGGTGACATCGCCAAGGCACGGCTCTTCGTCACCGCGCACGGCATCTACTTCCCCGAGCTGAACGGCCGCCGCGTCGGCGACGAGGAGCTCGCCCCCGGCTGGACGGTCTACCAGCAACGTCTGCGCTACCAGACCCACGACGTGACCGAGCTGGTCGAGCCGGGCGCCAACCGGCTCGACTTCCTGCTCGGCAACGGCTGGTACCGCGGGCGGCTCGGCTTCCAGGACCAGACCGCCCTGTACGGCGACCGCCTCGCCGTCCTCGCCCAGCTGGAGGTGACCACCGGAGACGGACAGGTACACACCTTCGGGAGCGACGCGACCTGGACGTCTCGGGAGAGCGCTGTTGTCGCCGACGATTTCTACGACGGCCAGCGCACCGACTTCCGGCGTCCGATCGGCGCGCCGACACCGGTCGACGTACTCGATGCCGACCTTTCGCTGCTCGTCGCGCCGGACGGGCCGCCGGTGCGGATCACCGAGGAGTTGCGCGCGGTCGAGATCAGCACGTCGCCGTCGGGCAAGACGCTGGTCGACTTCGGGCAGAACTTGGTCGGCCGGGTGCAGCTCACGGTCCGCGGCGGCGCGGCCGGCGATGAGGTCGTCGTCCGGCATGCCGAGGTGCTCGAGGACGGCGAGCTCGGCGTCCGGCCGCTGCGGACGGCGAAGGCGACCGATTCGTACGTGCTCGCCGGGCCTGAGGAACTCGTGCTCGACTCGCCGCTCACGTTCCACGGCTTCCGGTACGCCGAGGTCACCGGCGTCCCAGAGCTACGGCTGGAGGATTTGCGCGCGGTTGTGGTCGGTAGCGATCTGCGGCGGACCGGGTGGTTCGAGTCGTCCCACGAGCTGCTGAACCGATTCCATCAGAACGTCGTCTGGGGGATGCGCGGCAACTTCGTCGACGTCCCGACCGACTGCCCGCAGCGCGACGAGCGGCTCGGGTGGACCGGTGACATCCAGGTCTTCTCCCCCACCGCGAGCTTCCTGTTCGACACCACCGGGTTCCTCGGCAACTGGTTGTCCGACCTCGCGGCCGAGCAGCACAAGGATGGCTCGGTCCCGTTCGTGATCCCCGACGTCCTCCGGGACGCCGAACCGGCCACGGCCGCTTGGGGTGACGCGGCAACGATCGTCCCGTGGGCCGTCTACACGGCGAGCGGGGACGTCGAGCTGCTGCGCCGCCAGCTGCCGAGTATGCGGGCCTGGGTGGACAAGATGACCGAGCTGGCCGGGCCGGATCTGCTCTGGTCGGGCGGCTTCCAGTTCGGCGACTGGCTCGACCCGACTGCGCCGCCCGAGAACGCGTCGCTGGCCAAGGCCGACCCGGACGTCCTCGCGACGGCGCATCTGGCCCGGTCGGCCGGCGTCGTCGCGCAGGCGGCCCAGGTCCTCGGGGAAACCGACCTAGCCAAGCAGTACGCGGACCTGGCCGCGCGCGTCCGGCAGGCGTTCGCCGCCGAGTACACCACCGCGGGCGGCCGCGTGCTCAGCGACTCGGCCACGAACTACGCGCTGGCCCTCCAGTGGGCCCTGCTACCGGATGCTCATCAGCGCGAACGGGCCGGCGCGCGACTGGCCGATCTGGTCCGCGGCAGCGGCTTCCGGATCAGCACGGGTTTCGTCGGTACGCCGCTGATCGCCGACGCGCTCACCGACGCCGGCCATCCCGACCTGGCGTACCGGTTGCTGCTGCAGACCAGCTGCCCGTCCTGGCTGTACGCGGTGACGATGGGCGCGACCACGGTCTGGGAGCGCTACGACAGCATGCTGCCGGACGGCAGTATCAACCCGGGCGAGATGACCTCGTTCAACCACTACGCCCTCGGCGCGGTCGCCGACTGGTTGCACCGCCGGGTCGCGGGCCTCGCGCCCGGAGAACCGGGATACCGCTCTCTCGTCGTCGATCCGCTGATCTCGGCGCCGCTGACCAGCGCCGCGGCCAAACACCTCACGCCGTACGGCGAAGCGGCCGTCGCCTGGAGCCGGAGAAACGGTGAGATAGCGCTCTCTGTGACCGTTCCGGTCGGATCCCGGGCCCGCGTCGTCGTCCCGGGCATCGCCGAGCCGATCGAGGTCGGTCACGGCACCCACGAGTGGACCGCGGCCGACGTCACGCCGCCCGGCCTGGCCGCGGAACCGACGATCCGGCAGCTGATCGATCATGAGCCGAGCTGGACCGCGATCGTCGCGGCGGCGGTGGAGAGCGGTGTCGCGGCCGACGACGCCGCACTCGCCGGCCGGCTGACGCCGTACCTCGACCGGCCCGCAGCCCAGCTCAGCGACGTCATCGGCGACTCCGCAGCGCTTCGCTCCGCCCTCGAGGGCCTCCTCGACCACTGATCAGTCGCGTGCATGACGCCGGGTGCAGTGAAAGGGCGATCAGCGCGAGCGCGGCGAGCGGATAGGAGTTGGTCAGAGCGTCTTCCGGACCGGTGACGAAGATCAGGAGCCACAGCAGCGCGGCGGCGGGCGTCAGGACGAGCGTGATCGGCACGGCCCATACCCAGTGACTGGTCCACGAGATGGGCGAGACCAGCAGGCCGGTGGCTGCCGCGATCAGCACGGACTGTAGGTGGTGTCCGCGCAGGTAGACCCAGCGCGCCGCGAGCAGACCCAGCACGAGAGCTGCCCCGACGACCATCAGCGACAGCATCGACGGCAGCGCCAGCCGGGCCGCGACTCCGGACAGCGCCTGGTTGGCCAAGCGCCGGACGTCGCCGACTCTGGTCGGGTCGAACAGGTAGTTGGTCCAGTAGTTCCACGAGGCCGCGGGCATCACGACGAACCCGAGGAGCGCGGTGCCCGCGGCCGCGGCAATCGCTGTCCGCGCTTCGGCGTACCGGCGGGTGAGCAGTAGATAGAGCAGGAAGATGCCTGGGGTGAGCTTGATACCGGTCGCGATACCGACCAGCACGCCCCGGAAGCGTCGCGGGGTGTGGCCGAGCAGGTCGAACAAGAGCATCGCCGCGAGCAGGAGGTTCACCTGCCCGAGGTCGAAGGTTGACTGCACCGGCTCGAACCGAAGTCCGACGAGCCCGCAGATCACCGCCACCACAGCAACCCGGTACGGCGACCAGGTGGGCCGGGCAGCGCGCAGCGTCAGCCAGCAGATCGCCAGCAGGCAGAGCGCCGACAAGCCCATCATCAGCGCCCGGCTGCCCGCCGTCCCCAGCAGCGCGAACGGCACGAAGCACAGCGCGGCGAACGGCGGATACGTGAAGCCGGTGTCGAAAGTCGAGGCCAACGGACCGGTGTAGAGATCATGCCCGTGGAGCAGATCGTTGGTCGCGGCCACGTAGATGCTGAGGTCGTAGCGATAGTCGAGCGGCGGCCACCGAGCGAACAAAGCCACCAGATAGACCACGACCCCGGCACCGAGAAGGCCACCCCGAATCCACCGCCGACGTCCGGACCCGGCGGGCTGCGGAGGAGCAACGGCAAGGCTGGAAGTCACACCGCCCAGCCTTGCCACGCCCGGCCCGCGGGACATCGCTCGCAGGTGCCCAGCCAGGTCACCGGATCGGCTGACCTACGCCCCTCGGGTCGTCACTCGCCCGGACTACTTGCGGACCAGGAGGTAGGCCTGGGGTTGCTTCTCGCCCCACTCCGGGGCGTGGACGAGTCTGGCGACCTCTTCGAAGCCGGCGGCGGTGAGGAGGTCGGCCATGTCGGACGGGTCTTGGAGGTGGACGTCGAGGTCGATGGCGTGGCCGTAGCCGGAGGTGAGGTGGTACGTGTCGACGCCGGCTTTGAAGCCGTAGACGAGATGGCCGCCGGGTCGCAGGACGCGGTGGACCTCGGCGAAGGCCGCTGGGAGCTCGGCACGCGGGGTGTGGACGAGCGAGTACCAAAGCAGAGCGCCGGCCAGCGAGTCGTCCGCGAGGTCCAGGTCGAAGATCGAGCCGACGTCGAAGCGGAGGCCGGGGTGGCTGGCCCGGGCAACCTCGATCATGCCCGGGGCGAGATCGAGACCGAAGACGTCGCGGCCGGCCGCCGCGAGGTGAGCGGTGACGCGACCGGTGCCGCAGCCGAGGTCGGCGATCGGCCCGGCCGGAACGACCTCGGTGAAGTAGGTGAGCATCATCCGCTCGGCGACGCCGTCGGCGAGGAGGTCCTTCAGCATCGCGTGGTAGTCGGCAGCGGCAGTGTTGTACGAGGTCTGGATGTCATTCACGCGAGGACTTTAGGCAGCGCCACCGACAGTTTCTCGTAGCACTCGGGGCTGTTGTAAGCGTGCGCGGACAACCGCAGGTAGCTGCGCCCTTCGTACCCGGTCAGCGTGATCTCGACCTGGTGCTCACGCGAGACACGCTCCTTGAACGCCTCCGCGTCGGCGACGACCGAGGGCAGCTCGACCAGCCGCAGCGTCGGGGCCGGGTTGACGAGCTCACCGACCGATGTCCCCAGCGCCTTGGCGACCAGCCGCGCGCCTTCATCGAGCATCGCGGTCAGCTGCGGACGCCGAACCGGCCACTCCAGCTCGGCCAGCACCCGCAGCGACTCCGGCGCCGCGATCCAGGCGGCGTAGTCCTGCGTGCCCTGCATGTCGAAGCGCTCCGGCAACCGCTCGTCGTACTCCGACCACGAGGTGATCAGCGGGTACGACGCCGTCCGCCAGCGCTCGGCCACCACCAGACCGGCGGTCGCGCGCGGCGCCGACGGCCATTTGTGGAAGTTGCCGGTCCAGAAGTCGGCGCCGTCGCCGGTGGGCGCGTCGATCAGGGCCGGAGCATGTGCGCCGTCGACGATCACCGGTACGTCGCGGTCGTGTGCCAGCGCGACGAGCCGCGCGATCGGCAGGATCGCCCCGGTGGCCGCGCTGACGTGGTCGACGAGCAGCGCCGACGCGCCGACCAGGGCCGGCTCGATCAGGGCGACCACGGTGTCGTCGTCCGCCTGCAGTGGGACGTCGACGACGTACAGCTCGGCGCCGCGGGCCCGGGCGACCCGCTCGGCGGCGTACCGGGAGGCGCCGTAGACGTGGCTCGTCGTGACGATCCGGGTGCCGGTCGAGATCGGCACGGTCGCGAAGGCGGCGGTGATACCGGCGCTCGCGTTCGGGACGAGGGCGAAGCCGGCCGGGTCGGCGTCCAGGAAGGCGGCCAGCTCGAGCCGGGCCGCGGCCAGCCGGGCCGGGACGGAGCGGAACCAGCGCATCGGGTTCGCTTCGGCCTCGGCGCGCAACGCGCTCAGGACCTCCTGGGTACGCCGGGGCACCGCGCCCCACGAGCCGTGATTGAGGTGCGCCACGGCGGGGTCGAGGCTCCACAGGTCTGGGCGGGGGCTGAGTAGCGTCACCACCGAACGGTACATAATTCCTGACGTGTACCCCTACCTCGACCACGACGGCCCGATCGTGATGGCGCATCGCGGCGGCGCCCGGCATCCGGAGCTGATCGGGTACGAGAACACGCTGTTCGCCTTCGAGCACGCCGTCGGTCTCGGGTACCGCTACCTGGAGACCGACCTGCACGCGACCAGCGACGGCGTCGTGATCGCCTTCCACGACGACCGGCTGGATCGGGTCACCGATCGGACCGGCCTGATCTCGGAGCTGCCCTGGTCCGAGGTGCGGCAGGCCAAGATCAACGGCCGGGAGCCCATCCCCCGCCTGGACGAGCTGCTCGAGTTTTTCCCGGACGTCCGGTTCAATCTGGACATCAAACACGAGAACGGCCTGCTGCCCGCGGCCGGCGTCCTGAGTGCCGCGAACGCGCTCGACCGCGTCTGCGTGTCCTCCTTCTCGCAGTCCCGCGTCCGCCGGATCCGCAAACTCCTCGGCCCCGAGCTCTGCACCGGCTACGGCGAGTACGAGACCGCCCTCATCCGCTTCCTGCCCTTCGCCCTGCCGTCCAAGGGCGCCTGCCTGCAGATCCCCGAGACCTACAAGTCCTTCAAGGTCCTCACCCCCGGTCTGATCCAGCGCGCTCACGCCCGCGGCAAACCCGTCCACGTCTGGACGGTCGACGACCCCGCCACCATGCACCGGATGCTGGACGCCGGCGTCGACGGTCTCATCACCGACCGGACCGATCTGCTCCGCGACGTCCTGATCGAGCGAGGTCAGTGGCGGTAAATCGAAGGCGCGCCCCGACCCGCAGTACATAAGGTGCGCGACATGACCGATCACCGCGAGGCCGAGCGTTCCTACCGGGCAGCAGGCTGGACGCCGTGCGGCACCGGCGACTGGGCGTTCGCACTCCGATCGCCCGACGGCGCCACCGCCGTCCGGATCAGCCCGTTCGACCCGGTCGGCCCGTACACCGCGCAGCTGTATCGCGAAGCTGCCCACACGCGGCAGGTCCCGCAGCTGTTCGAGCACCAGCGCCTGACCGGCGGTGGCGATCTCCAGCTGATGGAGTGGCTCAGCCCGGTCGAGCCCGAGGAGGCGGCGGCCTTCCACCGCACGATCGCCGAGCGCGCCCCCGAGGTCGCGCAGCTTGCCGAGATCATCGACCGGATCCACGCGCAGGCGCTGGCCGAGCTGCCCTGGTGCGGTCCGCTCGACCACAACCCGGCCAATGTAATGCGCGGCGCCGGCGGCCGGCTCGTGGTGACCGATCTGTACTACGCCGACGGCCCCGATCTGTACCGAACGGCCGCCGAGGATCCGGACCTGCTCGTCGCGCGGATCCCCGAGCCCGAGCGCCGGTTCCTGACCGAGATCCCGCTGGCCGGGTCCGGGCCGTGGGAGCCGGGCGCGCAGGAGGCGCTGCGCGCGGGGCTGGCCGCGGCCGACGCGCGGCTGGCCTCCTCCTGACAAGACACCTTTTGGTCCCCTGAAGCTGCCAGACTCTGCGCATGGGACTTCTCTCCGCCCCCGCGGCCGTCGACAAGCGGGAGTACTGGGGCTTCAGCCTGTACGACTGGGCCAACTCCGGCTATGTGACGACCGTCGGCACCGTGCTGTTCGCGCCGTACCTGACCTCGGTCGCCGAGACCGCCGCCTGCGGGTACGTCGGTTCGGCGGACAAGCCGTGTCACACGAACCTCGAAGTCCTCGGGCTCGGGATCTCGCCCGGCTCACTCGCCTTCTACGTCGTCACGGTCGCGACGCTGTTCTCGGCGCTCTTCCTGCCCGTGGTCGGCGCGATCGCGGACCGGATGGAGCGCAAGAAGCTGCTGATGTGCGGCTTCGCCTGGACGGGCGCGCTCGCGGCCTGCGGCATGGTGTTTGTCGGCGGCGGCCGCTGGGAGCTCGGGGCGCTACTGCTGTTCGTCGGCAACCTGTGTCTCGGCTCGTCGATGGTCGTCTACGACTCGATCCTGATCGACATCGCACCGCCCGACGCCCGGGACGACGTCTCGTCGCGCGCCTGGGCGTTCGGTTATCTCGGCGGGTTCATCCTGCTGGCGATCAACCTCGGCGTCGTCACCGCGCACGAAGCGCTCGGGATCAGTCAGGGCACCGCCGTCCGGCTCAGTCTGCTGAGCGCCGGGTTGTGGTGGGGCGCGTTCACGTTCTTCCCGTTCGTCAAACTGCGGAACCGGCCGCCGGCGAACGTCGTCCCGGTCCGCAGCGGCAGCTTGATGAAGCAGAGCTTCGGGCAGCTCGCCGCGACGCTGAAGCACATGCGCAGCTACCCGGTCACCTTGCTGTTCCTGGTCGCGTACCTGTTCTTCAACGACGGCATCCAGACCGTCATCTCGGTGTCGTCGACGTACGGCGAGAAGCAGCTCGGGTTCGAGACCCAGGTGCTGATCATGACGATCCTGCTGGTCCAGTTCATCGCGTTCTTCGGCGCGCTCGCCTTCGGCCGGTTCGCGCGCCGGTTCGGCACCAAGAACACGATCATGGGCGGTCTCGTCGTCTGGATGCTGATCGTGATCTCCGGGTTCATGCTCCCGGCCAAGCAGATCGTGCCGTTCCTCGCGATGGGCGCCGCGATCGGCATCGTCCTCGGCGGTACCCAGGCGCTGTCGCGGTCGGCATTCAGCCAGCTGATCCCGAAGGGCCGCGAGGCCGAGTACTTCAGCCTGTACCAGGCCGGCGAGCGCGGCACCTCCTGGCTCGGCACGCTCGTCTTCGGCCTGGTCCACCAGCTGACCGGCTCCTACCGCCCGGCCATCGTCGCGCTCGGCCTGTTCTTCCTGGTGGGGCTGGTGCTGCTCAGCCGCGTCGACATGCGTCGCGGTATCGACGAAGCCGGCAACACCCAGCCCACCCTGATCTGATTACGTCGCGTTCGGTCCGACGTCCGCGGCGTTCAGCGGACGGCGGACCGGCGTCGCCGTCGAGTACTCGTCCGCGCCGACGTCGTACGGCGCCGTCCGGCTCTGCCCGTCGAGGTCGTCGGTGACCCGGCTGGAGTGGTTCGCGGACGTCGCGTTGATCGCCGCGCTGCCGCTGCCGAGCCGGTAGACCCCGTCCGAGCTCGAGGTGAGCTTCGGGTCGGCCCGGGTGAAGCCGGACGACGGGATCGTCCCGTTGGACGCCGATCCCCACAGGATGTTGCCGGAGAAGGTGATGCCGGACTGGTAGGGCAGACTGGTCAGCTGACCGCTGCTGCCGACCAGCAGGTTGTCCCGGATCTGGCAGCTCAGCGGCGGCACGGTCCGGTTGCTCTCGCCCGCGATCGCCTCGCTGTTGTTGCGCAGGGTGTTGAGCACGATCACGACCCGGTCCGGCGCGTCGTTCCCGCGGCGGTCGTCGTCCGGCTCACCAGGTGTGTGGTCGCGCTCGGAGCCGCTGCCGAGCACGATCCCCGCGCTGCCGACGCCGTCGACGTAGTTGTTCACGATCAGGTGGTCGTTACCGTAGATCCGGATGCCGTTGTCGCCGCCGAGAATGTAGTTGCTCTCGACCCGGTTGTCGTTCCCGTGCCGGAGCACGATGCCGCCGAGGCTGTTGCGGATCGTGTTGTAGCGGATCGTGTTCCCCGACGACTTCACCGAGATCGCCTCGGGGTCGCCGTCCACCCGCTCGAACAGGTTGTACTCGACCGTCGCGTCGGCGTCCGCGAGCGCGCGGCTGCTGACGCCGAGCCGGATCGGCTCACCGCCGTTCGACCCGCTGAAGGTGTGGTCGCGGAAGTGGTTGCGCAGAATGTAGGTGCGCTTGGCGATCACGTCGTCGCCGCCCGGACCGTCGATCACCAGGTAACACCCGACGGAGGACTTGTCCCGGAAGATGTTCCGGTCGATCTTGACGTCGTCACCGCGGACGACGACCGAGTGGCTGGCCGCCGATCCCAGGGCGAACTCGTTGCGGGTGAGCCGGATCCGGGTCGCGCTGGTGGCCAGGTCGAAGGTCGAGGTCTGCTTGAAGACGAAACCGCTGATCGTGATGTTCGACGAGCTCGAGATGACGAAACTCTTCGAGCCGGTCAGCGTCACCCCGCCCTTGGTCTCGGCCTGGATGGTGATCGGCGAGCTGGTGGTGCCGTTGCGGCCGTTGATCGTGATGCCGCTCGAGCCGACGGCGTACGAGCCGTTCGCCAGCGTGATCGTGGTGCCGGCGGTGGCCGAGTTGATGGCCGACTGGAGCTGGGACAGCGACGTCACCGGGGCGGCGAACGCGGGTCTGACCTGCAGTGCCGCGGCGGTGCCGACGCCGACGGCGCCGGTCAGGAAGGTACGACGTTTCATCATGAGGCTCCTCAACTGCGTGGGCGGTACAGCTTTCGGTACTCGCTCGGCGTCACCGAGCTGACCTGACGGAAGACCTTCGAGAAGTACGACTGGTCCATTCCGACGGCGGCGGCGATCTCCTCCATCGGACGGGTGGTGGTGATGAGCTCGCGCTGGGCCCACTCGATCCGGGCCCGCTTGATGTACTGCTTGGGCGACAACCCGTACTCGGTCCGGAACCGCCGGACGAAGCCGGCCAGGTCCTGGCCGTTGCGGGCCGCCAGATCCTCGACGGCGAGTGGGTTGCCGAGGTTGTCCTGGATGTACTGGACGACGCCGGACTCCGCCGACTGCTGCTGCGCCAACCGGACGGAACCGGGCGGCGCGCTGTCCAGGTAGTGCGCGAACAGCGCGGTCAGGGCCGACCGGACTCGCAGCGGCGTCGCCAGCCCGGGCGGGTCCCGGTCCGCCGCGCCGACCTGCTCGAACAGGGTCGCCGCCTCTTCGGGCGACTTGCTCGGCACGATGTAGGGCAGCGACAGCACCTCGCCGATGTCCCGGTCGCCGACCAGCGCGGAGAAGTGCAGCCAGTGCTTACGGAACACGTTGGCACTGATCGTCTCGTAGGAGATCGGGACCTCGGCCGGGAGGTAACACAGCTCCCCCGGCTTCGGGTACAGCTCGACGTCGCCGACCACCAGGCGGCCTTCGCCCTCGAGGATCAGGTACAGCCGGGAGAACGGGTCCGGCTCCAGCGGCCGCGACCACTCCGGGTGCACCTTGGTGATCCGCGCCGCGACCACCAGGTCCAGCCGCAGCCGGTCCAGCTGGGCCCGGATCACCTCGTCCTCGCTCCGGGTCCGGACGTCGGTCGGCTCCGTCGTACTCATCGCGCGTGCGGGCCGACGTCGGCCGCGGTCAGGGGCCCGCGGCAGGGGCGGCGCCGCGAGAACTCGTCCGCGCCGACGTCGGGCCGGCGGGTCCGCCGGTCCCCGTCGAGGTCCTCCTCGACGTCTCGGTACGACCGGCTCGCCGCGTTGATGGCCGGGCTGCCCGCCGTCAGCCGGCGGATGCCGTCGTGGCCGGCCGCCAGTTTCGGGTCGAGGCGGCGGAAGCCGGCGGCGGGTGCGTTGCCGTCGGTCGCCGCGCCCCAGTGCAGGTTGCCCGACCAGGTGATGCCGTCCTGGAACGGCACGTTCAGAAGTTGCCCGGATTCAGCCACCAGGAGATTGTCCGCGATCGTGCAACCGAGCGGCGGCAGGGTCCGGTGGCTCTCGCCGCTGATCGCGGTCGTGCAGTCGAGCACGGTGTTCAGGACGATCTCGACGCCGTCCGGCGCGTCGTTGCCGGTCCGCGAGTTCGGCGGCTCCCCCGGGAAGTGGTCGCGGACGTTCCCGCTGCCGAGGACGACGCCGGTGCCGGCGATCCGCTCGACGTAGTTGTTCACGATCAGATGGTCGTTACCGTAGATCCGGATGCCGTTCTTGCCGGTCAGCAGGTAGTTGCCCTCGACCCGGTTGTCGTTCCCGTGCCGCAGCACGATCCCGCCGAAGCTGTCCCGGATCGTGTTGTGCCGGATCAGGTTGCCCGACGACTTCACCGAGATGGCCTCGGGGTCGCCGTTCGCGCGCTCGAACAGGTTCGACTCGATCACCGCGCCCGCCGTCGAGAGCGCCCGCGGACTAACGCCCAGCCGAATCGGCTCACCGCCATTGTCACCAGGAAAGCTGTGGTCGCTGAAATGATTGCGGTAGACATGTACGCCCTGCGCCATCTGGTCGGTCCCGGCGCCCTCGATCCCGAGGTAGATGCCGAGGGTCGTCTTCCCGTGGAAGGCGTTGTGGTCGATCGTCGAGTGGTCGGCCCGGACCATCAGCCAGTGCAGCCCGGCGATGTCGGCCAGCTGGAAGTCGTTGCGGGTGAGCCGGATCCGCCGGCAGTCCGGCGGCAGCTCCAGCGTCGTGCTCTGCCGGAACGCGAACCCCTGCAGCGTGATGTCGGCCGAGGCAGAGAACACGAAGCTCTGCGCGCCGGTCAGGACGACGCCGCCGATCGACTCGGCGCGAAGCGTGATCGGCCGGCCCGGGCGGCCGCGCTTGTTCGTGATGGCGATCGGCTCGGTGACCGGATAGTGGCCGTCAGCAACGGTGATCGTCGTCCCCGGGCCCGCGGTCTCCAGGGCCCGGCGCAGCTCGTCGAGGGTCCGGACGTGGCGGCGGTCGGACGCCGAGGCGGCGGCCGGCGTGGCCGTGGTCACGGCGACCCCGGCGGCGAGGGCGCCGGTCGTGGTGGTGAGAAACGTGCGGCGGTTCATGGAGTCACCCCTTCAGGGCGCCCGAGGTCAGGCCCCGGGCGAAGGAACGCTGGAACAGCAGGAAGACCGTCACCGACGGCAGCAGTGCGAGGAGCGAGGCCGCCATCACGACGCCGGGTGTGACGACCGGGTCGATCCGCAGCGTCCGCAGCGCCAGCGGCAGCGTGTAGGCCGACGAATTCGTGGCCACCAGCAACGGCAGCAGGTACTGGTCCCAGATCATCGTGAAGCCGAAGACGCCGATCACGCCGAGGGCCGGCCGGCACAGCGGCAGGATGATCTGGCCGAAGATCCGGAACTCGCCGGCCCCGTCGATCCGGGCCGCCTCCTCCAGCTCGCGCGGAACCTCTTTCATGAACTCGGTCATCACCAGGATCGAGAACGCCCAGGCGCCGAGCGGCACGATCATCCCGGCCAGCGTGCCCATCAGGTCGAGGTGCAGCAGCGGGAGATCGGCCAGCACGAGGGTCAGCGGCAGCGCGAGGATCTCCTCGGGCAGCATCATCGTGGCCAGGATCGCGACCATCACCAGCGTCATGAACCGGAACTGCTTGCGGGCCAGCGCGTACCCGGCCAGCACCGACACCGCGACCTGCAGCAGCAGCCCGAAGCCGACCACGAAGAACGAGTTCAGCAGGTACTTGAGGACGCCGTGGTCGAACGCGATCCGGAAGTTCTCCAGCGTCGGGCTCTTCGGGATCACACTCAGCTGGGTCGGGTCCGACACATGGTTGAACGAGCTGACCAGCAGCGCGAGCAGCGGGCCCGCGAAGACGAAGAACAGCCCGGCGTAGATCACGAACTTCGCGGCCTTGGCGGCCGGGCCCTTGTTCTCGGTGAGACCGAGCGCGGTCTCGGTGGCGGCACTCATGCGACTCTCCTTCGCCGGAGCAGCTGGACGCAGATCGTCAGGATCAGCGTCGCGACGAACAGCAGGACGGCGCCCGCCGAGGCGACCCCGAGCCGGTTCTGCTCGAAGCCGAGCTTGTAGATCAGCGTCATCACGACCTCGGTCGAGCCGTTCGGCCCGCCGTTCGTGAGCAGGAAGACCTCGGTGAAGGCGCGGAACCCGCGCACCGCGGCCAGGACGAACAAGATCGCGAACACCGCCCGCAGCCCGGGCAGCGTGACGTGCCGGATCCGCTGCCGGACGGACGCGCCGTCCACGATCGCCGCCTCGTACAGCCCGCGGTCGATCCCCGCGAGGCCGGCCAGGAAGATCATCATGTCGTACGGCGCGCCGCGCCAGATCCCGGTCACGACGATCGAGGCCAGGGACGTGTCCGGGTCGTTGATGAACCCGGACGGGCCGAGCCCGACCAGCCCGAGCAGCTGGTTCAGCAGGCCGTCGCCGGTCGGGTGGTACATGATCCGCCAGAGCTCGGCGACCACGGCGATCGGGACGACGACCGGCAGGAACGCCGCCGACCGGATGAATGTCAGCTTGCGGGTCTGGCCCTCCACCAGCAGGGCCAGCGCGAAGCCGAGGATCATCGAGCCGAAGGTCTGGCCGACGGCCAGCAGGATCGTGTTCCAGGTCGCGGCGCGGAAACCTTCCGACGACAGGATCTCGGTGTAGTTGGCCGCCCCGACGTACAGGTTGCCCAGGTAGGGCCGGACGTCCTGGACCGACATCGAGATGGCCTGGGCCATCGGGATGAACTTGAAGTAGACGAACAGGATCAGGGCCGGGGCGAGGAACAGCCACGGGATCCACCAGGCGCCCGACGTCCGGTGTCCGCGGCGGTGCTGGGGGGGGGGGGGGGGGGGGGGGGGGGGGGGGGGTGGCGGGGGGGGGGGGGGGGGCGGGGGGGGGGGAAAAGGGGGCCGGGAAAGCCACAC
>NZ_JBVJMQ010000003.1:939608-1370232 GCF_055584105.1 Kribbella sp. NPDC104218
ACAGGGGAAAACAAACAAACTAGAGGGGGGGGGGGGAAGAGGAAACAAGACGCACCCCGCGCGCCCCCGGCTGTGTGTTGTGGGGGTGGGGGGGGGCAGAGGGGGCCCCCCCCCCCCCCCCCCGCCGCTGCCGGTTGCTTGTCCCGCCCCGCCGGTCGAGACACTGCTTCCCGGACACTCACGATGCCGCGATGCCCTGCTGCTTCAGGGCGTCGGCGAGCTTGCCGTCGAGCTTGGTCAGCTCGGCGGCGACGTCGAGACCGCAATCGGCGATCAGCGCGTTGACCGTGTCGGCGCTGGCCTGCCGTACCGGCGTCCAGTTCGGGATGCTGGGCGCGTAGCGGCTGTGATCGCGGTAGACCTCGGCGTAGACCTTCCAGCGCGGGTCCGAGCGGACCGTGCTGACGTCGACGGTTTTGTTCACCGGAAGCTGCACGTTGAAGGCCTTCTCGCCCTCCATGCCCAGCTTCTGCGCGTCCGGCGAGATGATCCAGGACGCCCAGGCGTTCTGCCCGGCCTCGTTCTTCGAGCCGGCCATCAGGTAGGCGCTGCCGCCCTCGGCCAGTACGGTCGCGTCCTTGACGCCCTTGGGCACCGGGACGACCTCGTACTTGTCCTTGCCCAGGCTCGAGTCGAACCGCGGCATCAGGTACGGGCCGACGACGTACATCCCGGCCCGGCCGGACTCGAACGTCTCGTTGGTGGGCGGCGTGTCCATCGTCGCCGCACCCGGCTGGACGACCTTCTCGGTGCAGGCCAGGTCGCGGAACCACTTGGTCGCGGCGACCGACTCCGGCGTCGACATGGCCGGCTTGTACTTGCCGTCGGCTTGCTTGGCGACGAAGTCGCCGCCCGCGCCCCACAGGAAGTTGGAGAAGTACCAGGAGGCGTACCCGCGCTTGGTCGAGCCGGGGACGGCCAGGCCGAACGTGTCGTTCTTGCCGTTGCCGTCGGGGTCCTTGGTGGTGAACGCCTTGGCCAGCGCGACGAACTGGGTCAGATCGGTCGGCGCGGGCAGACCGACCTTGGTCCGCCAGTCCTTGCGGATCATCAGCGCCGAGGCCTGCGCGGAGTACGGGACGCCGTACGCCTTGCCGTCGGTGAACTTGGCCGCGCCCAGCGCGGACTCCAGCAGCTGGTCACTGCCGGTGATCTTGGTCAGGTCGACCTCACGGACGATGCCCTGAGTGACCATCGCGCCCAGCTGGGACGAATCGTTCATGACGATGTCCGGCAGGTCCTTCTGGGCCGCGCGCTGGGACAGCTTGGTCTCGAAGTCGTCGAAGATCGCGGTGACCTCGATCTTGGTCCCGGTCGCCTTCTCGAAGGCCGCCGCGAGCTTCTTCATACCCTTCTCGCCGTCCCCGCCCGGCGTCGTCCGCGTCCACAGTTCGAGCGGCGCCCCGGCGTCCTGCTCGACCTTCGCCGGACCGTTCGCACCGCACGCGGCGACCGCGAGGGTCGCCCCGATCCCCACCGCGACCCACTTGATTTTGCTTGCCATCCCGCCCGCTCCTGTCCAACGAAGAACTGCTTTTGTACTTTTTGCAGCTCATTTCGTCGGAAGATAGCGCTTTCCAAGCCGGATGGTCAATGAGTCATCGGATCTCTGTCCGGTCTCAGCGGGTCGGTGTGGATCCCGGACTCCGGAAATTTCCCGGAACGACGCCGCCTTGCCGGACTGTGGTCGCGGTCACCTGACCGTCCGAAGTCCGGCCGCTGACCACCACCTGCTCCCCCGCCTTGAGGTCGCTCGCCGTCCCCTTGGCGGTGATGTCGTACGTTGTCTCGCCGGTCAGCTTCACGGTCACGTCACCGGACTGCGTCTTGACGACCAGCTGACTGTCGGTGGCCGACACGACCGTGCCGATCGTCGCCGCTCCAGGGCCTTGCCCCTGGCCCTGACCACGGAATCCGCCGGACCCGACGGGCCCGCGACCAGCCTGGGACTGCGTACTCTCCGTAGCGAAAGCGGCATGCAGACCCGCGCCGCCGGCCAGCCCGACCGCCAGGACAACGATGGCCGTCAGGACCGCCGTGGCGGCCGGGAGCGCGACCGTCTTCCGCGGTGCCGGCGCCACCTCGAACTCTTCGTTACTGCTCATGCGAACGTGCCTCTCATTCGTGCCGTAGGGCGTCGATGGGACGGAGTCCGGCGGCTCGGTGCGCCGGCATACTGCCGAAGAACAGCCCGACCGCCGCGGACACGCCGAGCGCGAGCCCGATCGACGACGGGACCAGGACGGGTTCGACCCCGGCCAGCTGGAACCGGGTGACGATCAGCGCCGCGCCGACCCCGGCCGCGCCGCCGAGCAGGCTGAGCAGCGTCGCCTCGATCAGGAACTGACCGAGGATCGTCCGCCGCCGGGCGCCGAGCGCCTTGCGGATGCCGATCTCGCGGGTCCGCTCGGTGACGGTGACGAGCATGATGTTGGTGACGCCGATGCCGCCGACGACCAGGCTGATCGCCGCGACGGTCGCCAGCAACGCGGTGAACGTCGCCGCGGTGTCCTGACTCGTCTGCAGGATCTGCGCCGAGTTGGTGATCCGGAACGGCGAGGTCTGCCCGGCCGGGACCTGGTGCCGGGCGGTCAGCAGCTCGGTCACCTCGGCCTGAGCGAGGTCGACCCGGTCCTTCCCGGCGGCCTGGACGACGATCTGACTCAGCGCGCCGTACCCGGCCTGCGTCGCCCGCAGCGTGCTGATCGGGACGATCGCCGTCGCGTTCGGGTCGTTGAAGCCGGTGCTGTCCTTGCTGGCGAGCACCCCACGGACCTCGAAGTCGACCGCGCCGAGTTTCACGGTCTGCCCGACCGCCGCCTGAGCGCGCCCGAACAGCTCGCTCGCGGTCGTCTGGCCGAGCACGATCACCCGGGCGGCGGCGTCCACGTCGTGCTGGGTGAACGACTGACCCGAGCCGACTGGCGTGTTGGTCGCCGGGAGGTACGCCGGAGTCGTCCCGATCACCTGGTTGATCGTGTAGCTGGTGTCGCCGTTGGTCGCCGTACCGGAGCTGGTCATCACAGGCGCGACCGAGGCGACGTCCGGGGCCAGGTGCCGGTCGCCGAGCGCGGCGGCGTCGGCGAGGGTGAGCGCGTACTGCTGTGCTGACGGGCCGGCCTGACCGCGGGCGAAGCCGCCGCCTCCGCCGCTGGTGGAGACCGTCAGCAGATTGGTGCCCATCGCCTCCAGCCGGCTCTCGACGGCCTTGCCGGAGCCGTTGCCGACCGCAACGAGGACGATGACCGCGCCGACCCCGATCGAGACGCCGAGGACGGTGAGCAGGGAGCGGAGCTTGTTCGCGGACAGGCCGCGCAGCGCGGCGCCGAGCAGATCGCGGGGCGTCATCGGGTGACCTCGTCCGTCACGATCCGGCCGTCCGCGACCCGGATCAACCGGCGGGCCCGGTCGGCGACCTCGGTCTCGTGGGTGATCACGACGATCGTCCGGCCCTCGGCGTTCAGCTGGTCGAACAGGCCGAGCACCTCGTCGGTCGACTGCGCATCGAGGTTGCCGGTCGGCTCGTCGGCGAGCAGGATCCGTGGGCCGGTTGCCAGGGCGCGGGCGATCGCGACGCGCTGCTGCTGACCGCCGGAGAGCTGGTTCGGCCGGTGATCGGTCCGGTCGGCGAGGCCGACCAGTTCGAGCGCGTGGGTCGCCCGGCGCCGCCGTTCCGCGCGGCGCAGCTGGGCGTAGGTGAGCGGAAGCTCGACATTCGCCAGCGCGCTGGTGCGCGGGATCAGGTTGAACGACTGGAAGATGAAGCCGATCTTGCGGCCACGGACGAGCGCCTGCTGGTCCTCGGACAGCCGGGCGACGTTGCTGCCGTCGAGCCAGTACTCACCGCGGCTCGGGACGTCGAGGCAGCCGAGGATGTTCATCAGCGTCGACTTGCCGGATCCGGACGAGCCCATCACCGCGACGTAGTCGCCGGCGTCCACTCGCAGCGACACTCCCCGCAGGGCGTGCACCGCGGTGTCTCCCGCGCCGTAGGTCTTGGTGACGTCCCGGATGTCGATCAGGGCGTCAGCGCTCACCGGTTGCCTCCGCCGGCGTTCCGCTGGATGACCGGGCCCTGACCGGCGCCGCCGCCGGGGAACTGGCCGCCGCCGCCAGGCAGTTGGCCGGTGCGGCCCTGGCCGGTCTGCCCCTGGCCGATCGCGCCCTGGAGGAGCTCGACCTGCTCGCCTTCCTCGAGGCCGGCGGTGATCTGGGTGTAGCTGCCGCCGCGGACGCCGATCTCGACGTCCCGGGTACCGGCGCCGTTGGCCAGCGTGACTGTGTTCGTCGTCCCGGTGGTGGCGATCGCCGTACTCGGGACGAACAGGACGTTCGCCGCCTTGGCGGTCTGGACGGTCACGTTCGCGGTCTGGCCGATCCGGGCGTTGGCCGGGAGCTTGGCGAGCGAGAACGTCGCGGCGTACGAGACGACGCCGTTCGTGGTCGTCGGGGCCGGGGAGACGGTCGCCAGGGTGGCGGTGAGGCTGGCGCCCGGGTCGGCGTTCAGGGTGACCGTGGCGGACTGACCGGCCTTGATCTTGATCGCGTCCGCCTCCGGGAAGGCGGCCGAGACCTGGAGCGCCTTCAGATCGGAGATGTCGACGAAGCCGGATCCGGCGGTCGTCGTACTCGCGGTCGCCGAGGTTGAACCTTGACCTGAGGTCGAGCCTGAACCGCTCGCTGAGCCTGAGCCGCTCGACCCGGTGGACCCGGTGGACCCGCCCGCGACCGAGCCGACGGTGCCGTTGATCGCGGTGATCGTCCCGGCGATCGGCGCCCGCAGGGTGGTCGCGGCGACGGCGTCCTTCGCGGCCTCGACGTCCTGGTCGGCCTGCTCCTGATCGGCCTTCGCCCGGGCCAGGGCCGCCTCGGCGGTGCTGACCGCCACCTCAGGGTTCTGAGTCTGACCTTGAGCCTGAGCTTGATCGTCGGTCGGCGTGGCGGAGGCCTCGTCGGCGGCTTCCTTCGCCTCCTCGGCGTCGTCCAGGGACTCCTCGGCGGCTGTCACGGAGTTGGCCGCGGCGATCCGGTTCTGCTCGGCGATCCGCTGCTGCCGCTCGGCGGCCGCCGGGTCGACCTTCGCGATCGCGGCGCCCTTGGCGACGACCTGGCCGACCTTCACGACGATCTGGGTCACCGTCCCGGCAGTCCCGAACTGCGGGGAGGCGGTCTGGGAGCTCTGCAGCGTGCCGCTCGAGCTCACGCTCGCGACGACGTCCCCGCGCTGGACGGCGACCGTCGGCCGGGCCGCACTCGCAGCGGGTTGGCCGCCGCGGAAGAACAGGAAGTAGGCCATGACGGCGATCGCGACGACGACCGCGGCCAGACCGACGTTGAGCAGACTGAGGCCACGGAGTTTGTGGCGGGGTAGCACCATGGGAGGGGACGCTAGGCACGCATGCTGAGGAAGTGATCGTGAATTCCTGGCAACGCGCTGTGAACTCCGGAGCGGTCCGGTGCGTCTCAGTATCGGCCGGTCGCGACACACCGTGATCTGTGAAGGCTCGATGACAGGGCGTCATGACGGTGTTGTCAGGTGCGTACATATG
Source organism: Kribbella sp. NPDC104218 (assembly GCF_055584105.1). Classification (NCBI taxonomy): domain Bacteria; kingdom Bacillati; phylum Actinomycetota; class Actinomycetes; order Propionibacteriales; family Kribbellaceae; genus Kribbella; species Kribbella sp. NPDC104218. Next base: position 945,158 of record NZ_JBVJMQ010000003.1, read on the forward strand.
GCTCGGGCATGCCAAAATGGGAATGATCCGGGCCGGCCGACCGTTGGCACGGATGACGATCTCGGAGGTTTGACATGTCTAATCGCGTACTGCGTGGTTCGGGGCTGGGTGGGGTCAGCTTCGAGGATGACCGTGGCGTCGAGTTCGCCCCGCGCCAGATGATCACGTACGACTGCCCGCGCGGCCACGTGGTCGAGGTCACCATGGCGCACGACGCCGAGGTGCCCGCGATCTGGGAGTGCCCGCACTGCGGCAGCGAGGCGGCTCGCTCGACGGGTGAGAAGCCGGAGCCGAAGCAGGAGAAGCCGGCCCGTACGCACTGGGACATGCTGCGGGAGCGCCGGAGCATCTCCGAGCTGGAGGAGCTGCTGGCCGAGCGGGTCGAGCTGCTTCGCAAGGGTGAGATCGGCCCGGCGCACCTGCACCGGACCAAGCGCACTGCCTGAGTAACTCTCGAGGCCCGGACCGCAACGGCGCGGTCCGGGCTTTCGTTTACCGTCGTTTGCCTAAAGGCTTTAGGTATGCACATAATGAGTTATGGCTCGCGTTGGATTGACCCCGGAGCGGCTGACCCGTGCGGGGGCCGAGCTGGCCGACGAGATCGGCTTCGACAAGGTCAGCGCGTCCGCGCTCGCGCGGCGGTTCGGCGTCCAGGTGGCGAGTCTTTACTCACATGTGAAGAGCTCGCACGACCTGAACAGCCGGATCGCGGTGCTCGCGCTCGGTGAGATGGCTGATCGCGGTGCGGCCGCGGTCGCCGGGCGGGCCGGGAGAGATGCGCTGGTCGCGCTGGCCGGGGTCTACCGCGACTACGCCCGCGAGCATCCGGGGCGGTACGCCGCGGCGCAGTACCGGGTCGATGCCGGGTCCGAAGCGATCGAGGTCGGGCGGCGGCATTCCGAGCTCACCCGCGCGGTGCTGCGCGGGTACGAGCTGGGTGAGCCGGCGCAGACGGACGCGATCCGGCTGCTCGGGAGCGTGTTCCACGGCTACGTCAGCCTGGAGCTCGGCGGCTCGTTCGACCACAGCTCCCCCAGCGGCTCCGACAGCTGGCCGCGCGTCCTCGACGCTCTCGACGTCCTCCTCCGCAACTGGCCCGAAAGGTCATCGCAGTGATCAGCACTCCCGTCACCACAGCTCTCCTCCGCGGCGCGCTCGAACTCGAGCCGACCGACCGGGGCGTACTCCCCCACCGGTTGCCCGCGTGGGCTCGACAGCAGTACGTCGACCCGCAGCTGGAGATGGCCGAATCGCAGTCCTCCGGGGTGCGGCTCGCGTTTCGTACCGAGGCGACCGTGGTCGAGCTGGTGACGATTCCGACCAAGCGCAGTTACGTCGGTGCCCCGCCGCGGCCCGACGGCGTGTACGACGTCCTCGTCGACGGCAAGCTCTTCACCCAGGGCGCCGCGGCCGGCGGCGACGTCGTCTCGATGAACATGATGACCGGCGAGACGTCGCTGACCCGCGGCGAGCCGGTGACGGTCCGCTTCGACGGCCTGCCGGCCGGGGCCAAGACTGTCGAGATCTGGCTACCGCACGACGAGACCACCGAGGTCGTTGCCCTGCGCACCGATTCGCCGGTCGAGCCAGCGCCGTCCGGCGGCCCGGTCTGGGTGCACCACGGCAGCTCGATCAGCCACGGCTCGAACGCGACCCACCCGACCGGCACCTGGCCGGCCCAGGTCGCCGCTGCCAACGGCCTCCAGCTGGTCAACCTCGGCTACAGCGGCAGCGCCTACCTGCAGCCCTTCATCGCCCGCACCATCCGCGACACCCCCGCCGACCTGATCAGCCTCAAACTCGGCATCAACATCGTCAACAGCGACACCCTCCGGATGCGCTTGTTCACCCCCGCCGTCCACGGCTTCCTCGACACCATCCGCGAAGGTCACCCCACCACGCCCCTCCTCGTCATCTCCCCCCTCCTCTGCCCCATCCACGAAACCACTCCAGGCCCCACCACCCCCGACCTCACCGCCCTCGCCGAAGGCCGTCTCACCTTCACCGCCACCGGCGACCCCGCCGACGTCCCCGCCGGCAAACTCACCCTCCAAACCATCCGCACCGAGCTCGCCCGCATCGTCACCCAACGCGCCCCCACCGACCCCAACCTCCACTACCTGGACGGCCGAACCCTCTACGGCCCCGCCGACACCCCCACCCACCCCCTCCCCGACGCCCTCCACCCCGACCACCAAACCCACACCCTGATAGCCACCCGCTTCACCACCACAGCCTTCGCCCCAAAGGGCCCGTTCGCCTGAGTTAACGCTTGGGCGGTTCGGGGTCGACTACTTCGCCTTGGATGACGTCGCCGGAGGCGGGGCGGGTGGTGGTGGGGCCGGGGATGAAGCCGGGTGGGAAGGGGCCCAGGCCGGGGGTGTTGAGTTGGGTGGTTACGCGGCGGCCGAGGAAGGCGGTGAGGACTCGGCGGGCGAGGGGGCGGGTGAAGGGGAGGACGAAGAAGAAGCCGAAGATGTCGGTGACGAAGCCGGGGGTGAGGAGGAGGGTGCCGCCGATCAGGACGAGAGCGCCGTCGGCGAGCTCGCGGCCGGGCATCTTGCCGGATTCGAAACCGGACTGGAGGGCGCGCCAGGCGCGGCGGCCTTCGCGTTTGATCAGCCAGGCGCCGAGGGCGCTCTCGACCAGGAGCAGGGCGACGGTCGGCCAGCCGCCGATGACCTGGCCGATCTGGATGATCACGTAGATCTCCACGATCGGCACCAGCAGCAGTGCAAGCGCCACGAACCACGGCATGTCGGCTACCCCTTCCGGCTTTGGTCCAGGGTACGGAACCGGACCAAAGCTCAGGCCGGCACCTTCTGGCGGGCCGGCTTCGCGGCGGGCGGCGGGGACGGCGGGTTGTTCCGGCGGCGGCCGGCCAGCGCGACGATGATGCCCAGCAGGCCGATCCCGGTCAGGATCCACTGCGGCCAGGCCCCGAGCCGGATCGCGAGCGTCTTCTCGTCCCGGACCGGCACCTTCGTCACGTAGACGTCGCGGACGAACTCACCCGACTTGTGCTCGACCTTCCCGTCGGGCTGGATCACCCCGGAGATCCCGCTGGTCGAGGCGATCAGCACCGTCCGCCCGGTCTCGATCGCGCGCATCCGGGTGATCGCGAACTGCTGCTCGGGCTGCCCCGTCCCGCCGTACGTCGCGTTGTTCGTCTGGACGACGAGCACCTGCGCGCCGCCGTTCAGCACATCCGCGATCACGTTGTCGTACGCCAGCTCGAAGCAGATCACGTCGCCGTACGTGACGCCGCCGATCGGCATGATGCCGGGCACCTTGCCCGGCGCGGTCTGCCGGCCGACCATCTCCAGCCGCTTGATGTACGGCAGCAGCTGCTCGCGGAACGGGATGTACTCGCCGAACGGCACCGGGTGCCGCTTGGCGTAGACCTGCCCCGGCCCGGACTGCGGATCCCACACGACGCCGGTCGTCTGCCGCTCGTTCGGCCCCGGACCCTCGAGAACGGCCCCGACCAGGATCGGGACGCCGACCGCCTTCACCGCCTGCTCGATGTCCGCGCGCGTCTCGGCGTCCTTGAACGGGTCGATGTCGGTCGAGTTCTCCGGCCAGATCACGATGTCCGGCTTGTCCTCCGAGCCCGCGGCCACACTCTTCTGCAGCTCCAGCGTCGCGGTCAGATGGTTGCGCGTAACGGTCCGCGCCCGGCCCAGGAACTCCAGCCCCTTACCCGGCACGTTCCCCTGCACCATCGCGGCCGTCACGGTCTTGCCGTTCCCGTCGGTCGACAGGTTGACCAGCGCGCTCCCACCGACGATCACCGCCCCCGCCACCAGCGCCACCGCCCGCAGCCGGAAGCTGCTCTGCAGCCGGAACAACGCGAACACCAGGACGCCGAGCAGCGCGATCACGAAGCTCAGCCCCGGGATGCCGACGTACGCCGCCAGCTTGCCCAGTGGGGAGTCGGCGAAGGCCCAGGCCAGCCGCCCCCACGGGAACCCGCCGAAGGGCACGGACGCCGCCGCGAACTCGGTCGCGACCCACAGCGACGGGATCCACAGCAGCCACCACTTGTGCCGCAGCAGCCGGACCGCGAACGCCGCGAAGACCGCGTAGAACAACCCCTCGAGGATCGACAGCGCGATCGCCGCGTCCCCGCCGATGACGCTGAGCCACGGCACCAGCGTCGAGTAGTACGCGATGCCGAACCCGGCGCCGATCAGGAAGCCGCCCTTCGAGGACAGCCCCGCGCCGCTCAACGCGGCCAGGAACACCGGTACGGCGATGAACGCGAGCCAGGAATGCGCATGCGGCTCGAACGCGAAGCCGAGCGCCACACCCGCCGCCACCGCCACCGCAACCCGCGGCAGCAGGAGCCCCAGAGCCTTCAACCGGTTCACGCCGTCTCCCTCGTCCGCGACACCGGCACACTGTAGCTGGCGCGGTTGAGCGGCCGGAAAAGAGGAAAGAGGCTCGGCGCCCTTCGGACCAACCGACGGATCACTGGCTGCGAACCGACCGGCTGTTGTCTACTGGGCGCCGAACCTCTTCCACCTCTGCCCCGCGGGGGGCGTACCACCGGTGATCTCAGCCCCCGTCGACTCAAGCCTGGCACTGGCCTGGTCAGCGTCGCGGGATCATCCGATGGGGTTTGACGACTCCCAAAACGATGCTCGCTGCCGGCGACGGTGTCAACCTCTCCGTCTCCTCCTTGAAGCCGCTGTAACACAACGCCTTGGACTCGTTACCGAGGGCAAGCAATTGTTAACCGACCGGGACGACGACGGTGCCCTTTGCGCGAGTGATCACAAGCGGCTCGGCCAGGACGTCGGCCGCCGACTCCGAGCGCTCCGGCCGGCCGCGGCAGACGACGTACGCGCTGAACTCCAGCTCCCGGCTGCGATTCCCGACCCGGACGATCGTTGCCTTCACCTCCACAACGTCACCGGCCCGTAACGGCTCCAGGAACTGGACGTCGGAGTACGACGCGAACAGCCCTTCGTCGCCGTCGGCCTGGATACACACCTCGGTGGCGACATCACCGAACAGCGCGAGCACGTACGCGCCGTCGACCAGGTTCCCCGCATAGTGCGCGTGGCTGTACGGAACGTAACGCCGATGCGTGACGGTCAGCCCAATAGTTGCCTTTGACACCTTCATGCGCTCCTTCGAACCGGTTGCCGCCGGGTCACCAACGCGTTCACCAGATAGCTGGCCACCTCACCCGGCGTCGTGCCGCGCCCGAACACCCGGTCGACGCCGAGCTCACCGGCCATCTGCTCGGTGAATCGGGGGCCTCCGGCAACCAACACCGGCCGGTGGTCCTCGGCGTACGCCTCCCGGAAGGCCGCCGACATCTCCTTGGTGTTCAGGACGTGCGCCTCGCGCTGGGTGACCACCTGCGACACCAGGATCGCGTCCGCCTTCTCGGCCTTGGCCCGCCGGACCAGCTCCGGTACGGCGACCTGGGCGCCGAGGTTGACCACCTTGAGCTCCCGGTAGTACTCCAGGCCCTTCTCCCCCGCGAACCCCTTGATGTTCATGATCGCGTCGATCCCGACGGTGTGCGCGTCGGTCCCGATACACGCGCCGACCACGGTCAGGCGGCGGCGCAGGTGTTTGCGGATCGCGAGGTTGGCCTCCTTCGGCGAGAGCAGCGGGTAGTCGCGCTCGATCACCTCGACCTTGGACGTGTCGACCAGGTGGTTGACCGGCCCGTAGACGACGAAGAACGTGAAGTCCGGACCCATCGGCTTGGCGTGGACGACGAGCGCCGGGTCCATCCCCATCTTGTTGGCCAGCTGGACGGCCGCGCCCTCGGCGCGTTTGTCGTGCGGGATCGGCAGCGTGAACGACATCTGGACCATGCCGTCCCCGGTGGTGTCGCCGTACGGCCGGATGATGCTCATCGGTCCTCCTCCAACAACTCGATCGCCGGGTTGTAGTACTCGGCGGACTTGCGGGCGACGCCGTCCAGGCCGCGGCCGGCGTCCTGCGGCCGCTTCATCAGTCCGAAGGTGCCGTCGCCGATGGCGTTCAGCAGGCCGTCGTCCACGATCTCCTCCAGCAGCTCGACGGACTCGCCGAGCACCTGCCGGGCGCGCTGCGCGATGAACCCGTTCGGCTCCGGCCGGAAGTCCTCGTGAAGGTTGCCGGCGGCACCTAGTACGTAGCGGACGTTCTGCAGGGCCAGGTCGCGGTCGGAGATCCACGGCGTCACCACCGCCTCGGTCATCATCCCGACCAGCAGGATGCCCTGGCCGGTCATCGCGCCGACCAGGTTGAAGAAGCCGTCCAGCAGGTAGCCGCGGAACACGTCGCCGGTCATGTGCCGGGTCGGCGGCATCCACTTCAGCGGTGCGGCCGGGAACAGCTGCCGGGCCAGCATCGCGTGCGCCAGCTCGAGGCGGAACGAGTCCGGCAGGTCGGGGTTGATCTCGAAGGCGTGGCCGAGGCCGAGCTGCCAGTCCTCGAGGCCGGCCTCCTTGGCGAAGTACTCGTTCAGCAGCTGCGAGACCGTGACCGTGTGCGCGGCCTCGACGGCGTCCGCGGTGGTCAGGTAGTTGTCCTCGCCGGTGTTGATGATGATCCCGGCGCGGGCATGGATCTGCCGGCTGAACCGCTGGTCGACGAAGGTGCGGATCGGGTTGATGTCGCGGAACAGGATCCCGTACATCGAGTCGTTCAGCATCATGTCCAGCCGCTCCAGGCCGGCCAACGTCGCGATCTCCGGCATGCACAGCCCGGAGGCGTAGTTGGTCAGCCGGACGTACCGGCCGAGCTCCCGCGACGACTCGTCGAGCGCGGCGCGCATCAGCCGGAAGTTCTCCTGGGTCGCGTACGTCCCGGCAAAGCCCTCGCGGGTCGCGCCCTCGGGGACGTAGTCGAGCAGCGACTGCCCGGTGGAGCGGATCACCGCGATGATGTCGGCGCCTTCCCGCGCGGCCGCCTGGGCCTGCGGGATGTCCTCGTAGATGTCGCCGGTCGCGACGATCAGGTAGATCCACGGTCGCTGCTCGGGGTCGCCGTGCCGCTTGATCAGCCGCTCACGCTCGCGGCGGCGTCCGTCGATCCGCTTGATCCCGGCGGCCGCAGCCTTGCGCGCCGCCGTCCTGGCGCGCTGCGCGTCGCGGCCCTCTGGCAGCCGGAAGGTGACCGAGCCGGACGCCGCCTTCTGCGCGAGCACGCTCAGGTCCTCGGCCTCGCCGCGGAGCAGCGCGTCCCAGACCGGCAGCGCGAAGCCGTGCTCCAGGCCGACATCGGCCCGGACGGTGTCGGCGAGCCGGTTCACCCACGGGATGCCCTCGGAGTCGGCTCCGGCGAGCCCGGCCAGCCGCAGGACGGCGCGCTCGACCGAGACCGTCGTGTGCTGCCGGGCCAGGTTGACGATCGGCCGCCCGGCTTTGCGGGCCAGCGTCCGCGCCTTGCGGACGGTGACCGGATCGAGGTCGAGCTTCTTCATTGCGACCATCCCTCGGATTCGTAGACCGTCCGGCCGCCGACGACGGTCCGCAGGCAGGTCGGGGTTCCTTCACTCAGATCCGGCAGCACCGGTACGCCGGCCCGCGGGTCCGTCGACCAGGCGGCGACCCGGGAGTCCGGCGTCTGGACGACGAGCTCGGCGTCGGTCGACCAGATCGCGTACGTCGCCGGTGTGCTCGGGGCGAGCACCCCGGCATCGTCGATCCCGGCCGCCCGCCAGCCGCCGCGCGTGTGCGCCGCGAACGCGGCCCGGACGGTGATCCGCTCGTCCGGGTTGTGGTGGAAGGCGGCCGCGCGGACGGCGTCCCACGGGCCGAGCTCGGTGACCGGCGAGTCCGAACCGAAGGCGAGGACGACGCCCGCCCGGGCCAGCGACGCGAACGGGTTCATCTCCCGCCAGCGATCGCCCACGCGCTCGGCGTACATGTCGCTCGGCCCGCCCCAGAGCCCGTCGAACATCGGCTGGACGCTGGCGACGACGCCGCAGCGCGCGAGCGTGGCGATCACCTCGGGCGCCGGCATCTCCACGTGCTCCAGCCGGTGCCTGGCCGCCAGCAGCGCCGGTACGCCGACCTTCTCCGCGGCCAGCTCGAACCCGCGGCCGATGTTGTCGAGCGCCTGGTCACCGATGCAGTGGAACCCGGCCTGGATCTCACGCTCGGTGCACGCGATCACATGCTCGGCGATCTGCTCGGCGGTCAGGTACGCGTGCCCGCGGTGGTCCGCGCGGTCGGCGTACGCCTCGCGCAGGGCCGCCGTCCGGGAGCCGAGCGCGCCGTCGGCGTTCAGGTCACCCGCCAACCCGGCGACGCCGTACTCGTCCAGCACCTCGAAGACGCCCGGCTCACCCCAGTACAAGGTGCTGTGCAGCCCGATCTCATCAGCCGCCTGCCGCACGAGCGGCAGCTCCCACCGAGGCCCGATATGCGGCGCCGCCATCTCGTGGAAGGCGCCGATCCCCTTGGCGGCCATAGCCCGCACGGCCGTTCGCGCATGCTGAAGCGCGCGCTCGCGCACAGCAGCGGGGGTGTGCGCGCCGGCGTCTTCGACAGCACCGCCCACCGCGTCCGCCGCCAGCGCATCGCGCACCGCGTGGTTTGCGGCTCGCTCCACTCGCCCGGTCTCGTCGTACCCCTCCCGGGCCGTCAGGCCCGGTACCGCCGCGACCAACGCAGACGACACCACACCCGAGTGTCCGTCGACTCGCGACAGGTAGACCGGCCGACCCCCAGCCGCCCGGTCCAGCTCTTCCCGCGTCGGCGGCCGCCCCTCGGGCCAGCGGGTCTCGTCCCAGTTCGATCCCTCGATGACTGCATCCGCAGGCAGTCCGGCCGCGTAGGCGTTCAGCTTGTCGAGGGCTTCGGTCAGGGACTTCGTCCCGGTGAGGTCGAGGCCGTTGAGGAGCGCGCCGATGCCGACCGTGTGCACGTGGGCGTCGACGAAGGCCGGGGTGACCAGCTTGCCGCCGAGGTCGATCACCTCGTCCGCGCCGTCGGCGTACGCGCCGACGCCGGTGTCGTCACCGAGCCAGGTCACCACCCCGTCGTCGAAGGCGATCGCGGTCGCATGCGGGTCGGCGGGTGAGTAGACGGAACCGTTCGTCAGAAGTGTGCGCACGGACTAATCCTCCGCCAGCCTGCTCTCGAACAGTCCGCGGACACCCTGCTGGTTCCGCAACAGCTGCAGCGCGTACTCCGCGTGACCGGGCACGTACCCGTTCCCGACCAGCATGGTGACGTCGGCGGCAAGCCCTTCGGCGCCGAGCGCGGCCGCCGAGAAGGACGTCGCCATCGAGAAGAAGATGACCGTCCCGCCGGGCGCGGTCGCAAGGACGGCGCCGTGCTCACAGCCCGGGACGTCGACGCAGACCACCGTGATGTCGGCAGGCTCCCCGACCGCCGCGGCGAGCGCGACCGGATCGCGAGCGTCGGCCAGCGCCACCACGTCAGCGAGCCCGGCCGCGGTCAGTGCGGTCGCCTCGTGCTGGACGGGGACGATGCCGATCGTCTTCGCGGCGCCCGCGGCGCGCGCGGCGGCCAGGGAGAGCGATCCCGATTTACCTGCGCCGCCAATTACTGACACGACAGGTTCTATGCCTTTGTCGACATACGAGCGGACGACGCGCGCGGTCAGCGCGGGGGCGCCGCAGACGTCCATGACGGCCAGCGACAGCTCGGGCCGCAGGTCGTCAGGCAGCTTCGCGACGATCGACCGGGCGAACAGGATCGCGTGCCCCTCGGCCGGGGCCTGCTCCCCCAGGCCGTCCCAGCTCTTCAGCTCGTCGGTCAGCTGCAGCGGCGTGAGCGTCAGCGAGACGAGCGTCGCGACCCGGTCGCCCTTCTGCAGGCCGAGCGGCGACTCCGGGCCCACCTCGTCGACGACGCCGACCAGCATCCCGCCGGAACCGGTGACCGGGTTCTGCATCTTGCCGCGCGCCGCGACGATGTCGAGCACCGCGCGGCGGACCGCCGTCCCGTCGCCGTCGTGCGCCTCGGCCAGCTGCCGGTACGACGCGGCGTCCAGGTTCAGCCGCTCGACGGTGATCCGGACCTCGTCCGGCCAGATCTCGGCGCGGGCGTCGAGGCGCTCCGCGGCCTGGGGCAACACGCCGGACGGCGTGATCACCCGGTGTAGTCCCACTGGACTGGACGTCATGGGGCTCTCCTGTTCGTGCGATCAGGCAAAATACTACTCAAAGCGGAGTGTGACGAGAATTCTTGCGGCGTACTGTTGCCTTGAGGGGAAGTTCTATCGCTATCCTCACATGAGACCGCATCACCTTGAAGCCCTTCCAAGCCCCGGAGGACCTCGTGACTGACCTGATCAGCCCCGAACTGGCCGTACCGGAGCCGAGCGACCTCGCCGGCCAGCCGTACGCGTACCAGCGAACCGAGCTCGTCGAGCCCGACTGGACCCGGCTGCCCGGGTGGAAGGACGTCACGGCCGAGGAGTGGCGGTCGGTCCAGTGGCAGCGCTCGCACTGCGTGAAGAACGTCAAGCAGCTGCGCGACGTGATGGGCGACCTGCTCGAGGAGCGCGTCTACGAGGACCTCACCCGGGACCAGGCCGAGCGCGCGACGATGTCGATGCTGATCCCGCCGCAGATGCTGAACACGATCGTCCCGAACGGCGCCGCCGACTACACCGAGGCGTTCTACGCCGACCCGGTCCGCCGCTACATGCTGCCGGTCTTCACCGACCGCCGGACGGACTGGCCGTCGCACCCGCACGCGACGCGCGACTCACTGCACGAGCACGAGATGTGGGCTACGGAGGGGTTGACCCACCGCTACCCGACGAAGGTCCTGGCCGAGGTGCTGCCGACCTGCCCGCAGTACTGCGGGCACTGCACCCGGATGGACCTCGTCGGGAACTCGACTCCGGTGATCGACAAGCTGAAGTTCGTCGCGAAACCGCAGACCCGGATCGACGACATGCTCGACTACCTGCGCCGCTCCCCCGGCGTCCGGGACGTCGTGGTCTCCGGCGGCGACGTCGCGAACATGCCCTGGCCGCGGCTCGAGGCGTTCCTGACCAGCCTGCTCGAGATCGAGAACATCCGCGACATCCGGCTGGCCACCAAGGCGCTGATGGGGATGCCGCAGCACTGGCTGTCGGACGACGTCCGCGCCGGTGTCGAGCGAGTCGCGACGGTCGCCCGGCAGCGCGGCGTGATGATCGCGATGCACACCCACGTGAACGCCGCCCAGTCGGTGACGCCGCTGGTGGCCGAGGCGACCAAGGCGATGTTCGAGGCCGGGCTGCGCGACGTCCGCAACCAGGGCGTGCTGATGCGCGGCGTGAACGACTCGATCCCGCAGCTGCTCGACCTGTGCTTCGCGCTGCTCGACGGCGCCACGATCACGCCGTACTACTTCTACATGTGCGACATGATCCCGTTCTCGGAGCACTGGCGGGTCTCGGTCAAGGACGCGCAGCACCTGCAGCACGGCATCCTCGGCTACCTGCCCGGTTTCGCGACTCCGCGGATCGTCTGCGACGTCCCGTACGTCGGTAAGCGGTGGGTGCACCAGCTGTCGGAGTACGACGAGGTCCGCGGCATCTCGTACTGGAAGAAGAACTACCGGACCGGGATCGAGCAGCAGGACCCGGAGGCGCTGAACCGCACCTACGAGTACTACGACCCGATCGACACGCTTCCGGCCGAGGGCCAGCAGTGGTGGACCGAGCACGCCGGCACCTCGCTGGCCGAGGCGGAGGCCCGGGCCGCGGCCTCCCGTGAGGCGGCCGAAGCCCAGAAACTCCTGCCGTTGATCTAGTGCGTGATGGAGACCTCGGTCCCGGATGCTGCCGACTCGTAGATCGCGGTCAGCATCCGGGCCATCTCCAGACCGTGCTCGGCCGGCGCGTCCGCTTCGACCTCGCGGCGGACGATCCGCAGGAAGTGGTCGATCTGGTTGGCGAACCCGACCGCGAAGTCGAAGCCGAGCGAGTCGATCTGCGGCTCGATGTGCAGCAGCGTGTCGTGCCGTTCGGTGACCATGTGCAGGGCTGGCTCGATCTGGACGCCGCCCCGGTCGCCGAACAGCTCGACGCGGGTCTCGTTGCGGGTGTGCAGTGAGTACGACGTGTCGACGTTCAGCACGGCCCCGGACTCGAAGCGGATCTGCGCGGTCGCGTAGTCCTCGACGTTGTTGACGCGGGTCGCCGAGGCGGCCCGGTACCGGGTCAGGTGCTGGATGTTGTCGCGGGCGCCCAGCGGCGCGAAGGCCGCGCCGGAGACGTTCACCGCGGTCGGCCGGCCCATCAGGTACCAGCACAGGTCGATGATGTGCACGCCGAGATCGATCAGCGGGCCGCCGCCGGAGATCTCCTTGTCGCCGAACCAGCCGCCGGGGTTGCCGGCCGCGCGCAGGATCGTGGCCCGGGCCGCGTAGATGTTCCCGAATTCGCCCTCGTCGAGGAACCGCTTCGCGACCAGCGCGTTCGGCGCGTACCGCCGGACGTAACCGATCTGCAGCGCCCGGCCGGTCTCCTTGGCGGCGGCGACCAGCGCTTCGGCCTCGGCGACCGAGACGCTCATCGGCTTCTCGACCAGCACGTCCTTACCGGCCCGCAGCGCGGCCTCGGCGATCGAGGCGTGCAGGTTGTTCGGCACGCAGATGCTGACCGCGTCGATCCCCGGATCCGCCAGGATCTCCTGGACGTCGCCGCTGGCCCGCGGGACGCCGAACCGCGCCGCGCCCTCCTTGGCCCGGACCAGGTCGACGTCGCAGACGGCGACCAGATCGGCCAGCGGGTTCTTCTGATAGGCCTTCACATGCTCCTGGGCGATCGAGCCCAGGCCGATGACGGCGACTCTGGTGGTCATGTCAGGCCTCCTTGGCCAGCGCGAGAACGTTCTTCAGCCCGAGCTCGATCGCCCGCGGAGCCGCCTCCAGGCCCTCGAACTCGAGCGTGACCGGCAGGTCCGGCCTGGTGTTCACCAGCGCGAGCAGGGCCCGCAGGTCCAGGTCGCCGTGGCCCGGGACGGTGCCGAGCAGGTACTCCCCCGCGAGCGTCTTCAGCCAGCCCTCGCCGGGCACGGACCGGCGGATGTGGAAGTCCTTCACGTGCGCCGCGGCCGCGACGTCGAGCAGCCCGGCCACCGTCCGCCCCGGGACCTCGCCGACGCACAGGCCGTTGCCGAGGTCGAGCGTGATCCGGAAGTTCGGCCGGTCGACGGCGTGCACGAGCCGGGCCAGCCGCTCATGACCGTTGAACGACATGCCGTGGTTCTCGACCGTGTCCACGATGCCGAGGCCGGCCGCGTGGTCGGCGATCGTCCGGCAGCCGGCCACGACGGTCTCGAAGACGCGCTCGAACTCACCCTGGTCCTGCTCGCGCCAGGCCCACGGGACGACGTCGTGCCGGAAGATCGTCGCGCCGAGGCGCTGCGCGATGTCCAGATGCCGGCGGACCCGGTCGATCGCCTGATCACCCTCGCGCAGGTCGGCCGGGATCAGATAGTTGATCAACGGGACGCCGCGATCGGCCGCCGCGGCGGCCAGGTCCTTGACCAGCTGGTCGTTCTCCAGCAGGTCGTCGCCGAGCGCGGCGATCTCGAGGTGTTCGGCGGGTGACTGCGCGACCCAGTCGACGACGCCGATCAGGTCCAGCTCACCGCGCGCGATGAGCTTGCTGAAGCTGTACGAACTGACTCCCAGTTTCACTGACTGGTCCTCTTCTCGTTCTCGTTCGCGTTGATGAGGTCGTTCCACGGGCTCGGGTAGTTCCGGAGGCCGAACACACTCGCGCCGAACTGGTCGAACGCGTTGCCGGCGGCTCCGAGCACCACCGCCTCCCGGCCCAGGGCAGCCGCGACGAACGGCGGCCGCTCCGGGAAGAGCAGTTCCTTGTCGATCGCCGCCGCCAGCGGCCGCAGCAACGTCGTACTGCCGGTGGCGCTGCCGAAGCGGACGACGACGACGTCCGGGTCAACCGTGAGCAGGACGGAGGCGATCCGGCCGGCGATCTGGCTGCAGAAGTCTTCGAGCTCGGCCGCGGCGTCCGCATCGCCGTCCGCTGCGGCCTGCAGAACCGCTTCGCCGGTGGAGCGTGTCTGCCAGACCAGCTGGCCGCGGTCGGCGTTCCGCGTCCAGCGCATCCCACGCTGCGCGCCCAGCTCACCAGCCAGCCGGTGGCTGCCCTGCCGGATCTCCTCGTCGAGCACGATCGACAGCGCGAGCCGGTTACCGATCTGGAGGTAGAGGACGTCGGAGTGGCCGCGCCCGGCACCACCACGCTGCTCGGCGAGCGCTGCGAGCTTGATGTCGTTGTCGACCACGACCAGACAGCCCAGATCGGCAGCTACCTCGTCGGCGACCGGCGTACCGACCAGCTCGGGCAGGGCGAGGCTGGCACGCAGGCGGCCACTCTCCTCGACCACACCGGCCAGACCGACGCCCACTGCGCGCAGCCCGCTCAGATCGATCCCGTCGGCCTTGGCTGCGGCCTCAACAGCTTCCCGGACGTCGCCTGTGCCGGCAGGCCGGCCGTCGCGGGCGTACTCGGCGTACCCGACGCGTTCGCCGGACAGGTCGCAGATGACCGCACGCGCCGTCCGCGGGCCGATGTCGACGCCCGCGACGAGCCCAGCGTCCCGAGCGAAGCGGAACGAGCGCGCGGGCCGCCCGGGGCCGCCGCTCGCCGCACTGCTCGGCACCACCAGACCCGCGGCGACCAGATCGTCGAGGACGGCGTGCACGGTCGGGCGGGACAGGCCGGTCTCGGCGCTGATCACTCCGACCGTCTGCGCGGTCCGCGCGCCCGCGAGAAAGCGCAGGCAGGCGACCTGGTTCGCCGAGCGCTCGGCGTTGACCGCTCCATGTCCGCTGTCCATCGATCCCACCAATTATCGAACCGGGTTTAATAACTACGCTAGCCCGCGTCCGGCCCGGCTGGCAAGGGCGGTCAGGCAGAGTCCGGACTCTCAGTTGTGAACGAGAAGCAACCATTTCGGGGCCCGCTGACATTTATCGGGCATCCGGCGACATTCGGTCCCCGGGCCGAGTGAGGGGAAACACCGTCGTGCCGGATACCGCTGCGATCGCGGTCGTGGTGCCTTGTTACAACGAGTCCGCCGCGGTGGCGAAAGTGGTCACGGAACTGCGCGCGGCATTACCGGACGCGACCATTTACGTCTACGACAACAATTCGACCGACGACACCGCGGTCCGGGCCGCGACCGCCGGCGCCGTCGTCCGGCACGTCGCCGCGAAGGGCAAGGGCAACGTCGTCCGGCGGGCCTTCGCCGACATCGAAGCCGATGTCTACCTGCTGATCGACGGTGACGACACCTACGAGGCGGCCCGCGCGGCCGAGCTCGTCAAGGTGCTGCTCGACGGGCCGTACGACCACGTCGTCGGCGTCCGCAAACATGAGGCGGCGGCCGCGTACCGGCCGGGCCACACGTTTGGTAATCGGCTGCTCACCGGTACGACCGGCGCATTGTTCGGCCGCGAGATCACCGACATGCTCAGCGGTTACCGCGCGTTCTCACGCCGTTACGTGAAATCGTTCCCGGCGTTGTCGCGGGAATTCGAGATCGAAACCGAGCTGACGATCCACTCACTGCACCTGCGCGTTCCGGTGGCCGAAATTCCGGTCGCCTACAAGGAACGGCCGAGCGGCGGCGAGAGCAAGCTGCGCACCTACCGCGACGGGCTGCGGATCCTGGGCTGGATCGTCGGCCTGACCCGGCTCGAGCGGCCGACGCTGTTCCACGGAGCGCTGGCCGCCCTGTTCGGCGCGGTGGCGCTGATCCTCGGCGTCCCGGTGGTCGCCGAGTACCTCACCACGGGTTTCGTCCCGCGGCTGCCGACGGCCGTGCTCGCCTCGACGATCGGCCTGATCGCCGTCGTCCTGCTGGTGCTCGGGTACCTGCTCGACGCGATCGGCCGCAGCCGGCAGGAGAACGCGCGGCTCACCTACTTGTCGTATCAGGCGCCCGGCGTCAGGCAGCGCGGATGAAGGGCTTCCGCGGCTGGCCGAACGTCGTCGCCGGGCTGGCCGCTTCTGCGGCCTTCGCGCTCAGCGGCATGATCCGCGGCACCTACCCCTTCGGTGAGCGCAGCCGCAACACCAACGACCTCGGCCAGCAGTTCATCCCGATGGCCGCGCACCTCCGCGACGTCGTCCACGGGCAGAGCAACGGCGACCTGATCTTCAACTGGCAGAGCGGGTTCGGCGTCCCGTTCTTCGGCGACTTCATGGCCTACATCGGGTCGACGCTGTCCTGGATCGCCTGGATCGTCCCGCGGGACAAGGTCGACCTCGCGCTGTTCCTGATCGCGACGGTGGCGATGGGCATCGGGGCCGGCGCGATGACGGCGTACCTGCGCCGCCTCCGGCCGACCGGGCCGGTCTGGATCGCGATCGCGGCCGGCGTCTCGTACGGCGCGGGCGCGTGGGCAGTGGACGACGCGGCGTACATGACGCTCTGGTTGAGCGGAATGATCGCGTTCCCGGTCCTGTGCCTGCTGTGCGAGTGGATCCTGCAGAAGCGGTCGGTGCCGGCGACTCTGATCGCGCCGATCGTCGTCGCGCTGCTGTGGACGTCGCACTTCTACACCGTCTACATGGCCACGATCGGCGCCGCGATCATCACGCTGGCACGACTGCTGACGGCGAACGAGTCGTTGCGATGGCGAGTGACCGGTGGGATCCGGTGCGTACTGGCGATGGTCCTCGGCATCGGACTGACCGCGCCGCTGCTGATTCCGACGTTCAAGCTGGTCGGCGCGGCGACGCCGAGCCCGCCGCAGAACTTCCACCAACTGGACCCGCTGAACTTCATGTCCCGGTTGCTCGCCGGGACGGAGGGCGTCGGCTACAGCCCGAGCTTCGCCGTCGGCACGCTGATGCTGCTCCTCGCCCTCAGCTTCCCGCTCAACCGTCGCGTCGAGCTGTGGCCCCGCCTGGTCTGGACGGGCGCGATAGTCGCGACGGTCATAAGTATGCAGGTGACGATCACGCACCGGGCCTGGCACGGCTTCGACACCCCGAACGGCAGCTCGTACCGGCAGGCGTTCGTCATCAGCGGCATGCTCGTCATCCTCGGCTGGATGTCGATCAGCGCCGGACTGCGCTCACTCGTCGCCGTCCTCGCGCCAATCGCCTTCCTGGGTGGTCTGTACATCTGGACCGCGGACGGGCGTTTCATCACCGACACGACCCGGATCGTCGTACCGGCGATGGCCGCGCTCGCATTACTCGGCTGGTTGCTGACACGAGATCGGGTCGCGCCCTGGCTGCGGCACGTGGCAGTCGCCGTCCTGGTCGGGGCGGTGTTCGTCGAGGTGGTCGCCTCGGCGGTGGCGATCGACGCGGCGCGGGTGAAGGTGCTGGCGGCGTCGCCGTACTGGGGGCCTGCGCATGAGCAGGCCCGCGGCCTGGTCCAGTCGATGGATGAGTGGCCGCGGTACCGGACGTCGCCCGGCCAGACCGTCGGCGTGAACGACCCGATGCTGATCGGCGGTCAGGGATCGCAGTTCTACTCGAGCACGATTCCGTACGAGACGTCGAAGGCGCTGCTCGCGCTCGGGTTCGGATATACCTCGTACGGGCGCGCGACCACCGACCCGAAGAACCCGGTCGTGGACGCCGTGTTCGGGATCAAGGGACGAGTCGTCCGCGACCAGACCGGGACGACGCTGCAACGGAACGACGCCGTCGGGCCGCTGGTGACGGTACGGCCGGCCAAACTCTGGACGTCGACCGACCCCGGCCCGTGGGGTGTGCAGGAGACGGCGCTCGGCGCGGAGGTGTACACCGTGCCGAAGCTGGGCCCGGGCAAGGGCTCGACCGCGCGGATCGGCGTCCGCAGCGGGAAGACCATCGTCATCGCACCGGCGCCCGGCGACGGTCAGGCGACCATGGCTCGGCTGGAGGCGCGCTGCCAACCGGGCTCGGAGGTCTATCTGGCGGCCCCGCACCTCGTCGGGGACCTGCAGACCGGCGCCGGGTGGATGCCGGTCCTCCCCGAGAAGGCGAAGCGGCCCGGCATCTACAGCGGCGCCGAGATGCGGCGCGCCGGGACAGCCGATGCGAACGGCGTCGTCCGCATCGATCTGCGGGTCCACCGGCCGGCCAGGCTGCCGACCAGCGCTGTGGCCTGTCTGGACCGCGCACGTCTCGACCAGGCCGTCGCGGCGCTCAAGGCTCCGGCCGACTACACGATGGGCGGACACTCCATCGCCATCCGGTTGAACCCTGGCCCCGAGGCGACCGTTGCGGTTGGAGTCATCAAGCTGGACGGCTGGCAGTGCCAGGTCGACGGCCGCCCGGCCGCGATCAGCAGCCATGCCGGGCTGCTCACCTTCCCGACGCCGGCCAACGCGGCGTCCGCCGAGTGCACGTTCGTGCCGCCGGGGTTGTCGCTCGGGCTGAAGGCCGGCGCGGGAGTTCTGGTCTGCCTGCTCCTGCTCGCGGCCGCGACCGGACTTGCACGTTCAGGCAAATACCGGGGTTTACGCGGCTAGGTCGTCTATGTTTGGCACCGGGAAAATCCGGCGACCAGCTTCTGGGGGCGTGCAGTAAGTGGCAGTCAAGGGCAAGGCGAACGTGATCTCCGCGTTCGGCGCCGCCGCCGTCTTCTCGATCGCCGGAATCATTCGCGGCACGTATCCGTTCGGTGACGCTTCGCGCAACACCAACGACCTCGGCCAGCAATTCATCCCGATGGCCGCGTACCTGCGCGACGTCGTCCACGGCCAGGCCGACGGCGATCTGATCTTCAGTTGGCAGAGCGGCTTCGGAGCGCCGTTCTTCGGCGACTTCATGGCCTACGTCGGCTCGACACTGTCCTGGATCGCCTGGATCGTCCCGCGGGACAAGATCGACCTGGCGCTGTTCCTCGTCGCCACCGCCGCGATGGCGATCGGCGCCGGCGCGATGACGGCGTACCTGCGCCGCCTGCGGCCCACCGGGCCGACCTGGATCGCGATCGCGGCCGGTATCTCGTACGGCGCCGGAGCGTGGGCGGTGGACGACGGCGCGTACATGACGCTGTGGCTGAGCGGAATGGTCGCATTCCCGGTCCTGTGCCTGCTCTGCGAATGGATTCTGACCAAGCGCACGATCACGTCCGCGATCGTCGCGCCGATTGTCGTCGCGCTGCTCTGGACGTCGCATTTCTACACCGTCTACATGGCCACGATCGGGGCCGCGATCATCGCGCTGGCCCGGTTGCTGACGGCTGACGAATCCTGGAAGTGGCGTATCACCGGCGGTCTCCGGTGCGCGCTGGCGGTCGCGCTCGGGATCGGGCTGACAGCGCCGCTGCTGATTCCGACCTTTGCACTGGTCGGTGCTTCGACGCCGAGCCCGGATGCCGAATTCCGCCAGCTCGACACGCAGAACTTCCTCTCCCGGCTGCTGGCCGGGACCGAAGGCGTCGGCTTCAGCCCGAGCTTCGCCGTCGGGACGCTGATGCTGCTGCTCGCGCTGAGCTTCCCCTTCAACGGGCGGATCGGCGTCCGGCAGCGAGTCGTCTGGACGGGCGCGGTCGTCGCGACCGTCGTCAGCATGCAGGTGACCTTCACCCACGAGGCCTGGCACGGCTTCGACACCCCCAACGGCAGCTCGTACCGGCAGGCGTTCGTGATCGGCGGGATGCTCGTCGTCCTCGGCTGGATGTCGGTGAGCGCCGGCCTGCGGTCGCCGATCACGGTGATCGCGCCGATCGTGCTCGTCGCCGGTCTGTACGCCTGGACGTGGGACGGCCGGTTCGTCACGACGACGACCCGGATCGCCGTCCCGGTGCTGATCGCGATCGCGCTGCTGGCCTGGCTGTTCACGCGTGAGCGGGCGCCTGGCCGGCTGCGCAGTGCGGCCGTCGCCGTCCTGGTCGGGGCAGTGTTGGTCGAGGGCGCGGCGTCCGCGGTGGCGATCGACGCGGCCCGGGTGAAGGTTCTGAGCGCCTCGTCGTACTGGGGCCCTGACCACACGCTGGCGCGCGAGCTGGTCCAGTCGATCGACGACTGGCCGGCGCACCGGACGTCGCCCGGCCGGGTGACGTCGGACAACGACCCGATGCTGATCGGCGGGCAGGGCTCGGCGTACTACACGAGCACGATCCCGCTGAGCACCTCGGAGGCGCTGATCGCGTTCGGCTTCGGCTACAGCTCGTACGGGCGCGCGACGACCGACCCGCAGAACCCGGTCGTGGACGCCGTCTTCGCGATGCACGGCCGCCTCGTCCGGGACGCCGACGACGTCCCGCCGCGGCTGACCCGCAACAACGAGGTCGGCCCGCTGGTCGCCGTCCGACCGATCAAGCCGTGGGTGTCCCGCGAGCCCGGCCCGTGGGGCGTGCAGGAAACCGCGATCGGCGCCGACGTCTACGCCATCCCGAAGCTCACCGCCGACAAGTCCTCGGTCGCCCGCGTCGGCACCCGCCGCGAGCGCCTGATCATCACTCCCCCACCCGGCGGCACCTCACCTGCCCCCGCCCGGCTGCTCGCCCGCTGCGCGCCCGGCGCCGAGGTCTACCTCTGGACGCCGGACCTGGTCGGCGAAGTCCTCATCGACGGCGTGTGGAAGCCCGTTCTCACCGAGCTCACCAAGCGCCCCGGCATCTACACCGGCGCCGAGATGCGCCGGGCCGGCACCGCCGACCGCACCGGCGCCGTCACCATCGACCTCCGCGTCACCAAGCCGACCCGCATCCCGACCACCGCCGTGGCCTGCCTCAACCGCCCTCGCCTCACCGCAGCCATCCAGGCCCTCAAGCCGCCGGCCGCGGTCGAGCTGGGCGGCCACAGCATGAAGGTGCGCCTGAATCCGGCTCCGGCCGCGACCGTCACCCTCGGCGTCCTCAAGGTCGACGGCTGGCACTGCACGATCGACGGCAAACGAGCCCGCCTGTACGACCACACCGGCCTCCTCGCCGTCCGCACGCCCGCCAACTCCGCCGAGATCGACTGCGCCTACCTCCCACCGCGCCTCCGCCTGGGCCTCGCAGCCGGGGCCGCTTCCCTTGCCGGCTTGCTCCTCCTGGTCGCCGGCCTCGTCTTCCTCCGCCGTCGCTCAGCCGGTAACTGAGCCGGGGTTGTCCCCCGTGCGAGCTACGCCGAAGTGTCCGCTGGACGGGGACGCTTCGGCGACCTGGCATCCGTAGTTTTTCGGGTAGCGGCACCCAGCCGCGGATCCGACCAGGGAGTGGCTATGAAGTTCGTGAAAGCGGCCGGCCGGCTGATCGTCCCGATCGTGGCGTTGCTGATCATCCAGTTCGCCGGCGCGCAGGCGTACGGCGCCGCGGACGGGAACCCGGCCTTGATGGCGATCGCCGGGCTCGGCACCGCCGTCCTCAGCGTGATCGTCTACAAGCTGCTGGTCGGCCGCCTGGAACGCCGTCCGGTCAGCGAGCTGGCACGCGGTGGCGCGGCCCGCGGCTTGCTCGGTGGAACCTTCGGTGGGATCGCGATCTTCGGGCTGGTCATCCTCAACATCGGGCTGCTCGGCGGGTACGACGTCCACGGGCTGGGCTCGGTCGGCGCCGCGATCGCGCTGTTCGGGTTCATGGCCGTGGCCGCGACCAGTGAGGAGCTGGTGTTTCGCGGGCTGCTGTTCCGGATCGTCGAGCAGCGGACCGGGACCTGGATCGCACTCGTCCTGACCGGGCTGCTGTTCGGCCTGATCCACCTCATCAACCCGAACGCGAGCCTGTGGGGCGCGCTCGCCATCGCGATCGAAGCCGGCGGCATGCTGACCGCCGCCTACATCGCGACCCGGAAGCTGTGGGTTCCGATCGGCCTGCACTTCGGCTGGAACTTCGCCGCCGGCGGCATCTTCAGCACCGAGGTGTCCGGCAGCGGCACCCCCGCCGGTCTGCTCGACGCCAGCATGTCCGGCCCGCACCTGCTGACCGGTGGCGCCTTCGGGCCCGAGGGCAGCCTGTACTCCGTCGGGTTCTGCGTCCTCGCGGCGGCCGGATTCCTGTGGGTGGCGCATCGGCGCGGCAACATCCGGCCGATCCCCCGGCGTCCGCGGATCGCTTCGCCGGAGGTCGACGCGGCTAGTCTTGCCCGGTGATCGAGCATCAGCAGGCGCTGCGGTGGTGGCGTCGGCTGGACGTCGCGGTCAGGGACCTCTCGTTCGGAGTGGTCCTCCTGATCGCGACGTTCGTGCCGTCGCTGGCCAACCACGGGACGCAGCTCGGCGACCTCCCGAACCGCGCGTTCGACGGGCTGGCCGTGGTTGCCATCGCCGCCCAAGCTCTTGCGCTGGGGCTGCGCCGCCGCGCGCCGCTCGTCTGCTTGGTGCTGGTCTGCGCCGGCTTCGCCCTCGACCAGTTGCGCGGCTATCACAGGGTGGCCGGCAGCGCGCTCGTGATCGCACTGTGGAGCGCCGGGGCCTACCTGGAACGGCGCCGCTGGCTGGTCGCCGGTCTGCTGACGGCCGGATATGTGCCGCTGGCAACGGTTCTCTACCGGCTCGGATCCGGCGGCGAGCCGGTGATCGAGTTCGTCACCTTCTACCTGGCGGCCTGCATCCCATGGGCGATCGGCGCGTGGCTCCGGTCCAGCCGCGCGCTGGAGGCCGAGCGACGCCTGCGGGTCGCGGCCGACACCCGAGCCGCCGAACGGACCCGGATCGCTCGCGAGCTGCATGACGTCGTGACTCATCACGTGACGGCGATGGTTGTCCAGGCCGAGGCGGCCAAGTACCTGACCGCGGCGCCGGAGCGGCTGGACCAGACGCTCACCTCGATCACCGACACCGGCCGGCACGCGATCGCGGACCTCAGACATCTCCTGGACCTGCTCAACCCTGACCACCTACCGCCCGGCTCGCCCGGGCAGCTGGCCACGCTGGTCGAGCAGACCCGACAGGCCGGCCAGCCCATCGAGTTCACCGAGACGGGTGCGCCCGCCGCGTCCAGCGGGAGCGCCGACCTCGTGGCGTACCGAGTGGTCCAGGAGGCGTTGACGAACGCGCTCAAGTACGCCCACGGCGCCCGGACGGCGGTCGACGTCCAGCACACCGAACGGGAGATTACGGTGCACGTCAGTACGGACGCCGCAGGCGGGCACTCCCCCGCGGTCAGCGGCAGCGGGCGCGGACTGGCCGGACTGCGGGAGCGCGTCGACGTCCTGGACGGCGAGTTCAGCGCCGGGTCGACCGAGGCCGGCGGGTTCGTCGTGCGGGCCCGGATTCCGACCGGAGTGCGCGGATGAGCGCGCCGATCCGGGTCCTGGTCTGCGACGACCAGATGCTGATCCGCACCGGGCTCGTCACGATCATCGACGCGCAACCCGACCTCGAGGTGGTCGGCGAATGCGGCGACGGCCGGGCCGCGGTGGACCTCGCCGTCCAGGTCGAGCCCGACGTCGTGGTGATGGACGTGCGGATGCCGGTGCTGGACGGGATCGGCGCCACGAGACTGCTCGCGGGCGCCGACGTCGTCCGTCCGGTCAAGGTCTTGATCCTGACCACGTTCAACCTCGACGAGTACGTGTACGAAGCGCTCCGGGCGGGCGCGAGTGGCTTCCTGCTCAAGGACGCGCCCCAGGCCCAGCTGCTGAACGGCATCCGGACCATCGCGACCGGCGCCGCTCTGCTCGATCCGGAAGTCACCCGCCAACTCGTCGGCCGCTATGCCGCGCGAATCCGCCCCGCCGACGACAGCACTCCGGACGGCGTCCCGCTGACGCCCCGGGAACTCGAAGTCCTCCGGCTACTCGCGGACGGCCGCTCCAACAGCGAGATCGCCGGCACCCTCTCGATCAGCCAGGAAACCGTCAAGACCTTCGTCTCCCGCATCCTCACCAAACTCGGCCTCCGCGACCGCGTCCAAGCCGTCGTCTACGCCTACCGCAACGGCCTGGCGACCTGACCGACCCGTCAGTCCTCGCTCAGGAGACCCGGCAGCTCCGCAAAGGTATTGACGGTCGGGCCGGGCCAGGCGGGGTGGCTGTTGGCGTGTTCGAGCGTCCGGACGGCGTACATACCGAGCGAGGCCGCGGCGGGCAGCTCGTTGTCGCGGCCGTCGCCGATGTAGATGCACTCGGCCGGCGAGACCGACAGCGCCGTACACGCCGCGAGGTAGATCGCGGGCTCGGGTTTCGCGGTACCGAGCTCGGCCGAGAAGGCGACCGTGTCGAAGTACGGCGTCAGCGGGCTGTGCTGCCACTGCGCCTGCGTCTCGGCCGTCACGTTGCTGACCAGGCCGATCCCCCAGCCGTCAGCCTTGAACTTCGCCAACGTCTCCAGCGTCCGGAACGGCGCCGCCGCGAGCAACCGCCGCGTCAGACCGCGCCGCAACTCCGTTGCCTGGTGCACCTGTTCGTCGGTCGGCTCGCCGCCCGCCCGCTCCGCGATCACCCGGATCGTGGTCTCCAGGTCGCCGTACGCCCCGGTGAACCGCTCGTACGACGCCTCGTCGAACTCGCGCCCGAAGCGCGCCGCGTCCACCCCGAGCGCCTGCGCCATCGCCTCGTTCAGGACGCCGCGTTCGGCGTCCCCACCCGGCACCAACGTACTGAACAGGTCAGTCAGCAGAACGCGTCGCATCTCTCAACCCTAAGCGGCGATGGCATCATGGCCACCCTGACCGGACCGAACGACAGCGGAGGAATCGCATGGATGACGCCGAAGTGGTCGTGATCGGCGCCGGACTAGCCGGCCTCGCGGCCGCTCGCACCCTGCACCAGGCGGGTCGGCGCGTTCTGGTACTCGAGAAGGACGACGCGGTCGGCGGCCGGGTCCGCACCGACGAGGTGGACGGGTTTCTGCTCGATCGCGGCTTCCAGGTCCTGCTACCGGACTATCCCGAGTTCCGCCGGGTCCTGGCGGCGGCCGACCTCGACCTGCGGTATTTCACCCGCGGTGTGCTGGTCGACGGCCCGGAGCAGCGCTGGGATCTGGAGCTGAGCCCGCGCGGGTTCGTCGGCGCGGCCCAGTTCGGGATTCGGCGTCCGCGGGACGCCGCCGCGGTTGCCGCCTTCTCGGCCCGCGACACCGCCGGGAGCGCGCGTGGCCTGCGCGAGCTGCCGGCGTCCTCGATCGAGGACGACCTGCGGGGTCGCGGGATCTCGACGGCGACGATCGACGAGATCTTCCGGCCGTTCCTCGCCGGTGTCTTCCTCGACCCCGACCTGACGACGTCCGCCCGGCTCTTTCATCTGATCTGGCGCTGCTTCCTGCGCGGCGGCGCCGCCGTCCCGGCGCAGGGTATGCAGAGGCTCCCGCAGGCCCTGGCCGAGTCCCTGCCCGAGGGAACGGTTCGCTTGTCAACGGCTGTGCGCGAGATCGGCCCCGGCTGGGTCAGGACCGAGGGCTCACCCGAGCCGATCCGAGCCCGAGCGATCCTCGTCGCCACCGATGGCACCGACGCCGTCGCGCTCGCTCCGGGCCTCGACGTACTCCGCTGGAACGGCGTGACGACCTGGTACTTCGCCGCCCCGCAGTCACCGCTGCCCCGGCCGACGCTGCTCCTCGACGGCAAATCCGGACTCCTGCTCAACACCGTGGTCGTGAGCGAAGTGGCTCCGACCTACGCGCCGCCCGGGCAGGCCCTGATCGCGGTGTCCACCCCGAAGGACGCCGTCGACGAGCAGACCGTCCGCGCCCACCTGGCCGACCTCTACCGGACGTCGACAACCCAGTGGCAGCTCGTCGCACGCTACGAAATCCCTCGCGCCCTACCGGCGATGCCCGCCGCTCATCCGCTGACCACCGCACCGGCCCTCAGCGACACCCTCTACCTCTGCGGCGACCACCGCGACACCAGCTCCATCCAAGGCGCACTGGTCTCCGGCCGCCGGGTAGCCGCCGCCGTCCTCCAGAACCTCAGCCGCTGATCAGAGCGCTGGTGGACGGCGTTCGTACGGGGTGGAGAGGACGATCGTCGTCGTGGTGGAGACGTTGGCGCGGGCGCGGATGACGGCGAGCAGGTTCTCCAGGGCGCCCGGGGAGGCGACGCGGACGACGAGGACGTAGCTGGAGTCGCCGGCGACGGAGTAGCAGGACTCGATCTCGCGGACCTCGCGGAGCCGCTCGGGCGAGTCGTCGGGCTGGGAGGGGTCGATCGGGCGGATCGCGATCATCGCCGTCAGCGGCAGGTCGAGGGCCGAGTGGTCGACGGCGGCGGTGTAGCCGAGGATGATGCCGCGCTGTTCGAGGCGCTTGACGCGCTGGTGCACGGCCGAGGTGGACAGGCCGGTGGCCTTGCCCAGGTCGGTGAAACTCATCCGGCCGTCACTGGCGAGCAGCGCGACGATCTTGCGGTCCAGGTCCTCCACCCTGGAGACCCTACTGCCGCGACGCCCCGGCATGAAAGCATCGCCCCATGGCTGAGACGGAACCCCAGCGGCTGATGCTGCTCGACACCGCGTCGTTGTACTTCCGCGCGTTCTTCGGCGTGCCCGACACGATGAAGGCCGCGGACGGTACGCCGACCAACGCCGTCCGCGGGCTGCTCGACTTCATCGCCCGGCTGGTCGAGAACCATCGGCCGACCCACCTGGTCGCCTGCTGGGACGACAACTGGCGGCCGTCCTGGCGGGTCGCGCTGATCCCGTCGTACAAGGCGCAGCGGCTCGACTACGTGTCCGCGCAGGGCGAGCAGATCGAGGAGGTCCCGTCCCGGCTCGAGGTGCAGATCCCCTACATCCGGGCCGCGCTCGAGGCGCTCGGCATCGCGGTCGTCGGCGCGCCCGACCACGAGGCGGACGACGTCATCGGCACGCTCTCGCACCGCGCGACCATGCCCGTGGACGTCGTCACCGGCGACCGGGACCTGTTCCAGCTGATCGACGACAGCCGCGGCATCCGCGTCGTCTACACCGCCGCCAAGGGCGTCGGCCGGGCGGAGGTGTACGACGAGGCTGCGCTGCTGGCCAAGTACGAGATCCCCGCCAACCGCTACGCCGACTTCGCCACCCTCCGCGGCGACGCCTCCGACGGCCTGCCCGGCGTGAAGGGCGTCGGCGAGAAGACCGCCGCGTCCCTCGTCACGGCGTACGGCGACCTGACCGCGATCCGCGCCGCCGCGGCCGACCCGGCGACGCCGATGTCGCCGTCGGTGAAGCGCAAGATCCTCGACTCCGCCGACTATCTCGACGTCGCGCCGAAGGTCGTTGCCGTCGCCACCGACGCGCCGGTCTCCGAGGCCGACGCGACCCGGCCGCGCCAGGTGAAGGACCCCGAGCGCTGGCTCGACCTGGTCGAGCTGCTCGAGCTCGGCAGCAGCGCCCAGCGCGTGATGCACGCCCTCGACCTGGAGCCGAAGGCATGACGACCACTCTCGATCTCGCGGCCCAGGTCGGCGCCGACATCATCACCCTGCGCCGGGCGCTGCACCAGGTCCCGGAGTACGACCTCGACCTGCCGAAGACCCAGCGGCTGATCCTCGACGCGTTGGAGGGCCTGCCGCTGGAGATCACCCTCGGCAAGGAGCTGTCCTCGGTCACCGCCGTCCTGCGCGGCGGCCGCGGGCCCGGCCCGGTCGTGCTGCTGCGCGGCGACATGGACGCCCTGCCGGTCACCGAGCGCGTCGACGTCCCGTACGTCTCGCAGCACCCTGGCCTGATGCATGCCTGCGGCCACGACCTGCACGTCGCCGGGCTGGTCGGCGCGGCGAAGATCCTGTGCGCGCTGCAGGCCGAGCTGGCCGGTGACGTGGTCTTCATGTTCCAGCCGGGTGAGGAGACCAGCGGCGGCGCGCCGATCATGATGCGCGAGGGCCTGCTCGACATCGCAGGCCGGCGCGTCGATTCGGCGTACTGCCTGCACGTCCAGTCGGCCGGCGACCCGCTCGGCGTCTGGAACAGCAAGGCCGGCCCGCTGATGGCCGCGGCCGACCAGCTACACGTCCGCGTGGTCGGCCAGGGCGCCCACGGCTCGGAGCCGTTCCGCGGTAAGGACCCGATCCCGGTCGCATGCGAGATGGTCGGCGCGCTGCAGACGCTCGTCACGCGCCAGTTCGACGTCTTCGACCCGGTCGTCCTGACCGTCGGCCGGATCGCCGGCGGCACCAAGGAGAACATCATCCCGGACGACGCGTTCTTCGACGCGACCATCCGCACCTTCTCCGCCGAAACCCGCGCCAAAGCCCAGCAGGCGACCACCCACCTCGTCGAAGGCCTGGCCGCGGCCCACGGCCTCACCGCCGAGGTCGACTACCGAATCGGCTACCCCGTCACCGTCAACGACCCCGCCGAGTACGAGTTCGCCCGCGACACCATCATCGACCTCTTCGGCCCCGCCCGCTTCCGCGAGCGCCCGAACGCCGAATGCGGCGCCGAAGACATGTCCTTCGTCCTCGAACAAGTCCCCGGCGCCTACGTCAACCTCAGCGCCTGCAACGCCCCCAACCCCGACACCGCCCCCGACAACCACTCCCCCTTGGCCCACTTCGACGACACCATCCTCCCCGACGCCGCCGCCCTCCTAGCCGAACTAGCCCTCCGCCGCCTCACCCGCGGCACGTCCTGACCGCAGCCGGCGTTCACCAGCTCTCAATACCCGCAACCACATTTTGAATAATGTCGCGTGCCGCCACCATGCCATCGGTGTTGAGCTGAAGCTTGTGAACACTGATGAACACCTGATAAGTACCGTGCGTGCCGGGATGCCGCCGGGCGTTCGGATATCGCCGCAGGATCTTGTCCAGACGGGTGTTGATCGCATTCCGCGCCGCCGGACCGGACTTGAAGTTTGGCAAGGTGATTCCGTCCCGGACCGACATCTCCATATCGATGTTGACCCGCCCGTTCACGTCGGACTGCCCTAGCCGGACGATGATATCGATCTGCCCCGATAGGCTGGGCATCTCCGCAGACATGTCGGTCGAGGTGAAGTTCCCCAAGCCCGCGTAGAGATGAGCGATACGGCGGCACATATCGAACTCGTCAACAGCGTCCGACCCGCTCGCCTTGAGAACATATGCCTCCGACTCGCCCAGCAGGCGAATCACGTCGCTCAACGTCGGACGATCACCAGGATCTTTGGAGATGCAGCGCTTGTAAGCCTCGATCAACGGCAGCGCCGAGCGATCATCGACCCAGGAATTCAGGGTTGATATCAGGCGGCTCGCATTGTCTTGGAAGTCATCACCGCTCGGATCGCGACCGACAACTATGAAAAACATCAGTTGGGCGAGACTGAAGACATCCACAGTCTCAGACCGTGCCGCTACCGTGTTCGGCTCATGCAACTGCTCCGGAGCGGCGTAGTTGATGACGCCCCCCACACCCAGGTTCGTCGTCAGTGTACGATTCGTCTCGTGGTACGCTAGATCGAAATCTGTGAGATACGGAATCAACCGTCCGGAACCGTCGGTAACGACGATAATATTCTCCGGCTTGATGTCCCTGTGTCGCACTCCGTTGGCATGGGCGTGCTGAACCGTCTCTGCGACATCAAGCAGGAGCCGGAGTACCAGTTCCGGCTCGTCTCTGCGAATGTACGCCTTCCGGAGATCGTCGCCTGGAATTGCCTCCATGATGAAGCCGTACGGCGCAGTTGTCATCTCGTGAACGCGCACGATGCGCGGATGCGCCAATTTCCGCATGTTCAAGTAACCGTTCTCAAATCGGCGCACCTTGGTATCTTGAGCCAACTCGTTGCCGTGAAACACCTTGTACGCTAAAGCGCGCCCGTCGGCTCCATCCACCTGCCAGACCTGCCCATAGCCCCCGACGCCGATCTTCCCAGACACGGTGCCGAACCTGGTCACCTCACCCACCGAGATGTTCGCCAGCTCCTTGCGGTACTCGACGACATCGATCTCCAGAACCTGCCAGGCACGCTCCCGCGCGATATCAGGTAAGTTCGCTTTCGTCGACTGGAACCATTGCAGAAGACCGTCCATCGACGCCGCGCACTTCATGGCGCCCTCGCGCGCCCGATGCGTCCTGTCACCGAGTTCGCGCTGCTGCAACTGGTGATACTCGTCGACGAGACGTTGCGCCTTCGCGAGCGTGGTACTCAGCTCATCGCGCGCGATCGGCCGACCGAGTCGCGGCGGAAAACCGGAACCTACGAGAACGGTACCGGCGATGTCACCCTTGAACACTGGACTCTGAACATAGCTAGGGATCGACCGGGCGACATAATCGAAAATACCGAGCAAGGTTACATTTCCGTCGAAATCGACGGCGGCACCGAGCAGCGCTTCGATGAGAGAGTTCGTGAAGA
The DNA here is from genome assembly GCF_055584105.1 of Kribbella sp. NPDC104218. Lineage (NCBI taxonomy): Bacteria > Bacillati > Actinomycetota > Actinomycetes > Propionibacteriales > Kribbellaceae > Kribbella > Kribbella sp. NPDC104218. The sequence goes on from NZ_JBVJMQ010000003.1 coordinate 975,257, forward strand.
CACCGTGAGCAATGTCATCGGATTCGTCGGCTGATTCTTCCGGCCGGCAAGCTGCAAGGATGCAGCGACTCTCATTAACCGACGCAACCTCCCGATCGATATCCGAGGCGTTCATCGGCCGGCTGCTGGACCAATTAAATGCGGCGCCGCTGTGACAGCAGTCGAGCACGGCCACAACATGGTCGTACCTCACGCTCGCCGATTCCATCAGTTGTCCGAGCTGGGCCAGCGAGATGCCCGGATCGAAGTACTCGCCACCGTACGTGACCAGGTGACCTGAGTTTCCTATCACTTGCCCATGGCCGGCAAAGTAAAAGAGCAAGCACTCCCTGCGATCAGACGCCTCGAATATCGTACGCCCGAGTGCGTCGAGTACATTCCCGCGGGTTGCTTTCCCGTCCAGCAACATCTGGCAGTCGAAGCCGTACTGCTCAAGCGATAGAGCCTCGGCGACTTCCTCGGCATCCGCCCGACAATACCGAAGCGGGGCTCCCTGATACCTGTCGATTCCAACAACGATTGCGTCGCGCATTATCCCCCCACAGGATCCAGCGTCAGTGACCCACTGTTGCACCACCGCGCGGGAGAAGCAACCACTCGCTGTCACTTTCCAGCCTGACGACATGCCGAGGCGGTGATTGGCACCAATATTTAGGTCACATTCAAACGCTCGGATACACGCAGTGCCAATGAGACGATGCGCCGCTGGACAGGTCGCCCCTGTGGCCACGTGGGAGTAGCTCGACCTCCTCGCGATGCATGGCGTCGCTCATGGTGGCCTAGGAAGATTTCCTGATGCCTCAGTGAACCCGGGGCCGCAGAATCCCGGTATGGCCAAGGTGGAGGTTCGGCGCGGCTACTTGTACTTCGAACAGCGTGGTGAAGGCCGGGAGATCGTACTGCTGAACGGCGACCTGGCCGACACCCGCATGTGGGAGTCGACCGTCGAGTTCCTGTCCGCCCAGGCCCGGGGCATCACGTGGGCTACCGCGACAACGGCTTGCCTTCGACCTCGTCCTCGTTGGCGTCTCGGACGGTGCCCGCCGCGCGCTCGACTTCGCACACCGCCACCACGAGCGGATCGCGAGGGCCTGCGCTGTGGCCGGCTCCTTCGGCGAGTTTCCTGCCACCGCCGCATACGACGTCGCCGGCTGGTGCGCCCAAGCCCCCGAACCCGCCCAACAACTCGTCACCAACCCGGCCGTCTCCATCTTTGCTCATGCCGGAAGCCCACGGCTAAGAGCGGGCACCACCGGGTAGCGCTGCCTCGCCGAACTACACATCACCACACGAGGGCGGAGTCGAGCCAGGCCATGAACGCCTCGTAGTCGGCGCTCACGGACATCTCGATCTCGATACCGTCGGCGCTGCGGCTCATCCGAGCCAGCTCGTCGAGTACGACGCGCTCCCTGGCGAAGCGAATCCCCGGCCAGAGGAGCGCCGCGGCCAGTGTGAGCGCGTCGTGCTGCATCGATCCCGGGTACCGCTCCAGCCACCGGTCGGTGTGGGTTTTCAGGACCTTCGCCCACTCCGGTGCCCCGGGCTGCGCCCAGCGCTGATACAACGGCGAATCGGCGGTGATCTCGGTCGCCGGGTTGAACGTCACGTCCGACACGACGTACGTCGGCTCCCAGCGCTGCAACAGCGAGACCATCCGGATCGCGGCCGCCGGGTCCATCCGGAAGTTGTGCTCGGCTCGCGTCGGATCGCGGTAGACGATGGCGCCGCCCATCTGCGTGACCTGCAACCGTGAGCTCAGCTCGGGCCGGGCCGCGAGCACCGCCGCCAAGTTGGTCAACGGACCGATCCCCACCCACCGCACCGGTCCCTCGGACTCCGCGCAAACCTTCTCGACGGCGCCGACGACATCCGTTGGCTGCCGCGGCACCGCAGCCGGCGCCACGTCGTCCACGAACCACAACCGCCGATTCCCCAGGTCGGCCCCGGCCACCACTTCGACGTCCGCCCGCCCTACAAGGTCCAGCAGATGCCGGACGAACCGCGCCCGCTCTCCGTCCACCTCGTCCCCGGTCACGACCAGCCGAAGCTCCGGCACGCGCAACCCGGCGACCACCAGCGCCACCGTGTCATCGGGATCCCCGCCCGCATCCGTGTCGATGATCATCGGCGCCCGAGCGACGCTCGATGCCCCGCTGGGCGGCGGCCCGGACGCCAGCAGCGAATCGGTCAGCTCGCCGAACTCGTCAAAGCTCTCGCCCAGCCCGGCCAGGGCCGTCCACTCCTCGTGAGGGTCTTGGCCCCGCGTCCCGCCCATTCCAGCCTCCCATTGCTTGCACCGAGGTGTGCACATTCTGTACGAACACTCGCTTGTCATCGTCACTGGCGCACTGCTCGTAGGCCGCCCAGATCTTCGAGTAGCTCCCGATCGGAAGGGTGGCCCGCTCCAGCGTTCGCTGCAGCAGCTCAACGTGCTGCTTGTCGCCCCTGTGCACGAACGAGTCGAGGAACTCGACCAGGCGCTGGTCACCAGGGGCTCCCGAGATCCACGCCCTGATCTCGGCCCGGTAGCGGCGCGCCCCCTCCTCGAGCGGAGAGCGATAGTCCTGTCCCGCATCCCGGGCCGCGGCAGCCAACCTCGCCCGGTCCGCGACAGCGCGGAGGTTCACGACCTTCACGCCCTCGCGAATGCGCGGCGCCCGCAGCCGCGTGGAGACCCGCCCCGGACTCAGACCGGTCAGCGCGGACTCCTTCTGCTGCAAAGTCTGCACCGGCCCGTGCTCGTCGATCCGCACCGGACTCGTCATCGGACCGTCCAGCAACTCCTCGACGCTGTTGATCGCGAGCTGATGTGCGAACGTCTTCGTCTCGTCCTCCGGAAGCTCGTAGAACGGCTTGCCCTGTCGCGACTCCGCAGCGCCGAGGTGCACCTCGTAGCCCTTCTTGCTCCCCGGGTGCGGATCGTGCGGCGCCTCCCCGAAGAACGCGTACCGACCATTGAACGTCGTCTCCGGATAGACCGCCGACAGCAACTCCTGAACGGTTCCTTTGAAGCTGGTGTCGAACAACGCGACCCGGCTGCCCGGCCGGCCTACCGGAACCCGTGCACGGTGAAGGTACCTGTCCAGCCGACGGAAGCCGCCAACAGTGTCGGCGGCAGCAACTCGGGATGCCACGCGCCGGTACCCGGCCACGGCCGGATGCCGCCGGCCAAGGTGGCGTTCGAGATCTTGTAGCGCGTTCTCGACGACTGCTCGCGACAACACGAGGTTCGCGATGTGCTTGCGAGCGAACCGGCCGTCGAGCCGGTGCATCGCCAGGGCCAGGCTGTGCCCATCGCGGCCCAAGGCCACGATTCTGCCGACCCGACGCTCGCCGACGTCCGCACGCAGGTCGGCGAGCATGTCGTCGGCGATCCGCACCATCAGCGGCGCGGAGAAGTCGAACGTGACGCGATACGCGTCCCGCAGGGTTTGGTAGTTGTCGTCTCCGGTGAGACCGAGCGCCCGGGCGACGTCCCAGGCGGTCCTGTCCCCGTGCTGCCGGTGGTCCGTGCCCTCGCCGTTCATGACTCAAGTAAGGCATGAACGGCGAGGTGGCGTCGGGAGTTATCCACAGGCCTCAGCTGTGGAGCGCGGGCTGGGCCGGAGCAGTGGGGTCTTCGGTGTCGTGGTCGGCTACGGCGCCGCTGAATTGGGCGTTGTAGAGGCGGGCGTAGGCGCCGTTGAGGGCGCGGAGCTGGTCGTGGTTGCCTTGTTCGACGATGGCTCCGTCTTCCATGACGAGGATGAGGTCGGCGTCGCGGATGGTGGAGAGGCGGTGGGCGATGACGAAGCTGGTGCGGTCGGAGCGCAGGGCGGCCATGGCGCGCTGGACCAGGACCTCGGTGCGGGTGTCGACCGAGCTGGTGGCTTCGTCGAGGATGAGGAGTTGCGGGTCGGCCAGGAAGGCGCGGGCGATGGTGAGGAGTTGCTTCTCGCCGGCGCTGACGTTGCTGCCTTCCTCGTCGATGACGGTGTCGTAGCCGTCGGGGAGGCTGTGGACGAAGCGATCGACGTACGTCGCCTTGGCCGCGGCCAGCATGTCCTCCTCGGTGGCGTCCAGGTTGCCGTACAGGATGTTGTCGCGGATGGTGCCGCCGAACAGCCAGGTGTCCTGGAGGACCATGCCGATCCGGCGCCGCAGGTCGTAGCGGGTCAGCTCGGTGATGTCGACGCCGTCCAGGGTGATGCGGCCGCCGTTCAGCTCGTAGAACCGCATGATGAGGTTCACCAGGGTGGTCTTGCCGGCGCCGGTCGGGCCGACGATCGCGACCGTCATCCCGGGCTCGGCGACGAGGCTGAGGTCGGTGATGAGCGACTTGTCCTCGGTGTAGCTGAACGACACGTGCTCGAACTCGACCCGCCCGCGGGCCTCGGTGACGGTCTCCGGGGTGGCGTCGTCCGGTACCTGCTCCTTGGCGTCCAGGACCTCGAAGACGCGCTCGGCCGACGCGACGCCGGACTGCAACAGGTTCGCCATCGAGGCGACCTGGGTGAGCGGCTGGGTGAACTGCCGCGAGTACTGGATGAACGCCTGGACGTCGCCCAGCGACAGCTGCCCGGAGGCGACCCGCAGACCGCCGACGACCGCGATCACGACGTAGTTCAGGTTCCCGACGAACATCATCAGCGGCATGATCAGCCCGGAGATGAACTGCGCGCCGAACGAGGCCTGGTACAGCTCCTCGTTCTTCTTCGCGAACTCCGCCTCGATCTCCTTCTGGCGACCGAACACCTTGACCAGCTCGTGGCCGGTGAAGGCCTCCTCGATCTGGCCGTTCAGCGCGCCGGTGTGCCGCCACTGCGCGACGAACCGGGCCTGCGACCGCTTCGCGATCACCGCGGTGACGATCATCGAGATCGGGATCGACACCAGCGCGATCAGCGCCAGCAGCGGCGAGACGACGAACATCATCGTCAGCGTGCCGATCACCAGCAGCAGCGAGGTCAGCAGCTGGCTGAGCGTCTGTTGCAGACTGGTCGAGATGTTGTCGATGTCGTTGGTGACCCGGCTCAGCAGCTCACCGCGCGGCGCGCCGTCGAAGTAGCTCAGCGGCAGCCGGTTCAGCTTGTCCTCGACCTCGCCGCGCAGATCGAACACCGTCCGCTGGACGACGCCGTTCAGGATGTAGGCCTGCAGCCAGGACAGCAGGAACGAGCCGACGTACAACCCGAGCACCATCAGCAAGACGTTGCGCAGGGCATCGAAGTCGATCCCGACGCCGGGAATCAGGTCGATCCCCTGGAGCAGATCGGCGAGCCGGCCGTTACCGCCGGCCCGGGCCTGGTCGATCACCTGCTGTTTGGTCAGGCCGGCCTCGAACCGCTTACCGATCGCACCGGCGAAGATGATGTCGGTCGCGCGACCGAGCAGCTTCGGCCCGAGGACCGACAGGACGACGCTCGCGATCGCCAGCAGGACGACGCCGCCGACCTGCACCCGGTGCGGCCGCAACCGGCGCAGCAACCGCTTCGCCGACGGACCGAAGTTCATCGACTTGTCCCCGGGAATCCCACCCGGCGGCCCGAACCCCCGGCCGGTGGTCGGCCGATCCGTCGCCTTCACCGTCTCCGCTCCCTCCGGAGCGGCGTTCTCCTCACTCATGCCGCCTCCTCCGCGGACCGCTGGGACTCGACGATCTCGCCGTACGTCGGACACGACTCGAGCAACTCCGAGTGCGTGCCCTTGCCGACGATCGCGCCGTCCTCGAGCACGATGATCTGGTCGGCGTCCACGATCGTGGACACCCGCTGGGCGACGATCACCACGCAGGCCTCGGCCGTCACCGGTCGCAGCGCCGCGCGCAGCCGCGCGTCGGTGGCCAGGTCGAGCGCCGAGAACGAGTCGTCGAACAGGTAGATCCCCGGTTTGCGGACCAGCGCCCGCGCGATCGCGAGCCGCTGCCGCTGGCCGCCGGACACGTTCGTCCCGCCCTGGGCGATCGGCGCCTCCAGACCCTCCGGCATCGCCTCGACGAAGTCCTTGCCCTGGGCAATCTCCAGCGCCGCCCACAGCTCCTCGTCGGTGGCCTCCGGATTGCCGTAGCGCAGGTTGCTCGCGACCGTGCCGGAGAACAGGTACGGCCGCTGCGGCACCAGGCCGATCCGCTCCCACAGCGCCTCGGGCTCGATATCGCGGACGTCGATCCCGTCCACCAGCACGCGGCCCTCGGTCGCATCCATCAACCGCGGCACCAGCGACAGCAGCGTCGTCTTACCGGCACCGGTCGACCCGATGATCGCGGTCGTCTCCCCCGGCGAGGCAACGAAGCTGACGTCGCACAGGACCGGCTCGGCCGCCCCCGGGAACTTGAACGACGCGTGCTCGAAGACGAGCTGCCCGCGCCCGGTGAAGCTCGTGATCGGCGTGTCCGGCGGCCGGACGGACGAGTCGGTGCGCAGCACCTCCTGGATCCGGTCCGCGCAGACCGAGGCCCGCGGCACCATGATCATCACGAACGTCGCCATCATCACCGAGAACAGGATCTGGATCAGGTAGCTCAGGAACGCCGTCAGCGCGCCGACCTCCATCGTCCCGCTCTCTACCCGCGACGCGCCGAACCACAGCACGGCGATACTCGACAGGTTCAGGATCAGCATCACGACCGGGAAGACGAGCGCCATCAGCCGCCCGGCCCGGACGGCGGTGTCGGTCAGATCCTGGTTGGCCTGGCCGAACCGCTCGGTCTCGTGCCGCTCCCGGACGAACGCCCGGACGACGCGGATACCGGTGATCTGTTCGCGCAGCACCCGGTTCACGCCGTCCACGTTCTTCTGCATCTGCTGGAACTGCGGCACCATCCGGCTGGCGATCAGCCCGATCGAGACGGCCAGCAGCGGGACGGCGACCGCGACCAGCCAGGACAGCCCGGCCTCCTCGCGGACGGCCATGAAGATGCCGCCGATCATCGTGATCGGCGCGGCCACCAGCAGCGTGCAGGTCGTGACGACCAGCATCTGCACCTGGGTGACGTCGTTCGTGCTGCGCGAGATCAGCGTCGGCGCGCCGAAGCTGTTCACCTCACGGGCGGAGAACTCGCCGACCCGGTGGAAGACCGCGGCGCGGACGTCGCGGCCGAACAGGGCCGCCGACTTGGCGCCGAAGTAGACCGCGATGATCGTGCAGACGATCTGCAGCAGGCTGACGGCCAGCATCCAGCCGCCGGTGCGCATGATGTAGCCGGTGTCGCCCTTGGCCACGCCGTTGTCGATGATGTCGGCGTTCAGGCTGGGCAGGTAGAGCGAGGCGATCGTCCCGACCAGCTGCAGGACCACCACCACGGACAGGTATCCCGCGTACGGACGCAGGTGCGTACGCAAGAGTCGTACTAACATCGATCATCCCCTGAGTTGTGCCTGCGGACACCGTCGAAGGCGAAATCGACGATCTCCTCGGCGGTCAGCACCTGACCGCCGGAAATCATTGGGTGGGTCGCGGAGAAGGTGACCATCTGCAGCCGGCGCACGACCTCGCCGACGCCGAAGCGGAGCTGCTCCTGGTCGGGGCGCAGCAACTCCTCGAAGGCCAGGTTCACCAGGTCGGCCTGGCGTTTGCGGCGCGCCTCGTCCAGCGCGGTCTGGTTCTTCAGGTCCGGCGGGCGGGCCAGCCGCATCGCGAACATCAGCCGGAACACGCCCCGCAGCCGTCGCTGGCTGGCCTCGACCGCGGCGATCGTCCGCTCCCGCAGCGGCAGGTCGCGGTCGACGGCGGTCAGCTCGGTGATCAGATCACCCGCGTCGAAGGCCTTGGCCAGCGCGGCGTCGATCAGCGCGTCCTTGCTGCCGAAGGCGCGGAAGATCGTCCCCTCGGCGATCCCGGCCGCCGCCGCGATCTGTTTCGTGCTCGTGTCGGGCCCGTGCTCCTCGAACAACGGCAGCGCGGCCGCGATGATGGCGGCGCGGCGTTCGTCGGGAGGTAACGGCGTGGCACGTGGAGTCACGCCGCCGACATTAACTGAGTGAGTACTCACTCACAACTATATTTGCGAGCGATCCTTCACGAGTGTCGCGACGCCGTCGAGCAGCCGGGCCAGGCCGTACTCGAAGGCGTGGTCGGAGTCGTACGGCGCGTCGAACTCGGCCCCGACCGTGGAGCCGACCCGCGACGCGAGCGGGTACGCGTCGACGTCCGCGATCCGATCCAGGTGCGGGACGTGCGCCAGCCACCACTCCTTGTCGGTCATCCCGGACCGCTGGATGACCTGGCGGGCCTCGACCGCGCTGCGCACCGCGCCGTGCACGTAGCCGTTGACCAGCGCGACCGTGGCATCCATCTCGACGTCCGTGAGCCCGATCCCCTCGATCGCGGCGAGCTCGTACTCGTACTTCGCCATCACCTGCGGCCCGAGCGGCGGCCGGCTGACCGCGACCTGCAACAGCCACGGGTGCCGCAGGTAGAGGTCGCGGTTCTCCCGGGCGGCCTCGTCGAGTTTGGCCCGCCAGTCCCCCGCGACGACCTTGCGCGGCAGCTCGCCGTACACGGCGTCGAGCATGACGTCGAGCAGCTCGCCCTTGCCGGGGACGTAGCGATACAGCGTCATCGCACCGGCGCCCAGCTCGTCGGCGACCCGGCGCATCGACATCGCAGCGAGGCCCTCGGCGTCCGCGATCCGTAGCGCGACCTCGACGATCCGCTCGATCGTGAGCGCGGGTTTCGGCCCGCGGGTGGGCTGCGGGCGCCCGCGCCAGAGCAGCTCGAGACTCTTGGCCGGGTCGCCGCTACCGCTGTGTTCCTGCGTCATGTGCGCGATTCTGCCGGATCGGGTATCGTCGTCGGGTTACTTCGTACAGTGTACCCAATAACGTGCCGCGGTTGACCTCAAGTTTTGTCGAGGTTTTAGGGTTCGAAAACTGTCGGTGACGTCCGGAATCATCGACCCACCCGATCGACGACGCTCTGGAGCACCCCCGTGAGTATGGAAATGACCGCGTGGAACTCGCTGTACCACGCGATGAACGCCTCGGACGACAAACGCCCGTTCTCCCGGGCCACCCTGCGCCGGATCCTCGCCTTCGCCCGCCCGCACCGCCGGCAGCTGATCGCGTTCCTGGTGCTGAGTACGGCGGCCGCCGTCCTCGCGGTCGCGACGCCGGTGCTGGCCGGCCGCGTGGTGAACGCGATCGTCGGCGGTCAGGCCTTCGAGGCGGTGCTCAAGCTCTCGCTGCTGATCGCGCTGATCGCGGTCGCCGAGGCCGGGATCAGCCTGCTGACGCGCTGGCTGTCGGCGCAGATCGGCGAGGGCCTGATCCTCGACCTGCGGACGGCAGTCTTCGACCACATCCAGCGGATGCCGATCGCCTTCTTCACCCGGACGCGGACGGGCGCTCTGGTCTCCCGGCTGAACAACGACGTCATCGGCGCCCAGCGCGCGTTCAGCGACACGCTGTCCGGCGTCGTCAGCAACCTGGTGATGCTCGCGCTGACGCTGGTCGTGATGTTGCGGGTGTCGTGGCAGATCACGCTGCTCGCGCTGGTGATCCTGCCGATCTTCGTGATCCCCGCGCGCCGCATCGGCAGCAAGCTGGCCGCCCTCGAGCGGGAGGCCGCCAACTACAACGCCACCATGAGCACGCAGATGACCGAGCGCTTCTCCGCGCCCGGCGCGACGCTGGTCAAGCTGTTCGGGCGGCCGGCGCGGGAGTCGGCCGAGTTCGCCACGCGGGCGCGGCGGGTGCGCGACATCGGCGTCCGGACGGCGATGGTCCAGTGGATCTTCGTGACATCGCTGACGCTGGTGTCGGCGCTGGCGCTCGCCGTCGTCTACGGGCTGGGCGGCTTCTACGCGCTGCGTGACCAGCTGGACGCCGGCGCCGTCGTCGCGATGGCGCTGCTGCTGACGCGGCTCTACTCCCCGTTGACGGCGCTCGCCTCGGCGCGCCTCGAGGTGATGACCGCGCTGGTCAGTTTCGAGCGGGTCTTCGAGGTGCTCGACCTGAAACCCCTGATCGAGGACAAGCCCGGCGCCGGGTCCGTGCCAGACGGGCCGGTGGCGGTCGAGTTCAGCAACGTGCACTTCGCCTACCCGTCGGCCGACAAGGTCTCGCTCGCCTCGCTCGAGGAGGTCGCGAAACTCGACACCCGGGGCGGCGTCGAGGTGCTGCACGACGTCTCGTTCCGGGCCGAGCCCGGGCAGATGATCGCGCTGGTCGGGTCGTCCGGGGCCGGCAAGTCGACGATCGCGCAGCTCATCCCCCGCCTGTACGACGTCGATTCCGGCGCAGTCCGGCTCGCGGACGTCGACGTCCGCGACGTCTCGGCGGAGTCGCTGCGGGCGACCCTCGGCATGGTCACCCAGGACGGGCATCTGTTCCACGACTCGATCCGGGAGAATCTGCTGCTCGCCCGGCCCGAGGCCACCGAGGACGACCTGTGGGATTCGCTGCGCCGGGCGCGCCTGGAGGATTTGATCCGCTCCCTCCCCGACGGCCTCGACACCGTGGTCGGCGAGCGCGGCTACCGGCTGTCCGGCGGTGAGCGCCAGCGGCTGACGATCGCGCGGCTGCTGCTCGCGCAACCACGGGTCGTGATCCTCGACGAGGCGACGGCCGCGCTCGACTCGACCAACGAGGCCGCCGTCCAGGCAGCTCTCACCGAGGCGCTCGCCGGCCGGACGGCGGTCGTCATCGCCCACCGCCTCTCCACGATCCGCGCCGCCGACCAGATCCTCGTCATCGAAGACGGCCGCATCGTCGAGCAGGGCACGCACACCCAGCTCCTGGCCGCCGGCGGCCGCTACGAAGAGCTCTACAAGACCCAGTTCGATCAGCCGGGAGCAGGCCCCACCGACGCGGAGGTACTGACCGTCTGACGGTGGTTGCGGAGGGCTGCATTTTGTGGCTCCCCAAGGGACCTGCGACGGTTCCTGGCAGTGAAGCAGTAAGGCTTTGAGGGGAGCAGGTTTGCGGGAGTTGTCGGGGTGCGCGGCGGGATTCTTGGTCGCGGATCCGCCGCGCGAGGGGCGCGTCGTGTTCTGGGCGCCTCCTGGCGCCGAGCTACCGCTCGGCGTCGGTGAGGTCGTGCCGGTCGAGGTGCTGGACGGCGTCGTCCGCGCGGTGAGCCTGCCGGTCGCGGACGCCGTACCGGTGCTCGGCCGGATGCGGCGCGATCCCGACGCGCACGCGTCCGCGGCGTTCTGGGGATCGGTCGCGGTCGCGGCGCTCCAATTGGTTGCTCGGGGCAAGATTCTTCCGGGCGTCTCGGCGTCCGGCGCGGATGCCTGGCGCGTCGGTCCGTTGGAGCCCGATGACATGGGCCGGTTGGTCACGCTGGCCGAGGCGATGCCGCCGACCGCGCGGGCGATAGTCGAGGGCGGCGGCGTGATGCCGACCGCCGAGGAGCTGGTGCGCGGCTTCTGGGACGGCGTCGCGGATGGGATGCCGCGCTCCCCCGCCGCCGTCCAGGCACACGGTGGCGGTCTGTTCGCCGCGCGTGCGCCGCAGCGAGCGGAAGGCTTGCGGGGCTGGGCCGACGAGGTCTCAGTCGGGCTCGACAGCGGCGTCCGGGTGTCGCTGCGTGTCGAGATGGCCGATTCGCTCGCGTTCCACGCCGTCGTCCAGCTGCACAGCCTGAAGGACCCAACGCTCGTCGCCGACGCGGATGACGTCTGGGCGGCGGATGTGGCCGGCTTCGGGCCGCGGGCCCGTATCGACGCGACAGTCGCGCTGCGCCGGGCGGCCCGCTTGTGGACGCCGTTGGCCCGGCTGCTCGACGCCGCCGTGCCGGACCGGATGGAGCTGGCCGACGAGGAGGTCGCCGACCTGCTGGCCGGGGCGGCGCAGCGGCTCACCGCGGGCGGCGTCGACGTCCATTGGCCGCGCAGTCTCGGGCGGGAGCTGACCGCGCGGGCGGCGATCACGACGCCCGACCGCGCGCCGAGCGATCTGCCGAGCTTCTTCGGCGGCGGCGCGACGATGGACTTCCGCTGGCAGGTCGCGCTCGGCGACGACCCGCTGACCGAGGCCGAGCTCGACAAACTGGCCGAGGCGACCCGCCCGGTCGTCCGCCTGCGCGATCAGTGGATGCTGATCGATCCCGAGCTCGCCCGCAAGGCGCGGGAGCGGATCCTCAAACCGGTCACCGCGATCGACGCGCTGACCGCCGCGCTGACCGGCAGCACCGAGGTCGACGGCCAGCAGGTCGCCGTCGAGCCCGTCGCCTGGCTCGACGAGCTCCGTGCGCGGATCTCCGACCCGGAGCGCTCGGACGACCCCGTCGAGGTCCCCGCCGCGCTGGCCGCGACCCTGCGCGACTACCAGCTGCGCGGCCTGCGTTGGCTGGCCCGGATGACCGAGCTCGGCCTCGGCGGTTGTCTGGCCGACGACATGGGCCTCGGCAAGACCATCACGCTGATCGCCCTCCACCTGCATCGTCAGCTCACCGCGAGCACGGCCGGCCCGACGCTCGTCGTCTGCCCGGCGTCCCTCCTGGGGAACTGGGAGCGCGAGGTCCAGCGCTTCGCCCCGGGGACGTCGGTCCGCCGGTTCCACGGCTCGGCCCGCTCCCTCGACGGTGCGGACGACGGGTTCGTGCTGACGACGTACGGGACGCTGCGCCGCGACGCCGAGCGGCTCGCCGAGCACGAGTGGGGCCTGGTCGTCGCGGACGAAGCGCAGCACGTGAAGAACCCGGCCTCCGGGACGGCGAAGGCGCTGCGAGCGGTGCCCTCGAAGTCCCGGGTCGCCCTGACCGGTACGCCGGTCGAGAACAATCTCTCCGAGCTCTGGGCGATCCTCGACTGGACGACGCCGGGCCTGCTCGGGCGGCTCAGCGTGTTCCGGACGCACTGGGCGACGCCGATCGAGGCCGACAAGGACGAGGAGGTCGCCGAGCGGCTCGCGAAACTCGTCCGTCCGTTCCTGTTGCGGCGCCGCAAGTCCGACCCGGGGATCGCGCCGGAGCTGCCGCCGAAGACCGAGACCGATCAGGCGGTGTCGCTGACCCGCGAGCAGGCCGTGCTGTACGAGGCGACCGTCCGCGAGCTGATGGCGGAGGTGCAGGCCAGCAGCCAGATGGTCCGTCGTGGGCTGATCGTGAAGCTGCTGACCGGGCTCAAACAGATCTGCAACCATCCGGTGCAGTACCTGAAGGAGGGTGAGCAGGCCCGCCTCACCGGCCGCTCGGGCAAACTCGAGCTGCTCGACGAGCTGCTCGAGACGATCCTCGCCGAAGGCGGGGCCGTCCTGGTGTTCACGCAGTACGTCGCGATGGCGCGACTCCTGGAGCGGCATCTCGCGAGCCGCGGCGTCGCGACCCAGCTGCTGCACGGCGGTACGCCGGTGCCCGCGCGCGAGCAGATGGTCGAGCGGTTCCAGGCCGGCGAGGTCCCGGTCTTCCTGCTCTCGCTGAAAGCGGCCGGCACCGGCCTGAACCTGACCCGCGCCGACCACGTCGTCCATTACGACCGCTGGTGGAATCCAGCCGTCGAGGACCAGGCGACCGATCGCGCGTACCGGATCGGGCAGACCCGGCCGGTCCAGGTCCACCGGTTGATTGCCGAAGGCACCATCGAGGACCGGATCGCCGCCATGCTCGCGACCAAACGCGAGCTGGCCGACGCCGTCCTCAGCAGTGGCGAGGCCGCTCTCACCGAGCTGTCCGACACCGACCTGGCCAACCTGGTCGAGCTTCGCGGAGCCCGCCGATGAGCGCGGCGCAGGGGTATCCGGCGTTCCGGGCGCAGCAGCGCAGTACGCGCGGGCGGTCTTGGTGGGCGCGGGCCTGGGTGCAGGCGCTCGAGGACACCTCGCTGGATCTCGGGCAGCTGAAGAAGGGCCGCCGGTACGCGAACTCCGGGCAGGTCGGGGCGATCTCGATCAGCCCGGGGCGAGTGAGCGCCTCGGTCCACGCGCCCGAGGACACCTACGAGGTGACCGTTCGGGTCGACGAGCTGAGCGTCGAGGCGTGGGAGCGCTTCCTGGAGCAGGTCGCCGCGCGAGCCGGCCACATCGCCGCGTTGCTGGACGGCGAGATGCCGCATGAGCTGGTCGAGGCGGCCGCCGACGCCGGCGTATCGCTCCTACCCGGCATCGGCGATCTGGATCCGGCCTGCACCTGTGACGCCTGGGAGCTCCCCTGTCAGCATGCGGCCGGTCTCGCCTACCAGGTGGCCTGGCTGCTGGACTCCGATCCGTTCGTGCTGCTCTTGTTGCGCGGCCGGTCGCGAGCCGAGCTGCTCGATCGACTCCAGGCCGACGTCCAGGATCAGCCGGCAGCCCTGAGCTGGGCCGACATTCGCGTCCAGACCGCCGGGGCCCTGCCCGAGCTGCCCGCGGTACCACGGAAGGTTCAGCTGGCCGATCTGGCGATCGCGAGCATCGAGCCGCCGCCGGGGCTTCAGCCCGGGGTGCTGCCGACGCTCGTCCTCGACGCGTCGCGGCGAGCCCGGTCGCTGCTGATCGCCCTCCTGAACGGGACACCGGAGCCGGAGATGCTCGACGAGTGGCAGGACGCCGTCCGGTTGGCCGCCGACTTCCCCGAGCTCAGCGTCGCCCTGGCCGAAGCCACCGGCCGCCCCGCCGACCTCGGCCGTGCGGTCGAGGCCTGGCAGTACGGCGGCGCAGCCGCGCTCGACGTCCTCGAGAACACCTGGTCACCCGACGAGCCAACCCTGGCCCGAGCCCGAGCCGCCCTCAACGACGAGGACGGCCTAGCCATCACCGCGAACCGATTCACCCTAGGCGACGCCGCCCAACTCCGCCTCGACCGCCGCGGCGCCTGGCACCTCTACCGACCTACCCGTAACTCCGACCCGATCGTTTGGAGACCGGCCGCCGCGCCAACGGCCAGTCCGCTAGCGGCATTGGGGGCTGACACGTAATTGAGGTGCCGACGCTGAGGGAAAGGAACACTTTCGTTGTCCATCACCTGGAAGACCCGCGTCGGCACCGCTGCTGACGAACAGATCGCTCGTGACATCACGCTGCTCGCTTTCGGGCGGCAGTACGAGGTCGACTACTGGGACGGGATTCGCGCCGATCCGGTCGCGTGGCTGCCTGGGCAGCTGTATCTCGCGACGGATGCCGAACAACCCATCGGATACGCCCTGCTGACTCGGTGCTTCGTCGGCGAGGCTCCGGTGATCTCGCTGGGGCCGGTCGCCGTCCTGCCGGAGTACCAGCGCCGCGGGGCGGGCGATGCCGCCGTCCGGGCTGCGCTCGCGGCTGCTCGGGCGCAGGGCGAGCGCGCGGCGGTCGTGCTCGGCCACGCCGAGTACTACCCGCGGTTCGGGTTCCGGCCGGCAACCGAGTTCGGCGTCCGGCATCCGAAGTACGACGGGCCGAGCCTGATGGCGCTCGCGCTCAGTGCGGAGCTGGTTCCGGCTGGGGTGCTGATTTACCCGTACGACGGCTGAGGAGCTGCCAGGCGACGGCGTACAGCGCGAGGGCGATTGCGAAGCCGGCGCCGGCGCGCTTGGCCGCGCCGGTCAGGACGCCTTCGAGGACGGCGCTCAGCGGGGCGTCGGCGGTCGTCGTCGGGTAGCTCGTGGAGGTGTTGCCGTTGCCGTGGTCAACGGTTTGCGGGTGGTCGTAGTCGACCACCTCGATCGTGCGCACCGCGCGGTAGTCAGCGGGCAGCTGGACGACGGCGCCGAGCACGGGCACCGCGACCAGGACGCCGATGACAACCCAGCGCAGACCGCCGCCGAGCCGATGGGCGGCGGTCTGCCGGGGACGCCGATGCCGCCACAGGTACCAGGCGATGACGGCGAGTCCGACGCCGGTGCTGACGTTCTGCAGGAGCCGGGTGAAGGTCAGCGCATCCCAGATCAGGTGGCTGGCGATGCCGATCACCGCGGAGACCAGCAGCCAACCGAGGAACCGCAGCTTCGGACGGTCGTCGGTTGCCGGGGTGAACCCGATGAGCGCGGCGACGGGCTTGCGGACGAGCCACCAGCCGGCGGTCAGCGCGAGCGCGAACGGCAGGTTGAGCAGGAGGCCGAGCGGGCCGTGGGTCTCCGTCGCGTTCAGGAAGACGCCGTACCAGTCACCCGCTCGGGTCGAGGCGATCCCGGCCGTCGTCAGGTAGTACGGCAGGTCAGGCGCCATCGCACCCGCCACCAGCGCCGCCGGAACGAACGGACGCCGCACGAGCGGCAGGACCACCGCGGGATGAGCCAGCGTGAACGGCATCGAAATTCCTCTCTGCTGAGTACTACGCAGAAAAGAATACTCCCTTCACCTGACTATACGATCACGCCACGCCATCGGCCAGCCGGCGGCGGGCCTCGCACGCGGTGGCGGCCATCCGCTCGGCCTCGGCCGCCAGGCGGGTGCGCCCGGCGCTGGTCAGGGCGAACGTCCGGCGCGCGCGGCCGTCCACGATCTCTTCGCGGTGGACCTCGATCAGGCCGTCGGCGAGCAGCCGATCCAGGGCGCCGTACAGGGCGCCGGTCCGCGGGCTGACCCGGCCGTCGGTGATCAGTTTGACCTCCTGGGCGATCGCATAGCCGTGGCGCGGCTCGTTGGCGAGCGCGGTCAGCAAGAGGAGGGCGAGTTCCTGCAAGCCTCGATCAGTCATGTGAACAGACTATTCCGTCCATGCGACCACCGGTCAGGGGAAAGTTGTATACATAGACCTACGCCCATCCGAAGGAGCAGTTCGATGACCTTCACCACCCGGCCCACCCTGCGCGGGACGTTCGGCATGGTCTCCTCGACGCACTGGCTCGCATCCCAGTCGGCGATGCGGATGCTCGAGCTGGGCGGCAACGCCTTCGACGCCGCCGTCACGGCCGGTTTCGTCCTGCACGTCGTCGAGCCGCATCTCAACGGCCCCGGCGGCGAGGTCCCCGCGATCGTTGCGACCGCCGCCGATCCGACTCCGCGCGTGCTGTGCGGCCAAGGCGTCGCCCCCAAGGCGGCGACCATCGAGCACTACCGAGACCTAGGTCTCGACCTCGTCCCCGGCTCCGGCCCGCTCGCAGCGACCGTCCCGGGCGCGGTCGATGCGTGGTTCCTGCTCCTGCGCGACCACGGCACGCTCCCGCTTCGCGTCGTCCTCGAGCCCGCGATCGACTACGCCCGCAACGGCCACCCGCTCGTCCCCCGCGTCACCGAGACCGTCGCCACCGTCCACGAGCTGTTCGAAACGCATTGGCCGACGTCCGCCGCGCTCTGGCTGCGCGACGGCCGTCCGCCGACGGGCCTGTTCCGCAACCCGGCGTACGCCGAAACGCTCGACCGGCTCATCGCCGCCGGCGAGGCGGTCGGTCCGGATCGGGACGCTCAGATCGAAGCCGCCCGAGCCGCCTGGCGCACCGGGTTCGTCGCCGAGGCGATCGACACGTTCTCCCGGCTTCCGCATCGCGACTCCAGCGGTGCCGACCACGGCGGCCTGATCACCGGCCAGGACATGGCCGACTTCGAGGCGACCTGGGAGGACGCCACGACGTACGACTGGGGCGGTCACACGATCGCCAAAACCGGCCCGTGGGGTCAGGGCCCGGCCTTGCTCCAGTCGCTCGCGATCCTCGCCGAGCTCGGCGACGTCGACCTGAACAGCGCGGACGGCGTCCACACCACCGTCGAAGCGATGAAGCTGGCGTACGCCGACCGGGAGGCCTGGTACGGGGACGGCGCCGACGTCCCGCTCAAGACGCTCCTCTCCCCCGTGTACGCCGCGGCCCGCGCGCGGCTGATCGGCGCCGAAGCGACGTTCGACCTACGCCCCGGCAGCCCCGACGGTCGTACCCCACGCCTGCCATCAGTTGCTACCGGCAACCATCTGATCGACGCGACCATCGGCGAGCCGACCGTCGCGCCCGACGGCCGGACCCGCGGCGACACCTGTCATGTGGACGTCGTCGACCGGTGGGGCAACCTGGTCTCGGCGACCCCCAGCGGCGGCTGGCTCCAGTCGTCGCCGACGATCCCGGAGCTGGGGTTCTGCCTCGGCAGCCGGGCACAGATGTTCTGGCTCGAGGAGGGCCTGCCCGCGTCACTCGCCCCAGGGAAGCGGCCGCGGACGACGCTCACCCCGACTCTAGTCCTGCGTGACGGCCGCCCGGTCCTGGCCTGCGGCTCCCCCGGCGGCGACCACCAGGACCAGTGGCAGCTGCTGTTCCTGCTGCGTCACCTCGGCCAAGGCATGGACCTGCAGGAGGCGATCGACGCGCCCGCCTGGCAGACCAACGGCTTCCCGTCGTCGTTCTACCCACGTGCGAGCGAGCCGGGCAGCATCGTGCTGGAGAGCAGGCTCGGCCCGGCGATCCGCGACGAGCTGGTCCGCCGCGGCCATGTGGTGACCGAGTCCGACCCGTGGAGCCTCGGCCGGCTGTGCGCCGTCCGCCGTGACGCGGACGGCGTCCTGTCCGCTGCGGCGAACCCGCGCGGCATGCAGGGCTACGCCGTGGGCCGCTGACCGAGCGCGGCGCGTGCCGCCGCCTCGACGTGCACCCGCGCGGCCGTGACGGCGGCGTCCGCGTCACCGGCCTCGATCGCGTCCACGAGGCGGATGTGCTCCTCGGAGGAGTGCGGCGCGCGCTGTGCTGCGCCGACCCGGAAGACCCAATGCACGTGGTGGTACATCGAGGACGAGATCGAGCGCAGCCAGCGGTTCCCGCTGACGTCGATCACGGCCCGGTGGAACGCGCTGTTCAGCTCGGCGACCCGGTCGAAGTCCTCCGCTGCGGTGGCGACCCGCGCCTCGGCGCACAGCTGCCGCAGCCGCGCGATGTCATCGGCTCCGGCCCGCTCCGCCGCCAGACCGGCGGCGAGAGTCTCCAGCTGCTCGCGGACGGCGAACAGGTCGCGGACGGCCGTGTCGTCGAGGGTTGCGACGACCGCACCCCGCCGCGGCAGGATCTCGACGAACCCCTCGGCCTCGACCACCCGCAACGCCTCGCGGACCGGGTTCCGGGAGACGCCGAAATCATCGGCCAGCCGGGTCTCGGTCAGCCGCTCGCCCGGCGCGTACTCGCCATCCACGATCCGGCGCCGCAACTCGGCCAGCACCTGCTCCCGCAATGCGATGTGGTCGGCCCCAACCGTCCGGATCGCCTCAACCTGCTGTCCCACCCCGTGCTCCTCTCCCCGTTCCACTCGGCAGAACCGTAGCCGATCCATAGGTTAGGGTGCCGGTTTGAGCATCCGACTGACGCGCCTGGCCGAACCGGACCACCGCGCACACAGCCACCGGCTCGCCTGGCTGGCCTCCGACAGCGGCGGTCACCCGGTCGGCTCCGCGTTCCTGCGAGTGCACCACCGCGAGGCGCTCGCCCAGCCGGGTGACGTCGAGATCAACGTGCACCCGGCCGAGCGCGGACGCGGTATCGGCTCGCTGCTCCTGGACGCCGTCATCGACTCGGCCCGCGAGAACGACGTCCGGACGCTTGTCGCCGATGTGCTCGACGACGCACCGGCGTTCTGGTTCGCCAGGGAGCACGGATTCCAGGTCGCTGTCACGCTGATCTACACCCGGCTCGATCTGGCCCACGCCGTCCTGGAGCCGGCGCCGCTACCGCCCGGCTACCGGCTGGTGTCCTGGACGGGCGTCGTACCGGACGAACTGGCGCAGTCGTTCACCGACGCGCGCACCGGCATGAACGACGCACCGACTGGCGGCCTGGACTTCGGAGCCGACGTCTGGGACTTGGAGCGGACGCGTACGGCCGCTGAGGTGATCGAGCGACGTGGTGAGCACCTGCTGACGACAGCCGCCGTCCAAGGGGACGTCGTGGTCGGCTACACCGAGTTGGTCGTTCCGGGCGACGGAAAGGGCGAGGGGCAGCACTACGGCACCGCTGTCCTCCCCACACACCGCTCGCGCGGCGTCGCGCGGGCCATCAAGACAGAGCAGCTCATGCTCGCCCGCCAGCAGTTCCCGGACTTGTCGGCGACTCTGACCGACACAGTCGACACCAACGTCCCGATGCGGCACCTGAACGCGCTGCTGGGCTTCCTGCCCACCCACACCATGCATCGCTGCACACTGCAGGTGGGCTGACGCGGCTACTGCCCCAGGATCTTCTGGACGGCGGCCGTCGTGATCGGGTGATACCCCGGCCGCGCTTTCGCGAACACCTCCGAGGCGAACGCCCGATCGCTGCCCGCCAGCGCCCGGTACACCGGGAGCACCAGCTTCATCCGGCCGACCTCGGTCAGGAACGCGGCCAGCTCGGCGTACGCCGGCTCGTAACTGCTCGCGGCGACGATCTGGTACCAGCGACGGGCGATCTCGCCGTTCGCCGTACCGGTGAGCGCAAACGCGCGGTCGAGCTGCTGCAGCTGTACCGGGCTGAGCATGTCCGGCGCGGCGTCCAGGAACCGCAGCCACTCCTGCGTCGTCCAGCCGGTCGCGCCCGCGGGCAGCTCACCGGTGGTGAGCCAGCGGCTCCGGGCCTCGTCGACGACCTGGAACCGGGCCGAGACGGCCCGCTCGGCGAACGCCGGGATCCCCGGCTCATCGAGCCAGGCCGACACCTCGTCGTCCTTCACGATGCCCGGGTGCGGCTCGAGCAGGTGCTCGCGGAGGTGACCGACGAAGTCGTCGCTGTTGATACTGCGGAACGCGAACCGGTCGAAGTACCCGCGCAGGAACGGGTCGAAGACCTCGCGGGAGAAGCGCTCCTCCAGCCAGGCCAGGAACCAGGTGCCCTTGAGCGGGCCGAGCGCGGTCGTGCCGTGGTACTCGGAGCGGTGGTTCAGCCCGGGGAGCTCGACGGCCAGCTCGGCCTTGGTCAGCGGGTCCAGCTTCACCACGGTCGCGTGCTGTTTGATCGCGGTCTCCATCACCGCGAACTCGGCACCGTAGACGGCCTCGACGATCCGGTTCTCGACGTACGCCGTGAAACCCTCGTTGAGCCAGATGTCGTCCCAGCTGTCCTGGGTGACGAGGTTGCCGGACCAGCTGTGCGCCAGCTCGTGCGCGATCACGCTGACCAGCGACTTGTCGCCGATCACGACGGTCGGGGTCGCGAACGTCATCCGCGGGTTCTCCATCCCGCCGTACGGGAAGGAGGGCGGCAGCACGAGCAGGTCGTAGCGGCCCCAGCGGTACGGGCCGAAGAGCTCCTCGGTGACCCGCATCATCTCTTCGGTGTCGGCGAACTCGGTCGCCGCCCGCCGCGCCATCGCCGGCTCGGCCCAGACACCGGACCGCTCACCGAGCGGCTCGAACACCAGATCGCCGGCCGCGATGGCCAGCAGGTACGACGGGATCGGCTCAGGCATCACCACGTCGTACGAGCCGGTACGCCGCGACGTCGTACCGTTGTCGGCACTCATCAGAACCATCAGCTCGGGCGGCGCGGTCACATGCGCCGAGTAGCTGAACCGGACGCCGGGGGTGTCCTGCACCGGCACCCAGCTGCGGGCGTGGATCGCCTGGGACTGGCTGAACATGAACGGCATCACGCCGCCGGCCGTCATCGACGGCTCCAGCCACTGCAGCCCGGTCGCGGTCGGCGCCGTCCGGTAGCTGACCCGGACGCGCTCGTTGCGGTTGGTCCGGATCGTCAGCGCCGACCCGAGCTCCTTGTCCGGGACGGCGAGGCTGTACTCCAGCGGCTCCCAGCCGTCGGCGACCTCGCCCTCGACCGCGAGGACGGTGAGGTCGCGGGTGTCCAGTACGAGGCGGTCCCCCGCCCCGGCCCAGTGCAGCGTATGGGTGGCGGCGCCGGACAGCACCTTGGCGGTGAAGTCCAGCGCGAGATCCAGCTCGAGGTGGGTGGTCCGGACCAGGAGTGGTTCGGCGTACGAGTGGCGATCGTGGGTCACGGAGAGCTCCCGAGTGAGTGCGTCCGGGGAACATTACCCACGGGTGCGGAGATTCAGGCGACCGATCTGAGCCACCCGCACCAACGTGCCAAAACGTCGGGTTCAACCCAAGCTACGGCGGGGTGCATTGCAGGAAGCTGCAAAGATCGGAGCAGACTGTGACCATGACGACGCACGGTAGTCCCGAGCTCGTGCTCAAACGGCGGCCGTTCGGGTCGTGGCTGCTCGGACCGGCCGATCAGAGCGTCCGGCTGCTCCGGATCCGGCTCCAGGTGCTGATGACGACGTTCTCGATCGGGACGAACCTGATCGGCGCGGCGGTGGTCTTCGTCCTCGCGGTGTTCGTCCTGCCCGGGCCGCCGTTGTCCGACGAGTTGCAGCGGATCGAGGCGATCGGCGTCCCGGCGTACACGCTGTTCGCCGTGCTGGTGGGCAGCGTGTGGTGCACGCGCTCGACGTTGCGGCGGATCCAGTGGATCAACGAGGATCGGCCGGCGACGCGGCGGGAGCAGATCACCACGCTGCGGCTGCCGTTGCGGCTGACGCTGATCGTGGTCGTGTTGTGGCTGGGCGCGCTGGTCGCGTTCACCGTGGTGACGCTGGTGCTGCAGCCCGAGAACGCCTTGCGGGTCGCGGTGACGATCTTCGACGGAATGATCGTCACGTGCGCGGTCTCATACCTCCTGACCGAATTCGCGCTTCGGCCGGTAGCAGCGCGAGCGCTGGCCGACTCGGCGCCCCCACGCCGCCTGCTGGCCTTCGGCCTCAAAGCGCGGACAGTACTGTTCTGGGCAGCCGGATCGGCGACGCCGATCGCCGGGCTGATGCTGGCCGCGCTCCTCGCGCTGATCGACGGCGACGTCTCCGCGACCCGCCTGTCGGTGATGATCCTTGCCCTCGGCATCGTCGCGCTGGGCAACGGCTGGCTGCTGATCCTGCTCGCGGCCAAGTCGGTGGTCGCGCCGGTCCGCTCGGTTCGGAACGCGCTGACGCTGATCGAGCAGGGTGAGCACGACGTCCGCATCCCGGTCTTCGACGGCACCGAGCTCGGGTCGCTGCAAGCCGGCTTCAACCGGATGGCGGCCGGCCTGCGCGAGCGAGAGCGGATCCGCGACATCTTCGGCCGGTACGTCGGCCCGGACGTCGTCCGCGAGGCCCTCAGCACCGATCGGCTCGGCGGCGAGGAACGCTTCGTCGCGGTCCTGTTCGTCGACCTCGTCGGCTCCACGAAACTGGCGGCCGACCGGCCGCCGGCCGAGGTCGTCCAGTTGCTCAACCGGTTCTTCGCGATCGTCGTCGACGAGGTCGTCCGCGAAGGCGGTTTCGTGAACAAGTTCGCCGGTGACGCCTCGCTGGCCATCTTCGGCGCCCCCGCCGAACTCCCCGATCCCGCCGGCGCCGCCCTCCGCGCCGGCCGCGCCCTCGCCCGTCGCCTCACCGACGAACTCCCCCAGACCGCTGCGGGCATCGGCGTCACCGCAGGCATCGTGGTCGCCGGCACCGTCGGCGACATCCGCCGCCACGAGTACACAGTCATCGGCGACCCAGTCAACGAAGCCGCCCGACTGTCGGAGCTGGCCAAGTCCACACCGGACCGCCTGGTCGCCTCGATGACCACGGTCGACGAAGCCGGCCCAGCCGAGTCCGCCTACTGGCACCCCGGCGACCTGGTGACTGTCAGAGGCCGCTCGGAGCCGACTCAGCTGGCGGTGCCTTCTCCTGAATAAGTTGGTGCAGCAGACCGGCGCCGTGCAGCATCGCCTTGGTCAGGCGATCGTGCGCGGCCCGGCGTTCAGCGACCGCGGCCCGGAGGGCTTCGGTACTCCCGGTTTGCCGGAGTCCTTCGAGAACAGGACGAATTTGATCGAAGGAGTACCGGCCCTGCCGGAGCATGTGGATGATGCGAGCGTCGCGAATCTGCTCGGGTTCATACCGCCGGTACTTGCTGACACGCTCCCGAGTCGGCGCAAGCAAGCCGGCCGCCTCCCAAACCCGAAGAGCCGAGGTACGGACGCCGAGCCGGTGAGCCAACTCACCGACCAAGAGCGCCGGGCCGCTCGGGATCGGCTCGTCCTGGAACTCGGCCGCGGCCGCGCCTAACGCTTCGCTGGCCGCGTCGGTCGCCAGGCGCTGTTCGTAGAGGTTCGCGTGGGCCTGATCGATCAGCCGATAGGCGCGCGCCTCGTCACCCGCGTGAACAAATTGCATGAGGTATCGCGCGATCTCGGCACCAAACCCGGGCGCGAGCGCTCGGTACGTCAACAGGGCCGCAAGGTGTTCCTCGCCGTACTGGCGATAACCACTCTCGCTGCGCGGCGCGGGCGGCAGGATGCCATCCGCCTCGTAGTTGCGGACGAGCTGGGTCGAGATCCCGGCACGTCGCGCCAAATCGACCGGGCGCAGACCCATGACTATCGCCCGCCGGAGACGTCCATCGTCGTACCGGTCATATACGACGACCGATCGGAGGCGAGAAACGCAATCAGCTCCGCAACCTCCTCAGGCTTGCCCGGCCGACCGAGCGGCGGCGTCCCGCCGAGCCGATCCAGCCGCCCTGGTTCGTGGATCTCGGTCTCGATCAGCCCAGGCCGGACGCCGAGCACCCGAATCCCCTCCTTGGCGACCTCATTGGCCAGACCAACCGTGAGCGCATCGACCGCAGCTTTGCTGGCGGCGTAGTCGACGTACTCACCGGCCGACCCGAGCACCGCGGCGCGCGACGAAACGTTGACGATCACCCCACCGCCGTGACCGTACTTCGTGGACATCCGCCGAACGGCGGCGCCGGCAACCAAGAAAGCGCTGACCGCATTGACCCGGAAGACCTTGTCGATCCTGGACGCGTCGTACTCGTCAACACGACCCGACGGCGACACGACGCCGGCATTGTTGATCACGGCCCCGATCGGGCCGAGCCCTTCGGTGACCGCGTCGAAGAGCCGCTCGACGTCGCCGGCCTCGACCACATCAGCCTGGACGGCGAGCGCACGCCGACCCAGCGCCGTACAGGCGTCGACGACCTGGGCGGCGTCGTTTTCGCGCGCGAGGTATCCGACGCCGACGTCCCAGCCATCCTTGGCGAGCGCGATCGACGCGGCGGCGCCGATCCCGCGACTGCCACCGGTCACCAGGACGACACCACGCGACTCCGTCATGCCCATACCTTAGGAGGCAGGCGGGCTCGCGGGGGCAGGTGGGATCGAGACGGCCAGCTGGGTCTCCGCGTCCCGGAACCCGAGCGCCCGGTAGAGCCGGATCGCCAGGTACTCCGGGTCGGCGACCATCACCAGCGTCTTCGCGCCGCCCTCGCCCAGCCCGTACGTCGACGCCCGGTGGACCAGCGTGCTCGCGATGCCCTGGTTGCGATCGTTCGGATGGGTCTGCACGTTTTGGAAACGGGCCAACCCTTGCCCGTCGAAGACCAGCCCGAGTGAGGCCTGCAACCGACCGCCGTCGAACGCGCCGAACCACTTGCCGTGACCGGTCTCCACCAGCTGTCGCTCGTTGGCTATCTTCAATCGCGCGTACTCGCGGTATCCGTCGTCCACGGTCATCGTCGCCGCGGCCAGAGTTAGCTCGAGCACCTGCTCCCAGTCATCGCCCTCGACGAACCGGTACGTCGACGTCGTGTTCGGCCGCGCCGGTGCCACCACGCTCTCAGTCGCCATCACCACGCTGGGCTCCACCTGCGCCCCCGCCGCTGTGAGCTCATCGCGCGCCCCGACGATCCCGTCGGTCGTGTCGATGCCGAGAGCAACGTGCTGCGCTTCCGGAAATTCTCGCGCGAAGTCACGCAGCCGGGAGTCCAGGTCACCGGGGGCGAACGCCGTCCGGTAGATCAGGTAGTTGCCCCACCAGAATGTCGGGTTGGCGGGCGTACGCACGACCAGGTATTGCCCTGCGTCCGTCACCACGCTTCCGCCGAGCGTCAGCAACAGCACGTCCGTCCGATATCCCAAGCTCCGAAGTTCCACCCGTCCATCCTCCACTGGGCGTCAACGGGTTTGGGGTGGCGGATGGTGGCGTGCTTCGGCAGGGCCGGCCGGTTGGGCCGCTCAGAAGGGCGGCGGGTCCGGCAGGAGGTAGGCCGGTGGGTCCGACGTCGGCCACTGTGGTGCGGATGGTTCGGAGTACGCGGGCACGGGACCGCGGGCGGGTGGGACGGTGGTGTAGCGGTGACCGGTCGGAGTCGCCAGGGTGACGGATCCGTCGGGATGGTTGGTGGTGGCCCAACCCCATTGCGGGGTGTCCTTGATGACGTGGTGGTACTCGCAGAAGGGCGCGAGGCCGGCCAGGCTGGTCCGTCCGGAGACGGCGAAGGGTGTGCCGTGATCGCGGTCGCATTCGCGAGACGCGCGATTGCATCCGGGCCAGGCGCAGACTGGGTGCCTGGCCAGGAGCGTTTCGCTGACCAGCGCGCCCGGGTCGTGCCGGGTGGTCGATGCTTCGAGGACCGTGCCGTTCATGGGGTCGGTCAGGAGTCGGCGCCAGGTGCCGTCGGCTGCGATCCGCCGACCGAGGTCTGCTGGGATCGGGCCGTAGCCGGACAGGTCGCAGGGGTCGTCGTCCAGCCCGAGCAGAGTGCTTGCTGGGATCACGACCTCGATGTGTGGTCTGCGACGGTGCTTGTCGGGTAACCGGCGTCCGAGCCAGTCGAGGCTGTTCGACAGGATCTGGCCGAACAGGTCCGCGACGACATCCGCGCGGCGCTGCTCTGCGGTCCGCTTCTCCGGCGGCTCCTCAGTGGCAGGCGCATCCTTGGCGGTCGGAGCCGTGGGGTGGGTCTTGTCTCGCTTGGCGAGGTCGGACATGGCTTGGACGGCAACCCACATCTGCTGGATCTTGTCGGCGGTGTGGACGACCCAGAGGCCGGCCATGCCATCGGCGAGCGGGACGATCTTGCAGGTGCGTTCCTGTGCAGCGGCGCGGTGGCTGTCGGCCTCGGTCACGGAGGCACGCTTGGCTACCTGGCCGCGGAGGGACTTGCGCAGGTTGGCGTGGGTTTGGCGCGCGGCTCGGCGCAGGACGTGGGACTCGACGGCTTGGGCGTCCTCATTGGACAGGCCTTGGGTGCTTTCGGAGATCGCCAGGGCCTTTGACCAGGTCAGCGCTCCGGTACGGACCGCTGTGAAGGTTGCGGCCAGCGGGCCGGTGACACGCAGCGCGGTCTCCATGTGGCGAACTGAGGTGTTGGTCGACAGGTGCAGGGCGGCGCCGACCTCGGCGGCCCAGGAGCGCTCCGGATCGACTGGCCGGCCGGAAGAATCGACGACGACGGGGCGCGGCGACTCGGCGGCTTGGGCTTTGCGCTGGCGATAGAACGAGGCCATCCCGGCAGCCTTCATCGCTGCGGCCCAGCTGGCCAGGCGCTCGGCGGCCTTCATGAACTCGATCAGGGCCATCGGGGAGAGATCCTGCGGACGCACGCTCTCCAGGGCCGCGGCCAGCTCGCCACCCGGCGGCAGGAAGACCCAGGGCGGCGCCTCGCGGCGGAGCATCTCGCGCTCCGCATCGTCCTGCTCGACGCCGTCCCACAGTGCCCATTCCAGCTCGTCGACCTTGGATGGCTGTGGGAGGTCGTCGTACAGATCGCTCTCGTCGAGGAACCTCGCCTCCTCGGGGTCGGCGAGGAGGTACAGGTCGAACAGGTCGTCGGGGATGGCGACGTCGTCCGGCCAGGACTGCGGGACGACGTACTCATCAGGTGAGCAGCCGTTCTCCGGATAGTCCAGGGTCGAGGTCATGCCTCATATTAGAACAGTTGTTCGAGTGTGCAAAATCCGGCGGCCCCGACACGCCGACGGGTTCAGGGACGTTTGTGTAGGAGCATCGGCAGGACCGCGGCGGCGCCGGCTTCGCGGAGTTTGGCGGCGGCGACGGTGACGGGCCATTGCGAGGAGCTTGCGTCGACGAGGAGCAGGACCGTCCGGGCGGTGATCGCCTGGGCGGTCTCGGGGTTGATGGTGAGGCCGTCGCGCCAGACTCGGGCTTCTTCTGCGGAGGAGAGGTCGTCGGTGAAGGCGGAGCGGTCGACTGGGATGGTGGCGTGGTCGAGGCGGCCTACGGAGGCGATGTGGGCAGCTACGGCGGTGAGGACTTCGGCGTGGCCGGCGGCCGGCAGGGGGATGATGATCTCGGGGCGGCTGGACCACGTCGTACGCCAGCGGGACAGGGCTGCGACGGCGGCTGACTGGAGGGCTTCGAGGGACTCCGGCGCGGGGGTTGCGCCGGAGAAGGCGTCGGCGAGGACTTCACGCCATTCGGGGGCGTCGGCGTAGATGAGACTGCGGCCGGGCTCGGCCATCAGGCCGGGCGGGATCTTGCCCTTGGCGCCGAACGCGCCGCCGGGCCACATCTTGCGCGGCTCCAGGGTGTGCACCTCGCCGCGGAGCAGGCGGGTGATCGCCGCTCGGGTGTCCGGCGAAGGGGCGGCGGTGAGCGGCTCGGGTAGGGCGCCCAGGCAGACGGAGCAGCGACCGCACGGCTCGGCGGACGGGTCGTCGAGGGACTCCTGGAGCAGTTGCATCAGGCAACTTTCACCGCGGGTGTACGCGCGCATGATGTCAGCCTCGCGGCGGCGGACGGCGACGATCCCGTCGTAGTGCGCGGCGTCGAACGTCCAGTCCTTCCCTGTGCGGATCCAGCCGCGCTCGACCCGCTCGACCGCGCCGTCGACCGACAGCTGCTTGAGCATCAACTCGACGCGCGTTCGGCGGAGGCCGGTCTCGGCCTCCAGGGCCGGGGCGGTGGCGGGCTGGTCCGGACCGTAGCCGTCGAGGGCGCGGAGCAGGCGGTTCACGTTCTCCGGGACCGGGATGGTCGCCGTGGCGAAGTAGTCCCAGATGCCGGAGTCGGCGTCCGAGGGGAGTAGGGCCACGACGGCGTGATCGATGCCGCGGCCGGCGCGCCCGACCTGCTGGTAGTAGGACACCGGGGAGGGCGGTGAGCCGACGTGGACGACGAAGCCGAGGTCGGGTTTGTCGTACCCCATGCCTAGCGCGGACGTCGCGATCAGGGCCTTCAGCCGGTTCTCCCGCAGGGCGTCCTCGAGGCTCTCGCGCTCCCCCGCCTCCAGGCCGCCCGTGTACGCCGCGACTGGCACGTCGCGGCCGTGGATCTCCTGGATGGTGGCGGCCAGCCGCTGCGCGTCGGCGACGGTCAGTGTGTAGACGATGCCTGAACCGGGCAGCTGCGGCAGGTGATCGACCACCCAGGCGAATCGGTCGAGCGGCGACAACGCGTTGACCACGGCCAGCTGCAGACTCGATCGGGCCAGCGGGCCCCGCAGTACGAGCGTCGACTCGCCGAGCTGACGGGCGACGTCATCGGTGACGCGCGCGTTGGCCGTGGCGGTCGTGGCGAGCACCGGGGTCTTCGGGTTGAGCGTCTGGAGGACGTCGGAGACGCGGCGGTAGTCGGGCCGGAAGTCGTGGCCCCAGTCGGAGACCGCATGCGCCTCGTCGATCACCAGCAGCCCGACCTGACCGGCCAGGCCGTCGAGCACGCGGCGTCCGAAACCCGGGTTCGCCAGTCGCTCTGGCGAGACGAGTAGGACGTCGATCGCGCCCGAGCGCAGGTCGTGTTCGATACTCGACCAGTCGTCGACGTTGTTCGAGTTCAAGGTCGCCGCGCGGAGGCCGGCCCGCCCGGCCGCGCCGACCTGGTCGCGCATCAGCGACAGCAGCGGCGAGACCACGAGCGTCGGCCCGGCGCCTTCGGCGCGACGGATCGCCGTCGCGGCCCAGTAGACGGCCGACTTGCCCCAGCCGGTCGCTTGGACGACGAGCACCCGCGCGGCCGCCTCGCACAGGGCCGCGACCGCGGTCTCCTGATCGGCCCGCAACCGCGCGCTCTCCCCCGCGATCGCCTGGATCACGCCGCCCGCGATCCCCGCGCGAGCTTCGGTCAGAGTCAAGGTGCTGTCAGCCATGCACCGACCCTAGACGCCGCCACCCCCAGCGCGCAGGTCGCCACCGCCGACCTGTGGATAACTCCAGCGACTACGCGGTTGCACCCTGGTCGGCGCATTGACCTGGATGGCAGGGTTCGCCGTCCGGGGTGACGAGTCGTTGCGGGCCGGGGCCTTTCGCGCCCAGCGCGTCGTACGGGTTTGCGAGCACACATCGGTCGAGTGACAGGCAGCCGCAGCCGACGCAGTCCTTGAAGTCGTCGCGGAGCTGTTCGAGGTGCAGGATGCGGCGGTCGAGCTCGGCTTGCCAGCACTCCGAGATGCGCTCCCAGTCCTGCCGGGTCGGCGTCCGGTTCTCCGGCAGGAGGGCGAGGATGGCGGCGACTTCGGCGAGTGGGATGCCGACGCGCTGGGCGATCCGGATCATCGCGACCCGGCGGAGGGTGTCGCGTTTGTAGCGACGCTGGTTGCCGCCGGTGCGCCGGCTGATGATCAGGTTCTGTCTTTCGTAAAAGTGCAGCGCCGAGATCGCCACCCCGCTGCGCTGTGCCAGCTGACCGACTGTCAGCTCACCCGGCTCGATGTCCACGGCTCCGCCCTCCAACCTCAACTTAGATCGAGGCTAGCGGACGGCGGTGCCGCTGGGTTAGTTCGCCGGCATCAGGCTGCGTCCGATGCGACGAGGCGACGTCCGATACTCGCCGACATCAGCGCGGCCGCGGCGCAGAGGCCGCCTGCCAGGTACCAGGCGAGGTTGTAACTGCCCTGGACGTCGCGGATGGCACCTGCGCCGGTGGCGGCCAGGGCCGCGCCGATCTGGTGTGAGGCGAAGACCCAACCGAAGACGATCGGTCCGTCCAGCCCGAACCACTCGCGGCACAGGGCGACCGTCGGCGGGACTGTCGCGACCCAGTCGAGGCCGTAGAAAATGATGAAGACCCAGATGCTCGGTTGGGCCGACGGGCCGAGCAGTGACGGGAGGACCAGCAGAGAGAGCCCGCGGAGTGAGTAGTAGGCGATGAGCAGGTAGCGCGGATCCCAGCGGTCGGTCAGCCAGCCGGAGATGATCGTTCCGCCGACGTCGAATACTCCGACGAGCGCGAGGAGCGAGGCGGCGGTGGTGACCGGCATGCCGTGGTCGTGGGCTGCGGTCACGAAGTGGGTGCCGATGAGGCCGTTGGTGGACGCGCCGCAGATTGCGAACCCGCCTGCCAGCATCCAGAACGCTGGACGCCGAGCCGCCGTTCGTAGCGCGTTCAGCGCTCGGAGCGCGCTGCTTCCGGTCGCTTCGACGCGCTGTCCGGCGAGGCTGCCCTCCGGGGCGCCGTACGCGCGCAGTCCGACATCGCTCGGGTAATCACGCAGAAAAATCAACACGAGTGGGACGACGGCCAGCGCGGAACCGGCCGCGACCAGCGCGGGGACACGCCAGCCGTGGTTGGCGGCCAGGGTGGCGATCAGTGGCAGGAAGATCAGCTGGCCGGTCGCGCCGGCCGCGGTGAGTATGCCGGTGACCAGGCCGCGGCGTTCGACGAACCAGCGACCGGTGATGGTGGCGACGAAGGTCATCGACATCGAGCCGGTTCCGATGCCGACCAGGAGGCCCCAAGTCAGCAGCAGCTGCCAGGACGCCGTCATGAAGACGGTCAGCCCACTGCCGAGCGCGATCAGCACCAGCGCGCCGCTGACCACGCGGCGGAGGCCGAGCCGGTCCATCAGTGCGGCGGCGAACGGTGAGATCAGGCCGTAGAGGAGGAGGTTGATGGAGACCGCGGCTGAGATGGTCGCGTGCGACCAGCCGAACTCGTCGTGCAGCGGATCTAGCAGCACTCCGGGCACGGACCGGAAGCCGGCCGCCCCGATCAACGTCACGAACCCCACGGCGGCGACGGCCCAGGCCAAGTGCACCCGGGACGCCTTCTGGCCAAGTATCTGTGTCACCGGACCACTTTGCGGTCGATCGCCGCACAGAACCAGTGGCCGGATTGCCATCATGTGTCAAGATGTGGCCATGCCTAGTCGTGCTGCGTCCGTCGGCGGTCCGCATCGGGTCGCCGTTCTGGTCCTGGAGCCGGCCGTCGGTTTCGACCTGACGATTCCCTCGACGGTGCTTGGCGCCGCGACGCGGGCCGACGGTACGCCGCTGTACAACGTCCAGATCTGCGGGATCGATCGGTCGCCGGTCCGGGTCAGTCATGGGTTCAGCTTGGTCCCGGACTACGGGGCCGAGGTGCTCGCCGAGGCGGACACCGTCATCGTCCCGGGGACGTACATCCCGCGGCCGCGCAGCGAAGGGACGTTGCCGCAGGCGGTGACCGACGCGCTGGCGACCATCCGGCCGGGGACGCGGATCGCCTCGATCTGCACTGGTGCTTTCGTCCTCGCGGCCGCGGGCTATCTGGACGGGCGGCCCGCGACGACGCATTGGAAGCGTGCCGACCTGTTCCGCGGCATCTACCCACAGGTCGATCTGCAGGAGGAGCGTCTGTTTATTGACGACGGTGACATTGTCACGTCGGCCGGTCTCGCTGCGGGCGTCGATCTGTGCCTGCATCTGATCCGCCGGGACTTCGGCAGTGAGATCGCCAACCAGGCCGCTCGGGCCTGCATCGTGCCACCGTGGCGGGACGGCGGTCAGTCGCAGTTCATCGAGCACCGCATCCCGGAGGAGGGCAGTGACGGGACCGCACCGACCCGGGCGTGGGCGTTGCAGCACCTGGCCGAGGAGCTGAGCCTGCAGTGCCTCGCAGAGCACGCCCGGATGAGCGTGCGGACGTTCAGTCGCCGGTTCAAGGCTGAGACCGGCCAGTCCCCCGGTACCTGGCTGCTGCAGCAGCGGGTGCGGCATGCGTGCCATCTGCTGGAGACGACCGACCTGTCCGTCGACCGGGTCGCGGAGGCGGCTGGGCTGGGGACGGCGGCGTCCCTGCGGCACCATCTGCGTTCGGAGCTCGGCGTCTCGCCGCTGGCATACCGCAAGACGTTTCGCGCCAGTTAGCGCACGGCTAGAGCACGATCAGCTCGTGCGGGCGCTGGTTCATCGACTCCACGCCGTCCGCGGTGACAACGACGATGTCCTCGATGCGGGCGCCCCAGCGACCGGTCTGGTAGATGCCTGGCTCGATGCTGAACGCCATCCCCGGTTCCAGGGTCAGTGCGTTGCCGGCCACGATGTACGGCTCTTCGTGCACGTCGAGTCCGATGCCGTGACCGGTGCGGTGAATGAAGTACGCGCCGAACCCCGCGTCCGCGATAACGTCCCGGGCGGCCGCGTCGATGGACTCCGCTGTTACACCGGGCCGGACGGCGGCCACTGCGGTCTGCTGCGCTTCCTGGAGGACGGCGTACGTCGTGGCGACGTCGGGGTCGCGTGGTGTGCCAACCGCGTACGTGCGGGTGGAGTCTGAGCAGTAGCCCTCGGGGACCGGTCCGCCGATGTCGACGACCACTACGTCACCTGACTCGATCACGCGGTCGGACAGCGCATGGTGTGGGCTGGCGCCGTTCGGGCCGCTGGCGACGATGACGAAGTCAGCCAGCACATGTCCCTCGTCGACGATCGCGGCCGCGATGTCGGCACCCACTGCGGCCTCCGTCCGGCCTGGGCGCAGCCATTCGTGGACGCGGGCATGCACGCGGTCGATTGCGGCGCCGGCCTTGCGGAGCGCGTCGATCTCGGCGGCGTCCTTGCGCATGCGCAGTTCGCGGACGATCGGACCGGCCAGGACTTGCTCAGCCTTCGGCAGCGCCTCCCGCAGTCCGAGTACGTGTAGTGCGGGGGTGAAGTCGCTGACGGCGACCTGCGCGGCTGGGCCGACCCGTGCGGCGGCCAGCGCGTACGCGTCGTCGCCGTCCACCCAGGTCACGACGTCTACACCCAGCTCGTCCAGCGCGACTCCGGCGAAGCCGGGCGCTTCCATCTTCGGTACGACGAGTGCCGGCGCGCCCTCGGCCGGAATGACCAGCGTGGTCAGCCGCTCGAACGAACCGCCGCCGATGCCGATCAGGTACCGCAGGTCGGAGCCGGGCGCGATCAGCAGCCCAGTACCGCCGGCTGCGGCGCGGGCGCGCTCCAACCGGGCTCGCAGGACAGCTGTGTCAGGGATCAGCCCAAGCGGCGCACGACTCGACATACCGCGACTATAGGCAGCTACCAGGAGCCGCCGCCTCCCCCACCGCCGCCACCACCGGACGAGCTGCTGCTGGAGAAGCCGGACGACGAGCCGCCGCCGTCCCCGCTGGACGTCGACGGGCTCGGCGGCTCGCTGAACGTACTGGTGACGGTGTTGGTGAGGTGGCTCGCGGTGAATCCGGAGTCGTAGTACGCCGGTCCGACGTACCAGGCCGGCTCTGGTGTCAGCCGACCGGCGGCGACCAGCTGCTTGCAGAGCAGCTGCCAGCGGTCGGCGATGCCGAAGACGATCGCCCACGGGAGGTACTTGCTGAAGATGTCTTCGCCGTCCTCGAACTTCAGCTGGTCGGCCTCCGCGGTGGTCAGGTAGGTCCGGAAGCCGACGATCTGGTCGGTCACTGCACGCCCGGCCGCGCTGCGCTGGCCGCGCCGGTGCGTACGGACCCAGGTGCTGAACAGGGTGATCACTGCGATCGTCGGGACGGCGACCGCGACCGCAGTACCGATCCAGGCCGGCAGACCGGACTTGATGGCGACTGCGATCAGGACGATCAAGCCGATCAGTCCGAAGAAGCCTGCGAACAGCCAGAACACCAGTGCGCCGTCGCCACTGGACGTCGGTGCGGGCATCCGCGTGTACCAGCGGCGTTCCTCGACCTGTTTGCGCAGCGCGTCGAGCGTGCCGCTGGCGGCCATGGCCAGGGAGCTGTCCCCCGCTGCGCGTCGCTCGAGTTTGGTTTCGGTGCCGGCCTTGAGCGCGGGGAACAGGCCTTTGAGCAGGCGGCGTTCGTGGGCGGTGGTGGCGAGGTCGGGGTCGACCAGCACGGCTTTGCGGTGCTTGCCGGTGTTGTCGATCCGCAGTACGCCGCGGACGGCCAGGTCGATGAGGGTGGCTGCGATCTCGGTCGCGTCGGCCCGCGAGTCGATCAGCAGGCCGCCTTCGGCGACCGGGATCGGCGGTGGCGCGAATGCGACCGGGAGCTGCTCGACGGTCAGGGTGTCCTTCGTGGTCGGGGCGCCGTCCGGTGGAGTGGTGCCGGGAGGTGTTCCGGCGTAGCGCAGGTCGCGGCCGCCGAGCCGTTGGTACAGCTTGCGGGCGGCGATCGCGAACGCGGTGATGGCCGCGGCCACGATCACGCCGGGCAGGTTCAGGCCGTTGCGAGTCAGGAATCCGGGCGGATCGACCAGGATCGGCCGATCGTTGCTCACGGCACCCACCGGGATCGCGGCGACGATCGTCACCTGCTCGTCGCGCCCGACCCCGGACTCGGCGTACACCGCGCGCCCGCGGACCACGTTGGCCGTCGCGCAGGGCTGGGCGGAGCCGGTCGGGCCGGTCAGGCACCGCACGCGCTGGACGCCGCCCGGCACGGCTACGCCGATGTCGACCTGCTGCAGGGACGCGTCCCAGTTGGAGCCGGTCGCGTCCCAGAACAGCTCGCTGTGGTCGTCGAAGTGCCGCAGGGCGCCGCGGACGTCGTACGTGATCACGTACGTCGCGTCCCGCCCGGGCACGGTCTGGTCGGACGAGCCGATCTTGATCCGCAGCACCCGCTCGCGCCCCTTGCGGGACGACGTGGTGGACGTCGTGAACGCCGAAGGCGCGGTCGGTGATGACACCGCGATGTTCGCGACGTCGTACTGCTGATCGAATTTTCGATCGTCGACATACGGCTCGCGGACGACGAGGTCGCGGTAGATCCCGTGCCGGTTGTCGTCGCCGAAGTGGTAGTCGATCGTTTCCTTGACCTGCAGGACGCCGTCCGCCGTGACCGTGTAGTCGATCGCCAGCCGGGTGACCCAGTCGCCCGGCGCTGCCGCGGCCGGCTGGGTGAGGCCGATCAGCAGCACGACCAGTGTGCCGACGAACACCCCGAGTGCTCTTCGCATGACCGCGACGCTATCTACCCGGGGGTTCGTGACCTACCAGGACCCGCCGCCGCCACCGCCGCCACCGCCGCCGGACGAGCCGCCGCTGAAGCCGGACGAGCTGCCGCCACCGCCTCCACTGCTGGACGGCGTGGGCGGCGGCTGGAAGGTTTCGGCGACGGTGTGGCTGACGGCGCCGGCGGTCCAGCCGGAGTAGTAGTACGACGGGCCGGTATACCAGTACGGGTCCGGAGTGAGGCGGCCGGCGTCGACGAGGCGCTGACAGACCTTCTGCCACCGGTCGGCCAGGTCGAACGCGATCGCCCAGGGCAGGTACTTGCTGAAGATGTCCTCGCCCTCTTCGAAGCGGAGCTGGTCCGCATCGGCGGTGGCCAGGTACTTGCGGAACCCGATGACCTGGTCGGCCACGGCGCGCCCGGCCGCGGTCTTCTGCCCGCGGCTGCGGATCCGGATCCAGGTGCTGAAGGCGATGATCACCGCGAGCACCGGTACGGCGACGACCAGGGCCCGGCCGAGACCGCCGGTGGACGCGGCGGTCGCCGTCCCCGCGATGCCGGCGCCGAAGACCCAGAACGCGATCATCGCGCCGCAGGCGCAGCCGGTGCCGGACTTGAACACCGAGCCGCCCTTCGTGCCGATCCAGCGCGGCAGCCGGGAGTACCACTGCCGCTCGCCGACCTGGGTGCGGAGCGCGTCCCACATCGCGACGGCGGCGTTCAGCATGGAGCTGTCGCCGACCGGACGCCGTTCGAGCGTGATGGCCGCACCGGGCGTCAGACCGGGGAAGATGCCTTGGAGCAGCGCCTGCTCGTGCGGGGCGGTGGCGACGCGGCCGTCCAGCAGGACGGCGCGCTGGTCGGCGCCGTCGTTCTCGATCCGGACGCCACCGCGGACCGCCATGTCGATCAGCGTCGCGGCGACCTCGGTCGTGTTGGCCCTGCTGTCGATCAGCAGCCCGGCCTCGGCGACCGGGATGTTCGGCGGCGCGAACGCGACCGGGATCTGGTCGTCGTCCAGGTCGTTCTTGGCCTCGGTCGCCGCGATCCCGTTCGGTGGGAAGGTCCCCGGCGGCATCCCGGCGAACCGCTGGTCCTTGTTACCGGTCCGCGCGTAGATGAAGGCGATCACCAGCGCGACCACGCTGACCAGGCCGGAGCCGATCAGCGCGGGGAGGTTCACCCCGGAGCGCTCCATCCAGCCTGGCGCGTCGACGACGATCGGGCGGTCGTTCTGGACGGCGCCGGGCGTGATGGCGGCGACGACCGTCAGCTCGTGTCCCCGTGGGAGGTTGTCGGCCCGGTACACCGCTTTGCCGGCGGTCAGCGACTGCGCGCACGGAGTGGTCGAGCCCTTGGCGCCGCGGAAGCAGGTGCCCTTCTGGACGCCCTGCGGGACCGTCACGTTGACGGTGGCCAGCGCGATCGGCGCCTCCCAGGCGGCGCCGGTGGCATCCCAGTACAGCTCGCTGTGGTCGTCGAAGTGCCGCAGGACGCCGCGCAGCTCGTACGTGATCACGTACGTCGCGTCGACGCCGGGGACGGTCTTGTCCGGGTCGCCGATCTTGATCCGGACAGACTGGTTCCGGTCGGCGTTCTCCTTGAAAGTTTCGGTTTCGAAGGTATCCGGCGCGCCCGACGGGCTGTCCACCCGGATATTCGAGACCTCGTACTTCTGGTCCTTCGCCCGGTCGTCGACCCACGGCTCGCGGGTGATCAGGTCGCGGTAGATCCCGCGCCGGCCGGTGCTGCCGAAGTGGTAGGCGATCGTCTCCTTGACCTGGACGACGCCGTCCGCGCCGACAGTCGCGTCGATGGTGAAACTGCGCACCTCGTCGCCCGGTGCGGCGGCCGCCGGGCCGCTGAAACCGGCGAGCGCGAGCGTGCTGACG
Organism: Kribbella sp. NPDC104218; assembly: GCF_055584105.1. NCBI lineage: Bacteria > Bacillati > Actinomycetota > Actinomycetes > Propionibacteriales > Kribbellaceae > Kribbella > Kribbella sp. NPDC104218. The sequence goes on from NZ_JBVJMQ010000003.1 coordinate 1,012,789, forward strand.
AGAACGGCGATGAGGACCCCGAATGCCTTTCGCATGCGCGGACCCTATCGAATCGCCGTTCCACGGCCCTTGTGCGAAGTGGCCGTTGGGGGAATCGTGGGTTGCCCAGGAGGTACGTCATGGCAGACAGGACGAACACTTCCCCGGGCGCCGGAGCCGCCCCCAGTGTGGACAGCCCGGCCGCCCTTCGCAACGTGGTGCTCGTCGGCCCGTCCGGCGCCGGCAAGACCACTCTCGTCGAGGCCCTGCTGGTGGCCGCCGGCGTCCTGTCCAGACCCGGCACCGTCCTGGACGGCACGACGGTCTGCGACTACGACGACGCCGAGATCCGGCAGCAGCGGTCGGTCGGGCTCGCGCTCGCCTCGCTGCCGTACGACGGCATCAAACTGAACCTCATCGACACCCCTGGGTACGTCGACTTCGTCGGTGAGCTGCGGGCCGGACTGCGGGCCGCGGACTGCGCGCTGTTCGTGATCGCGGCCAACGAGGGCGTGGACGAGCCGACCAAGGCGCTGTGGCACGAGTGCGACGAGGTCGGGATGCCGCGGGCGGTCGTGATCACCAAACTCGACCACGCGCGGGCCAACTACCAGAGCGCGCTGGCCGCCGCGCAGTCCGCGTTCGGTGACAAGGTCCTGCCGCTCTACCTGCCCACCGATGCCGGGCTGGTCGGGCTGATCTCGACCAGCACCCCCGAGACCGCGGAGCTGCGCGGCGCGCTGATCGAGGGCATCATCGAGGAGTCCGAGGACGAGTCGCTGATGGAGCGCTATCTCGGCGGCGAGGAGCTGGACCGCAAGGTACTGATCGAGGATCTCGAGCGGGCGGTCGCGCGCGGGTCGTTCTTCCCGGTGCTCCCGGTCTGCAGCGCCTCCGGCGTCGGCACGCGCGAGCTGCTGGAGGTCGCGACGAGCGGGTTCCCATCGCCGCCGGAGCATCCGCTGCCGGAGGTGTTCACGCCGCACGGCGTACCGCGTAAGGGCGTGACGTGTGATCCAGGCGGCCCACTGCTCGCCGAGGTGGTGAAGACGACCTCGGACCCGTACGTCGGCAGGGTGAGCCTGGTGCGGGTGTTCTCCGGCACCATCAGGCCCGACACGACAGTTCACGTGTCGGGCCATTTCACGTCCTTCTTCGGCGCGCAGAACTCGCACCAGGACCACGACGAGGACGAGCGGATCGGCACGCTGTCGTTCCCGCAGGGCAAGGCGCAGCGCCCGGCCGGGTCGGTGATCGCGGGTGATCTGTGCGCGATCGGGCGGCTCACCCGCGCCGAGACCGGCGACACGTTGTCCGGCAAGGCCGATCCGCTGTTGCTGAAGCCGTGGACGATGCCCGAGCCGTTGCTGCCGATCGCCATCCAGGCGCGCGCCAAGTCCGACGAGGACAAACTCGGCGCCGCCCTGCAGCGGCTCGCCGCCGAGGACCCGACGCTGCGGATCGAGCAGAACCCGGAGACGCACCAGATCGTGCTGTGGTGCCTGGGCGAGGCGCACGCGGACGTCGTCCTGGAGGCGCTGTCCGGCCGGTACGGCGTCAGCGTGGACACGGTCGAGTTGCGGGTGCCGCTGCGGGAAACCTTCGGCGGGAAGGCGAAGGGGCACGGCCGGCATGTGAAGCAGTCCGGCGGGCACGGTCAGTACGCCGTCTGCGACATCGAGGTGGAGCCGTTACCGCAGGGCGCGGAGTTCGAGTTCGTCGACAAGGTGGTCGGCGGCGCGGTGCCGCGGCAGTTCATCCCGAGTGTCGAGAAGGGCGTGCGGGCGCAGATGGAGAAGGGCTGCGCGGCCGGGTTCCCGATGGTGAACATCCGGGTCACGCTGCTCGACGGCAAGGCGCACAGCGTCGACTCGTCGGACATGGCGTTCCAGATGGCCGGCGGGCTGGCGCTGCGGGAGGCCGCGGCGGCGACCAAGGTCAGTCTGCTCGAACCGGTCGACCTGGTCTCGGTCCTGGTGCCGGACGAGCTGGTCGGGACTGTGATGAGCGACCTGTCCGGGCGCCGCGGAAAGCTGCTCGGCACGGACAAGGTCGGAGCGGACCGCACGCTCGTCCAGGCCGAGGTGCCGCAGGTGGAGATCACCCGCTACCCCATCGACCTGCGGTCGCTGTCACACGGCTCGGCCTCGTTCAGCCGGTCGTTTGCCCGCTACGAACCGATGCCGGATGCGGCAGCGGCCAAACTCAAGACTTAGCGTCGCGGTTCAGGCGGCGTCGCACGTCCCGGGATTTCAGGTACGTCGCGACGTCGTCGTACCGCTCGCTCTGGTTGGCGAACTCGATGTACGAGCGGACGCGGTACAGCCACTCCAGCGTGGACGGCTTGACCGCGATGAGCGCGTCGTCCAGATGCTGCATGCCGAGCGGCGGCTCACCGCCACTGGCCAGCGCCTCGTCGATGACGCGGTCGACGCCGCGCTCGATCAGGGCGCGCAGGTCCGCGCCGCTGAACATCGGCGTCTGCGCGGCGAGCGCCTTGAGGTCGAGCCCGGCCGCCGGGACGTCCTTGGTCAGGACGGTCAGGATGTCGTTGCGGGCCGGCTCGTCGGGTGGCGGGACGAAGATGACCCGGTCGAAGCGGCCGGGGCGCAGCATCGCCTCGTCGACGTCCCAGGGCGCGTTGGTCGCGGCGAGCACGAGCAGGCCGTCGTTCTCGGAGCCGATCGCGTCCAGCTCCTGGAGCAGGACGTCGACCAGCCGGCGCGCCTCGGAGCCGCCGTGCTTGTGCCGGGCGAAGGCCAGCGCGTCGAGCTCGTCGAGGAACAGCACGCACGGCGCGTTGGCGCGGGCGCGCTCGAAGGCGGCGTGCAGGTTGCGCTCGGAGACGCCGAGGTAGGGGTCCATCACGTCTTCGATGCGGACGTTGACGAACGGCAGGCCGCACTCCCCCGCGGTCGCCCGCGCGAGCAGGGTTTTGCCGCAGCCGGGCGGCCCGTACAACAGGACGCCGCCGCCGGACTTGCGCCCGTACTTCGCGTACAGGTCGGGGCGGCTGAGCGGCAGGATGACGAGCCGGTGGATGACCTTCTTGATCTCCTCCATCCCGCCGACCTGGTCGAAGGTCGTGGTCTCCTTCGCGGTGTCGAGCTCGAACGGCGTCTCCGCCTCGGGCCCGACCTTGATCTTCACGCCGCTGCGCTCGGTGATCATCTCGTCGACCAGCTGCTGCAGGCGGCCGGTGCCCTCGACGACGCCTTTCTGCCGGGCGGTCTCGAGCAGGTTGCGGACCAGCGCGAGCCGGCCGTTCTTCGCGGCGAGCTCACCGACGGCGACGAGCTGGTCGTCCGGCAGGCCGTCCTTGTCGACGAGGACGACGTACTGGTCGAGGGCCTCCTCGGACTGACCGGCCGCGGCGAGCGACTCGGCCAGCAGGAGCCGGAGCATGACGTCGTCCGGGCTCGCTTCGACGGCTTTGCGCAGGGCGTCGATCCGGTCGGTGCTCATGCTCCCCATCCTCGGTTGAGCCAGCGGCGGAGCAGGGGCGGGACCACCCAGGAGTAGATGCAGAATGCCAGCCAGGCCATCGCGACCACGAACGACAGCGGCGCGAGCCCGGCCGCGCGCAGTCCGTAGATGACGCCGACCGCGGCGATCCAGACAACCAGCGGGTTGAAGCGCTGGAACGGCCGCAGCGGGATCAGCAGCGGGTGGTTGGCCAGTCTGGCCTCGCGGGCAGCCGCATGCAGGTCACGGTCGCCGGGCTGGGAGGCGGCCGCGGAAGCGAGCGAGTTGTAGCCGGAGCGGGAGTCGCCGGTGAGCATGGACGCCGTACCGTGCAGCGCGCGGGCGTGCGGGTCCTCGGGGTCGTGGGACAGGGCTTCGGTGCTGTGCCGGTGCATGTCCTGGTCCTTGCCGAGCGCGAAGGCGACCTCGGCGCGCGCGGCCGACACGACGGCGCTCTCGGGCGCGTGCGACGCGGCTCGCTCGACGAGCGCGCTCGCCTTCTCCGGCTGGCCCGCGGTCAGGCAGACCCGCGCGTAGCCGATCAGCAGGTCGGGGTCGTTCGGGTCGAGGCTGAGACCTTGCAGGAAGGCCGCCTCGGCCTCCGGCAGCCGGCCCTCGGCCCGGAGCGCGGAGCCGAGCACCTGCAGCAGCGGCAGGAACGGGCCGTGCTGCGCGAGGCCGTCCTTGAGGACGTCGACGGCTTCGGCGTTGCGATCGAGTTGGTGCAGCGCGGCGCCGCGGAACAGGTACGCGCGGAAGTCGACCGCCGCGTCACCCCACAGGCCCTGCAGCTCGTCCAGCGTCCGCTCGGGGTGGCCGATCTGCAGCCAGTGCCCGGCCATCTGCAGCCGCGCCTCGGTCGGCTCGTTCACAAGCTCACCACCAGACGGAGGAGAAGGTAGTCGACGATGATCCCGCCGAAGGTCAGCAGCAGCCCCACGATCCACAGCGAGCCGTACTCGACGCCGCGGAGCTGGAACGCGCGGTCCATCTGGCGCTGCAGCCGCATCTGCACCAGGCACGCGATGACGGCGACTGCCCGGACGATCACCCGCAGTCCCGAGTTCGGCTCGTCGAACGGGAGGAACGCGAACAGCGCGATCACCACGGCGAGCCCGGCGACTCCGGTCAGCGCGATCAGCCGGCGGGTGTTCGCGTCGACGCCGAGCCGGCGGCTGTTCAGCAAGGCGACCACGGTGACCGCGATGACTCCGCCGAAGAATGCGACGTACGCCTGCGACATCAGCCGCCAGGGCCGCACCTTCATGTCCACGCCCGCGGCGATCGACGGGCGCAGCAGATCGTCCGGCATCGGTCTCCTCGGCAGGCGGTAGTGCGGTCGCGCGCAGTGTACAGCGGGGGTGGATCGCGACCGGGGCCCGAGTCGATAGCCTGGCGGCATGAGTGAGAACTGCCTTTTCTGCGGGATCGTGGCCGGAAACATCCCGTCGACGCAGGTCGGCGAGAACGAGCGGGCGATCGCGTTCATGGATATCGCGCCGGCGACGCCGGGACACCTGCTGGTGATCCCGCGGGCGCACTCGGCCGACCTGCGCGAGACCGCCCCGGAGGACCTGACCGCGGTGACGCTGCTGGCGCAGTCGCTGATCAGCCGGGTGATCGAGCGGCTGGACGGCGCGACCGGCGCCAACCTGCTCAGCTGCATCGGGCCGGATGCCTGGCAGACGGTCTTCCACACGCACCTGCACGTCATCCCCCGCTACCCGAACGACCCGCTGGTGCTGCCGTGGCAGCCGCACTCGGGTGATCTGGACGCCATCCGGGCCGTGGGCGCGCAGCTGTCCTAGCGGCGGGCGACCAGTTCGTAGACGGCGAGCAGCTCTGGCAGCAGCACCGACCAGTCGTAGTTCTGGACGGCGCTGAGGCCGGCGGTGCGCAGGCGTTCGCGTTCTTCGGGTGCGTCCAGCAGCTTGAGGATGCGGTCGGTCAGGACGGCGGTGTCGCCGGGCTCGAACAGGTCGCCGAGGCGGCCGCCTTCCAGAACCTGCTGGAAGGCGGGCAGGTCGCTGGCCAGCACGGGCGCTCCGGCGGCCATCGCCTCGAGCAGGACGATGCCGAAGCTTTCCCCGCCGAGGTGTGGGGCGATGTAGAGGTCGGATCCGGCGAGCATGTCGGCGCGAGCCTCGTCGTCCACCATGCCGAGGAACAGGACGTTGTCGCGGCACCAGAAGGGCACCGACTGCCACGCCTCGTCGGCCTGCCCGGCGCCTGCGACCAGGACCTTCAGGCCCGGGCGGGCCGTGACGAGGGCGGGCACGGCCTTGAGCAGGACGCCGAGACCCTTGCGCGGCTCGTCGAGGCGGCCGAGGAAGCTGATCGTGCCTTCGGCGCCGAGCCATTCGGCGCGTGGGCTGCCCTTGAAGCGGGCGGTGTAGAGGCCGTTCGGGATGACGACCGCTTCGCCGCCGATGTGCTGGACCATCATCGAGCGCGCGTTCTCCGAGACGGCGATCCGGGCGTCGATCTTCTCCAGCGCGGGCCGCAGGAGGCTCGCGGCCGCGCTCATCGCGCGTGAGCGGACCTGCCAGGTGTGGAAGGTCGCGACGAACGGGCCGCCGGCGGACCACAGCGCGATGATGGACGCGCTCGGGGTGGTCGGCTCATGGACGTGGACGACGTCGAAGTCGCCCTCGGCCAGCCAGCTCTTCACGCGCGCCGCCGTCCGCGGCCCGAAGGTGACGCGCGCGACCGAGCCGTTGTAGGGGACGCCGACGGCCCGGCCGGACGAGACGACGTACGGCGGGAGGTTGTCGGTGTCGTCGACGGGGGCGAGGACGGACACGTCGTGGCCGGCGCCGATCAGCGCCTCGGCCAGGTCGCGGACATGGTTCTGCACGCCGCCGGGCATTCCCAGCGAGTACGGGCACACCACGCCGATCCTCACGCGACGATTGTCACTCGTCCAGAAAAATCCGCTGCATCATGTGCCAATCCGCAGGATGCGCGGCGATGCCCTGGGCGTAGGCGTCGGCGCAGCGCTGGGTCATCGCGGCCGCGCCGCCGTCCGGCTCGACCGTGTCGTGGAAGGTGATGACGAGGTCGGGGCCGTCGTAGTGCAGGGTCGCCGGGATCAGCGGGGCGCCGGTCTTGAGGCTGAGCGCGGCCGGGCCGACCGGCATTCGGGAGGGCCGGCCGAAGAACGTCACCGGGACGCCGCGCTCGGACAGGTCGCGGTCGGCGACCAGGCAGACGAACTGGCCGGCCTGGAGTTGCTCCGCGAGGACGCCGGTGATGTCCTGGTCACTACCGGTGAGCGGGAGGACCTCCATGCCGAGCTGCTTGCGGTAGGCAATGAATCGGTCGAACAGCGACTCGGGCTTGAGGCGCTCGGCGACCGTCCAGACCGGCATTCCGGTCCGGCCGGCCCAGGCGCCGGCGTGGTCGTAGTTCGCCAGGTGCGGCAGCGCGCAGATGACGCCGCGGCCGACGGCGTACGCGTCGCGGAGCAGTTTCTCGTTGACCGTACGGACACGGCCGACGATCTGCTCGTCGGTCCAGTCCGGCAGCCGGAAGGCCTCTTGCCAGTAGCGCAGGTACGAGCGCATCCCGGCCTGGGTCAGCGCGTCCAGCTCGGCCGCGGTCGCCTGCGGCCGGACGACGGCCAGGTTGCTCCGCAGCCGCTGGACGCCGCGGCCGTTGGCCCGGTAGGTGCGGTCGGCCATCCGCTGGAACAGCCAGGTGACGGCCCGCTCGGGCAGGCGGCGGACGAGTGTCCACGCCAGCGCGAAGCCGAGGTCGACGGCGCGCTGGCGCAAGGACTCCACGGCTCAGCTCTTCGGGTCGGGCGGGGGCGTGTCGAGACCGGCGTTCGCCGGGTCGGCCAGCACCTGCTTGCGCACCGACAGGGTGCGCTGGAAGACGGTGATCGTGCTCGCGACGGCGAGGTACCAGATCACGATGTGCAACAGGATCGGCAGGTTGAACAGGTCCGAGAAGAACGCGATCACGAGGATCAGCACCAGCCGGTCGGCACGCTCGGCCAGGCCGCCGCTCGCCTTCAGCCCGAGGCTCTCGGCCTTGGCCCGCGCGTAGGACGTCACCGCGCCCATCACCAGCGCCCACAGCGTCACCGACGCCATCAGCGTCGAGTCGCCGGCTTCGGAGTTGGCGTAGAACAGCACCAGCGCACCGAAGATCGCGCCGTCGCCGATCCGGTCGAGTGTGGAGTCCAGGTAGGAGCCCCATTTCGACGACGTCCCCGAGGTCCGGGCCATGTAGCCGTCGATCAGGTCGGAGAAGACGAAACAGGTGATCACCAGCGCGCCGATCCACAGCTGGCCGCGCGGGAAGAAGATCAGCGCTCCGGCCGACACCCCGAGGGTGCCGACCAGCGTGACCATGTCGGCGCTGACGCCGAGTTTGAGCAGGAGGTTGGCGATCGGCGAGATCACCAAGGTCCAGAAATGCCGGAATCTGTTAAGCATGGCGTCGGTGATCGTAGTCGACCGAAATCACCATCGGGTGACAGCCACCCTGCAAGAGGTGATCCTGGACTCAGTGAGGTTCGGGAGGTGGCTGGATGCGACCTGCGCTGTTCGGCGTCCTGATCGCCGCTCTGCTCCTGCCCGGTTGCGCGGTCGCCCGGACGGCGGACGGCGCCCGTCCGTCGCCTCCGGACCAGCCGGTCGTCGTACCGACCGTGGTCGCTCCGACACCGCCGGAAGGGCTGGACGGGACGTCGGGCGCGGCCGGGCCGCAGGTCTGTACGGCGATCGCCGGTGAGCTGACTGGGCGGTTGAGCGTCCCGGTCGCGGCCCGGGCCGGTGCGTGGAACGACGGCGGGTTGCCGGCGCTGGATCTGTGCATGCTGCTCGTCGAGGGCCGTGCGGTGACGGTTGGGGTCAGTGCGCTCCCCCGGCAGCCGAACGCACTCAGCCGGCTACTGACCGGCGCCGGACACATCGCTCCGTTGCCGGAGCTCGGGCCGGAGGCGCAAATCACGGAGTCCCGGATCGTGTTCGTGACGGCGGACCGGGCCGTGCGGGTGACGCCGTCCGGCGGTATCGACCAGGGGCGGCCCGACGGGCTGGACCGGGCGAAGGCGGTGATCATTGCGTTGGCGACGCGGGACGCCGTACCGCGGCTGCTGCGCAACGCCCGGCAGACCGACCCGGCGTGCCAGCTGGCGACGGCCGCGGCTGAGCGCTCTCTTGGGACGGCGGCGCAGTTGCGGCGCGACTACCGCGTCCGCGGCGCGCTGACCTGCATCTGGGGTACGTACGAGGCGACTGTGTCGGTTGTGGAGGCGTTCAACCAGGCGACGATCCCGGAGTCCCAGCGGGTGCCGCCGCCGCGCAACGCGCCGATCGGGCGTCCCGGCTACTACCTGCCGAGCGACGGCGAGCTGGTCTTCCGGCAGGGCCGCCGCGTCGTCCGCGTCACCGCACTGACGACACCGCCGCGCGTCGTCCCGCTCGACGAGCTGCTGACCATCGTCGACCCGCTGCTACCGCTCTTCCTCCGTTGACCAGTTCTTCGCGAGCAGCGCGCGGGTGTCGGCGAGCAGCTGCGGCAGGACCTTGGTCTGGCCGATGACCGGCATGAAGTTCGCATCGCCGGACCAGCGCGGCACGACATGCTGGTGCAGGTGGCCGGCGATCCCCGCTCCGGCGATCTCACCCTGATTCATGCCGATGTTGAAGCCGTGGGCGTCGGACACGGCGCGCACCGCCAGCATCGCCTGCTGGGTCAGCGTGGCGATGTCGGCGACCTCGGCGGCGGTCAGCTCGGTGTAGTCGGCGACATGCCGGTACGGGACGAGCATCAGGTGGCCGGGGTTGTACGGGTACAGGTTGAGGACGGCGTACGCCGCCTCGGCGCGGTGCACGATCAGCGCCTCGGCGTCCCCCAGCCCGGGGAGCCGGCAGAACGGGCAGCCCGAGCCGGCCTTGGTGCTGGTCGGCTTGTTCTCGCCCTCGATGTAGGCCATCCGGTGCGGCGTCCACATCCGGAGGAACGGATCGGGCTCCCCGACCCCGCCCTGCCGTACCAGCTCCTCGGGCCGGTACGGCGAATCGGGGGGCTGGGTCATACCTGCACGCGCTTCTGGACGGCCTCGACGATCTCGGCGACGGCGTCCGCGATCGGGACGCCGTTCTTCTGCGAACCGTCGCGGTACCGGAACGACACCGAGCCGCCGGCCATGTCCTCGTCACCGGCGATCAGCATGTACGGCACTTTGGACTTCTGCGCGTTCCGGATCTTCTTCTGCATCCGGTCGTCGGAGGCGTCGACCTCGATCCGGATGCCGTGCGCCTTGAGCTGCTTGGCGACGTCGAACAGGTAGTCGGCGTGGCCGTCGGTGATCGGGATGCCGATCACCTGGACCGGGGCCAGCCACGGCGGGAAGACCCCGGCGTAGTGCTCGGTCAGGACGGCGACGAACCGCTCGATCGAGCCGAACAGCGCGCGGTGGATCATCACCGGGCGCTGCCGGGAGCCGTCCGGCGCGGTGTACTCGAGCTCGAACCGCTCGGGCAGGTTGAAGTCGAGCTGGATCGTCGACATCTGCCAGGTGCGGCCGATCGCGTCCCGGGCCTGGACGGAGATCTTCGGGCCGTAGAAGGCCGCGCCGCCCGGATCCGGGACCAGCTCCAGGCCGGAGCCCTCGGCGACCTCGCGGAGCGTGTTGGTCGCCTCCTCCCAGACCTCGTCGGAGCCGACGAACTTCTCCGGGTTCTTGGTCGACAGCTCCAGGTAGAAGTCGTCCAGGCCGTAGTCGGCCAGCAGGCCGAGGACGAACGTGAGCAGGTCGCGCAGCTCGTCGCGCATCTGCTCACGGGTGCAGTAGATGTGCGCGTCGTCCTGGGTGAAGCCGCGGGCCCGGGTCATGCCGTGGATGACGCCGGACTTCTCCAGCCGGTACACCGTGCCGAACTCGAACAGCCGCAGCGGCAGCTCGCGGTAGGAGCGGCCGCGGGCGCCGAAGATCAGGTTGTGCATCGGGCAGTTCATCGGCTTGAGGTAGTAGTCCTGGCCCTGCTTGCGGATCTGGCCGTCCGCGCCGCGCTCCTCGTCCAGGTGCATGGGCGGGTACATGCCGTCGGCGTACCAGTCCAGGTGGCCGGAGGTCTCGAAGAGCTGGCCCTTGGTGATGTGCGGGGAGTAGACGAACTCGTAGCCGTCCTCGACGTGGCGCTGGCGGGAGTAGTCCTCCATCACCTTGCGCAGGACGCCGCCCTTGGGGTGGAAGACCGCGAGACCGGAGCCGATCTCGTCGGGGAAGCTGAACAGGTCCAGCTCGGTGCCGAGTTTGCGGTGGTCGCGCTTGGCGGCCTCCTCCAGGCGGTTCAGGTACGCCTTCAGCTCGTCCTTGGACTCCCATGCGGTGCCGTAGATGCGCTGGAGCTGCGGGTTCTTCTCCGAGCCGCGCCAGTACGCCGCCGCCGTCCGCATCAGTTTGAAGCTGCCGAGGTACCCGGTCGCGGGCACGTGCGGGCCGCGGCACAGGTCCTTCCAGGCGACCGAGTCGTCGCGGCGCAGGTTGTCGTAGATCGTCAGCTCGCCGCCGCCGACCTCGACACTCGCGCCCTCGGCGGCGTCCGCCGCGGAGCCCTTGATGCCGATCAGCTCGAGCTTGTACGGCTCCCCGGCCAGCTCCGCGCGGGCGTCGTCGTCGCTGACCACCCGGCGGCTGAACCGCTGCCGCTCCTTGATGATCTGCTGCATCTTCTTCTCGAGTTTGCCCAGGTCGTCCGGCGTGAACGGCGTGGGGACGTCGAAGTCGTAGTAGAACCCGTTCTCGACGGGCGGGCCGATCCCGAGCTTGGCCTGCGGGAACAGCTCCTGGACGGCCTGGGCCAGCACGTGCGCGGTCGAGTGCCGGATGATCGCGCGGCCGTCGTCCGAGCCCGCCTTGACCGGCTCGATCTGGTCGCCGTCCTCGATCACCTTCGACAGGTCGCGCAGCTCGCCGTTGACGCGGGCGGCGATCGCGGAGCGGTCCTGGCCGAAGAGCTCGGCGAACAGCTCACCGATCGTCGTCGTCTCGGTCACACTCCGCTCAGCCTCGCCCTCGACGCCGACCAGATGGACCTTGACTTCCGACACGGTGCACTCCTCGTGATACGACCGGCCGAATGCCGGTCCCGGGGAGATGGTATCGGCGCGGTGTGTCCGGATGAGGCGTACCCCTGACGAAAGTAGGGGGTAAGTCAGGTCTGTCGTCCGATGCGGCTCGGGGTCGCCGGTTTCTACGGTCGTGTCATGGCCGATGCCCTGCTGCACTTCGCGGAAGAACTGATGTCGTCGTGGTGGATCTACCTGGCGTTGTGGGGGTTCGCCACGCTGGACGGCTTCTTCCCGGCCATCCCGAGCGAGACCCTCGTCGTCACCGCCGGCGTCTTCGCCGCCTCCACCGGCGCCCCCAACCTGTACGCCGTCATCGCGGTCGCCGCCCTCGGCGCCTTCGTCGGCGACCACATCTCCTACTTCCTCGGCCGCGGCGCCGGCGGCCGCATGATCGACCGCGTCCAACCCGGCACCAAACGGCACGCCGCCATCACCTGGTCCCGCCGGGCCCTGGCCGAACGCGGCGGCCTCGTCCTCATCGTCGCCCGCTACATCCCCGGCGGCCGGACCGCCGTCACCCTCACCATGGGCTCCGTCCGCTACCCCCTGCGCCACTACTCCGCCTTCGCCGCCCTCGCCGCCCTGTCCTGGGGCCTCTACTGCACCCTCGTCGGCTACATCGGCGGCAAAGCCTTCGAAGACAACCCCCTCAAAGGCGTCCTCCTCGGCATCGGCCTCGCCCTGGCCGTCACCCTCGCCGTAGAACTCATCCGCCACCACCTGAAGAAGCGCAAACCTCAACCTGAGGTAGAACCCGACCCCGAGCTGGTGTCAGCAGACAGCTGACCCACCCCACCACCCCTCGCCGGCCGACCAGGCCCAGCCCCTCCCGCTCCCAGCAGATCGGCAAACCGACCAACTTCTTGCGGCCGCCGGCCAGGTGGGCACGCCGAACGACCCGGCCGCGATGGCAAACGGGAGAACTAGAACGACGCCCCGGCTCAGCTTCGGCCGGGGCGTCGTCGTACGAGCGAAAACTAGCGAGGGATGTTCAGCGCGATGCTGATCTGCTCCGACACCTTGGCGGCGAGCTCCAGGCCGGCCCGCCGGGTGGCGGGCTGGAGCGCGGAGTGATCGAGCGGCCCCTCGGCCGCGATGTGCGTGTCGGTCGGGATGTCGACGACAGCGGCCGCCCGCGACTCGAAGTACGGCCGCAGCTGCTTCTCGACCTCCTTGTTCACATCGCCGGGCCCGTTGGAGACCGCGATCACCGCGCGCCGGATCAGCCGCTGCGCCTCCGGCCCCTGGTTGTCGAGCTCCTCGAGCATCTGCACCGCCGCCGCACACGACAGGCTCTTCCACTTGATCGGGATGACGAGCGCGTCCGCGGCCTTCATCGCCTCCCGCCAGTTGCTCGACCCCTCGTTGTTCCCGGTGTCGATCACGAGCACCTTGTAGAAGCGACTGAGCAGCCGGTGGATCTGGTCGAAGTCCTTGGCCTCGATCTGCGCGTACGTCGTCGTCGCCGACGTCAGGACGTCGTACTGCCCCGCGACCTGGTGCCGCAGGTACGCCGCCACGTCGCCGAGCCGCGCATCCGGCTGGGTCAGCATCGGCATCGCGTGCAGCATGTCGGTCACGGTCGAGCGGGCGTTGGTGTCGTGCGTGCGCAGGTGCATGTTCCCGCGCAGCTCGTTGTTGTCCCAGGCCACGACGCCGCCACCGCGCGCCTGACCGAGCGCGCCGGCCAGCAGCAGCGTGGTCGGCGTCTTGCCCGACCCGCCCTTCGGGTTCGCCACGACGATCGTGACCGGACGCCGGAACGCGGTCGCCGCGGTCGCCCGGGCGATCCGCTCCGACCGCTCCGACGTCCCGGGCTTCAACCGCAGCACACTACGGACGCCGCGCTCGGCCGGAGCCTCCCGCGGCAGCGGCAGCGCCTGCATCAAGTCGTCGGTGCGGTAGGAGACGTCGCGCTGCTGCGGCACGTTCTGCCCGGGGATGCCCTGCGGGAAGAAGTGCTGCGCGGCGGGCGACAACGGCTGCCCGCTCTGCTGCTGCGCACCCTGCTGGCCCGCCTGCGGCTGGCCGACCTGCTGACCGCCGTACCCGCCGGGCGCATTGTGACCGCCCTGCTGACCACCGCTGAAGGAGGCCCCGCCGAACACCGGCGCACTCGGCGCAGCGGCCTCACCGGACTCCGGCACGTTCGCCCCGAGCCCACCGGCCAGCGCCGTCCCGGACGACGGAGCGGCAGAAGCGGCGGGCGTGTCGGCAGCCTCGTCCTCCTCGTCCGCGAAGTCCTTCGGCTCGGGCCGGGGCTGCGACCAGGAGCTGGTCTCGGACGCCGGCTGCGTCCACGACGGGCCCGGCTTGCTCGCGCCACTCGTGCTCGGCGTAGTCGTCTCGGGCGGTGCGGACGGCCCGTTCTTCGGGTCGTTCCAGGGCGCGGCCTGCGCGGCCGGGCGCGACCACGAGTCGCCGGGGAACTCCTCGGCGGGGGTCTCCTGCTCCTCGGCCTGGTCGGCGGTCTCCGCGTCGGGCGCGGCCGCCGGGTCGGGCTGGGTCCAGGAAGGCGTCGGTTGCCACATTCTCCGGACCTCGGCCGCCGCTGCTTCCCGGTCCTTGTGCTGTCCGGAGTTGTGCGAGTCGGTCACGACCTGGATCCCCGATTCTGTGAGAAGGAGCGGCAGGCGCCCCACAAGTTGCTGTGTCGATCCGGGAGTGAGGTCCCCGGGGAGCCTCCACTATCCCATGACCCGGTGTCCACGCCATGTCACCACCCGGAGGGTCGCAGGTTCCTGCCACCGGCCGCGATCAGCCGGTCACCAATCCGGCTTCATAGGCAACGATCGCGGCCTGGACCCGGTTCTTCACGGCCAGCCGGACGAGGATCGCGCTCACGTACGCCTTCACCGTCCCCTCGACCAGGAACAGCCGCTGCGCGATCTCGGCGTTCGACAACCCCTGCCCGACCAGGCCGAGGACCTCGCGCTCACGCGGGCTCAGCGCCGTCACCTGCTCCTTGGCCGCCGCGGCCCGGGCCATCGACCCGCCGCCGGTACCGCTGCTCAGCTCGGCGATCACGCGGTGGGCGACCTTCGGCGACAGGTACGCCGCGCCTTCGGCGACCGCCTTCAGCCCGGCGATCAGCTCCCGCGGGTCACCGGATTTCAGCAGGAAGCCGCTCGCCCCGTCGCCCAGCGCCCGCGCGATGTAGGCGTCCTCGGAGAACGTCGTCAGCATCACGACGGCCGTCTCGGGCACGCTGCGGCGGATCTCGGCGCCGGCCGCCAGCCCGTCCATCCGCGGCATCCGGATGTCCAGGACGGCGACGTCCGGCCGGTGCAGCCGGGTCAGCTCGACGGCTTCCTGCCCGTCGGCGGCCTCCGCGACGACCTCGATCGCGGCGTCCGTGCCGAGGATCGCGCGCACCCCGGCCCGGACCATCATCTCATCGTCGGCCAGCAGGACCCTGATCATCGTTCTCCTTCGGGAGTGGGCGGCACCGATCCGCTCTGGACGACGGACTTCGCGATCAGCCGCCCGTCCGCGAAGCAGAGCCGGTAGACGTAGGTGATCGAGAACGGCGCGTCCGGCCGGTAGTAGCGACAGGTCCAGGTGGGCGGGACGGTCACGCCGTCGGTCGGCGGGTCGACCATCTCCATCGCCGGCAGCACCCGGCGGACGTCGCTCTCGGCCTGCCCGATCCGCAGTCCCTCGTACGCCGTGGGCCGCAGGATCGAGCTGTACCCGGCGATCAGGTAGTAGCTGAGGGCAACGATTCCGATGACCGCGCCGAGCAGGGCCGGGACGGTCACCGTCGTGATCAGCCGGCGCCGGGCGCCTCGGCGTACCGACGCTCGTTCCTCGGCCGTGCCGCTCAGCTCGGGCGGCGCCTCGGGTTCGGGCCGCCCGCCGATGCGCGGCATCTCCGCGGTGACGGCGAATCCGCCGCCGGGCCGGCGTCCGGCTGTCAGCGTCCCACCGGCAAGCCGGACGCGTTCGCGCAGCCCGTCCAGGCCGCGGCCGCTCGACGGTACCGACTCCGGGACCGCCCGGACGGCGCCGGTGTCGACGACCTGCACCCGGACGTCGGGCTCGCCCCGGACGACCGTCACGGTGATGGTTGCCCCGGGCGCGTGTTTGCTCGCGTTGGTCAGCGACTCCTGGACGACGCGGTGGACGGCCCGGTCGACCATCGGCGCCAGCTCGGCGATGCCCTTCTCGATCAGCTCGACGTCCAGCCCGGAGGCGGCCGCGCGCTCGACCAGCGAGGCGACGGTCTCGTCGCGCGGCGCGGTCGGCGCGTCACTGTCCCGCAGGACGCCGATGATCTCGCCGAGCCGTTCGGTCGCGGCCGCGGCCGCCTCCCGCAGCTCGGACGCCGCCGCGCGCTGCTGGTCGGGCAAGGCCGGGTCGAGCTCCAGGGCCGCCGCGCGCAGCGCGATCAGGCTGAGCTCGTGACCGACCGAGTCGTGCATGTCCTGAGCGATCCGAGAGCGCTCTCTGAGGCGTTCTTGGGCGATCTCCATCTGCTGTTCGCGCTCGATCCGCTCCGCGCGCTCCCAGCCGGCCGTCGCGATCAGCGCCTGCTGGGCGCGGTAGCGGCCGATCAGCCAGGGCAGGACGATGAACAGCAGGCCGAGCAGGACCACGAACAGCCAGCTCAGCACGGTCTCGGTCACCTGGACGTGGTGCCGGACCACCAGCGAGAACACCAGCAGCCCGATCTCGGTACAGCCGCACCACAGCACGAAGTGCCTCAGCTGCGTCTCACGGCGTCCGGCCAGGTAGCTGAGCACGGTGATCGCCGGGATCAGAGCGATCGGGACGCCGTTCGTCGTACCGAGCGAGAACGCCAAGATCGCGCTCTCTGCCCAGGTCACCAGGCCGAGCCCGACCAGCGGCCGGCGGCGCCGGAGCAGGACTGCCGCGACTACGAGCCCGACGCAGGTCGCCCGGAACCACCACGGATCCTGCCGGGCGCCGCTCTCCGCGAGCACGGGCACACTCAGCACGGCGCACAGGCCGGCATCGCCCCAACGCTGCCAGTTCACCGCGCCGACGTTACCGATCGACCGGGCCGCGCAGTACTGCCGAAAGTCAGGTCCTGACTCACTCGTTGCCCTCGGCATCGACGAGCTCGAACGGCACGTAGGACAGGTTCGGCACGGTCCGGCCGCTCAGCCGGGCGATCAGCAGGTCGACCGCCGTCCGGCCCATCTCGCGCTGGTTCTGCCGGACGTGCAGGTACGGCGGGCCGCCGATCGAGTCGCCCGGGGAGTCGAAACAGACGATCACCTGGTCGCCGCCGAGCGCGCGATCCGCCATCCGGGCCAGGTTGTACTCACAGGCGAAGTACGCCGAGATCTGCGGGAAGCGCTCTCTGAACGCGCGGATCACAGCGACGTCGGCCCGGATCGCCGCCGGCGTCGTCGAGCCGGGCATGGTGCTGCGCAGGTCAGTCAGCTCGTACGGCCGGCCGCGCCCCGCGAACGCGGACCGGAATCCTTCCAGCCGGTCCTCGATCGAGGATGTGTTCACCGGCGGCGGCGACAGGAAGGCGATGTGCTCGTGGCCCTGCTCGAGCAACCGCTCGGTGAGCGCGCGGGCGGCCGCGACATTGTCGGTGTGGACGGCGGCCACCGGAATCCCGGCCAGATGGCGGTCGACGAGCACCACCGGGTAGCCGTCCAGGACCTGACGCAGCAGGCTCGCGTTGTAGAAGTCGCCGTGCACCGGGAACACGATCAGCCCGTCGACCTCACCGGTCGCGACCAGCGAGTCGACGGCCTTCTCCTCGTCGGCCTGCCGGCCGTGCGTCCGCCGTACGATCAGGTGCGTCTCGTGGTCGGCGCAGCGTTCCTCGATCGCGTTCATCAGGTCGAGGCCGTAGGAGTCGGAGACGTCCGGGACGACGAGCGCGATCGTGCGAGCCGCGCGGCGGGGCGCCGCGACCCGGCCCCGCAGCGGCATCGTCACCTCGGTCAGATCCGGCAGCTGCTGGACGACGAACGTCCCCTTACCGCGGACGCGCTCGACCAGACCGGCCTCCCGCAGTACTTCGAGGGCGCGTTTGGAGGTGATCCGGCTGACGTTGAACTCGCCCGCGAGCTCCATCTCCGACGGCACCCGGTCCCCCGGGCCCAGCGTGCCGCGCCGGATCTGCTCCAGGACCCGTGCGCAGATCTCCTCGTAGAGCAGCACGCCATGTCCTCTCCCGTGCTCCTGCTGGTTGGCATATCAAATCATCCCGGTAGTGCTGTCCGCGCGCTGTCGTGACATACCAACAGGTCTTTTCTTGGACCCCTGCGGCTGTCACCATGCGCGCATGGTCGCCACGCGCTCGGTTCCAGCCTTCGCCGCCCGTCCAGTCCTCGCGATCGCCGGAGCGGTGGCCGTCGTCCTGACCGCGCTGTCCGGGCGCTACGGGTATCACCGCGACGAGCTGTACTTCCTCGTCGCCGGTCAGAAGCTGGCCTGGGGCTACATCGACCAGCCGCCGCTGACGCCGTTGCTGGCGCGGGTGTCGACCGAGGTCTTCGGCAACACCCCGATGGGACTGCGGGTGGTCGCTACGGTCGCCAGCGCGATCACAGTGGTCGTGGTCGCGTTGCTGGCGCGTGAATTCGGTAGCGAGCGGCGCGGGCAGCTGGTGGCAGCCGGGTGCGCAGCCATCTCCGGCTTCCTG
Organism: Kribbella sp. NPDC104218; assembly: GCF_055584105.1. Taxonomy (NCBI): domain Bacteria; kingdom Bacillati; phylum Actinomycetota; class Actinomycetes; order Propionibacteriales; family Kribbellaceae; genus Kribbella; species Kribbella sp. NPDC104218. The sequence continues at coordinate 1,030,958 of NZ_JBVJMQ010000003.1, forward strand.
CTCGGAGTCGGCCACATGGTGTCGACCGCGACGTTCGACCTTCTGGCCTGGATGCTGATCGCACTGTTCGCGGTGAAGCTGTTGCGGACAGGCGACGGGCGGTGGTGGCTCGCACTGGGCCTCACCGCCGGGGTAGCGCTGGAAAACAAGTACCTGGTCGTCCTGCCGGTCGCCGCACTGCTACTGGCATTGCTGATCGTCGGACCCCGCCACGTACTGCGCTCCTGGTGGCTACTCGCCGGCGTCGTCCTGGCCGGCCTCATCGCATTGCCGAACATCATCTGGCAGTTCCAGCACGACTGGCCGCAGCTGACCGTTGCGAGCGGTATCAGCGAGGACGACGGCACCGAGAACCGCATCATGTTCGTCCCACTCCAGATCATGCAGCTAGGCCCACTCCTGGTGCCCGTCTGGGTCGCCGGCTTCCGACGGCTGTGGCGCCTCACCTGGCCCCGCTCCGTAGCACTGGCCTACCCACTGCTGTGCATCGGCGTCGTAGCAGTCGGCGGCAAGTCGTACTACGCCCTGCCACTGCTCTACGTCCTGATGGCAGCCGGCGCCGAACCCACCCTCGCCTGGCTCACCCGCCACCGCCCCCTGGCCACCACCGCCGCAGTCTTCACCGCCGCGACCTCAGCCCTCTTCACCCTCCCCGTCCTCCCCACCTCAGCCGTCAACTTCGTCCTCCCGGTCAACAAAGAACAAGGCGAACAAATCGGCTGGCCCGAACTCACCGCCACCGTCGCCGCCGCCATCCCACCCGGCCAACCCATCACCATCCTGGCCGGCAACTACGGCCAAGCCGGCGCCCTCCGCCGCTACGGCCCCGCCCACAACCTCCCCCTCGCCTACTCCCCCCACATGTCCTTCGCCGACTGGGAACACCCACCCGACTCCCCCACCACCCCAGTCCTCCTAATCCAGCTCGAACGCTCCCCCGCCCTCGAATCCAACTTCCCCAACTGCCGCCTCCTCACCACCTTCACCAGCCCCGTCAACAACACCGAAAACGCCACCACCCTCCACCACTGCGACGCCCCCACCACCCCCTGGCCCCACCTATGGCCCACCCTCCGCCGCCACTACTAACCCACAACCGAACAACCGTCGCCACAAACGCCTCCCAGGCCGTATGGAGCCTGAGAACCCACCACACGAACAGATAACCGCCCGCCTACCCAGCCATCGAGCGAATGCTGCTGCGACGCGGAGGTGCGTAGCCAGCGGCGAGGTCTGCGATCGGAGACACGGCGGTCGCCCCCGCCTATTCCCCTGGGTACCGTCACCACCGCGACAGGCGCCAGGCATGCGGTTGCCGTGAAGGATGCAGACTCCTGGCACTGCGATGCCATCCGCGACGCACCAGTTCCGCGCGGCGGCGAAATCCTCCACTTGAGCGAGAGCGCCTTCGTCGTTGTCAGCCACCCCCGACAAACGCGAGCCAGCTATCGGCGTCCACCAACCCAACCACCACCGACGAGCGCTAGCGAGTTATCACCACCGCCCAGCCCGCCCCCACCGACGAGCGAAGCGAGTTGCGGCGTCCGCTCAACCCGACACCCACCGACGAGCGAAGCGAGTTGTCGGCGACTGCTCAACCCAGCCCAACCGACGAGCGGAGCGAGTTGTCAGCGACTGCCGGACCTGACCACCGCCGACGAGCGAAGCGAAGTCGCAGGGGGTGCGGGTGGCGAAGCCCCCGCAACGCGGCAAGCGAAGCGCAGCCGCACAAATGACGAAGGCGACCCGGTCCCCGCTTTCCGGGGACACGAGTCGCCTATCGACTTCGTGGACGATACTGGGATCGAACCAGTGACCTCTTCCGTGTCAGGGAAGCGCGCTACCGCTGCGCCAATCGTCCGAGATTGTTCTCGAGGTGGAGACGGGATTCGAACCCGTGTACACGGCTTTGCAGGCCGTTGCCTCGCCTCTCGGCCACTCCACCAAGCACAAAGCCTGATCTGTCAAAACCATCTCCGAGCGGACGACCGGGCTCGAACCGGCGACCTTAACCTTGGCAAGGTTACGCTCTACCAACTGAGCTACGTCCGCACTCGCGACCGGTTTGGTGTTCCCCGGCGCGAGAAGAACAGTAACCCATTCCGCCCGCAGTTCAAAAATCGGGGTCCGCCCACCGGTCGACACACCGTCACCGGCCGGTCACCTGAGGGACGTCCGCCGGCCCCGATTCGCTGACCACTAAGGTGTTCTGCGGAAGGAGCGGCACATGCGGATCTGGGTGAACGGCGAGCTCGGCGACGACCAGGCGACGGTCTCGGCCCTCGACCACGGAGTGACCACGGGCGACGGGGTCTTCGAGACGATCAAGATCGTCGACGGCCGGGCGTTCGCCGTCCGGCGGCATCTGGAGCGGCTGGTCCGGTCCGCGACCGGCCTCGGTCTGCCCACGCCGGACGTCGCCGCGATCGGGCAGGGCATCGACGAGGTGGTCGCGGCCGATCCCGGCATCGCGTTCGGCCGGCTGCGGCTGACCTACACCGGCGGCATCTCGCCGCTCTCGTCCGACCGCGGCACGACCGGTCCGACGATCGTGATCGCCAGCCAGGCGATCGATCCCCCGGCGCCGACGTCCGCGATCGTCACCGTCCCCTGGACGCGTAACGAGCGCAGCGCGGTGGCCGGCCTGAAGACGACGTCGTACGCCGAGAACGTGCGCGCCCTGGCCTACGCCAAGGAGCGCGGCGGCAGCGAGGCCATCTTCGCCAACACCACCGGCGCGCTCTGCGAGGGCACCGGCTCGAACATCTTCTGCGTGTACGACGGCGAGCTCGTCACCCCGACCCTGGAGTCGGGCGCGCTGGCCGGCGTGACCCGCGCGCTGGTCATCGAGTGGTTCGGTGCGACCGAGCGCGACGTCCCGCTCGAGCAGTTGGCCACCGCCGAGGAGATCTTCCTCACATCGACGACCCGCGACGTCCAGGCGATCCATCGCGTCGACGCGCGCGACCTACTCGCGCCGGGCCCGATCACCGCCCAGGCGATGAAGGTCTTCGCCGAGCGCTCCCTCGACGACCTCAACCCCTAGCCACCAGGCCGCGGCGTCTACTCCCCCGACGCCTTGCGGCGTTCGCGGTAGGCGGCCACGTGCAGACGGTTGCCGCAGGTGCGGGCGTCGCAGTAGCGCTTGGACCGGTTGCGGGACAGGTCGATCAGGGCGTCGTCGCAGTCCGGCGCCTCGCAGCGGCGCAACCGCTCACGCTCACCGGCCGAGATGACCTGAGCCAGCGCGATCCCGCACTCGACGGTGATCCGGCACGCCAGCGACGACCCGTCTCGCGAGTAGTGGATGTGCCACGGGTGGCCGTCGTGGTTGGTCAGCCGGGGCGTCGTCGTACCGCGCGCGATGATCGCGTTGATCATCGCCGCCGCCGTCGCATCCGAATCCGTCGTGAAGACCGGCGCGAACAGCGGCCGCAGCTCCCGCACCTCGGCCAGGTCAACACCAGTCAGCGTGCCGACCGCACTGAACTCCCGCTCCTGGACGAACTTCTCCAGATCCTCGATCTCCCCCATCGTGTCGACCTGGCTGTTCGGCCCGGGCAGCGTGTTCACCAGCCGGACCAGCGTGCCGAGCGCCTGCTCGGTGTCGTGCGAGAAAGTCACAATCACGTCTCCAACGCGACGGGGTCTCCGTCCTGCCCCAAGACTAGCCCGCCCCGATTAGAACGTCGCCGCATCATGCGCTATGGTTTCACCCGCAACACCCCACCAGGCAACACCAGTAACACCCAGCCTGGGCGATTGGCGCAGTGGTAGCGCGCTTCGTTCACACCGAAGAGGTCACTGGTTCGAACCCAGTATCGCCCACCCGAAGAACACGCAGGTCAGAGCGGGAACCCAGCACTAGCCGGGTCCCGCTCTTCCCGTTTAAGTCCTCATCAGGCAGCGAAACGTGCGTGCAGATCATCAACGTCGTCGTCGGCCGCTCGTGCCTCATCACCCGCCGCACGTCGGGAACCGACACACCCGAGGTGATCAGCCACGACGCGTACAGGTGCCGAAGGTCATCGAAACGGAACCCGCCATCGGCGCAGCGAGAGACCGCCTTCACAGCCCGTGCGTACATCGCGAACAGTTCACTCTCATCCCCGGCCGGCGATGCCATGGCGGAAGCTACTGGTGGACCGCCTTCGGACCCACCAACATCCGATCCACCGCGCCTCGGTCGCCTCCGAGTTCGGCGACCCGTACGACGTACTCCGAGCCGCAACCGAGATCGACACCGGCGTTCTACCGGCGGGACTCCAGGGCCGTCGCTCCCGCCTGCACATCGACCTCGCACGGGCACAAACCCAGGCAAAGAACGACATGGAGGCGATCCTCCACTCCAACAGCCTGAGCGCGTCGCCCCCGAGGCGATCCGATACCACACCATCGCCCGCGAGATCGTCCGCGAACTCCTCCGCCGCTCCCGCAAACCCACCCCAGCCCTAACCGCGATCGCGACCCGTGTACGAGTCCTAGATTGACCAGCAAGACCCTCTACATCGTCGTCTGCGGCGCCCCCTAGCCTCCCGCGCCGGTGACGGCGTCCGAGCCGCCCGCGCAGCAGGCTGGGCTCCCTACCTCATCCCCACCGACGCCGCACTCCCCTGGCTAGCCGACCAGGACCTAGGAGATGCCCCCGTCATCACCGACATCCGCCCTCCAGACCAGCCACGCCGCACCCCACCAGCCGACGCCGTCGCTCTCGTTCCAACGACCTTCAACACCCTGAACGCCTGGGCGAACGGGAACGCGGAAACCTATGCGTTGACGACCCTGTGCGCTGCCCTCGGCTCCCACACCAGATCGATTGCTGTGCCTTTTGCCAAGCAGGACTTGGCTGGCCACCCGGCTTGGCTCGCATCCTTGGCGGTACTGCGCTATGCAGGAGTAACGATCCTTGATCCACAGAGCGGCTCGTGCACATCCCTCAGCCCAGTGCCTTCGGGGGGGGAAGCAGCCGCGAAAGCCTTCGACTGGAGTTGGGTATTCGGCCAACTCCAGTAGAGGCGCGTTTGCCTCACGACTCCTGAACTCAGGATCAGTCAGACTCAGGTCTTGGCAACAGAGCGTGATCGGTGCATAGTCGACTACCGGGGTGGAATCGGACGTGTTTTAGTGCGTCCGCTGGGTTGATCAAAGCATTCTGGGTAGGGGGATGACGTGGGGGCCAAAGCAGGCATCATCACGCCGATTTATAAGGTCGACGTGGATTCGGCAACGGAGCTCTTGGGCGAAGGTAGCAAGGTGCCCGATCTCCACGAGTTGATTGTTGCTGATTACAACAAGAGCAAGGGTGGCCCTGCCGCCTATAAGATTCAGGGGTCCGCCAAGATTGCTGGCGCTAAGTTCGACCTGTATCGAAATCAGATTGCCCGGCCGAACTTGAGCGCATGGGTGAAGTTCTTCAACGGGTCAGGTATCGAGCTAGACGACATTTACAACGAGATGCAGCATTTAGTCTGCTTCCTGACTATTGGTGACGATCTATATGCTTACACCTCAGGCCAGGCCTTCGTTGTCTTTGAGCGGTTCATCGATATTTCGTTTCCGATCGACGTCGGACGGCGCATCGCTAAACCAGAAGTAAAAGGCGCCCGTTCCAGTCAAATTACCGGTGACGCATTGGCGAGCAACATCCACTTTCGGGATCCTCGCCGAATTACTTACACCGAGTCACTCTTCAATGTGTGGACTGCATTAAGCGGTCAAGTTCGGGATGAAGTGTTGAGCGATAGTGAACTTGTCTCCGTGTTTGGAAAGAAGAGCAAAGTTCGACTCGACGTAAGTGCTTCAATAAAGCTCGGGCCACGAATCGAGAAGCCAGAGAAGATTCTCGAACTGATCCAATGGCTCGCGACGAAGGCGGAATCCCCGTTGCCGATCGACGATGGCTGGGGCGCTCTTGACGCTATCAAAGTGCTGAATCCGCGCAAGAAGAAGGACCTGATTTCCGATCTTCGATTGGCACTCGCCCAGAGGATATTCATCGATCACGACTACGCCAACTTGGCCGTGTCGCACATCGACGCATCTATGTACGACAACGCTACCGAGTACGTGGTGACTCAAGGCAGAAAGCCGATCTACGAAGACAACAGCCCCCCTGGCCTGAAAGCCATCGTTGACGGCATGGAGATCGACGAGTCTGACCTGGGCAAGAACTTTAGCTCGGTTTCGATTCGTACTGAAAATTCTGATTACGGCCTGCTGTTCAATACGAGCGGCCCGTTATTGAGTCACCTTCACGGCGAGTTGCGCCATGAGAACAAGACCTACTTCCTCCTATCTGGCAAATGGTATGAGGTTGATGGCGCTTATATCGAACAGGTGACGAAAGACTTCTTGGCTATCATGAAGGACCGCGACGTGGAATCTGCCGACTTGGGTCTGCGGGAATGGAATGCAGCTGTCGACGAAGGTGAGTACAATAAGTCAGCCGTAGCGGATCGTTTCTTCATCAACGGCGACAAGATACTAACCGACAACGTCGAGCTATTCGACGGCCTTGCATCAGATGGCCAGAATACTTACATTATCCATGTCAAACGCGGCTTTGACGTGAAGGTTAGGGATGTTCGTTCGCAAGTTATCAATTCAGCGCAAATGATTGAGAATGACTTGCGCGTCGGAACCCGCGCCAAGTTACGCGAGCATCATAAGCGTCTTGTCGCAAAAGGGCGAACAAGCGTTCCGGAAGATGAGTTCTTGTCCCTGTTCGAGCAGCCTCGGACATACGTGGTGGCTTATGGGACCAAAGTCAAGGTTAGCGATTCGGCCCTGAGTAGTTTCAAATCTAGCGTAGCTCGGATGGAGATCGTCTCGCTAGATAAGCAATTTCGCCAAATTGGTAGCGCAGAGGCGCAGGCGAAGCTGCAAATCACATGGGTGGAGGTTGTCGAAGCAACGTAGGACTGGCCCGCCAGCGCGCGTGAGGATCTAGATTCGCCCGTCGCACTCAAGATGTCCCTGAGCACGCGCGAGCGGCGCGACTGTCTAGCCGAGTGACAACCGTTCTTTACCGGCTCGGATGCGCGTCGACCAAAGCGCACTGCCACTCGCGGGCCCAGACCGCGCACTAGGGACGCAGGCTTGATAGGCAGCGAAGAAGCAGCGAGCGGGGTGGTTATCGGGGTTCCATTGCGAGTGCATGCGGAGCTGGCGCAGGCGTCAGTGGACGGTTTCGCATCCACTGGTACGGAAGATCCGCCTTCACACCGAAGAGGTCACTGGTTCGATCCCAGTATCGTCCACGAAGTCGATAGGCGACTCGTGTCCCCGGAAAGCGGGGACCGGGTCGCCTTCGTCATTTGTGCGGCTGCGCTTCGCTTGCCGCGTTGCGGGGGCTTCGCCACCCGCACCCCCTGCGACTTCGCTTCGCTTGTCGGCGGTGGCTGGGTTGGGCGGTTGCCGATGGCTCGCTTCGCTGCCGGGGGTTACCGGGGTGGGTGGTTTGGGGACGACTCGCTTTGCTCGTTGGGTGTGGCTGGGGTGGGTGGCGGGTTGAGTTTGGGTTTGGGGTGGGTTAGGGGAGCCAGAGGGTGTTTTGCATTAGGAGGCGGTTTTTTAGTTCGTTGGATTCTCGCCAGGCTTGGATTTTGGTGGGGGTGGCGCGGATGAAGGGGTAGTTGGGGAGGGGGCGGGGGTCGAAGCCGGCTTTGGTGGCGAAGGCGGCGGCTTGGGTGGGGGTGGGTTGGATGGGGTCGGCGGTGGCGGTGAGGTGGACTACGTCGCGGAGGGTGCCGAGGGTTAGGTGGAGGTGGGGGTTGTGGCGGAGGTTCTGGGCGGTGGGGTTGGTTTCGGCGGTGGCGAGGAAGAGGTGGTCGCCGGTCCAGAGGAAGGACAGGGGCATCAGGTACGGCGTTCCTTCGGGAGAGGCGGTGGCTACCCAGGCGTCGACGTCGTGGGTGAGGCGGTGCAGGGTGTCGCGTTTGCGGACGGCGCGGGAGCGTGGGGGCGCGGGCGTGGTCATGGGGACACGGTTTCACAGGCAGGCGTGACGGTGCGGTGGGGAGATTGCGCCGAGTGAGTGGCGGTTGACCTCAAGTTTTGTTGAGGTTTGAGGATGCCGGGTATGGGTTCTTCGGAGGCTGGACGGCGGGAGTGGGTCGGGCTCGCGGTGTTGGTGTTGCCGGCGGTGCTGGCGTCGCTGGAGTTGACGATCACGCATCTGGCGTTGCCGGCGATCGGGCGGGAGTTCGGGGCGACGTCGGCCGAGTTGCTGTGGGTCGTCGACGGGTATGCGTTTTTGCTGGCCGGGACGCTGGTGTTGATGGGTGCGCTCGGTGATCGGATCGGACGGCGGCGCCTGTTGCTCGGTGGGGCGTTCGCGTTCAGTGGGCTGTCGGTCGTGGCGGCGTACGCGCCGAGTGTGGAGGTGCTGATCGTCGTACGGGCGCTGCTCGGGGTGGCCGGGGCGACGTTGATGCCGTCGGTGCTGGCGCTGGCGGTGGCGTTGTTCACCGAGGCGCGGCAGCGGACGCAGGCGGTCGGGATCGTGGTTGCCGCGGTCTCGGCGGGGACGGCGATCGGTCCGTTGATCGGTGGGTGGCTGCTGGATCGGTTCTGGTGGGGTTCGGCCTTCTTGCTGCCGATTCCGTTGATGCTGGTGCTACTGGTGGTCGGTCCGCTGACCTTGCCTGAGCACAAGGCGCCGGGTGGACGGCGTCTGGATGTCGCCAGTGCCGCGTGGTCGGTCGTGGCGGTGCTCGGGCTCGTCTACGGGCTCAAGCAGTTCGCGACCGCGGGTCCGTCGCTGTCGTCGTTCGCCGGGGTCGCGGGTGGGCTGACCGCGGGGGTGCTGTTCGTACGCCGTCAGCGGCGGCTCGCGGATCCGATGCTCGATCTGCGGCTGTTCGCCAACGCGGCGTTCAGTACGGCGGCCGTCACGCTGATGTTCGGCATCTTCGTCCTCTGGGGCACGAACTACGCCATCGCGCAGTACCTCCAACTCGTGGCCGGCCTCGACCCGCTGACCGCCGGACTGTGGACGGCGCCGCCCGCGATCGGAGTCATCGTCGGCTCGCTCGGTGCGACCAGGCTGGCGCGGCGGGTCGCGCCCGGCCGGGTCATCGGCGCCGGGATGCTGCTGGCGACGGTTGGCTTCGCGCTGCTCACACAGGTCGGCCCCGGCACCCCGCTGCCCTTCCTGGTCGGCGCGATGACGATCATCTCGGCCGGCCTGGGCCCGATGATGGCGCTGGCCACGTCGGTCATGATCGGCAACGCTCCCCCGGATCGCGCCGGCGCGGCCTCGGCGATCGCCTCCACCGCACCGCAGCTCGGCGGCGGGTTAGGGATCGCGATCCTCGGCAGCATCATCGCGGCCACTTATCGAGCCGAGCTGGACGGCGCACCGGGCGACACGCTGAGCGGCGCCGTCGAGGCGGCAGCGCACCTGCCAGCAACCGAAGCGGCCCCACTGCTCGCAGCGGCCCGCGCGGCGTTCGCCACCGGATTCGGCATCAGCGCCTCGGTCGCGGCCGCGCTGACCCTACTGGTGGCCGTCGCGGTGTTCAGCCGCATCCGCAGTTCTTGAGACCGGGCAACCCCCGGTGGACAGGGTCCGAATCTCCAAGTTAGGTTAGGCTAACTTAACCTGGAGGTGGGGACTGAGTACCACGTTGACGCATGCGTTGCGGGCGCAGGCGGTGCGGACGCCGGAGGCGGTCGCGGTCAGTTTCGAGGGTGTGGGGCTGAGTTATCGGGAGCTGGAGGCGCGAGCGGACGGCGTCGCGCGGGAGCTGATCGCGCGCGGGGTGCGGCCCGGTGAGCTGGTCGGGTTGTGCCTGCCGCGCGGGCTCGACCTGGTGGTGGCGCTGGTCGGCGTCCTGAAGGCCGGGGCTGCTTACCTGCCGATGGATCCGGCGTATCCGGCCGAACGGATCGCGTTCATGGTCGAGGACGCCGGACCCCGCGTCGTCCTCGATCAGGTGCCGGCCGCGCCGGGTGAGCCGATCGACCTGAGCCGCGCCGACGGCGTCGCGTACGTGATCTACACCTCGGGCTCGACCGGCAAACCCAAGGGCGTCCCGGTCACCCACGCGAACGTGATCGCGCTGCTCGACGCCGCGCTCCCCCGGTTCGGCTTCACCCCCGACGACGTGTGGACCCTGTTCCACTCGACCGCCTTCGACTTCTCGGTATGGGAGATCTGGGGCGCGTTCTTAACTGGCGGCCGGGTGGTGGTCGTACCCAAGGAGGTCGCCTGGGCGCCGGAGTCGTTCGCCGAGCTCCTGCGCGCCGAGACCGTGACCGTCCTGTCCCAGACCCCGACCGCCTTCTACCAGGTGATGCAGGCCGACCGCGGCGACCTCCAGGTCCGGACGGTCGTCTTCGGCGGCGAGGCGCTGGACGTCGCCCGGCTCGGCCCGTGGCGCAAGCGCTACCCGGCCTGCGAGCTGGTCAACATGTACGGCATCACCGAGACCACGGTCCACGTCACCTTCCTGCGCCTGGGCGCCGAGAACGAGGGCAGCCCGATCGGCGACGCCCTGCCCAGCCTCGAGCTCGACCTGCTCGACGAGCGCCTGGAGCCGGTCGCGGACGGCGTCACCGGTGAGCTCTACGTCCGCGGCAGCCAGCTCGCGCTCGGCTATCTCGGCCGGCCCGGGCTCACCGCCACCCGCTTCGTCGCGGGCGCCGACGGCGTCCGCCGCTATCGCACCGGCGACCTCGCCGTCCGTGCCGGGGGCGAGCTGCGGTTCGCCGGCCGCTCCGACGACCAGGTGAAGATCCGCGGCTTCCGCATCGAGCTCGGCGAGGTGATCGCCGCCCTGCTCGACTCCCCCGGCGTCGCCGACGCGACCGTCATCGTGCGCGACGGGCAGCTGATCGCGTACGTCGTCGGCGCGGCGCGGGCCGTGCGCGAAGAGCTCGCCAAGGTGCTCCCGGCGCACATGGTGCCGGCCCGGGTGATCGAACTCGAACGACTTCCGTTGACGGCCAACGGCAAACTCGACCGCGCCGCGCTGCCCGCGCCGACCCAGGGCAGCGTCGATCGGCGTGGGGAACTGCTCCGCCGCAAGCTGGCAGAAGCGAGAGGTTGATGGACACGGTGGACCTTCGGCAGACGATCGCGGATCTGGTCGAGGAGGAACCCGCGGCGATCGCGCCCGACACGAACCTGTTCGAGTTGGGCCTGGAATCGATCGCGTTGATGAAGCTGGTGAACGACTGGCGGCGGGCGGGTCTGGAGGTCAACTTCGCCGCCCTCGCCGCGGAACCGACACTGCGGGCCTGGGAGCAGCTCCTGCCCGGCAGCGCGGCCGCGGCCCAGGCACCCCAGGAGCAGGACGTCGACGCGGACGCCGAGTTCCCGCTCGGCACCATGCAGTACGCGTACTGGGTCGGCCGCGAGGACGGCCAGCACCTCGGCGGCGTCGCGGCGCACCTCTACACCGAGTTCGACGGCACGGACGTCGACCCGGCGCGACTGCAGGCCGCCTTCGCCAAGCTCGTCCGGCGGCACGACATGCTGCGCGCGCGGCTGACCGACAACGGCGCGCAGGTCGTCCTGCCGGAGTCGCCGTGGCCGGGCCTGCAGCTCCACGAAACGCCCGACCTCGACGCCATCCGCGAGCGCCTGTCCCACCAACGACTCGACATCGAGGCCGGCCAGGTCTTCTCGGCCGAGCTCAGCCTGCTCGGCGCCGGCCGCACCCGGCTGCACCTCGACATCGACATGGTCGTCGCGGACGCCGTCAGCTACCGCATCCTGCTCGCCGAGCTCGCCCAGTTCTACCTGGACCCGGCCGCCGACCCGGCGCCCGTTGCCTACAGCTACCACCAGTACCGGCTGGCCAAGTCGCCCGCTCGGCCCGAGTCCGTGCGCTACTGGCACGACCGCCTCGACACGCTCCCCGGCGCGCCGACCTTCGCCCCGGGCACCGGCGGCGCACCACGCGTCGCCCGCCGGCACTTCACGATCAACGCCGCCGAGCGCGGCCAACTCGTCGACGCCGCGAAACGCCGCGGTCTCACCCCGGCGATGGTGGTCGCGACCGCGTTCGCCACTGTCATCGGCCGCTGGAGTACGACGCCGCACTTCCTACTCAACGTCCCGCTGTTCGACCGCGAGCCGCTGCACCCCGCCGTCGGCGACGTGGTCGGCGACTTCAGCAGCTCGGTCATGCTCGAAGTGGACCTGCGGACGCCCGCGTCGTTCACCGAGCGCGCCCGCGCACTTCAGGCGCAGATGCACACCGACGCGGCCCACGCCGACCACACCGGCGTCGCGGTCCTGCGGGACCTGACCCGGCGGACCGGCGCGCAGGTGTTCGCGCCCGTCGTCTTCACCAGCGCCCTCGGGCTCGGCGAACTCTTCGACCCCAAGGTCGAAGCAGCCTTCGGCAAGCCGGTCTGGATCGTCTCGCAGGGCCCGCAGGTCCTCCTCGACGCCCAGATCACCGAGGTGGACGGCGGCATCCTGGTCAACTGGGACACCCGCGAGGAACAGTTCCCGGACGGCGTCCTGGACGCGATGTTCCGCGCCTTCGAGGAGCAGATCCAGGCGCTCACCGGTGACGCCGCCTGGGACCAGATCTCCCAGGCCAGCGCCGAGACCGGCATCGTGACCACGCCGCGGGCCGCGCGCGAGTACGTCGAGCCGCGCACCGACCTGGAAAAGGTCATCGCGCTCGAATGGGCCAAGGTGATCGGCCTCGCGCAGGTCGGCGCGACCGACGAGTTCTTCGCGATCGGCGGCGACTCGGTGCTCGCGACCGCGCTGATCAGTTCGCTCCGCGAGAGCCTGGACACCACCGGCGTCTCGGTGCGGATGCTCTTCGCCGCGCCGACCGTCGAGGGCCTGGCCGCCAAGATGCTCGACGCCGAGGACGACGCGGGCCGGCTCGCGCAGGTCGCCGAGATCTACCTGGAGATCGAGGCGTTGTCCGACGACGACGTCGCGGCCGCGCTGGAGGACGTCGATGGAGGGCGTTGAGCGCTGGCCGGCCGAGTTCGCCGACAAGTACGCCGAAGTCTGGCGAGACGAGACCCTCGGCGAGCTGCTGCGCGACTGGGCCGCCCGCAGCGGTGATGCGACCGCGATCGTCGCCGGACCCGAACGGCTCAGCTACACCGAACTCGACCGGCGCGCCGACGAGCTGGCGACCGGTCTGCTCGCGCGCGGCCTGAAGCCGGGCGACCGCGTCGTCGTCCAGCTGCCGAACACCGCCACCTTCGCGGTCGTCCTGTTCGGGCTGCTGCGCGCGGGGATCGTCCCGGTGCTCGCGCTGCCCGCGCATCGCCGGACCGAGATCGAGCACTTCGTCACGCACTCGAACGCCGTCGCGTACTTCGTCCCCGATCACGACAGCGGCTTCGACTACCGCACCCTCGCAGCCGCGATCCCGACGCCGGAGCACGTGTTCGTCGCCGGCGACCCCGGGCCGTACACCGCGCTGGCCGACGTACCGAAACCGGCGGGCGACCTGCCCGCGATCGATCCGGGCGAGGTCGCCGTCCTGCTGATCTCCGGCGGGACGACCGGCAAACCCAAGCTCATCCCGCGCACCCATCGCGACTACGCCTTCAACGCGCGGGCCAGCGCCGAGGTCTGCGCGCTGACCGCGGACGACGTCTACCTCGCCGTCCTCCCGGCCGCGCACAACTTCCCGCTCGCGTGCCCGGGCCTGCTCGGGACGCTCGGCGTGGGCGGTCGGGTCGTGATGGCACCGGCGCCGTCGCCGGATGTGACCTTCGAGCTGATCGAACGCGAACGCGTCACGGTGACCGCGCTCGTCCCACCGCTGGTCCGGCTCTGGATCGACACCCTCGAGTGGGACCAGCGCGATCTGTCGTCGCTACGGCTCCTGCAGGTCGGCGGCGCGAAGCTGGACGTCGAGCTGGCCAAACTCGTCGCTCCGAAGCTGAACACGACGCTGCAGCAGGTCTTCGGGATGGCCGAAGGGCTGCTCAACTACACCCGGCTCGACGATGCCGACGACCTCGTCACGACGACGCAGGGCCGGCCGCTGTCGGCGTACGACGAGGTCCGGGTCGTCGATCGGGACGGGAACGACGTACCGGACGGCGAGGTCGGCGAGCTGTGGACCCGCGGTCCGTACACGCTGCGCGGCTACTACCGGGTGCCCGGTTACAACGCGACCGCGTTCACGCCGGACGGGTTCTACCGCTCGGGCGATCTGGTCCGCCGGTTGCCGAGCGGCCACCTGATCGTCGAGGGCCGGATCAAGGACGTCATCAACCGCGGCGGCGAGAACGTCTCGGCCGGTGAGCTCGAGGACCATCTGCTCACCCATCCAGCGGTCGCGCAGGCCGCGGTGATCGGCGTCCCGGACGTGACGCTCGGGGAGATCGTCTGCGCGACGATCGTGCTCGCACCGGACGCCGCCGCGCCGAAGCTCAAGGAGCTGAAGGCGTTCCTGTCCGAGCGGGGGCTGGCCCGGTTCAAGCTGCCGGACCGGCTTGCGATCCTGCCCACCTTTCCGGTGACGGCGGTGGGCAAGATCGACAAGAAGGCCGTGCTCAGCCAGCTCTGAGAATCGCCGTCAGCATCGACATGAGCTGTTCCGCCCGGGCGTGGGAGACCACGTCCGGGCGGTGTGCGATCCGGAGCCGGAGCGTCGCGCCCGGGTAGGCGAACAGGCCGACCGGATAGTGCAGGGCGTCGTCCCACTCGGCGTCGAGCAGGGCGGTGTCGGCGCCGGTGAAGTTCTCGTAGACGACCAGCGTGTCGAACAGGTCGGGCCGGCTGATCCGGCCGTGGTGGAACGCCGGCAGCACGGGCGGCTCGCCCGCCCGGGCCCGGACCGGGACGGTGTTGATCAGCAGCCCGACGATCTGCTCGACCCCGGGGACCTCCGGCGAGCGGCCGGACACGGTCGCACCGAACACGACGTCGTCCTGCCCGGTGAACATCCGCAGGACGTCGGCCCACGCGGCCTGCACCTGGGCGCTCGTCGCCATCGGCGCCTCACCCCACAGATCGACCGAACGCTCACGCGCGTCTCCCGGCGCGAGCAACGTCGGGACGGCGCCGTCCAGCAGCTCTTCCCACTCGGTCGAGTGCTGTTGCGCCAGCCAGCTCAGGTGTGCACGGAACGGGACGACGTCGCCCAGCTCGCGGCCCTCGTACAGCGCGAGCAGATCGCCGAGGACGATCGGGACCGACCAGCCGTCGAGCAGCGCCCGGTGTGATTCGATCGTCAGCCGATCGCCGTCGATCCCGAACGTGAGCAGGCTGGACTGGTCCCGGGTCACGACGGCGACGCCGTCCAGGAAGTGGGTTCGCAGCGCCGCATGCCGAGCAACCACCTGGTGGAGCGCTCTCTGCATTCTCTCGGCGTTCAGACCGGGGACGCGGAACGACGACCTGGTCGTGAACGACTCCGGATCGGACTTCGACCACTCGAGCAGGTCGGCCTGCAACGGCGTCAACGGATGGACCTCGCCCAGGGCCGTCAGCTCGTGGAGCGCTTCCCCGAACGCCGTGATCAGCTCAGCCGCATCCTCGACACACGCCCAGTAGGCGACAATCTGATTGCCCTGAGCAACGAGCGTGACCGATACGTCGTGTTTGAGCGGCGTCCGGACGTCGACCAGCGACAGGTCCGGGACCAGCTCCCAGTCGGCCCCGGTCTCGTCGAATCGGCCGAGGTAGTTGAACCCGATCTGCCCACCCGGCGACGCGACCGGCGGTAGCGGCGCGAACGCCGCGGCCAGCTCATCGGAGGCCACGACCGGTGTCAGCGAGGTGAACCAACCGACCGTCCGTGACAGGTCGAGCGCGCCTGAACGGCCGTGACCTTCGACGTCGATCACGCTCCCTGGACGCCATCGCGCGCCCGCCCACACGAGCGCCGCCTGCAGCATCTCCGCGGATGCGCGCGGATGGCGAGTCGTGGTCTGGCTCGCCTCGCCAACTGTGTACACCTTGGCGGGTGCGTGACTCGTCAGCTCGGCGAGTGGGCGTTGGGCGTGCTCGGTTGCCCAGCGCCGGAACGAGACCGGCACCGGAAGCAGATCTTCGCCGGAGAGCGCGTTCTGCAGATCACTGATGATGATCCGCCAGGAGACGCCGTCGACGACCAGATGGTGCGCGACCAACAGCAAGCGGTCGCCGGCGAGGGTCGCCGTGAGCATCACGCCATCCTCCGGGCTCAGCCGGTCGACGGCGTCGCGGACGGTCTGAGGCGTGATCTCCACGGCGGCCACAGCCTCGACCGGGCGCGCTTCGGCAGGTACGACCAGCCGGTCGCCGGCCCACCGGGCGCGAAGCATGTCGTGGCGGGCGACGACTCGATCCAGCGCCCGGGCAACCTCGGACAACTGCAGTGCCGGAACGCGGACGACGACGGCCATGGTCGAGTACCGAATGTCGCCCAGCCAGCGCATGATCGGCGTCAACGGGACGTCACCGATACCGGATTCGTGGGTGACGTCGGCAGCCGCGGTGGTCGCCAGGCGTTCCACGGTACGGCGGTCGAAAACATCCTTGGGCGTGAACGTGAAGCCGGCCTTACGAGCCCGGCTGACCAGCTGGATGGCGAGAATGCTGTCGCCACCGAGGTCGAAGAAGCTGTCATCGACGCCGACCGCAGGCAGACCCAGAACCTCGGCCATCACCTCGGCCAGCGCTTGCTCCGCAGGGGTGCTCGCACCCCGGGAGGAGGTCTGGACGACGGGGGCCGGGAGGGCCTTCGCGTTCAGTTTGCCGTTCGGCATCAGCGGCAGTTCGTCGAGCGACACGACCGCGCTCGGCACCAGGTGATCCGGGAGCTCGGCGGCGAGCCGGTCCCGGATCGGACCGTTGTCGACCGTGCCGACGACATAGCCGACCAACTGCTTCACACCCGGCCGGTCCTCGCGAACGATGACCACGGACCGCAGTCCGGTGACGCGAGCCAGCGCGGCCTCGACCTCACCAGGCTCAACCCGGAAACCACGGATCTTGACCTGGTCATCGGCACGGCCGAGGAACTCCAGCTCGCCGTCGACCCGCCAGCGCACCAGGTCACCGGTCCGATACGACCGAGAACCCGGCGGCCCAAAGGGATCCGCGACGAACCGCGAAGCCGTCAGACCGGGCCGGTTCAGGTAGCCGCGCGCCAGACCGGCGCCGGAGATGTACAGCTCCCCCGGCACACCAGGCGGCACCGGCTGCAACGCGGTGTCCAGGACGGCGATGCGCGAACCGGCGACCGGGTGACCGACAGCCGGGCCGTTGTCGTCGACCCGGGCCACGAGGGCATCGACCGTACATTCGGTCGGTCCGTAGAGATTGAAGGCAGCGCTCCCCCGCAACCGCTGCCACAGCGCGGGCGTGACAGCCTCACCGCCGAAGCCGAGGACGGCGGGCTGCTCGGGCAACCAGCGCAGCGTCTCGGCCAGCAGGCTCGGGGTGAGCTCGATGAAGTCGATGCGTTCGGCGGTGATCCGCTCAGCGAGCCGCTGCGGGTCGGCGTACGTGTCGTGGTCGAAGACGTGCAGGGCGTGGCCGTCGAGCAGCCACAGCTGCGGCTGCCAGGACGCGTCGAACGAGAAGGACCAGGCATGCCCGACCCGGCCGCGACCAGGCAGGTTCGAGTACAGCTCGGCGCGATGGCTGTGGAACAGGTTGACCAGACCGCCATGCAGCGCGAGGACGCCCTTGGGGCGACCGGTCGAACCCGAGGTGTAGATGACGAAGGCCGGATGCTCGGGCCGGACCGCGACGTCGAGGTTGTGCGTCGGCCCGTCCAGCTCCGGCAGCGACTCCAGCACGAGGGCCGGCGCCGCATCGGCCAGCACGTGATCGCGATGCGCCAGCGGGTAGCGCGGGTCGATCGGCAGGTAGGCGCCACCGGCTTTGAGGACGCCGAGGATCCCGATCATGAAGTCCACCGACCGCGGCAGCGACAACCCCACGATCCGCTCCGGACCGACACCGCGATCGACGAGATAGCGCGCCAACTGGTTGGCGCGGGCGTTCAGCTCGGAGAACGTCAGAGAGCGCTCTCCATCGACCACCGCCGGATGCTCCGCCGACAGCTCGGCCTGCCGCTCGAACAGCGATACCACGGTGTCGGATTCGAGCGGACGGGTCCGATCGACGTACCGGAGCTCACCTTCGAGGAGCAGATCGAACTCGTCGATCCGCCGATCGGTCTGCTCGACGGCCTGGACGAACATCAGCTCCAGCCGGGCCAGCAACCGGCGGACGGTCTCCTCGCGGAACAGCGCCGTCCGGTAGGTCGCCTGCAGGTGCAGCTGCCCGTCCTTCAGCAACGCGTCGAAGGACAGATCGGTCTGCGACGTCCCGTTGTGGAACTTCTCCCACTGGACGTCGACGCCCGGCAGCTGCGGACCGGCCATGTCCTGGGCCAGGAAGATGACCGTGACGTCGAACAGCGGCGTCCGGCCGAGCCGGCGATCGACCTTCAGCTCGTCAAGCAGCAGGTCGAAGGGGACGTCGGCGTTCGCGTAGGCCCCCGCGCAGGTCTGACGGACCCGGTCGAGCAACTCGCGAAACGTCGGCCGGCCGCTCAGGTCGACGCGCAGCGGTACCGTGTTGCCGAGGTTCCCGATCAGTGTCGACAGACCAGGCTCTTCGCGGTTCTGGGTGACGGTCCCGATGGTGATGTCGTCGGCCTGGGCGTAGCGGCCGAGCAGGACGGCGATCCCCGCGACCAGCACCATGAACGGCGTGGCCTGCTCCCCCGCGGCCAAGTCGGTCAGCCGTGCGGTCAGCGCCGGCGACAGCGACCGGACCAGCCAGCCGCCGTCCTCGGTCACCGTCGCGGTGCGCTCGAAATCGGTCGGGATCTCGACCGGCTCGGGACGCGGCGAGAGCGCTCTCCGCCAGTGCTCCAGCTGCGCCTCGTCGCGATTGGCCGTCCACCGCTCCCGATGCCAGGCCGCGAAGTCCGCGTACTGCAGCGGGAGCGCAGGGAGAGCGCTCTCTGTGACGCTCTCCGGGCTGCTCTCCGGGCTGCCGCCCACCAGACCGGCGTACAGGACACCGAGCTCGCGGGAGAAGATGCCGAACGCGGGACCGTCCCAGGTGATGTGCTGACCGACCATCACCAGCGCATGCGACTCCGGCAGCCGAACCAGCACCAGCCGCAGCGGACTGCGCGACGTCAGATCGAACGGCGCGCGCCCGGCCTCGAACGCGATCCGCTGCAACGACTCCTCGGTCCCGTCGAGCTCGATCCACTCCGGCGGCAACGAGTCCAGCACCACCTGCGTCGGCACCCCGGCGTCCGAGACCGGATACACCGTCCGCAGTACCTCGTGCCGCTCAGCCAGCAGCTCGAACGCCCGGCGCAGCGCACCGGTGTCGAGCGCGCCGGTCAACCGCCACAACACGCACACGTTGTACGCCGAAGCGGCCGGGTCGAGCTGGTGGAAGAACCACATCCGCTCCTGGGCGTGGGACAGCGGAAGCGGGCCCGCCGGCCGCGCGGGGATGACACCCCGCGCGGCCGACACACCTCGGGCGGCGAGCTTGCGCCGCATCAGCTCCTGCCGACGCGTCTCGACGCCGGCCACTCAGGAGCCGACCTTGGCCAGGGTCGGCTTCAGCTCGTCGAGCAGCCAGCCGACACCGGCGGCGTTCGGCGCCTGCAGCAGCTGCGCGGCGCTGATCTTGGTCGCCTGGTAGCGGCCTTCGGTGACCACCTTCAGCTTGCTGGTGATCGGGTTCTTCTCGAACGTCTGCTGATCGGCGGCGCCGGCGAACGTCATGAACAGCACGTCGGCGCTGTCCAGCTTGGTGGCCTGCTCGTAGCTGATCCCGATCGTCCCGGGGGCGAGCTGGTCGCTGGTCGAGGCGTTCGCGAACTCGTCCGGAACCTTCAGGCCGAGCGAGTTCATGAACTTCGTGGACAGGTTGTCCTTGCCGACCACGAGCGGCAGCACGGTCCCCCGGGCCTGACCGAACAGGTACGACTTGCCGGCCAGTCCGGGCAGTTCCTTCTTGACCGCCTCGACCTTCGCGTGCGCGTCGTCGACCAGCTTCTTGGCCTCGTCCGGCGTCCCGAGCGCCTTGCCGATCAGCTCGGTCTCCTCCTCCATCGTCGCGCCGTACAGGCCCTTGACGTAGGTGACGGTCGGGGCGATCTCGCTGAGCTTGGCGTACTTGGCCTTGTCGAGCTGGTTGCTGGTGACGGCCAGGATCAGATCTGGCCGGTACGACGCGACCTTCTCCAGGTTGAGCTCGGCGGCGTCGAGGCCGAGGACGTCGGCGCCGTACTTGGTGCTGACGTAGGGCAGGTTGGGGTCGGCCGGGTCGAAGTACTTGACCGCGCCGACGACGGGCGCGCCGAGCGCGGAGGCGACGGCCAGGTCGTTCCAGCCGAGTACGACGACGCGTTCGGGCTTCTTGCTGATCGTCGCCGTCCCGAACGCGTTGTCGAGGGTGACCGGGAAGTGCGCCGACGACGCGGCGGGCTGGTCCGGCGGCGTGGCCGCGTCGGAGGAGGAACAGGCCGGGACGAGTGCGAGCACGGCGGAGACGGCGAGTGCGGCGCGGGCAACCCGACCGTGTGACTTTGAAAGCATAGGTAAGGCTAACCTTGCTTTCCGGTCCTCAGTCAATCGATAGTTAGGGCAGCCTTACCTAATTATGAGGAGAATCACTGGTGACCGACCGTCCCCGCCCGTGGCGCGCCGATCCGTATCAGTCCGGCAACTCGGGTCAGCTCCTGACCAGCCTCGAAGCGCTCATGCTGGCCGGAGCACATCTGCACTCCGGCGGCCGCTTCGCCGACGTGGGATGCGGCTCCGGTGAGCTCGCCCACGCGATGGCCTTCCGCAACTTCGAGGTCGTCGCGAACGACTACTCGGCCTCCATGGTCGAAGCGACCCTGGAACGTTGCGCCGGGCTGCCCGTCGAAGCATCCGTCCAGGACGCCAACGAACTGACACTGCCCGCGAACAGCTTCCAGGTCGTGCACTCGTCCTGGATGATCCACTGGCTGCACGACGCCGGCACCGCCCTGCGCGCGATGGCCCGGGCCACCACACCCGGCGGCCTGGTCGTCCTGCAGTGGAGCTGCGCGCAACTACGCTCCGACGGCTTCGCGCTCCGCGACGTCGTCAACTCCGTGATCGCGCAACCGGCCTGGCAATCACGGCTGGCCGACGCGCCCTTCAGCAGCTACCAGCACCCGCACGACGAAGTCGCGGACCTGCTCAAAGCCGAAGGCCTCGAGATCCTGCATCTCGAGACCGACCTGCAGACCCCCGAGGCCGGCAACGACCTCGAAGCGCTCCGGCGCGGGCTGAAGGCCGCGGCCTTCCACAGCCAGGCCGAAGCGCTCGGCGACGACGCCGACAAGTTCATCGACGAAGTCATCTACGCCCTGATCAGCGCCAACGCGCTGCACCCGCACAACGCCCGGATCATCGCCCGCCGCCCGGCAGTGACCCAGGCCGCCGTCCGCCGCTTCCCGCTGTCGGTCGGCCACCTCGAGGTGGAATCCACCGAAGAACTCTCCCCGCTGATGCGCCGGATCCACTTCCGGGTCGACGCCCCGGCACTCGAACCGCTTCAGCCGGCCGAGACGATCACCGTGATCTGGCCGGCCGAGGACGCCGACGACGTCGTCCTGCCCGAGACCGGACGCTGGCGCTTCCCCGCCGACGCCGGCCGCCAGCACACCGCGAACCTGACCATCCGCGAACTCGACGGCGACCGCCTCACCGCCGACTTCTTCCTGCACGGCGAGCACGGCCGGATGGCAGTCTGGGCCGCGGTCGCCGAGCCCGGCGACCGGATCGGCTTCGGCGGCAGCCGCGTGCACTGGGTCCCGGACCCGAGCGCCGACTGGGTCCTCTTCGCCGGCGACGAGACCGCACTGCCCTCGATCGCGGCGATCGCCGAAACCCTGCCGGACGGACTCCGGGCCGCGGCCGTCATCGAAGTCCGCGACGAAGCCGAGCAGCTCGACCTCGGCGCCGTCGAGACGCACTGGATCTTCCGCGGCGACCGCGAACCCGGCGTCGGCACGATGATCGAGGACACCGTGCGCGCGCTGGAGTTCCCCGCCGGCCGCGGTCAGGTCTGGGGCGGCGGGGAGTCCCTGCTGATCCAGAGCCTGCGCAAACACCTGGTCAACGAACGCGGCCTCTCCCGCGAACAGGTCTGCGTACTCGGCTACTGGAACCGCCCGAAACAAGGAGAAGCGCAGTGAGATACGCCGAGCGCCAGATCGAGCTGTCGGTCGATCCCCTCCAAGTGGCCGCGAGCCTCGCGGCCACCTCGACCGAAGAGAACGTGCTCTACGAGAACCAGGGCGCGATCGGCTGGGGCGAAGGCGCCTACGCGACCGTGATCGCCCGGACCGACGAGCCACTGCCGATCGTGTCCGAGCGGCTCGCCGCGGTCGACGTCGAAGGCTGGCGCGCCTACGGCTGGGCGACGTTCGAGTTGTCGTACGCGCTGCACGGACTGGACGACGTACCGGCCGCCGACGCGATCACGCTGATGATCCCGCGGCGCGAGGTGCGGATCGCGGACGGCGTCGCACTGTTGCGGGCCCTGGATCCGGCCGAGCTCGACGTCCTCGAAACCCGGCTCGCCGACGCGGTTGTCCCGGGCGCGATCCAGACGACCGCGGATCGGGTCGAGGTGGATGTCGACCGGTTCAACGCCGACAGCTACCAGGCCGAGGTTGCGGCCGGCATCGCCGAGATCCGGTCCGGGGCGCTGGACAAGGTGATCTTGTCGCGGGTCGTGCCGGTGCCGGAGGACATTGACCTGGCCACGACGTATGTGACCGGGCGGCTCGCGAACAGCCCGGCGCGGTCGTTCCTGCTGCGACTGCACGGCTGGGAGGTCTTGGGGTTCAGCCCGGAGATCGTCGTCCAGGTCGGCGCCGATGGGCACGTGGTGACGCAACCGCTGGCCGGGACGCGCGCGTTCTTCGGCGATGACGCGGCCGACCTTGAACGACGTACCGAGCTGTATCGCGACGCCAAGGAGGTCTTTGAGCACGCGATCTCCGTCCGGCTGGCCGCGGTCGAGCTGGAGACCGTCTGCACGCCGTCGTCGGTCCGCGTCGAGGACTTCATGAGCGTCAAGGAACGCGGCAGCGTTCAGCATCTGGCCTCACAGCTCGCCGGATCGCTGACACCGGAACGCACGAGCTGGGACGCTTTCGCGGCGCTGTTCCCGGCGGTGACGGCGTCCGGCATCCCGAAAGCGCCTGCCTGTGCGTTGATTCGGCGTACCGAGGCCGAACCACGCGGGTTGTACAGCGGCGCCGTCCTGACCGTCGACCCGGACGGCGCGATCGACGCGGCACTCGTCTTGCGCAGCATCTTCCGGCGCGACGGGAAGACGTGGTTGCGGGCCGGCGCGGGCATCGTCGCGCAGTCCACACCCGAGCGCGAGCTGGAAGAAACCCGCGAGAAGCTGCGGAGCGTCTCGCGTTTCCTGGTCCCGGCCCGGCAGCTCGCGGTCGTCGACTGACGCCGGCTCACCGCACGGCCGGGACCACGTCCGTTCCGGCCGTGTTGTGGGCATCTTCACCAGCGCGTCGTCGGCGTGTTGAGTGGAAATAAATTTCGTTCTGGACGGGGTCGAATCCGGTTTTGGGGAGCGGGCAAAATCCGCTACTGTTCTTCTCGCACCGGAGAACACCAAACCGGTTGTAGTGCGGACGTAGCTCAGTTGGTAGAGCGTAACCTTGCCAAGGTTAAGGTCGCCGGTTCGAGCCCGGTCGTCCGCTCGGAAACCCACTCTGGTGGAGTGGCCGAGAGGCGAGGCAACGGCCTGCAAAGCCGTGTACACGGGTTCGAATCCCGTCTCCACCTCGAGAACAATCTCGGACGATTGGCGCAGCGGTAGCGCGCTTCCCTGACACGGAAGAGGTCACTGGTTCGATCCCAGTATCGTCCACGAAGGCGATAGGCGACCCATGTCTGCGGAGAGCGCAGACCGGGTCGCCTTCGTCATTTGTGCGGCTGCGCTTCGCTTGCCGCGTTGCGGGGGCTTCGCCACCCGCACCCCCCACGACTTCGCTTCGCTCGTCGCACGACTTCGCTTCGCTCGTCGGCGGTGGCTGGGTTGAGCAGTCGCCGACAACTCGCTCCGCTCGTCGGCAGTGGTTGGCTTCCGCGGTTCCTGACAACTCGCTTCGCTCGTCGGCGGTGGTCGGGGTGGGTGGACGCCGCAACTCGCTTCGCTCGTCGGTGGGCGTCAGGTTGGGCGGTCGCTGACAACTTGCTTCGCTCGTTGGTGGGGGGTGGGTTGAGCGGGTGCTGATCACTCGCTGCCGCTCGTCTGTTGTTGCGGGGTTGGGTGCTTCGCCGACGACTTGCTTCGCTCGTCGGTGGTGGCTGGGGTGGGCGGTCGCTGGTTACCTGCTTCGCTGGGCGGCGGCGGTCGGGGGGTGACGACTCGCTTCGCTCGTTGGTGGGGGCGGGGTGGGCGGTGCTGGTGACTTGCTGGTGGTCGTGTGTTGGGGGGTTGTTACATGCGGAGGTGGGAGGCGCCGTTGAAGTCTAGGACTGTGCCGGTGGCGAATTCGGCGGCTGGGGAGGCTAGGTAGTGGAGGGCGGCGGCTACTTCGGTGGGGGTGGCTACTCGGTTGAGGGGGCTTTCGGCGGAGCGGCGGGTGAGGCCTTGGCCGGATAGGTTTTGGGCGGCCATGTCGGTGGTGGTCCAGCCGGGGGCTAGGGCGGTTACGGCTATGCCGTCTGGGCCTAGGGCTCTGGCTAGGGATTGGGTGAAGGAGACGAGAGCTGCTTTGGAGGCGCCGTAGGCGGGTTGGTTGGGTTCGCCGCGGAAGGCGCCGCGGGAGGAGACGTTGATGATGCGGCCGCCGCGGGGCATGTGGCGGAGGGCGCACCAGGTGGTGTTGGCGGGGCCGAGGAGGTTGACGGCGAGGGTGTCGGTCCAGGCTTGCTGCCATTCGGCGTAGGTGGTGTCGCGGATGGGGTGTGAGTGGTAGACGCCGGCGTTGTTGATGAGGACGTCGATTCGGCCTAGGGCGGCTGCGGCGTTGTTCACCATTTGTTCGACGGCGTCGGCGTCTGCGAGGTCGGCTTGTACGAGAGTGTGTCCGGTGCCTGGGAGCTCGGCGAGTACTTTTTCTGCTGCGGCGCGTGACGAGCCGTAGTGGACGGCGACGCGGTCGCCGTCCGCGGCGAAAGTCCGGGCGGCTGCGGCACCGATGCCGCGGGAAGCTCCAGTGATCAGTACGGCGCGATCCATGGGATCGATTTTGTCATTACAACCGTGGCTTTGAGTCGCGGCGGTAGGACTTGCTGGCGCGGACCCACTCTTTCTTGGTCTCGGCTTGCAGGCGCGCGTCCGAGCGGCGCGCCATGTAGGCCGCCTCGCGACGGAGGCGAACCCAGCTGTCGTAGCGCCGGTAGGGCAGGGAACCTTCTGCCAGGGCGGCCTGAACGGCGCAGCCGGGTTCTGTCTCGTGTGCGCAGTCCTTGAATTTGCAGACTTCGGCCAGCGAGGTGATGTCGGGGAAGGCGGCTGCCAGGCCGTCGCCCGAGTCTTGTAGACCGATTCCCCGGAGTCCGGGTGTATCGATGACGACGCCACCGGATGGCAAGACGATCAGCTCGCGCCGTACGGAGGTGTGCCGGCCTTTGCCGTCCTCGCGGATTGCCTGTACGTCCAGCAACTCGACACCGGCCAGCGCATTCACCAAGGATGACTTTCCTGCGCCGCTGGAACCCAGGAGGGCCAGCGTTGCATCGCCGGCGACTAGCTCGCGGACGGCGTCGACGCCCTCGCCGGTCGCTGTACTGCAGAGCAGTACGTCGGCGCCTGGCGCGGCTATCGCCACGTCCTCGGCGATTGCCTCGCCGTCGCCGACCAGGTCGGACTTGGTGAGGACGACGACGGGCCGTGCGCCGCTCTCCCACGCGAGCGCGAGGAAACGTTCGATCCGGCCGATGTTCGGCTCCGGATGCAGACCGACCACGATCGCGACGACATCGACGTTCGCGGCCAGCACCTGGCCCTTCGACGTACCGCTCGCCTCGGCGCGGACGATCGCCGTCCGCCGGGGCAGCAGCGACTCCACCGTGATCCGGTCGTCCGGCCAGCGCCGGAGTAGTGCCCAGTCCCCGGTGCAGGGCATCGCGTGCGGATCACCCGCGATGGCGCCGAGTAACGCACCCGACCACGTCGCGCGGACGGGACCGTCCTCGGTCAGAACCGTCGCCAGGCCCTTGTCGACCCGGGCGACGCGACCCGGCACCAGCTCGGCCGGGGAAGACTGCAAGACATCGGCCGTGGAACTGTCGAGCCCCAGAGCCTGAAGTGTGGAAGACATGCGGCGAACCTTTCGGAGGGTCCGGCCGCGAGATCAGCTCAGCGGACGGACAGTAAGGGAGACCACGGCCCGTGCGGCCGGTAAGTGGCTCATGGCAGTGCCTCCCTTCCAGAAGTTCGACAACCGGTAGTCGCGATGCCCTCAGCCTATGTCGTCGGGTTCGTCGTGCGCACCGGATTTTCGGACTCGACCGGCTCGGCCAGCCGCTCGATCGACTCCGCCGCCGCGACCTCCGGCCGGGTGTCCTCCTCGACCGGCGTCAGCTCGTGGTGCGGCTCCGCCTCGGCCTTCATCACCGGCTCCCGCTCGCCCTCGAGCGGCGGCAGCGCGGGCTCCCGCTTACGCGCCGGCCAGAGCCGGTTCACGACCGCGTTCAGTGCCGCCCCGATCAGGACGGCGATCGCCGTCATGTACAACCACATCAGCACCGCGATCGGCGCCGCCAGCGGCCCGTAGATCGACGTCCCGCCGACCGTGCTCTGCAGGATCCAGCGCAGCACGAAGCTGCCCAGGATCCAGATCGACAGCGCCAGGAACGAGCCCGGCAGATCCGACACCCACGGCGTCCGGACCGGCACCGACACGTGATAGAGCGTGTTCAGGAAGCCCGCGGACAGGATCGTCACGACCGGCCAGTACAGCTGGTTCAGGAAGTCCAGCCGCGCCGGGAGGATCGCGTCCACCGCGTCCGGCCCGGCCAGCACCAGCGGCAGCACGATCACGCCGATCACCAGCGCGACGCAGTACAGCGTGAACGACAGCGCGCGCGTCCGGACGATCCCGCGCTTACCGCCCATCCCGTACATGATCGTGATCGTGTCGACGAACACGTTCAGCGCCCGGCTGCCCGACCACAGCGCGAGCACGAAACCGATCGAGATCACATCCGGGCGGCCGCCGTTCAGGACCTGGTTCAGCGTCGGGACGATCACGCTGTTCACAGAGTCGTCGGTGAGCGCTCTCTGCGCGAGCTCCGCGATCTGGAGCTTGATCTCCTCGATCGTCTCGACCTGGAAGTACCGCGTCGCGATGAAACCGATACTGCCGGCCAGCCCGAAGATCAGCGGCGGCAGCGAGAGAATCGCGAAGAACGCTCCCTCCGCGGCCAGCCCGGTGACGCGGTAGCGCAGACACACCCCGACCGTCTGGGTGATCAGCCGCCACGTCGTCGTGGGGATCTTCCGGACCCATGCCAATGAGAGGGAGCTCCCACTGCTGGGTCCTGCCCCTGAACGCGCCATACCGCTTACCGTACTGATATGGCGGACCCAAACGCTGTAACGAACCAGGCTCCCCCACTGCACGGCGTGAACTTCTTCACCCGCGACGCGCCGCTCGGCGACGCGCTGCGGCCCTACGCCGACCTCGCCGCCGACCCGGAACTCACCCGGATCGGAGCGCTCGCGGGATCGGAGGAAGCGCTCTCCCACGCTCTCCCGGCCAACCAGCACCCACCCGCCCTGCGCACCCACGACCGCTACGGGCACCGCATCGACGAGGTCGACTTCCACCCGTCGTGGCACTGGCTGATGGAGCGCGCCGTCGGCTTCGGCCTCCAGGCCGCGCCCTGGACGAGCACCCGGCCGAACCCGCACCTGACCCGTGCCGCCGGGTTCTACGTCTGGTCCCAGGTCGAGCCCGGCCACAGCTGCCCGATCTCGATGACGTACGCCGCCGTCCCCGCCCTCCAGGCATCGCCGGCGCTGGCCGCCGAGTGGGCGCCGCGACTGGCCTCGACCGAGTACGACGTACGCCGGTTGCCGGGCGCGGCCAAGCGCGGCGTCCTGGCCGGGATGGGGATGACCGAGAAGCAGGGCGGCTCCGACGTGCGCGCCAACCTGACCACCGCCACGCCGTCCGGCGGCGACGACGAGTACCTGCTCGACGGGCACAAGTGGTTCTGCTCCGCGCCGCAGGTCGACCTGTTCCTCGTCCTCGCCCAGGCGCCCGACGGGCTCACCTGCTTCGTCGTCCCCCGCGTTCTTGCCGACGGCAACCGCAACACCTTCGCCCTGCAACGCCTCAAGGACAAACTCGGCAACCGCTCCAACGCCTCCAGCGAAGTCGAGTTCCACTCCACCGTCGGCCACCGACTCGGCCCCGAAGGCGCCGGCGTCCGCACCATCATCGAAATGGTCGCCGCCACCCGCCTCGACTGCGTCCTGGGCTCAGCCGCCCTCCAACGCCGAGCCCTCGTCGAAGCCGTCTGGCACACCCGACACCGCTCCGCCTTCGGCGGCCTCCTCGCCGACAAACCCGCCATGCAGAACGTCCTCGCCGACCTGGCCATCGAAAGCGAAGCCGCCACCGCCCTCGCCATGCGCCTGGCCGCCGCCGTCGACGCCTCCGTCGGTGGGGATCAGCAAGAGACGGCTTTTCGGCGGATCGCCCTGCCGCTCGCGAAGTTCTGGGTGACGAAGCGGACCTCGTTCCTGGTCGCGGAAGCGCTGGAGTGTCTGGGCGGCAACGGCTTCGTGGAGGAGTCGGGGATGCCGCTGCTCTACCGCGAGTCGCCGTTGAACTCGATCTGGGAAGGCTCGGGGAACGTCAACGCGCTCGATGTGCTCCGGGCACTGCGGAAGCCGGAGTCGCTGGAAGCCTGGCTGATGGAAATGGGCACGGTGAGCGGGGCCGACCAGCGGCTGGACGCGGCGGTGACCGACGTCCTGCAAGGCCTGGCTGATATCGGCGAAGCGGGCGCGCGCCGACTGGCCGCGCGGATGGCGCTGTGCCTGCAGGCATCGCTACTGATTCGACACTCGACACCCGCCGTCGCGGACGCGTTCGTGGGCTCCCGGCTGGGCGGCGCCTGGGGCGGCGTCTTCGGGACACTTCCACGGACGACGCCGTTCCAGGACATCGTCGAGCGCACGATAGGGTGAGCGCGAAGCGACTGGCGCGCTGAAGGTGGAGAACCACCGGGGAGCGAAGACCGTCGGCACCGTGCGCCTGGGTGCCTTCGACCCACTGCAACCGCAGGAGAGACAACGATGACTCAACCCTTCGACGCCGCCAAGGCCTCCGCGGCCTACCAGAACGCGCTCGAGGTGATCGCCTCCGTCGAGCCGACCATCGCCGGCGCGATCAAGGCCGAGCTGGCCGACCAGCGCTCCTCGCTGAAGCTGATCGCGAGTGAGAACTACGCCTCCCCCGCCACCCTGCTCACGATGGGCAACTGGCTGTCCGACAAGTACGCCGAAGGCACCGTCGGCCACCGCTTCTACGCCGGCTGCCAGAACGTCGACACCGTCGAGCAGACCGCCGCCGACCACGCGAAGGCCCTGTTCGGCGCGCCGCACGCCTACGTCCAGCCGCACTCCGGGATCGACGCCAACCTGGTCGCCTTCTGGGCGATCCTCGCGCAGCGGATCGAGTCCCCCGCGCTCGCCGAGGTCGGCGCCAAGCACGTCAACGACCTGTCCGAAGAGGACTGGAACAAGCTCCGCAAGGCGCTCGGCGACCAGCGCATGCTCGGCATGTCCCTGGACGCCGGCGGCCACCTCACCCACGGCTTCCGCCCGAACATCTCCGGCAAGATGTTCAACCAGCGCTCCTACGGCACCGACCCCGAGACCGGCCTGCTCGACTACGACCAGGTCGCCGCGGCCGCGCGCGAGTTCAAGCCGCTGGTGCTGATCGCCGGGTACTCGGCGTACCCGCGCAAGGTGAACTTCGCCAAGATGCGCGAGATCGCCGACGAGGTCGGCGCGACGCTGATGGTCGACATGGCGCACTTCGCCGGTCTGGTCGCGGGCAAGGTCTTCACCGGCGACTTCGACCCGGTCCCGCACGCGCACGTCACCACCACGACCACGCACAAGTCGCTGCGCGGCCCGCGTGGCGGCATGGTCCTGTGCCAGCCCGAGTACGCCGACTCCGTCGACCGCGGCTGCCCGATGGTCCTCGGCGGTCCGCTCAGCCAGACCATGGCTGCCAAGGCCGTCGCGCTGGCCGAGGCCCGCCAGCCGGAGTTCCAGACCTACGCCCAGGCCGTCGCCGACAACGCCGTCACGCTCGCCGAGGGGCTGATGAAGCGCGGCGTCAAGCTCGTCACCGACGGCACCGAGAACCACCTCGTCCTGCTCGACGTCTCGTCGTACGGCATCACCGGCCGCCAGGCCGAGTCCGCCCTGCTGGACGCCGGCATCGTCACCAACCGCAACGCCGTCCCCCGCGACCCGAACGGCGCCTGGTACACCTCCGGCGTCCGGATCGGCACCCCGGCGCTGACCACGCGCGGCTTCGGCGCCGACGAGTTCGACAAGGTCGCCGAGCTGATCGTCGACGTCCTGTCCGCGACCACGCCGACCACGACCGCGGCCGGTGCGCCGTCCAAGGCGAAGTACACGCTCGGGGACGGCGTCGCCGACAAGACCCGCGCGGCCTCGGCCGAGATGCTCGACAAGCACCCGCTCTACCCGGGCCTCGAGCTCGCGTAAAGTTCAACTATGGCGCCCACCCCGGAAGAAGTCAGTCAGTACGTCGAACGCTTCGCCGGGGTGATGGCCAACAGTGGGGTCCCGACCATGTCCGCGCGGGTGATGGGCCGGATGCTGGTCAGCCCGAACGGAACGATGACCGCGGCTGAGCTGGCCGACACACTCAAGATCAGCCAGCCCGCGGTGTCGGGCGCCGTCCGGCAGCTGATCCAGATGTCGTTCATCAGCCGCGAACGGATGCCGGGCTCCCGCAAGGACCACTACCGGATCCGCGAGGACGTGTTCGCCGCCATCGTGGAGCGGCGCAACGCGGCGCTGACAGACTGGGCCGCGAGCAGCGCCGCCGGGGCCGAGCTCTTCGGTGACGACACCGTCGTCGGCCGGCGGCTCTCCGAAGCCGCGGACTTCATCACGTTCATCCACGGTGATCTCGAGCAGACCATGAAGGAATGGCGCGCCAAACACCCGCGCTAGAAGTAGATCGGCGGGCGGGGCAGCTCGACGCGTAGTTGCCGGGCGATCGCCAGCGCGGTCGCATCGTCGTGGTGCTTGGTGACGACTTGCGCTCCGACCGGTAGACCGTCGAGAAGACCGACGGGGATGCTGACCGCCGGGTGGCCGGTGACGTTGAACGCCCAGCACGGGTCACCGACCACGATCTGTTCATCGTGCTGACCGTTGCGGTGGGCAACAGTCAGCGTGGTCGGCGTGATCAGCGCGTCGACGACGTCGAACAGGTCGGCCAGCGCGGTGTTGTTGCGATCGCGGACCTCGCGCGCCCGGCGCACCGCGGACGTCTGGACGCCGCGGCCGGCGTCCAAGGTGGACAGCACGTGCCAGGCGTCGTCGGTCGGCTCCAGCTGGAGCGGTACGTCGATCACGTCGAGCAGTCGGAGGCGATCACGGACGACGCGATCGACGTCCGGGTCGGAGGGGTGGACGCCGAGGGTCGGGCGGTAGGCGACGCGCCACGATCTGTCGGAGCGCGGCGGGATCGGCCAATGCGGTAACGCTGTCGGGTCGAGACGGTCGGGACCGCTGACGATGCTCGTCGCGAGGATCACGTCGTCCAGATCCGCGCCGAGCACGCCGGCGGTCGTCAGCCCACCGAAACCGCGGCCTGCCGCGCGCGGGACACGGCCGAAAGTGCCTTTGAAACCCACAAGGCCGCAGAACGCGGCCGGGATCCGCAGCGAACCGCCGCTGTCGCCGCCAGTCGCCAGCGGCACGACCCCGGCCGCGACCGCCGCCGCTCCCCCAGCCGTCGAGCCACCCGGCGTCCGGGTCACGTCCCAGGGGTTCGCTGTGTACTCGCGGCCGTTCCATCCGTATGTCTGCGACCCCGGCCCGGGCCGCGCCCGCGTCGCCGTCCCGATCGGGACCGCACCCGCCGCGACCAACCGCCGCACGATCGGCGACCCGGCCGGCGTCCGCGCCTTCACCAGGAAGGGAACCCCAGCCAGAGCGCCGGTTTCGACCGCTCGCGCCGCACGTAGCGCGCCGACCTCGTCCAGCTCCTCGAGGAAATGCAGCACCGGATCCAGCTGCCGAGCCGCCTCCAACGCCTCCTTAACCACCTCGACCGCACTTCGGTGCCCACCCCGAACCCCCGCCGCGATTTCCCCAGCCGTCTCCACCCCCGCAACCCTAGTAACCGGCCACGTGGCGGCCCTTTGCTTTCCCTTGAAAACGGCGATTTTCGCCTTGGCGATTAGACAAGAACTCTTGTACAAGATCGATTGCAAAGAAATCCCCACCTGGGAGGCTCCTGCATCGGCCTTTCGGATTCCTCGCCAGAGCGGACCGGCGCTTCCTCGGCTCCCCCACTACACCAGGAGCCGCCTCGCGGCTCACCCCGCTCCCCCGGTCGGCGCCACCGAGGCCGATCACCTCGGTGGCGCCTGTTCCAATGAGGGCTAGCGCGTCAGCGCGTAGACCGCGATGGCGGCGAAGTCATCGGCCGGCTCCGAGGCTTGCCAGGAGCGGACGTCGTCCACGTAGCGGGAGCCCCGGCCGGTGAACTCCTCGTACTTGTCGACGCCGTCGGCCGGGCACGGGGCCATGCCGTCGAGGTGACCGCCGAGGCCGTCTTCGAAGAGGCCGGCCGAGTTCGGGCCGTTGACGACGGCGCCGACGACCTCGCGGCCGAGGATGTTGCCGATCTGGTGATGCGGGCAGCGTTTGCCGTTGTCGCCGACGCCGACCATGAACGAGACGCCCCACGCGTTCGCGCCGAACGCCCAGTCGAGTTGCTGCGCGCCGAAGGCGTCGTAGCGGCGGTCGCCGGTCACCTTGCGGTAGAGGCGCGCGGTGGCCGCGAGCCCGAAGGTGTGTGGGACGGCGTCGAAGTTGTCGTACCGCGCACCGGCGCGGAACGGGTCCTTCGCGGCCCGCTGAGCGCCGATCTCGAGCTGCGCCCGCAGGTCGCCGGTCAGCTTCGCGACCAGCCGCCGGTCGGACCGCGCGGCCCGGATCAGGTCGGCATGGGCGAGCGCGCTCACGTCGTACAGGTTGAGCGTGTCACCGCCGGCCTCATGCTGCAGGTACTGATCGGCCCAGTACGCCGCCTGCCGCACGAAGCCCGCGGCGCGCCGATCGCCGAGCCGCTGTGCCGCCAGGGCCAGCTGGGTCGCGCCCAGCTCGAGGTCGTCGCGCCACGTCGACTCCGGGTAGAACGCGAACGGGAGCGACGTCGTCAGCTGACCGACATTCGTGGTCTTGGCCTGCGCGAAGATCTGCGCCGCGGTCTCCAGGTGCTTACGCGCGAGTTTGCGATCGGTCGCGGCCTCGACCTGCGCCGCGAGCGCGAAGGCTGCCGCCGTCCGGCCGGCCAGGTTCGGGCTGATCGGCTGACCGGGCGCCGCCGCGCGGAAGACCGGCCGATTGCGCAGGTGGCGCTCCGACGGGTCGGTCAGGTGGTCATCCTGCTCGGGCAGCCGCCAGATGTCGTGGTCGCCGATGAAAGTGCCCTCGGCGTTGCCGGTGCCGACGCCGACCTGGATGTAGAGGGTCTTCGACCGCTCGTCCCACATCTTGTCCAGCCACTTCAGCCCGTGCCGGGCCTCTTTCAGCAACTTGCGGTCCGGCCGTCGCGCATCCCGGGCCGATGCCCACAGCATCGTCTCCGAGTACGCCGCGATATGAGTGAACTTGAGGTAGTCGCCGGCGTCGTACCAGCCGCCCTCGACGTCGACCGGCCCGCCGATCCGCCGCAGCTCGCCGACCGTCTGGTCGGTGTCCGGCCCGGCGAAGGTCGGGAGCTCGTAGACCTGCGCGGCGCGATCGGTCAGATGCGCGGGTTTGCGCTGCAGCGCGCCCGGGACAACGTCCGCGCCGTCGCGCTGCTCGGTGAAGAAGTTCACCGCCTTGTCCCGCGCGGACGTCGCCAGCCCGTCGCCGTCGGCCCGGACGACGAACTCCGGCGACGTCGCCACCCCGGGCACCTCGACCCGGTACTTCCCCGGCACCCACAGCCGGGACAGATCCAGCGCGTAGACGTGCTGGTACTTCCCGTTCCACTCCCCCAGCTCGGCACCGACCTTCCCGGTCAGCACCCGCCGGCCGCGCGCGTCCACGACCTGGAACCGCCGGCCGGCCGCCGCGCCCTGACTCAGCACGTACGCCGCCTTACCGGCGAACGCGCCGTACCCGAGCTGATTCACCCGGACCGCACCACTGTCCGTCACCGCCTGTGCCGGTCCGGTAACCCCCAGCACCAACCCGGTCGCGACCACGACCGACCCCACCCGGAGCAACGCCCTCACACGCCCGCCTCCTCGATAATTGACAGGAAAGTTTCCTGTCATTTCGGGGAAAATAGCTCATCCGGGCCGCGCCGTACAGAGGTCGCGCCGAGCTGTTCGGAGCTCAGGGCTGGGCGGGTAACCCCTGGGCGAAGACGTAGACCGGGCGGGTCTCGGGCTCGGTCGACGGGTCGTCGACGTACTCCTCCAACACGTCCTGTAACCGCTCCCGCAGCTCGGCCAGCCGGGCCGGCGTCAGCCGCAGCCAGACGTCGATCGAGAACGCGGACTCGATCCACTCCTCGCCGTACTCCTCACGGCGGGTGAACCAGTCCCGGACCAGGCCGGCCCGGTACGTGACGTTGCTCTCCTCGGCGACCGCGGCGATCATCTCGGCGCCGGGCTCGGCGGCGGCGACCGGCCACGCGTACGACGTCAGCGCACTGCGCCACCAGCGCTCCCGCTTGTCCTTGGCGAGCTCGGGGACCTCCTCGATCACCCCCGCGGTCTTCAGTACCTTGAGGTGATGGCTGATGTTGCCGACCATCTCCCCCGTCCGGGCGGCCAGGATCGAGGCGGTGGCCGGGCCCTCGACACCGAGCAGGCCCAGCAGCTTGCGGCGTAACGGATGGTCGACCGCCTGGAGTCGGGAGGCTCCGGCGGGACGGCGATTTTCGGTCGGCATACGCTCCAGGGTAGTTAGACAAGATCTCTTGTACAAGCCTGATTGCCCACCGTGTCGCGAGCGTGGAAGAATCCCCACCAGACTGGTCGGGTTAGCCATATCGTGAGATGACGTCTCGCGATGCAGGATTGGGAGTTGATTTGTCAGCCGTTCCCGCTGACTCTTGTTGACATGCTCGCTGCCCAGTCCACCCACCTCGTAGGTCGCATTCACGTCGACCTCGGGCGGATGCGCAGCGCCATCTGTCGTCCTTCGATGCTCTGACAGCCACCCCGCTCGAACATCTGCTGGGTGCGCGCCGCGCAGACCGGGTCGAATCGACGACGCTTCGAGCTAGCCTTCCGCGGGCGCACCTGTCTCTAGGACAAGGACACCGTTCCGGATGACTGGCGTCGCTTCCCCCCAGACCGGCACTCCCCGCAAACCCGTCCGCCCGCGTAAGGGCAAGGGCGAGGGTCAGTGGGCGCTCGGCTACCGCGAGCCCCTGAACAAGAACGAGGAGAACAAGAAGAACGACGACGGCCTGAACGTCCGGGCCCGGATCGAGAACGTCTACGCGCACCGCGGGTTCGACTCGATCGACCCGGCCGACCTGCGCGGCCGGTTCCGCTGGTGGGGCCTCTACACCCAGCGCAAGCCCGGGATCGACGGCGGCAAGACCGCGACGCTGGAGCCCGAGGAGCTGGACGACAAGTACTTCATGCTCCGGGTCCGGATCGAGGGCGGCCAGCTCACCACCGAGCAGCTGCGGGTGATCGCCGAGGTCTCCACGACCTACGCCCGCGACACCGCCGACATCACCGACCGGCAGAACATCCAGCTGCACTGGATCCGGGTCGAGGACATCCCGGCGATCTGGAACAAGCTGGAGGCGGTCGGCCTCTACACCACCGAGGCCTGCGGTGACGTGCCGCGCGTCATCATCTCCTCCCCTGTCGCCGGGATCGCCGCGGACGAGATCATCGATCCGACCCCGGCCATCGACGACATCGTCGAGAAGTACATCGGCACCACCGAGTTCTCCAACCTGCCGCGCAAGTTCAAGACCGCGATGACCGGGCACCCGTCACACGACGTCGTCCCCGAGGTGAACGACATCGCGTTCGTCGGCGTGGTGCACCCCGAGCACGGTCCCGGTTTCGACGTCTGGGTCGGCGGCGGCCTGTCGACCAACCCGATGCTCGCGCAGCGGCTCGGCGCCTGGGTCCCGCTCGAGGAGGTGCACGAGGCCTGGTGGGGGATCTGCAGCATCTACCGCGACTACGGCTACCGCCGGCTGCGGACGCGGGCCCGGATCAAGTTCCTGGTCGCCGACTGGGGAGTCGATAAGTTCCGCGAGATCCTCGAGACCAAGTACCTGAAGCGCCCGCTGATCGACGGCCCGGCGCCGGAGATCCCCGCCGTCCAGGGCGACCACGTCGGCGTCCACCAGCAGAAGGACGGCAAGTACTTCGTCGGCGTCGCGCCGGTCGTCGGCCGGGTGTCCGGCAGCAAGCTGGCCGAGGTCGCGGACGTCGTCGCCGCGCACGGCTCGGACCGGATCCGCACCACCGCGCAGCAGAAGCTGATCGTGCTCGACGTCGAGGAGTCGAAGGTCGAGTCGCTGGTGACGGCTCTGCACGCGCTCGGCTTCCAGGCCCGGCCGTCGGCCTGGCGGCGGAACACGATGGCCTGCACCGGCATCGAGTTCTGCAAGCTGGCGATCGTCGAGACCAAGGCCCGCGCGGCGCAGCTGATCGACGAGCTGGAGGAGCGGATCCCGGACCTCGACGTCCCGATCACCGTCAACGTCAACGGCTGCCCGAACTCCTGCGCCCGGATCCAGGTCGCCGACATCGGGCTCAAAGGCCAGCTTGTCCTCGATGCCGACGGCAACCAGGTGCCCGGCTACCAGGTGCACCTCGGCGGCGGCCTCGGGCTGGACGCCGGCTTCGGCCGCAAGCTGCGCGGTCACAAGGTGACGTCGGACGAGCTCACCGACTACGTCGAGCGCGTCACCCAGAACTACCTGAAGGAGCGCAACGAGGGCGAGCGTTTCGCCCAGTGGGCCACCCGTGCGGATCAGGAGGCCCTCCAGTGAAGGAGCGAAGCGAGTTCACCATCCAATACAGCCATGGAACATCGGCGCCCGGAGCGAAGCGAGGACGACGATGAGCGAGCGCGCTGCACCGCTGTACTGCCCGTACTGCGGGGACGAGGACCTTCGTCCGTCGGAAGAGGGCCATGGTGCTTGGGAGTGCCGGCCGTGCGCACGGGTGTTCTCGCTCAAGATGATCGGGTTGCGGGTGAGTGTCGAATGAGTACGGACCTGAAGTCGCTCGCCGAGGAGGCCAACGCCCGGCTCGGCGACGCCTCCCCGCAGGAGGTGCTGGCCTGGGCGCGGGAGACGTTCGGCGACGAGCTGGTCGTGACCGCGTCAATGGCGGACGGCGCACTCCCCCACCTGGCGGCCGAGGCGGCCCCGGGCGTGGACGTGCTCTTCCTCGACACCGGCTACCACTTCGTCGAGACGATCGGCACCCGGGACGCCGTCGCCCAGATGCTCCCGATCAACCTGATCAACGGCACGCCGCTGCAGACCGTCGCGGAGCAGGACGCCGAATACGGCGAGAAGCTGTACGAGCGCCGTCCGGACCAGTGCTGCGCGCTGCGCAAGGTCGAACCGCTGAACCGGCACCTGTCGCACTACAAGGCCTGGGTCACCGGCATCCGCCGCGAGGAGGCGCCGACCCGCGCCAACACGCCGCTGGTCGAGTACGACGAGAAGCGCGACATGGTCAAGCTGAACCCGATCGCGCCGTGGACCCAGGACGACCTGGATGCCTACATCAGCGACAACGGCGTACTGGTCAACCTGCTCCAGTACGACGGCTACCCCTCGATCGGCTGCGAGCCGTGCACCCAACGCGTCGCACCCGGCGAAGACCCCCGCTCCGGCCGCTGGTCCGGCACGGGCAAGGTCGAATGCGGGCTCCACACATGACCGCCACATTGGAGGCTCCCCTGTCCACGCAAACGGTGACCGAGCTGGACGCACTCGAGAGCGAGTCCATCTTCGTTTTCCGTGAGGTGGCAGCCGAGTTCGAGCGTCCGGTCATTCTGTTCTCAGGCGGCAAGGACTCGATCGTGATGCTGCACCTGGCGCGGAAGGCCTTCGCGCCGGCCGGGGTGCCGTTCACCTTGCTGCATGTGGACACCGGGCACAACTTCCCCGAGGTCCTCGCCTACCGCGACTCCGTCGTGGCTCAGCTCGGGCTGCGGCTCGAGGTCGCCGAGGTCGAGACCTACCTCGCGGACGGCCGGCTTCGGGAGCGGTCGGACGGGACGCGGAATCAGCTGCAGACTGTTCCGTTGCTGGACGCGATCAACGCGCACCGGTTCGACGCCGTGTTCGGCGGCGGCCGGCGCGACGAGGAACGCGCCCGGGCCAAGGAACGGATCTTCAGCCTGCGCGACGAGTTCGGCCAGTGGGATCCGCGCAACCAGCGCCCGGAGCTGTGGTCGCTCTACAACGGCAAGCACAAGCCGGGTGAGCACGTCCGCGTCTTCCCGCTGTCCAACTGGACCGAGCTGGACGTCTGGAACTACATCGCCCGCGAGAACATCCCGCTGCCCTCGATCTACTACGCCCACCAGCGGCCGGTGTTCGAGCGGGACGGCATGTTGCTTGCCGTCGGCCCCTACTCGCAGCCGCGCGGCGGCGAGACCGTCGCCGAGCGCACCGTCCGCTACCGGACCGTCGGCGACATGTCCTGCACCGGCGCGGTCGCCTCCGACGCGACCACCGCCGCCGAGGTCGTGATCGAGGTCGCGGCCAGCACCATCACCGAACGCGGCGCGACCCGCGCCGACGACCGGGCCAGCGAGGCCGCCATGGAAGACCGCAAACGAGAGGGGTACTTCTGATGAGCACCCTCCTTCGCCTGGCCACCGCCGGGTCGGTCGACGACGGCAAATCCACCCTGGTCGGCCGGCTCCTGCACGACTGCAAGGCGATCCTCGCCGACCAGATCGCGCACGTGAAAACCGTCTCCGAAGCCCGCGGCGGCGACTTCGACTTCGCGCTGCTCACCGACGGCCTGCGCGCCGAACGTGAGCAGGGCATCACGATCGACGTCGCCTACCGGTACTTCGCGACCGACAAGCGCTCGTTCATCCTGGCCGACTGCCCCGGCCACGTGCAGTACACCCGCAACACCGTCACCGGCGCCTCCACCGCCGACGTGGTCATCATCCTCGTCGACGCCCGCCACGGCGTCCTCGAACAAACCCGCCGGCACCTGGCCGTCGCCGGCCTGCTGCGCGTCCCGCACGTCGTCCTCGCGGTCAACAAGATCGACCTGGTCGGCTACGACGAGGCCGTCTACACCGGTATCGCCAAAGAGGTCCAACAGCTCGCCGACCAGCTCGAGATCGCCGACCTGCGCACGATCCCGGTCTCCGCGCTCGTCGGCGACAACATCGTCACCCCGTCCACGGCCACCGCCTGGTACGACGGCCCGACCCTGCTCGACGTCCTCGAGAACGCGAACGGCCGGACCGACACCTCGGCCCAGCCGCTGCGCTTCCCGGTCCAGTACGTCATCCGCCCGCAGACCGACGACGAGTACCGCGACTACCGCGGCTACTCCGGAACCGTTGCCTCCGGCACCGTCACGGTCGGCGACCCGGTCATCGTCCTCCCCGCCGGGCGCCGGACGACGGTCGCCGGCATCGACCGCCCGGTCGTGTCGGCCACCGCCACGGCCGTCGCCGAACGACCCACCGCGGTCGCCGGCGAAGCCGTCACCGTCCGCCTCGCCGACGACCTGGACGTCGCCCGCGGCTCGGTCATCGTCGCGGCCGAATCCTCCCCCGGCACCCGCCGGGAACTGTCCGCCACCGTGTGCTGGCTCTCGGACCGCCCGCTGACCGTGGGCGCCCGGCTGCTGATCAAACACACCACCACCACGGCCCAGGCGATCGTCACCAAGATCACCGGGGTGCTCGATCTGGCCACGCTCGGCGTCATCGACGCCGCCGGGCTCGACCTGAACGACATCGGCAAGGTGCAGCTCAAAATCGCCGCACCGCTGGCCGCCGACCCGTACTCCAGTAACAACATCACTGGATCCTTCCTGCTGATCGACGCCCACGACGGGTGGACGCTGGCCGCAGGCATGATCGACGACGAAGAAGGGGAACTGCTGTGACTGCTCCAGCTCTCGTGATCCTCGCCCACGGCAGCCGCGACCCGCGCTCGGCCGCCACCGTCCACTCGCTCGTGAAGTGCCTGCGCGAGATGCGTGACGACCTGCGGATCGAAGCCTCCTTCCTCGACCACTGCCCGCCCACGCCGTACCAGGTGATCGGCAAGCTCGCCGCCGAGGGCGTGGAGGAGGTCGTCGTCCTGCCGCTGCT
The DNA here is from genome assembly GCF_055584105.1 of Kribbella sp. NPDC104218. Taxonomy (NCBI): domain Bacteria; kingdom Bacillati; phylum Actinomycetota; class Actinomycetes; order Propionibacteriales; family Kribbellaceae; genus Kribbella; species Kribbella sp. NPDC104218. Next base: position 1,071,483 of record NZ_JBVJMQ010000003.1, read on the forward strand.
GCTGTCGTCGGCGTACCACGCGCGGATCGACGTCCCGGCCGTCATCGACGAGTCGCGCAGCCGCTTCCCGAACCTGCGGATCATCGCGTCCGACGTCCTCGGCTACGACGACTCGCTGCTCGACGTCCTGGACCGGCGGATGCGCGCCGAGCTCAAGGACGGTCGCGTGCGGGAGCTGGACGCGCTCGTCCTGGCCGCCGCCGGGTCGAGCGACCCGCAGGCCAACGCCAGCGTGACCCGCCTGGCCCGCCTCTGGGGTCAGCGGCACAAGCTGCCGGTGACCGCCGCGTTCGTCTGCGCCGCGTCGCCGTCGCCGGCCGAGGCCGTCCTGCAGTGGCGGCTGGAGGGACGGCGGCACGTCGCCGTCGGCTCGCTGTTCCTGGCCCCCGGCGTCCTCCCGGACCGCGCCGAGACGACCGCCCGCAAGGCCGGAGCGGTAGCGGTCTCGCGCCCGCTCGGCGTCAGCGCCGAGGTCGCGCGGCTCATCCTGCTCCGGTACGGCGTCGCCGGCCTCGACCTCCTCACGCTAGCGCCCGCACCGCGCCCGGTGCTCGTCCACTCCGCCTGAGCTCGCCCCCTCCGGGGGCTACGGTTCGCGCAACAGCCGTAGTCCCTGGAGGTACAGTCCGTGTCGGAGCAAGGTGTCCGGTCGTACGACGCGTTGATGGGTTCCGCCGCCGCGACGACCATGTCGATGGTCCCCTGGGCCCGGCGGACGAACTTCACCGGCCGGATCGCCATCACCGACGCCCAGCATCGCGACCTCCAGGAGCTGTTCGCGAACGGGAGCGGCCGCTCCGAAGCCGACCTAAGCCGCTACCGCGGCGCCCTGCAGGCCTTGCTCCGCGAGCACAACCGGCTGATCAGGCGCGCCGGCGCCGGAGAACCGGGGCCGGCGGCAACCAACGTCACCGCCCGCGTCCTCGACCGAGGGCTGTCCGAGCTGTGGGCGCGGCGGAACCTCAACGACTTCCTCGACCGGACCGGCCTGGCGGACGCCGTTCCCGGATTGAAGGCCGCTAAGGCGCCGGCCGAGTTCCTGAACGAGACCGCCGCGGCCACCGGTCTGGGCATGCAGCTGGCCGAGCGTTGGGGCTGGGAGAACGACGAGGTCTACGACAAGTTGCTGCAGTATCCCGCCGATCAGCGGGTCGCCTACTTCAGCCGTCCGCAGTACGAGAACGACTATCTCGAGTTCCTGGTCCCGCCCGACGGCCAGGAGGCCGCCCGGGCCCGGATCGAGCGCAGCCTCGACGCTCACCTGGCGGTGGTCGACACCGCGACCGGCAGCGACCAAGAGCGGATGCAGACCAATGCCATGGCCGGCTACACGTCGATCGACGCCATGGCGACCGAGATCGCCGCGCTGCGGCAGGAACACGACCACCCGCGGCTGATCCAGTTCCTGACCAAGGACGCCCGGGACGCCGTCCTGCGGCTCACCGGCGCCGGGCAGTCGGCCCACTCGGAGAAGCTCACCGAGACCAAGAACATGGGTGGCATCGCCGACTGGAACGGCACGATGCACCTGCACAACAAGCACGTCGTGCAACCGCTGAAGGAGATGTTCGACAGCGCGGGCCAGCAACACGACGCGCAGACGCTGCGGCGGTTCCGGCTGGCGATGGGGATCGTCCTGCACGAGAACGCGCATTTCGCGATTCCCGACGTCCGGCGTGGCGCCCACGCGCAGGAGCAGTACGCGCTGTCGGCGCAGACGTTCGGCGAGGACCGGTGGATCCAGTTCAGTGAGGAAGGATTCGTCGAGGCCTTCAACAGCGCCTATCTGGACGACTTCATCCGCGCGACCGGTGTCGACAAGATCGCCCCCGGCATCCTCGACGTCGAGAACGAGGAAACCTACGAGCACTACGCGCCCGCGGCCCGCGCGGTCGCCGAGGCCCTCGACCGCCGGACGGGCCTGGACCGCGAAGCCCTTCGCCGGCAGGCCGCCGCCTCACCGCGCGGCCAGTTCGACGAGCTGGCCGACCAGATGTACGAGAGCAGCCGGCTCCCGGAGCTCGTCCCGCCGAGCGAGGTCGTCAAGGTCAAGCGCGACATCGCGCTCGCGATGCGCACCAACTTCGCCTGGCTCGACGAGAACACCGGCAAAGGATCGGTCGACGAGATCCGCGCCATGAGCACGTTGCGCGGCGAACAGTCCTTCGCCGCCGGCCGGCACGTCATCGAGACCTACGAGAAGCTCTACAGCAGCCCGGATGCGCAGGCGCTCTACCAGTCCCGTCTCGCCGCCCAGCGTGGACTCAACCCGCAGGGCGCTACCCGTTACGAGGCGCCCACCCCCGGCCCGGTTCGCGAACGGGAGTTCGAAGCGGCCGCGGCCAAGCTCTACGCCGACAGCGCACTCCCTCAGGTGGTCCCGCAGCCCGAGGCCTTCCACGCGCAGCGTGCCATCGAGACCGCGATGACGACGGCCGCCGACGCGACCCCCGACAATCGCGAGTCCGCTGCCGCAGCGGCGGGCCAGGCGAAAGTGGGTGAGCTGACCCAGCAGTACTCCAGCCCGAACTCCAAGGCCCTGTACCAGGCCCTCCAAGCCGCGCACCAGGGCGTGGCGCCCGCGGGTTCACAACCGGCACCCGCCGCGCCCGCCCAGGCAACGGCGTACCACGACGCGCACCTGGCAGCTCAGGCCGCCGCCGGCGCGCGCCTCAACTCCGCCAAGCCCCAGACCGACCACAGCCGCTGACCGGCGGCTTTGCCGAATCAGGACGCGGCCAGGCGCTTCTTCTCCTTGGCGACGTCGAAGTCGGCGGCCGGCCAGGCGGGGTTGAGGGCGGTCAGGGTCTCCTGGAGGAGGGTCGTGACGGCCCAGTTGCGGTACCACTTGCGGTCGCTGGGGATCACGTACCAGGGCGCGGCTTCGGTGTTACAGCGCTCGAGCGCCGCGTGGTACGCCTCCATGTAGTCGGGCCAGAGCAGGCGCTCGTCGACGTCCCCGGGGTTGTACTTCCAGGCCTTGGTGGGGTCGTCGAGGCGGGCCTGCAGACGGGTCTTCTGCTCCTCCGGGGAGATGTGCAGGTAGCACTTGAGGACCGTGACGCCGGACTCGGCCAGCTCGGCCTCGAACTCGTTGATCTGGTCGTAGCGCTTGTCCCAGACGTTCGGGGCGACCAGGTTGCGGACGCGGGCGATCAGCACGTCCTCGTAGTGCGAGCGGTCGAAGATGCCGATCATGCCGTGGCCCGGGACGGCCTGGCGGATGCGCCACAGGAAGCCGCGGCGCTTCTCGGCCGGCGTCGGCGCCTTGAACGAGGTGATCTTCAGGCCCTGCGGGTCCATCAGCCCCGCACCGTGCCGGATGACGCCGCCCTTGCCCGAGGTGTCCATCCCTTGCAGGACGAGCAGGATGCTGCGCTCCCCGCCCTTGCGGCCCTCGGCGAACAGCCGCTCCTGCCAGTCCGACAGCCCGGCGCCGAGGGTCTCGAGCGCAAGCTTGCCCTCGTCCTTCGCACCGGTGAATCCCGGCGTCGCCCGCGGGTCGTACGTGCTCAGATCCACCGGGCCGGCGGGCACTCGCAGCTGCTCCAGCAGTCCCCCGGCCTCCGCCTGCACCTTCTGCTTCTTCGCCATTCGGCCATCCTGCCCTATCCGACCGGCGTGTTCACGGACCTCCGCCGCCGCAGCACGACCTCGATCACGACCGCGACGAGCAGGCAGCCGATGATCGCCTGGCAGGCGAACCACGTGCCCGCCAGAACCGGATAGCACTCGGTGTCGACCTCGTCGCAGTCCTGCGCGCCGTCCCGCATCCCGGCGCTGAACGCGAGCGCAGCAATCACGGCAGTGCTGACCAGGTAGATCGCCGCGCGCACCAGCCAGCGGCCGCCGGTCAGCTGGACGGCCGCACTCACGACGAGCGCCAATCCACCGAGAATCAGGACCGGCAAGGCAACGAGCAACACGGCGCTACCGCTGGAGTCGAAGAACAAGCCGGCGTCGTCGAACCACAAGTGCGCCAGCAGTACCAAGCCACCCAGTACGGCGAGCGCCGCGCCGTACCAGCGTCGCGAGCGCGCCTCAGGCACGGCGACGATCAGCCCCGCGAGCGCAATCAGCCCCACGAAGCCGGTCAGCAGATCGAGCAGGATCGGCTGTCCGTCGTAGTACGAACTCCACCCGTTGTACACCCGCATCGCGCCACCGAGCGCGAACAAGACACAGGCGAGGGCGAGCAGGCCGAGCGAGAGGGTCCGGCGGTCGGCAAACTTCTCCACGGTTCTCCTAGCTGACTGGTTCGGCGGTCCGCGACCGTGTCACCTCGTACCCGACGGCGCCGACCAGTGCGACGGCGAAGACCGCGCAGCTCCACCAGATTCCGTTCAGTCCGGCGAGGCATTCGGAGTCCGGGTCCGGGCAGCCGCGCGACTCGTGGAAGCCGTACCCGATGCGGAAGGCGATGACGGCGAGGACGAGCGTGCCGGCCAGGTAGGCCGCCGTCCGGAGCACCCAACGGTCGCCGGTGCGGACGGCGACCGCGCTGGTGATGAGTACGAAGGCCAGCAGCAGGGCGCCGATCAGGAAGACGGACAGCTCGCCGTCGTTCGTCGTCCAGATGAAGCGGAACGACGCGTCGGCGATGTATCCGAGGATGACCAGGCCGGCGAGTACGAGCAGCGCGATGCCGGCGGCCAGCCGGGCCTTCGCGTCGGGCCATGGGACGACGAGGGCCGCGATGCCGATCAGCGCCGCGACCACGCCGAGCGGGTGGTTGAATCGCTCGTGGCTGAGACCGTCGCTGTCGAACTGGATGTAGCGGCCGAGTGCGAGGATCGCCACGGCCAGCGCCAGCAGACCGAGCGACACCGACCTGCGGTTCAGGCTGTTCCCCATCCGTTCAGCAGAACACGCTCCGGGTTCACCGCGTCACGATTTGCGGGCGAGTGCGATCAATCGAGACAGAGCGCGGAGGTACTTCTTGCGGTAGCCGCCCTTGAGCATGGCGGCCGAGAACAACTGGTCGAGGGGGACGCCGCTCGCCAGGAGCGGCAGGTCGCGGTCGTACATCCGGTCGGCCAGGACGACCATCCGGAGCGCGACGTTCTCGTCGGTGAGCGGGCGGATGTCGGTGATGCCGACTGCTTGGACGCCGTCGAGCAGGGCGCCGTACTTGCTCGGGTGCAGCTCGGCGAGGTGCCGGTGCAGGTCGACGAAGTGGTCGCAGGAGGCGCCGGGGCGTTCGGTGGCAGCTGTCTCGACGCGCTCGTCGGACCAGGGGTCGGGCGCGGTCGGGAGGCCGCGGTGGCGGTAGTCGGGACCGTCGATCCGCCGGACGTCGAAGTTGGCGGCGAGCGCTTGGATCTCGCGGAGGAAATCGACGGCCTGGAAGCGGCCCTCCCCCAGCTTGTCGGGCAGCGTGTTGGACGTCGCGGCCAGCTGGACGCCGGCGCCGACCAACTGACCGAGCAGGCGCGTGATCAGCATCGTGTCGCCCGGGTCGTCCAGCTCGAACTCGTCGATGCAGAGCACCCGGTACGACGACAGCGCCTCGACCGCCGCCCGGAGACCGAGCGCGCCGACGAGGTTGGTCAGCTCGACGAAGGTGCAGTACATCTTCGGCCCCGCTGCCTCGTGCCAGAGCGAGGCGAGCAGGTGGGTCTTGCCGACGCCGAAGCCGCCGTCCAGGTAGATACCCGGTTTGCCGGGCTCCGGCGTCCGGCCGCGGAGCCGGGACCACAGGCTCGGCTCCTGTCGCGGCTGGGCCAGGAGCATCGCGCGCTCGGTCAGCAGGGTCAGCGCCGCGGTCTGGGACTCCTCGGCCGGGTCGGGGCGGTAGGTGGCGAAGCGGACGTCCGCGAACCGCGGGGGCGGGACGCACTCGGAGAGCAGCCGATCCGGGCTGACCTCCGGCCACCGCTCGCTCAGCCGAATCACCATGCCGCAACCCTATCTTCGTAGGCTGGGCGGTATGAAAACCCTCGGATCCACCGGATTGACCGTCTCCAGCGTCTGTGCGGGCGGCAGCGGCCTGGGCAGTATGCCGGATGTCTTCGGGTACGACGTGAGCGCCGATCAGGCGGTCGAGGTGGTCCTCCGGGTATTCGACAGCCCGCTGACCTGGATCGACACCTCGAACGGCTACAGCGCCGGCGAGAGCGAGCGCCGGATCGGGCGCGCGATCCGCGAGTACGGCGGGCTGCCGGCCGGTTTCCTGGTCGCGACCAAGGTCGATGCACTCGGCAACGACTACTCGGCGCAGCGGGTCCGCGACAGTGTTGCCGAGAGCAAGGAGCGGCTCGGGCTCGACGACCTGCCGCTGGTCTATCTGCACGACCCGGAGTTCAACGTGTTCGAGGAGATGCGGCCGGCGGTCGACGCGCTGCAGCAGCTCCGCGCGGACGGCGAGGTCGGGCACGTCGGTCTGGCCGGCGGGAACCCGGCCGAGCTGGGCCGGTACCTCGACCTCGGCGGGTTCGAGGTACTCCTCGTCCACAACCGCTGGACCTTGGTCGACCACTCCGCCGGAGCGCTGATCGAGAGAGCGGTCTCCGACGGTCTCGGCGTCGTCAACGCGGCCGTCTACGGCGGCGGGATCCTGGCCAACCCGGCCGGCGCCACGAAGTACGGCTACCTGGACGCGCCGGACGCCGTCCTGCGCGCGGTCGCCGAGATGGACGCCGCCTGCCGCGCGCACGGCGTCGACCTGGCCACCGCCGCGCTGCGGCACTCGGTCGACAACCCGAACATCACCGCGACCGTCGTCGGCATCACCAAACCCGCTCGCGTGGACGCACTCGAGAACGCGCTCTCCGCCGATCTCCCCGCGGACCTGCTCGACCAGCTGGCCGCGCTGCTGCCGGATCGGGAGTACTGGCTCGAAGGTTGACCTCAAGCTAACTTGAGGTCATAGCTTGCGTCGTCATGAAGACGATTCGGTTGCACGCGTTCGGTCCGGCGGAGAACCTGCGTTACGAGGAGGCGCCGGATCCGGTGCCCGGGCCGGGGATGGTCCTCCTCCAGGTCGAGGCCGCCGGTGTCCACCTGCTCGACACCTTCCTACGCGCCGGGAACGTCGAAGGAACCGCTTTCTCCGCTCCCGACCTGCCTACGATCCCCGGTCGTGAGGTCGCCGGCGTCGTCCGCGCGCTCGGCCCGGACGCCGACCCAGGCTGGCTCGGCAAGCGCGTCGTCGTCCACCTGGGGATGGTCCCCGGCGGCTACGCCGAGCTCGCCGTCGCCAAGACCGAGTCGCTCTACGAGCTGCCGGACCACGTGGACGCCGTCCAAGCCGTCGCCGCCATCGGCACCGGCCGCACCACCGCCGGGATCCTCGCCCAGGCAGCGCTCTCCCCCGACGACGTAGTCCTCATCACCTCCGCCGCCGGCGGCATCGGCAGCTATCTCGTCCAGGCCGCCCGTAACGCGGGCGCCACCGTCATCGGCCTGGCCGGCGGCCCCACCAAGACCCAACTCGTCCGTGACCTCGGCGCCCACTACGCCGCGGACTACCAGGATCCCAACTGGGTGAGCGCTCTCCGCGCCGATCTCGGCTCCGGGTCCGGCCTCGAGGGTGAGCGGCCGGTGACAGTGTTGCTGGATGGGGTGGCCGGGGAGAGCGGTCGGCAAGCGCTGGATCTGGTTGGGGACGGCGGTCGGGTGCTCACCTTCGGGTGGTCGGGTGGTGATCCGTTGCCGGTGGACTCCCCTGTGTTGTCCACCCGCGGGATCACGGTGACGGCGGCGCTCGGCGATGTGCGGGCGCGGTTGCGCGAGTTCGAGCGGATCGCGCTCGACGAGACGATCCAGGGACGCTGGAGAGCGCTCTCTACGACGTTCCCACTCGCCGACGCGGCCGAGGCCCATCGCGCCTTGGAGGAGCGGCGGACCGTCGGCAAGGTGGTGCTGGTGCCGTGACACGTGGCTGCGTGGCCTTCTCCCCACCTCATCAGGGAGAAGACCACGCGGCCGGTTCGGGTCGCGGAAGACCTGGTGGGATCCTCCGCGACCCAGCTGAGGGTTAGTAGATGGTGTAGGAGAAGGTCGCCCGACCGGATGCGCCACCGGAGTCGGTGCCGGTCACAGTCGCCGAGAAGGTGCCTCGGGTGGTGGGCGTTCCGGTGATCGCTCCGGAGGAGCTGATCGTGAGACCGGGCGGCAGGCCGGCGGCGCTGAAGGTGATCGGCAGGCCGGCGCTCGAGGTCGCGCGGACCTGGAGCGGGAAGCTCTGCCAGCCGACGAACCCGAACTGGCTGCCCGGACTCTGCACGGTGACCGTGCCGGTCTGCGATCCCGTCACCGTCAGCCGGTACGTCGCCTCGTGGCTGACCGCACCGGTGCCCTTGACGACGATGTTGTACGACCCGGCCGGCGTGGACGCCGAAGCGGCGATCGTCAGCGTGGACGACGACCCGGAGTTCACGCTCGTCGGCGAGAACGACGCGGTCGCGCCACTCGGCAGGCCACTCGCGGCCAGCTGGACCGACTGCGGGTCGCCACTGGTCGTCGCCGTCTTCACCGTCGTCTGCACCGAGTTGCCCGGGGCAACCGATCCGCTGGCCGGGTCGAGGCTCAGGCTGAAGTCGCTCCCGGTCGGCGGCTCGCCGACGGCCAGCTTCCAGAGCCCGTACGCCGCCGCGTCCGCGCTGCGGTCCAGCACCGTCGCCGAGACGTTCGACGGGTACTTGTCACACGCCGCGTGGTAGCAGGGGTCGTAAGCCGAACCAGCGGTGCCGCCCCACTTCTGTGCCTGCGCGCTCGTCTTGCGGGCACTTGCCCCGGCGGCGACACCGCTGGTCGGGATCCCGGCGTTCTTGAAGGACGCGTCGTCCGAACGTCCCGCACCTTCGGTGTTCTCCTCCGGCGCCAGGTTCAGCCCGTCGTAGAACGCCTTCAGCACCTTGCCGGTGTCCGTGGTGATGTTGTTGACGAAGTAGCCCGCGTTGGTGGACGCGACCATGTCGAAGTTCAGGTACGCCTTGATCTTCGACCGGTCGGCCGTCGGCAGCTGGCTGACGTAGAACTTCGAGCCGTTCAGGCCCTGCTCCTCGTCGGTCCACCAGGCGAACCGCACGTGCTTGGCCAGCGTCGGCTTCTGCTGCGCCAGGGCGAGCGCGACCTCGAGGATCGCCGCCGAGCCGGACGCGTTGTCGTTGCTGCCCGGGCCGGCGCTGACGCCGTCCAGGTGCGCGCCGAGCATGATCACCTGGTTGGCGTCGCCGCCGGGGAAGTCGGCGATCAGGTTGTCCGACGGGTACTGGCAGTTCGTGCAGCGCTGCTTGGTGACGTTGAACCCGGCGTCCCGCAGCTTCTGCTCGACGTAGTTCACCGACGCGGTGTAGCCCGCGCTGCCGGCCCGCCGGTGGCCGCCGTTGTTCTCGGCCGCCGACTGCAGCGCCACGAGGTGCGCCTTCACCTTCTCGACGTCGATGTTCGGTACTCCGGCGGGCGGGGCGGATCCGCCGACGGTCAGCCGGTACGACGCCGTCCGGTCGACGTCCGCGCCGTCACCGGCGATGCTGACGTCGTACGTGCCCTCCGGGGTGCTCGACGTCGTGCTGATCCGCAGCGTCGACGAGTTGCCGGACTGGATCGAGGCCGGGTCGAACGACGCGGTGGCGCCGGCCGGCAGACCGCTGGCGGTCAGCTGGACGGACTGCGCCGACCCGCTGCCGATCACCGTGTTCACGGTCGCGGAAGCGCTCTCTCCGGGTTTCACCGAGCCGTTGGCCGGTGAGACCGACATCGTGAAGTCGTTACCGGTCGCGGTGCAGGTGGCCTCGCCCGACTGGGCCGGGACGGACACGGCGGCCCAGGCGGCCTTCACCTTCGCGTGCCACCCACAGCTGCTGTCCAGGTTCTTGGCCGCGGTCAGCGTCGTGGTGCGCCACTTGGCGTAGGACATGCTCGACGTCTTCGCAAGCATCGCGTTGTAGAAGATCTTGCCGGCGTCCTTGATGCCGATACCGGTCAGCGTCGTGTTGTTACACGTCGGGCTGTTCGGCTTGCCGTTACCGGGGTTGGTCCCCTCGGCCAGCAGGTAGAACCAGTGGTTCATCGGCCCGGCCGCCGCATGCACCGAGCTCGGCAGGCTGCTGGAGTTGCAGTCCGGGTGCCCGGAGATCTTCGACGGCTGGTACATGTACCGGATCGGGCCGGCGCCGGTCAGGTTGATCCGCTCGCCGACCTCGTAGTCGGGGGCGTCGTTCGGGTTGTTCAGATACGCCTCGGTGAGCGCTCCCCAGATATCCGCGACCGCCTCCTGCGAGGGGTGGCCGGAGATCCCGCCGGGGGTGTTCGCATCCAGGCCGTGGCCGTACTCGTGCGCCACGACGTCCGTGCCGGTGATCCACTCCCGCGCGTTGTTGTAGCCGAAGACGACGCCGTCCGGGTTGTACTGCGAACCCCAGTACGCGTTGACGTCGCCGAGACCGACCAGCGCGTCGGCCCACTTGCCCTGGTTGTCCAGGCCGTTGCGGCCGTACCAGTTCTTCAGCATGTCCCACTCGCCGGCGGCGACGTTCATGACGTCGACGCAGCCGGCCTCGCGGTCGGTCTTCGAGGTGCTGCCCCAGACGTCGTCCGGGCCGGAGAAGGTGGTGCCGTTCGACTGGTTGCCGCAGCGCAGCGACGGCCGCGCCGGGTCGACCATCGTGTACGTCGAGCCGGACTGCGTCGTCCCGATCGTCAGGTTCGAGCCGTTCCAGGCGCCGGTACCGGTGCCGGACGCGGTCTCCTCGATGGTGTGCACGACCTTGCCGGTGCGGGCGTCGACGTACACCTTCTGCCGGCTGGGCTCGCCGTGGTCGGTGCCCTGGATGCGGGCCTCCCAGGCGAGTACCGGCTTGGCGCCGCCGGCGTACACGACCAGCGTGGGCTCACCAGGCACCGGGCTGGCCTTGTCGATCGCCTTCAGCGCGGCCTTCTTCGCCGCCGCCTTGGAGACCGTGGGTGTGCGGTCGACCGAGATCGGCTGCTGTTGCGCGACGGTGATGCTCTTGGCGTTGCCGTCGGCGTCCGTGGTGACGACGAAGTCGCCGCCGATCACGGCGAGGTCCTGGTACGTGCGCTGGTAGGCGACGTAGTGCAGGCCCCACGGCGTGCTGATGTCCTGCTGACGGATGAACCGGTCCCCAGAACCGGCTTTCAACTCGGCGGCGCGGCCGTCGACCAGTCGGTCGGCGGTCCGGATCGCGGCAGCCCGCGGATCGGGCTTGGATGCTGCTTCGGCGTCGGCGGTGGCGGCTGGGAGCTTGGTGGTGACCACTGCTGTGGTCAGCACCGCGAGACTCAGCACGCTGCCGATCGCCGTCGCACGCAGGGCAGTGCGTTTCACGGGACATGTCCTCACTAGGAAGGGGGCGGGACGCCGCCACCGGCCGCTGGGGCTGCAGTCCGGTCGGCCGGTGGCGGATACCGAGGAGGCCGGCTCCGGCAGGGCAGGCAGGTGAGCGACCGGCGTCCTCGTTCCGATGAGATTGACACCTCTACGTGATGGCTGTGATATCCCAGCAGGGCATAACCTCCCCGCTATGGAGCTCGAACTTCGCCACCTGCGCGTGGTCTGCCGCCTGGCGGACACGGGCAGCGTCTCCAAGGCCGCCGCCGCCCTCGGCGTCTCGCAGCCGTCGCTGACCGCGCAGCTGCACAGAATCGAGGACGCCGTCGGCGGCTCGCTGTTCGAGCGCGGACCGGGCGGCGTCGTCCCGACGCCGTTGGGTAAGCACGTGCTGACCCGCTCCCGGTCGATGCTCGCGGACATGGACGAGCTGGTCGGATCGAGCCGGCGTTATACCAGCGGCTCCGGCACGCTGCGGCTCGGATCAGCACGCACGGTGATGTTCGGGAACTGGCTGTCCCGCCTCGAGGAAGCGCTCTCCGACCGTGAGATCGCCAGCCAGGTGGATTCGTCCACCGCGGTGCTGACCGAGCTGCTCGCGGCCGACGTCGTCGACATCGCGATGCTCGGCCGGTGCGAGGACGCGTACGCGCCGCCGTGCCCGCAGGGCATCCGCGAGCAGACGATGGTCTACCCGGAGCCGTTCGGGGTCGCGCTCCCCGACACCCACCGGCTCGCGGACGCCGACGAGGTGAAGCTGGAACAGTTGGCCGACGATGTCTGGATCTGCCCACCGGCCGGTAAGGAGGACGGCGACCTGGCCTACCTCCGGGAGGCCTGCGAGCAGGCCGGATTCACCCCCGATTTCCGGTACGGGAACCTCGACACGACCGAGATCGAACAGCTGATCGGCGCCGGGCGCGGTATCTGCCTCTGCGCGCCGACGGTTCGGGAGCTCCCCCGGACCGTCGTGAAACCGCTCGTCGGGACGCCGTTGTACTGGCGCCGGACGCTGCGCTGGCGGGTGGACAACGTGAGTCAGGAGACGGTCAACGTCGTCCACCAGACCTTCGTCGACACCTACCGGGAAACGATCGCCGCCAACGCGGCCGTCCGCGGCTGGTGGGCCGCTCATCCCGCGGCCCACCCCACGGTCATCGACCCCGACTGACGCAGCCGGCGGTCGATCGAAGGATGAGTGTTATTCGGTCCAGGTGAGGACGAAGGCGACCGGGCCGAACGAGACGCGGTCGCCGGGGCGGACGCGGGTGGCGGTCGTGATGCGGAGGCCGTTCACCTCGGTGCCGTTCATCGAGCCGAGGTCGCGGACCATCCAGCCGTCGCCGACATGCCGCAGCTCGGCATGCTGCCGGGAGACGCCGACGTCGGCCAGCCGGAGCGTCGCGCCGTCGCCGCGGCCGACGCGGACCGTCGCCGAACCCGGCGCGGGCAGCGCGAGAGGGGTCATCGGCAGCATGATCGGCGTCCGCCTCGCCAGCGGGACGCCGATCAGATCCTCCAGCCGGCGCCAGACGTCGACCCGGGCCACCCGCTCGCGCAGCGTCCGGACCCAGACCGTCGCGCGGGACTCCGGCCGGGGCAGGTCGGTCAGGACCGAGTCGAGCTCGCCGCGGCTCTGGGCGTTCAGGACGAAGTTCATCCGGCGGACGAAGGTGTCGTGGGAGAGCCGGCCGCTCCCGGCGCCCGCGCGCAGGATCGCGAGCGCGCGATCGCGCTCCGCATCCGAGGGACGCGCCTGGACCGTACTCATGGCGAAAATTGTCGAGGGCAATCGGGTGCACTGTCCACCCGACTCGGGGCGCGGTGGGTCAGAATGACGAGATGGACCTGCCTGTGCTGCCACCGGTCAAGCCGATGCTCGCCAAACCCGTCAAGGGGATCCCGCGCGGGGAGCTGAGCTACGAGCCGAAATGGGACGGGTTCCGCTCGATCATCTTCCGCGACGGCGCCGAGGTCGAGATCGGCAGCCGCAACGAGAAGCCGATGACCCGGTACTTCCCCGAGCTGGTCGCCGCCGTCCTGGCGAACCTGCCCGAGCGCTGCGCGATCGACGGCGAGATCATCGTCATCGGCGAGTCCGGCGACCGGCTCGACTTCGAGGCGCTCCAGCAGCGCATCCACCCGGCGGCGAGCCGGGTGAACATGCTCGCCGAGAAGACGCCCGCCCGGTTCGTCGCGTTCGACCTGCTGACCCTCGGGGACGACGACTACACCGAGCGCCCGTTCGCGGAACGGCGTACGGCGCTGCTCGAAGCCCTCGCCGACGCGAAAGAGCCGATCCACGTCACGCCCGCGACCACCGACCACGACACCGCCGGCCAATGGTTCGAGCAGTTCGAGGGCGCCGGCCTGGACGGCCTGATCGCCAAACCCCTCGACGGCCTCTACCTCCCCGACAAGCGGACCATGTTCAAGGTCAAACCCGAGCGGACGGCGGACTGCGTCGTCGCCGGCTACCGCGTCCACAAGAGCGGCCCGGACCGGATCGGCTCGCTGCTGCTCGGCCTCTACAACGACGACGGCGTCCTCGCCAGCGTCGGCGTCATCGGCGCCTTCCCGATGGCCCGCCGCGAAGAGCTCTTCGCCGAACTCCAGCCCCTCGTCACCACCTTCGACGAACACCCCTGGGCCTGGGCCAAACAAGAAGAAGGCGTCCGCACCCCCCGCAACGCCGAAGGCAGCCGCTGGCAAGCCGGCAAGGACCTCTCCTTCACTCCCCTCCGCCCCGAACGCGTCGTCGAAGTCCGCTACGACCACATGGAAGGCATCCGCTTCCGCCACACCGCCCAGTTCGTCCGCTGGCGCCCCGACCGCACCCCCGACTCCTGCAACTACGAGCAACTCGAAGAACCAGTGAAGTTCGATCTCGCCGACGTCCTGACGAGCGCGACCACCTGATGCTCCGCCGTCTCTACCTGCGCGTGCTGCGTCGCCAGCTCGCCGGGCTCCCCATGCCGCAGCACATCGCGATCGTGATGGACGGCAACCGCCGCTGGGCTCGCGGCGCCGGCTACGACGACGTCCGCGTCGGCCACCGCTTCGGCGCCGAACACCTGGATACCTTCCTCGGCTGGTGCGCCAAGGCCGGCGTCCACTGCGTCACCGCCTGGGTGGCCTCCGCCGACAACATCCGTCGGCGCGACTCGGCCGAGGTCGACTACCTGATGCGGCTGGCCGAAACCGTCTTGGCCGACCATGTCCGCCGGGATCACCGCTGGCGGCTGCATGTCGCGGGCCAGCTCGATCTGTTGCCCGACACAACGGCTCGCGCGTTGAAGGAGGCGGTCGAGGCGACCCGGGATCGGACCGGCGCCGGCGATCTGACGATCGCGATCGGCTACAGCGGCCGGCTCGAACTCATCGACGCCGTCCGCGGCGTCCTGGACGAGGCGGCGGCGTCCGGGCGTGCTCTGGACGAGATCGCCGCGACGCTGACCGAGGCCGATATCAGCCGGCATCTGTACGTCCCGTCGTTACCGGACGCGGATCTCGTGATCCGGACAAGCGGTGAGCTACGAATGTCGGACTTCCTGCTCTGGCAGGCGACCCGCTCGGATATCGCGTTCTGCGACCTGAACTGGCCCGCATTCCGCGAGATCGACCTGCTGCGCGCGCTCCGCACGTACGGAAGACGGCGGGTGGAACGATTCAGGTGAGTGAAATGTGGGGACGGAGGGGCACTATGGGGGTGTAGGGGCCGGAGAGTGGAGGTTGCTATGTACGACGTGGTGCTGCTGGTGGAGCAGGAGCTGTCGGAGCCTGATGCTCGGCGGGTGGTGGAGTTGCACGAGGAGATGCCGGAGGCGGTTCGGTATCACGTGCTGGTGCCTTGTCACAACGCGGAGGCTGGCGTGGAGGCCTCGATCAGCGCGTTGGGGACGGCGGATCTGTACGGGCCTGGGTTGGCTACGCAGCGGCAGGATCTGGCGGAGGCGCAGCGGGCCATCGACAGTGAGGCCAAGGGGTGCAGCGGGCGGAGTGTGCAGCGGCTGCGGGACTTGGGCAAGGAGGCGGACGGCGGGATCTCGCACGATCGGCCGATCGACGCGCTGATCGCGACCGTGGAGTCGTCCCAGGGGCAGGAAGTGGTCATTCTGACCCGGCCGCACGTGGTGGCGGAGTTCTTCCATCTGGACTGGACGAACTCGGCGCGCCGGCACCTCAAGGTGCCCGTCCTGCATCTGCTGGAACAGGAGCCGCAGCAGGAGAACGCGTCCTAGTCAGTACCGCAGGAGCGCGACGTAGGTGATGCCCGCGGCCAGCGCGCCGATGAGCAGGGAGAGCGACGTCCGTAGGGTGCGGTCGCCGACCTTGCCGTAGTGCTGGCCGTCTTCGGAGTGGTAGGCAACTTTGTAGCCTGCATACCCCGCGAGCAGGACCAACGCGAGTTTGATCATGCCCCTCCTCCCGGCGCCTCAGCTCAACGGTATCGCGCTCTCCGCGAACTGGGTGTGGTAGAGGTCGGCGTACTCGCCGCCGCGCGCGAGCAACTGCTCGTGGGTGCCGCGCTCGACGATGTTGCCGTGGTCAACCACCAGGATCAGGTCGGCGTTCCGCACGGTGGACAACCGGTGCGCGATCACCAGCGACGTCCGGCCTTCCAGCGCCGTGTCCAGCGCCTGCTGGACGGCGACCTCGGACTCCGAGTCCAGGTGCGCGGTCGCCTCGTCCAGGACGACGATCTGCGGTGCCTTGAGCAACAACCGAGCGATCGCGAGCCGCTGCCGCTCACCGCCGGACAGCCGGTGACCGCGATCCCCGACGACCGTGTCGAGACCGTCCGGCAGCGCCTCGACCAGCTCCCATACCTGCGCGGCCCGGAGCGCCTCGACCATCTGCTCCTCGGTCGCCTCCGGCTTGGCGTAGACCAGGTTGGCGCGGATCGTGTCGTGGAACATGTGCGCGTCCTGCGTCACGTACCCGATCCGGTCGTGCAGCGAGCGCAGCGTGACGTCCCGGACGTCGTGGCCGCCGACGCGGACCGCTCCCCCGCTGACGTCGTACAGGCGGGCGACCAGGTTCGTGATCGTGGTCTTTCCTGCGCCGGACGGCCCGACGAGCGCGACCATCTGCCCCGGCTGGACGACGAAGCTCACATCTTCGAGCACCTGCGCCGACACGCGCTTGTCGAGGACGGCGACCGACTCCAGACTGGCCAGCGACACCTGCTCGGCCGTCGGGTACGCGAACGCCACATGGTCGAACTCGACGCTCGCGGCGTCCGTGGGCAGGTCAGCCGCCT
This sequence comes from Kribbella sp. NPDC104218, assembly GCF_055584105.1. Classification (NCBI taxonomy): domain Bacteria; kingdom Bacillati; phylum Actinomycetota; class Actinomycetes; order Propionibacteriales; family Kribbellaceae; genus Kribbella; species Kribbella sp. NPDC104218. The sequence goes on from NZ_JBVJMQ010000003.1 coordinate 1,088,042, forward strand.
CCGGCCGGTCCTGGATCATCGGCTCCAGGTCGAGCACCTCGAAGACCCGCTCGAACGACACCAGAGCCGTCATCACGTCGACGCGGACGTTCGAGAGCGCGGTCAGCGGGCCGTAAAGCCGACCCAGGAGCGCGACCAGCGCGAGCAGCGTCCCGATCGTGAGCGTGTTGCGGACGGCGAGGTTGCCGCCGACGCCGTACACGAGCGCGGTCGCCAGCGCCGCGACCAGGGTGAGCGCGGTGAAGAAGACACGGCCGAGCATCGCGATCCGGATCCCCAGGTCGCGGACCTGCCCGGCCCGGTCGCCGAACTCGCGGCTCTCGATCGCGGGCTGGCCGAACAGCGTGACCAGCAGCGCGCCGCCGACGCTGAACCGCTCGGTCATCGTCGTCGACATCTCGGCGTTCAGGTTCATCTGGTCCCGCGTCATCGCGGCCAGGCGCCGGCCGAGGATGCGGGCCGGGATCAGGAAGATCGGCAGCATCAGGATCGCGACCAGCGTCAGCTGCCAGCTCAGGACGAGCATCGCGCCGACGACCAGGATCAGGCTGATGATGTTCGAGACCACCCCGGACAGCGTCGAGGTGAAGGCCTGCTGGGCGCCGATCACGTCGTTGTTCAGCCGGGACACCAGCGCGCCGGTCTGCGTCCGGGTGAAGAACGCGACCGGCATCTTCTGGACGTGGCCGAAGACCTTCGTCCGCAGGTCGTAGATCAGGCCCTCGCCGATCCGCGCCGAGAACCAGCGCTGCAGCAGGCCGAGGCCCGCCTCGACGACCGCGAGCAACGCGACCACCAAGGCGAGCGCGGTGACGAGACCGGCGTCCCCCTTCGAGATCCCGTCGTCCACGATCTTCTTGAACAGCAGCGGCGACGCGATCACCAGGAACGCCGAGATCACGACGAGCAGCAGGAACAGCGTGATGTGCAGCCGGTACGGGCGTGCGAACGCGACGATCCGGCGCAGCGTGCCCTTGGCGAGCTTCTGACCGACCACCGACGCGTCCTGACGGCGCCAGTTCGCGCCGACCGGCATCCGACCCATTCCCGACATCCGGCTCCCTTCGTGTTCCCCGTAAAGCTGGACAACACTTCAGGTTACGCCGATGTTCCCGGCGATCAGCCGAAGGCGGCGATGAGCTCCTTGAGCCGGCGCTCCTGAGCGGCGCCCTCGGCCTTGAGCTGATCGGCGTAGGTGCGGTCGGCGGCGCCGAGCAGCAGCGCCTTGGTCTCCCGGACGGCGCCCGCGAGCGGCGTCAGGACGGCGTCCGTCAGGTCCTTGACCGTGCCGGCGAGCTCCTCGGCCGGGACGACGATGTTCGCCAGGCCGAGCTCCTTCGCCTCGGCCGCCTCGACCCAGCGCGTCGTCGCGCAGATCTCCAGCGCCCGCGAGTAGCCGACGAGCTGGACCAGCGGCTGCGTGCCGCCGAGGTCGGGGACCAGGCCGAGCGCGGGCTCGCGCATGCTGAACTTGGCGTCGGGGGTGAGAACGCGCAGGTCACAGGCGAGCGCGAGCTGGAAACCGGCGCCGACCGCGTGCCCCTGGACGGCCGCGATGCTGATGATGTTCGGGTTCCGCAGCCAGGAGAAGCCGGCCTGGAACTCGGCGACGATCTCGTAGACCTCGTCGGTCGGCTTCGCGCCGAGCGCGAGGAGCGGCTCCTCACCCTGGTCGTTCTCGCCCATGATGAGCCGGCGGTCGAGGCCGGCCGAGAACGACTGGCCCTCCCCCGACAGCACGACCACGCGGACGTCGTCCGGCAGCGACCGGCCGAAGTCGGCGAGCGCGCGCCACATCGCCGGGGTCTGCGCGTTGCGCACCTCCGGCCGGTCGAGAACGACCCGCGCCACCGGGCCGTCCACGGTCAATCGCAGTCCCAGATCCGTCATGGGACGTACATTACCCCGGAGTAGCTTAAGCGAGCGAGACCAGGTCGGCGTAGTCGTTGGTCCAGAGGTCCTCGACGCCGTCCGGCAGGAGCAGGACGCGCTCCGGCTCGAGGGCCGCGACGGCGCCCTCGTCGTGGGTGACCAGGACGATCGCGCCCTGGTACGAGCGGATCGCGTTCAGCACCTCCTCGCGGGAGGCCGGGTCGAGGTTGTTGGTCGGCTCGTCGAGGAGCAGCACGTTGGCGGCCGAGACGACCAGCGTCGCGAGCGCGAGCCGGGTCTTCTCGCCGCCGGAGAGCACCTTGGCCGGCTTGTCGGCGTCGTCCCCGCTGAACAGGAACGAGCCGAGCACGCTGCGCGCCTGGGTCTCGTTGAGATCCGGGGCGGCGGTCTTCATGTTCTCCAGGACCGTGCGGTTGACGTCCAGGGTCTCGTGCTCCTGGGCGTAGTACCCGAGTTTGAGGCCGTGGCCGTCGATCACCTCACCGGTGTCGGACTTCTCGATCCCGGACAGCACCCGCAGCAGCGTCGTCTTGCCGGCGCCGTTCAGCCCGAGGACGACGACCCGCGAGCCGCGGTCGATCGCCAGGTCGACGTCGGTGAAGATCTCCAGCGAGCCGTAGGACTTCGACAGCTCCTTGGCCATCAGCGGCGTCTTGCCGCAGGAGGCCGGCGTCGGGAAGGCGATCTTCGCGACGCGGTCCGAACGGCGCTCTTCGTCCAGCGAGGACATCAACTGCTCGGCCCGGCGCAGCATCTGCTGCGCGGCGGTCGCCTTGGTCGCCTTGGCGCGCATCTTGTTCGCCTGGTCGACGAGCTGGCTGGCCTTCTTCTCGGCGTTCGCGCGCTCGCGCTTACGGCGGCGCTCGTCCTGCTCGCGCTGGGTCAGGTAGGCCTTCCAGCCGACGTTGTAGACGTCGATCTCGGCGCGGTTCGCGTCCAGGTGGAAGACGCGGGTGACGGTCTCCTCGAGCAGGTTCACGTCGTGGCTGATCATGATAACGCCACCGGCGTACTGCTTGAGGAAGTCGCGCAGCCAGACGATCGAGTCGGCATCCAGGTGGTTGGTCGGCTCGTCGAGGAGCAGGACCTCGGCCTGGGCGAACAGGATCCGGGCCAGCTCGACGCGGCGGCGCTGACCGCCCGACAGCGTGCTCAGCGGCTGACCGAGGACCCGGTCGGGCAGGCCCAGGTTGGCCGCGATCCGGGCCGCTTCGGACTCCGCGGCGTACCCGCCGGCGGCATGCAGATCGGCCTCGGCACGCTCGTAACGGCGCATCCCCTTTGAGCGGGTCTTCTCGTCGGCGCTGGCCATCGACTTCTCGGCACTGCGCAACCGGCGGACGACCTCGTCCAGCCCGCGGGCGGACAGGATCCGGTCCCGGGCGAGGACGTCGAGGTCACCCGTCCGCGGGTCCTGCGGCAGGTAGCCGATCTCGCCGGACTTCGTCACCGACCCGCTGGCCGGCAGGCCCTCACCGGCCAGGATCTTGGTCAGCGTCGTCTTCCCGGCGCCGTTGCGGCCGACCAGACCGACCTTGTCCCCCGGGCCGACCCGGAACGACGCCGGCGCGAGCAGCTGACGGGCGCCAACACGCACCTCGAGATTGGAGACAGTGATCATCGCGGTGCGGGCGTCCTCGGGCTCGTCGGATCCGGTCGGCGGGGCTTATCGGCGGCGCTCCACCATCTCCCACTTCGGGGACTAGTCTACCGAGTGTGAAATTCAATCCCGACGCGGATCTCGACACCAGCGGGGTCGAGGACACCCGAGGCAGCGGCGGAGGCGGCGGCGGCCGGCTCCCCGGCGGCATGATCCCGGTCGGCGGCGGGATCGGCGGCATCATCCTGCTCGTCGTCATCGTCCTGCTCACCGGCGGCATCCCCGGCCTCGGCGGCGACACCGGCGGCGGCGAACCGGCCGCCCGCAACACCGCCCCCGGCAACCTGGACTCCTGCAAGAAGGGCACCGACCTGCAGTCGAACTCGGACTGCCGGTTCGTCTTCTACCAGAACTCCATCGAGGGCTTCTGGTCCACCGAGCTCCCCCGCCGCGGCAAGAAGTACACCCGCGCGCCGATGAACGTCTTCGACGGCTCGGTCAACACCGGCTGCGGCCCGGCCACCAGCGCCGTCGGCCCCTTCTACTGCCCGCCGGACAAACGGGTCTACCTCGACCTCGGCTTCTTCGCCACCCTCGAAAAGGACCTCGGCGCCCGCGGCGGCGAGTTCGCCGAGGCGTACGTCGTCGCCCACGAGTACGGCCACCACGTCCAGAACCTCTACGGCATCCTGGGCCGCATCAAGACCCGCACCGGCCCCACCTCGGACTCCGTCCGCTCCGAGCTCCAGGCCGACTGCCTCGCCGGCATCTGGACCAACCACGCCACCACCGTCCCCACCAAATCCGGCGACCCCCTCATCACCGGCCTCACCGACGACGACATCGCCCGCGGCCTCGACGCCGCCGCCACCGTCGGCGACGACCGCATCCAGTCCAAGACCCAAGGCCAGGTCAACCCCGAGTCCTTCTCCCACGGCACCGCCGACCAACGCATGCGCTGGTTCAAAACCGGCCTCGACTCCGGCGACCTCACCACCTGCGACACCTGGTCCGCCACCACCCTGTAACCCCAACGCAAACCGCCCCGCACCTGATCAGGCGCGGGGCGGTTCTGCTTTCTCAGGCGACTTGGGCTGGGCGGTGGTAGCCGGGGAGGAGTTCGTCGACCAGGGCGTCGGTTTCGGGTTCGGGGCCTCGGGGGGTGCCGTGTTTGGCGAGGGCGAGGTAGAGCTGGGTGGCTACGTTGGTGACGTCTTGGGTGGTGCCGAAGTGGGCGGCGAGGCGGAGGGTGGCTCGCCAGAGGTCCTCGGAGGCCGGGGAGAAGCTGAGGCCGGTCTGGAGGGCGGTGCGGGCCATGGCGCCGTCGTTGTGGGCCAGGGAGGCTTCGGCGAGTTTGAGAGCGGCGTCGACGACTTGTTCGGCCATTTTGCGCTCGATGCCGGAGGCGGCCAGCCAGGAGTAGCGGCCGGCCGGGAGGCTTGCCCAGGCGGGGCCGTGGACGAGGGCCAGGGCCGTCGACAAGGGGGCTCTGGGGTCGTCCATCATGGTGGCTTGTTTGGCCAGGGTGCGGAAGACGTCCCAGTCGACGCGGACGATGCTGCGGTTCAGCATCCAGCGGCCGGACTCGTCGGCGTACATGGCGTCGTTGCCGACCCAGCGGCGGGTGTGGTCGAGGGCGGCGTCGCGCAGCTCCTCGCTGATCCCGCGCGGCCAGATGGCGCCGGCGAGGACGTTCGGGTGGACGCCGTAGTCCTGGCTGGCCAGGAACGCGATGATCTCGGTCGAGAGCGCGATCCGGCCGTCGTCGATGGCGCCGCGGGCGTCCACCTCGACCGGGCCGAGCAGGTCGACCTCGACCGGCGCGGGCCGGCTCAGGTCGGTGGCGGAGAACTCGTACGCCGGCATGTCCTGCTCCGCGCGGCGCTTGTCGCCGCCGTCGGTCTCGGCCGCTTCGAACAGGGCCACCAGGTCCTTGACCTGCTCCGGGGTGACGGTGTGCGCGTCCACCTCGAGGCCGAGCAGGCGGCAGACCGCCTGTGACTTGTCGTCGACGACGAACCGCCACGGCGAGCTGAGGACGTCGCCGACCACGACCACCGCGATGCCGCGCTTCTGCTCCGCGGCGAGGCGGTTGAGCTGGTCCTGCTCCTCGGGCGACGGCGGGGCGGACACGAAGATGATCTCCGCGCCCCACAGCGCGACGTCCGGGTGCGCCGTCCGGCCGTCGGCGGCCGAGGCGATGTTGCGGCGTTCGCAGGCCTGGACCTGGGCGTCCGTACGGCGGGTGACATCCGCGATCGCGTCGTCCAGGCGGACCCAGTACTGCAGCCGGCCCGGCGCGAGCGCCGAGAGGTCGTCGCCGAAGCCGACCATGCTGACATGCGAGCCCTCGGACCAGAGGTTGGTCGCGAGCTCGACGGCGAGCGAGCCGACCACGTCGCGGGCGGCGCCCGTGACGCCGCCGAAGCTGACGATGCCGTTCGCGGTGTCCAGGTCGACGAGGACGGTCGCGCCGTCCGCGTTCTGGCCGATGGTGACGAGCGTCGGGTACGGCGCGGGCACAGCCGTCAGATCAGCCGTCGGCGCGTAGGCCCGGCGGAGCGTCCAGCGGGTGCCTTCGGCGATCGCCTGCCACGGGCCGGGCGGCGCGGGCTGCGCCTCGTACGGGTCGAGCACGAGCGTCAGCGCGGTGTCCGTCACCAGGGCGGCGACGACCTTCGGCATCGGCCGCTCGGCCTTCACCATGTCGGCGCCGAGCTGACGCAGGGCGGCGTCCACGAACTGTGCGGTCGGGATGTCGGCCGCGAGCCGCAGACCGACCTCAGTCTGGCGCTGCCCGGCGGCCTTCGGGCCGGGGCCCTGGGCCCAGCCGCGACGGCGCTTGAGCGCGATCGCGAGGCCGGCGGCGAGCAGCGTCGCGCCGAAGCCGTAGATCCCCGCCTGGGTCGCGTCGAAGCCGCCGTCCGCGGCAACCGGAGTCGCGCCGGGGAGCGGATCGCCCGGCTGGGACTGCCCGGCCGTCGGGTCCTGCCCGGGGTTGGCCGGGCGGATGTTCTTCGCGCCGGGGTCGGCGGCGGCGTTCCCGATCGAGACCGACGAGCCCGACTCGGCGCCCTGCTCGGCCCAGCGGCTGCCCTGCTCCTCCCCCGCGACATGCACGGGTTTCGGCTTGGCGACGCGGGTCGGCTGCTGCTCCACCGGCTTGACCGGCTTCTGGTCGACCGTCTTCACCGGCTTACCCGGCTGGTCGACGTTCACCCGCACGGTGTGGACGCCGGCGCCCTTGGCATCGGCCGGCAGCCGCACCTGCCAGCCCGGCATGATCAGATCCGGGTTCGTGAGGCGGCGTCCGTCCGGCTGCAGTTTGTTCTTGTTGAGATCGTAGATCTCCTTGTACCGCCGGCCCTCGCCCAGGTACCGCTCGGCGATGTCCCACAGGCAGTCGTAGTTCCGCCCAGCGGGCGGCCGGACCTCGGTGTACTTGACGACCTGGCCCTTCTGGTCGTTGTTCGTCCGGACGCCGGTCGCGGTCTTCTTGACGGTCTGGTCGCCGGAGAGCACCGAACTGCGCTTCTCGGTCTGCCGGTACGTGTCCCGCGTCTCGTGCTCACCACCCTGGACGACTGACACCGAGCTCGGCCCGGCCGTCGTACTCGCCGTCACCGCCGTCGCCACCGGCATCCCCACGCTGGCCGCGCCCGCGATCAGCACCACGGTCGAGATCAACCGCCGCGCCAGCGACTGCGAGCCGCCGCCCAGCGGAATCCGCGGCGACAACCCGTGCCCCCGCACCTCGGCAATCGCCTCAGCGATCAGGCAGACCACGAAATGCGCCCACGCCACCCAGATGAAGAACGCGAAGATCCCCAGCACGGCCCGGACGTCCAGCTCGGCCAGCAGCACGTTCCAGTGCGGCATCTGGTCCGGCCACGGCGTCCCGAAGAAGCGCAGCAGCACATAAGGCACCCCGCCCACGATCGCCGCGATGGCGATCAGCGCCAGCAACCCCTTGGCCCGATCCGCCCCCGGACTCGCCGACCGCTGCTGCGGCAACCGCGCCCGCACCGGCTCACCGGTCTTCACCATGCTCGCTCCTCCGTCCCCGTCCCCACGTCACCCACCGATAGCCTGCACTTCCTGCACCGGCAACCGCTGGACGGCCGAGACGTTCGCCCGGCCGATCGCCTGCCACTGCGTCGCGGCGTTCACCCAGTAGGAGACTTCCCACGTGATGGTCAGCTTGACCGTGTACATCTTGTCCGGCTGGTTCGCACTCGACCGCTTGTAGACGTGCTTACAGGTGCTCAGCTGGTGGTACGGGTCGCTGTTCTCGTCGTACCCGTCCGGGTCGTCCTCCGGCGTGATGCCCATCGGGCACTTGAACGGCTTGGTGCCGTCCCCCGGGTCGACGATCATCTCGACGACCAGACCGCGCATGATCAGGTTGTGCGTGGCGTCGTACAGCCCGCCGTTGATCTCGCTCGGGTCGATCTTGCGCGGATCGGTCTTCTGGACCTTCGCGCTCTCCGGCGTCAGGGAGAAATACGCCGGGACGTTCACCCGCGGCGTGTACGTCGGCATCACCTGGAGGATCGGGTCCGGGTAGGAATCACCGAACTGCCACCAGAACTGCTCCATGTACTCCTCGACCGGGCACTGCCGCCGCTCCTCGGCGTCGACCGGGACGATCGCCCGCTCGAGGTGCGCCTCCGGTCCGCCGTTCACGGTGTCGAGGCGGTAGTCGCTGATCGACAGCCGCAGGACCCACTGCTTGCCGTCCGGCGGCTTGGGCAGACGGATACCGTCCGGGACCGGGAAATCCCGACAGGGAATGAAGACGCGCCCGTCCAGCTTTTGCCGCCAGGTCGGCGGCGGCGTACCAGGCGGGTTCGGGTAGTAGGCCGCGCCGGAGCTGCAGAAGGCACCGAAGCCGAACGAGTTCACGTACATGCTGCACACGTTGTTACCGGCTTGGATGGTGTCGGCGGTCGCGGTCGAGGCGGGAACGGCCGCGATCAGGGCGAGCGTGCCACCCAGCGCGACCAGTCCGCGAACCACTCGGTTACGCATCCTCACTCCCCAGGGTCGTCTCTGGCAGATTATTGTCCGAGCAGGTGGCATCTTGCCCGTTGTCCGGTACCCCGTCACCTGTTCGATATGTGAATTTCGCCGGTCCGGACTAGGCCGGATACGTCACTCCGGTGCATTTCACGCCTTTCGGCGGCCCGATCCGGTACGGCCGCCAGCCCAGGCCGGTCTTGATCATGTCGATCACCTGGGGCGCCCCGTTCGGCGCGGGCACCGTCCAGCGCTTGCCCTTGGCATCCCAGTAGAACGTCGTCTGCGAGCGGCAGGCGCTCACCCGGACGACGCCGTTCGGCTGGTCCTTGATGCTGCGGACAACCAAACTCCCCGGCGGCTTCATCACCCAGCCCTGCGACCGGGCGTCGATGATCTCCTGCTGCGTGTCGGCGTAGAAGAACGACGGGAACTGCGTCCGCAGGATCTGGTCGTCCTTGCTCACCAAGGCCTGGAAGTACAGCGGGTAGCTCTGCACGAGCCCTTGGACGGCGGGATTCGCGCCGTAGTTCCCCGGGACGACGATCACCTGGGCCTTCTTCGGCGGTGTCGACGCCGGCGCGGTGGGCGCGCTGGTCGGGGCCGTACTCTGCGGCGCCGAGGTACTCGCGGTCGGCGACGACGCGGTCGGCTCGGAACCACCGCCGACCGGGACCGGAGCGCCGCCGTCGGCGGAGTTCCCGCCGCAGGCGGCCAGCAGCACGGCACCGGTCAGTACGGCGGCGGTCAGGGCAACGGTTCGCACGGTCAGTCCTTCCTTCGGGTCAGCGGGTCGGTGGCGTGGTGGGCTTCGGCGGTTTCGAGGTCGGCTGCGTGGTCGGGCGCGTGCCGGGGCTCTCCTCGCCGTCGGTCGGGGTCGGACTCGGCGTCGGAGTGATGCTCGGCGTACAGCTCGCCGGGAACGGCAGCGGGTCGAGCGTCCAGGTGGGCGTCGGCGAGCCGATCGTCCACTTCGCCGGGCAGGGCGCGTCCGGCGGGACGGCTGTACTGGAGATCGACCAGCCCGGGCCGCCCGACACCCGCGTTACGAAGATGGGCGGAATGGTCGGGCTGTCGTCGGCTTTCTCGATGCCTTGTTCGGCGTGGGCGGTGCCGGCGCCGGTGGCGCGGAGGGTGGATTTGCCGATGAGGCCGAGGAAGGTGGTTTTGTTGAGGATGGTGACGGCGATGTCGACCTGGTCGGCGGTGAGGGTGGTGGGGGCGCAGGCGGTGACGGCGGGGTCGTTGGCGGTGACCTGGGCGCAGAAGGCGGCGATGGCGGTGGTGGCCTTGGGGATGTCGATCTTGGGGTCGGCGGTGTTGAGCTCGATGGTGGCGGCGCCGACGCGGGCGGCCTCCTGGGCGTAGCCGACGGCGCGGGAGCGGGCGCCGAGCTGGCGGCCGCCGTCGATGACGAGCCCGGCCAGGGTGAAGATCATCACCGCGAGGATGATGACGGCGGGGCTCAGGGCGCCGCGCGGGAGGATCGAGCGGTGGTTGCCGGGGGCATCGATGCGGACGAACTCGACGATCCGCGAGCGGTGTGATTCAGGAGCCATCGCGGACTCCGCGGTACGGGTCGACGGACGAGCTGAAGCGTTTGGTGATGGTGGTGTCGCCGCCGATGCCGAGCAGGTTGAGGTCGCGGTAGTCGATGGTGCAGGTGACCTCGACCGACAGCGGGGCGCCGGCGGTCAGCGCGCTGGTCACGGTGCCGGCCGCGGTCGCCTTGCAGGACTTGATCGACTGGTCCATCGTGCGGGTGACGGCGTCGTCCAGGCGGCCCTGGGCCTCGGGCAGCGAGCGGGACTGGCTGGCCGCGCGGGCGCCGTCGCGGGCCGCGCTCTCCAGCAGGGACGACGTCTGGAAGTAGCGCCCGCAGGCGAGCAGGAACATGAACAGGATCAGCAGGATCGGCGCCAGGATGACCATCTCGAGGGCCATCGTGCCGCGCTCACCGCGAAACTGAGGACTCCTCATCGGTCGTCCGCCTCGAACTGCTCGATCGGGCCGGTCGCCGTCCGCTCGACGTGCAGTTTCAGGCCCGGCACCAGCGAGACCGTGTCGCCGCTGACCGTGAACGACACCAGACCCTCGGGATTGTTGTACGCCGGGGGCGCGACCGCCGGGTTGCGCAGCGTCGTCCCGCCGAGCTCCTTGGTGTAGGCCTCGATATCGGTCCGCACCTTCTCGCCGATCCCGGGGGTGTACACCGGCGGCTGCACCAGCCGGAGCCGGGAAACGCCTTCCTGCGCGGCGTTCAGCGCGACCGACCGCCCGTACAGGTACAGGGCGGTCTGGATCGAGACGAAGATCAGCGCCATGATCGTGGGCGCGAGGATCGCGAGCTCGAGCGAGCTCGCGCCACGCTCAGTACGGCGGCGCCGGCGGAGGGGGCGGACCGGCACGATGGATCAGCCGCCGTTCTCGATCTCGCCGGAGTGCTTGGTGATGACGCGGCGCACGATGATGCCGATCGCCAGCGCGGCGGTGACCAGGATCCCGGAGATGATGGCCCACTCCAGCGCGGAGGCGCCGAGCTCGGTGCGGCCCTGCTTGGCCTTCGCGCGCTGCGCGTGCGCCCGCGCGACGGCGTAGCCGGCCATCGCGCGCCAGAACTGCAGTTCCGTGTTCATTTCGTTCGCCTTCCACTTCCTGAGGCCGGGGCTGGCCTCAGTATGCCCTGTACGACGGACAGTTCCGCCGATCGGATCCGTACCCGTTTCAGCTCGCCAGGATCGCGATCCCGGCCGGAAAACCGAGGAACAGCATGAACGCCGCGCACATCACCAGCTGCGCGACGAGCATCGACTGCGACCGCTCCCCCGCCTTGCCTTCGACGTCGGCGAGCTCTTTGCGGCGCAACGACGCGGCCCGGGCCAGCAGCGAGGCGCGGATCTTCGCGCCCTCGTCGCCGGCCAGCGCCAGCGCGGACGCCAGGTCCCGCAGCTCCTCGACGCCGAGATCCTCACCCAGGCGGGCCATCGCGTCCCACGGCGTGATGCCGATCAGCCGCGCGTTGGCCAGCGCCTGCCGGATCCTGGCCATCGCCCAGTGGTCGCCGATCGTGGACGCCGTCATCAGCGCCTCCGGCAGCCCGCGGCCGCCGGCCAGGTTCATCGCGACCAGGTCCAGGAAGCTGCCGACCACGTGCCGGAAGTCGCGCCGCCGCGCCTCCGCCTCCTGGCGCAGGGCCAGGTCGGGCAGGAAGAACGCGAACGCCATCGCGCCCAGCGTCACGACGGCCGGCGTCGCACCAGGTGCGGCGAACCCGATCGCGCTGAACAGGAACAGCACGATCGGGATGAAGATCAGCGCGCCGAGCGCGAAGAACACCTTGGTCGCCAGCATCGTCGCGAACGGCTGGTTCATCACCGCGAGATCGCGGCGCAGCTTGCCGAACGCCCAGCCGCGGGCGTTCGCCTCGGCCTCGAGCCGCCGGCCGAGCGTCTCCTTGGCCCGGTCCAGGCCGCCGAGGGTGCGCTCACCGGCCGCGCTCGCGGTCGCGCGGCTGGTGTAGCCGGCCCGGCCGGCGTCGATCCGGGCGATGGTGGACAGCACGTTCGCGCGCGGCCGGACGAACATCCGCACCAGCAGGAACACGCCGAGCCCGACCAGAGCGCCGGAGAAGAAGGCCCACGTCATCCGCCGACCACCTCCATCCGCTCCTCGGACCGCCCGGCCCGCTTGTCGTTACCGCCGATCAGGAAGCGTTCCGGCACCTCGATCTTGGCCAGTCTGCGCAGCCAGATCAGACCCAGCGCATACAACGCGATCACGATGAACAGCACGAACTGCCCGATGAAGCTGGTGTAAGGCGCGACGTACTGCGGGTTGAACAGCACGAGCGCGGCCGCGACCAGCAGCGTGATCGCGACGACCACCTGGACCGAACGCCGGGTGGAACGCCGTTCCGCGGCGACCTTCCGGCGGACGTCGAGCTCCTCGCGCGCGGAGTCGGCCAGCGCGCTCAGCACCTCCCGGAGACCCGGCCCGCGCAGCCGCGCGTTCAGCACCAGGGCCGCGACGATCAGGTCCGCGGACGGGTCGTCGAGGTCGTCGGCGAACCGCATCAGGGCCGAGGGCAACGGCTCCCGGATTCGCAGCCGGTCGACGAGCAGGTTCAGGCCGGGCTTGATCGCGGGCGCCGCGTTCACCGCGGTGGCCGGGATCGCCTGCTCCAGACCGACCGCGCCGGCGATCGTGTCGCGCAGCGCCTCGGTCCAGGTGGCCAGCGCCTCCAGCCGGTCGATCGCGCGCCGCTCCTCGCCGGTACCGCCGAAGAACCGGTCGGCCATCGCGGCCAGCAGCCCGAGGGCCGCGGCCAGCACCAGCCACTTGGTGACGACCAGCACGATCAGGCCGACCGCGATCCCGCTGCCGATCCGGATCAGCTGCTTGCGGCCGTCGACGTTGTTCCGCCGGAAGAAGGACGGCGTCTCGTCGCGCGGCTCGGTGCCGCGGATCGCGATGATCAGCAGCAGGATCCCGCCGCCGACGACGGCGCCGCAGAGCAGCGCGAGCAGGGTCTCGTCGGTCATCAGGCCCACGTCCCGTGCACGAGCGGCTGGTAGCCGTAGTGCTCGAGCTCGTCCATACAGGCGATCGGGGCGTGCGCGGCCGCGTGGCCGTCGGGACCGGGCGCGAAGACCTCGCCGGACAGCACGCGACCGTCCCAGCCGGTCACCTCGCGGATGCTCTCGACGTACCGGGTCAGGGTGCCGCCGTGCTGGTAGTCGTTGTGCTTGCGGACGAACACGACGAAGTCGAGCGCGCCCGAGATCAGCATCTGGGTGGCCTCCATCGGCAGCCGCTCGGAGGCCTGGATCGCGTACGTGCTGATCCGGTTGAACACCTCCATCGAGCTGTTCGAGTGGATCGTCGACAGCGAGCCGTCGTTCCCCTGGCTCATCGCGTTCAGCATCGTGACGATCTCGTCGCCGAGCACCTCACCGACGATGACCCGGGACGGGTTCATCCGCAGCGACCGGCGGACCAGGTCGGCCATGCTGACCATGCCGACGCCCTCGGAGTTCGGCAGCCGCTCCTCGAACGCGACCACGTTCGGGTGCAGGTCCTTGAACTCGCCGAGGCCGAGCTCGAGCGAGCGCTCGACCGTGATCAGCCGCTCGTGCGGCGCGATCTCGTTGGCCAGCGCGCGCAGCAGCGTCGTCTTCCCCGAGTTGGTCGCGCCGGCGATCATGACGTTCTTCCGGGCCCGGACGGCGGCGCGCAGGAACGAGCCGACGTCCTCGGAGATCGTGTTGTTCGCGACCAGGTCGCGCAGGAACACCCGGCCGAGCCGCGCGCGCCGGATCGAGACCGCGGGGCGCGACGTCACGCCCATCACCGCGGACAGCCGGGAGCCGTCGGGCAGCCGCAGGTCGAGCTGCGGGTTGGCCGAGTCGAACGGGCGGCTGGTCAGGCCGGCGTGCGCCGCCAGCACCTGGATCAGCTCGACCAGTTCGTCGTCGCTCTCGGCGACCGGGCCCGGCATCTCCTCGCGGCCGTCGCCGTACTGGACGAAGACCTGGTCGCAGCCGTTGATGTCGATGTTCTCGACCTCGGGGTCGTCGATCAGCGGCTGCAGCCGGCCGACGCCGAACAGCGCGGAGTGGATCGCGCCGGCGATCTGGGCGTCGTCGTCCGGGGTGGGCGGCGTCCGGCCCTCGGCCAGCTCGTAGCGGGCGTGGTCCTCCAGGACCTGCACGATCAGCGACCGGGCGTACTCCCGCTCGTCCTCGGCGCTCATCGGCGGGACGCCGTTCACCTGGTCGCGACGGCGCTGCTCGTTCAGCCGCTCCGCGACCTGGACCCGCAGGCGGCGGACCAGCTCCTGATCAGCCGTCATCGCTCCCCCTGCCCGGGGAAGGCCGCCTGGGCCATGTCGAAGTCGTGCGGGGTGGCGACCAGCGCCGACATCTCAGCGGCGATGTCGGTCGCAGACCGGATCAGCTGGGTCTTTTCCAGCCGGCCGTGCCCACGGCCGTCGAAAAAGGCCGCACCGACCGGGTCGTACGCCAGATGCCACCGGTGCCGGACCGGTACGGACATCTGGTCGAGAACCGTCCAGACCTGCTTGACGGCGTCCCGCTGCTTCGGGTCGGCCACGACGACCACTCCGAGCTGGGCGTCGACGTGATGTACCAGCGAGGACAGGCGCTCGCGGAGGTGCGCCACGGACGAGCCGGTCGCCGTACAGACCATGACGATCAGCCGCGCGGAGTGGATGACGGGCAGCTGCGGAGCGGTCGCGCTGACCCGCCCGCAGTCAGCCAGGACGTCGGCGGCCTGCATCTGGTTGAAAGAGATGCCCAGCGGGTGCCAGAGGCCGCCCATACCGCCGATCTGCTCCGGCGAGCGGACGCCGAGCAGTACGTCGAGGCCGCCGTCCAACTGCTGGCTGTGGGCGAGGATCACCTCGTCGCCTAGCCCCTTGCGGCTCGCGGCCGCCAGGGAGACCAGACCGCGGTCCGAGTTCAGCGGGGCGCCGCCAGGAGCCGTCATCCGGATACCGACATCGCTGCCCGACGGGTCGCACTCGGCCAGCAGCACCTGCCGCGGCCAGAGCGCGCCGAGGACGAGACCGGCGGTCGTGACTCCCGGGGAGCCCTTCGCGCTCGCGAATGCCACCAGTGCCATCAACCGGCTCCGTTGTTCCGCGCGACCTCGGGCTTCGTTGCGGGGTTCAGCTTCACCAGTACGAGCGTTTTCGCCGCAGCCGCGGCAGCCACACCCGGTGCCTTGCTGCTGGGGACCAGGATCGTCACGTTCAGCGTGTTCACCGTCGAGGTCTTGTCGGCCACCACACCGCCGGCCGCGCTGGTCACCTCGGCCGCAGTCACCAGGATGCCCAGACCGGCGGCGTCCTGGTTCGCGCTCGGCACCCGGACCACCTGGACGATGTCGCCCTCGATGAGACCGCCGGCCGGCGCCCGGCCGGCCTCCAGGACGACGCCGATCTCCGCGCCGGTGGACGGGATCGGGGTCTCCTTCACGAGGTTGCCCTTGGCCAGGTACTGCCCGTTGAACAGCCATCCGGTCGTGTACTGACCGAGGAACTGGTTGCGATCCGACCACTTGATCAGGCCGTCGGTGGCACCGGCCAGATCGCCGCGGGCCAGGTCACCCGGCTGGAGCCGGTGGCCGGGTGGCATCGGATCCTTGGTGCTGATCGCGACGTACCCCTCGCGGTTACCGCTGTTCAGCGCGATCAGCGCCGATCCGGCGGCGCCGAGCAGGATGAGGATGACGGCGAGGGCGGCCAGGGCGGGCCGGCGCTCTCGGCTACTGGGGAGGCGGTTCGTACCACCGCCCCCCGAACGGCCCGCTCCGCGGGCGTTGGAGGACGGAGTACGCGTTGAGGACGAGAGACTCACGCGCCCTACCGTAACGGCACCGCAGGCCCAATCAGGTCAGGAGACGCTGGCCGTTACCGGCTCGCGACCCGGCTGCGCTCTTCGACGGTCAGCAACTCGGTGAAAGCGCCCGGGCCGCCGTACAACTGGTCTAGATAGCCGTACAGGCCGTGCAGCGCCAGACCGAGCTCCCGCTGCCAGCCGTCCGCGGCCTCCAGCTCCGCGGCCAGCGCGCGGCCGTCGGTGAGCGTGACGGCGGAGTTGACCGGCTGGTCGAGCCGCTCCCCCGCACCGGTACGCCGGGCGTGCAGCTCGCGAACCGCTCCCGCCAGCGCCGCGCGCGCCGGACCGGCCAGCAATTCGTCGAAGCCGCGGCCGCCGTACAGCTGGTCGAGGTACTCGCACAGGGCGAGGAAAAGCTCGACCGCGTCGTACTCGTCGCCGTCGGCCGCGACGTGCCGCAGTTGGGCGATGACGCCACGGGCCTCGGCGACAGTCCATTGCGAGGAGCCAAGACGCTCAGTCATGCGTCGATCCTAGGAGGACAGTAGGGCGTAATTCGTTAACAGATCGGGTGCTTCAAGTAGCTGGCGAGTAACCGATTGTTTGCTAACGTCCCGGCGAGGCGATCAGAAAGTGAGGTATCGGTGACGAGCACAGCGGCGCGCGCACGCGCGACTCTCGCAACGGCCCTCGGGATCGCGTTTCCCACCGCCGTTCCGCTGCAGGGTGACCGCATCTGGCTCACCAGCCGCCGTGACACCGTCTCCACCACCGCCATCGAGCAGTACGTCGCTCGCCGCGCCGCCGGGGTGTCGGACGATCGCCTCCTCGCCGAAACGGTCGCCCTGCTCGGCGCAGAGGTCGCACGGGTCCGCCGGACCGACCCGGCCCAGGGCGCGACCGCGGCTCTCGACCGGATGCTCGCCGTCCCCGGTCTGGACCGATCGCGGACCGCCGAGGCCCAAGCCATGCTGCAGGTGGCCCTCCGCGCCGCGGCAGCAACCTCCCCCGAGGCCGCTGCTCGCCTGCAGACTCCCAGCCAGGCTTCCCCGCTTTCCGTCCTCGAACGCGGCCGGGCGATCTCCCGCGCGGCCCACGGCGCGCCTCCCGAGCCCCGGACCCAGCACGAGCCGACGTCCCGTTCCGGGTTCGTCGGCCGGTTGCGGCGGGTCTTCAGGGTGGAGCGGCGTGAGAACCAGTTGCGCGCCCAGTACGACCGCTATCAACTGCTGGTCAAGGCTTGGGGTGCCGGCGCCTGGGTTCAAGGTGAGCTGGAGGGTACGGCTGAGGCGATCCGCCGGCGCGGAGGTGTGCTCCCGGAGGCTCCCTGGCAGGCAGGGGCGCGGTACACGGCCGAAGGTGTTGCGGCCGCGACCGCGCTGACCCGGGTCGACCCGAGGGCCGCGCAACTCCGGCAGCAGGTGGCCGCGCAGGTCGGCGAGCTGGAGCTGGCCGTCGCGGAGCTGACGCACCTGGCCGAGACCAAGGTGACCAGCTCAGGCGCTGCGACCGTTGAGGCCGCCGAGCTTGAAGGTAAAGCTGAGGTCGAGGCCGCGATGCGGGATCGAGGCGCTGCCGAACGGGCCCGGGTGATCCGGGTCGCAGCAGTTGCCGCGGGGAACACGGCTGTCCGGCACACGGAGCTGGCGGCCGGCTACCAGCAGGCAGCCGCGAACGCCGCGCACACGCTCCAGGGGTACCGCAACCTGCTGGCCGAGACCGACGCTGTCATCGCCGATCCGAGCCGTCCGCACGGACAGCTCGCCGTCCTCGCGGACGATGCCGCGAACCGGAGCACGGAGTACGTCGCCGCGACCGCACAGGCCATGCCCGTCCACGACGCGCTGGAGACCGGCGTACCGACCGGGCCGGCTCTGCTGGCGCCGGTCGACGACATCAACCGCATCCTCGCCGAGAACGGTCTGCGTCAGCGGCTCGACAACATCGCGCCACGGCCGATTCCGGCCGCGGAGTACCGGCGGCTGATGTCCGCCGACGGCATGATCATCCCGGTCGGCGGCGCGCCCGGCGACGACGTCAACCAGGTGACACAGGTGCGGTTGCGGATGAAGCGCCGCGATCTCACCGAGATCGTCGACCGCGACTACGACCTCGCCGAGCAGATCAACGGCACGTTCGGCACCGGCAACCAGGGCGTCAGCACGTCCGTGACGCAGTCGACCGGGACGTCGGGCGGCGTCGATCTGCAGGCGTTCCTCATGATGACGCCGCCCACCAGCCCGGTCCACGCGGTCGGCCAGGTGGTCGCGCCGCGGGCCGACCTCAGCTCGGGGGAATCCTTCACCGCGTCGTCCGGCCAGGCCGGGCACTCCCAGTTCGGGCGGGTGGACGACGATCGCGGCGAGTCGCTGCTCTACCAGTGGACCGGCGAGTGGGAGATCGAGGTCCGCAACTCCCCCACCGCCCCCTGGTCACCGGCCGAGACAGTTGCCGCCGGCAAGCAACTCACCTGGGTCCCGAGCGCGTACGCGGTCAAGCCGGCAGCCGCCACCGTCACTTTGGCCCAGCTCGGGCGGGCCGACGAGGTCAGTCCGGAGCTCCCCCAGCACACCGTCACCCGGTTCAACGGTCTGCAAGCGATCAGCGATCGCCTCGTCACGCAGACCCGTGACCAGTTCGGCGCGCTCGACCGGGTCGCCTACGACCATCTCAACGTCATGATGACCCGCGACCCGGCCCGCCTGTTGCACGAGTACGTCAAGCCCGGCGGGCTGACCCGTCCGATCTCGGTCGCCGGGCGGCCGGCGTACGAGCTGACGGTCGCGTTCGAGCCCGTCTGGAGCACTGCGAAGCTCAGCGGTGAGCGCAGCTTCGACCTGTGGCAGGAGGAGATCGAGAACGAGTTCAGCGGGATCAGCGCCAGCGAGACCTACGGCACGTCGCTGAGCGGGAGCGTCGGGCTGGGCGCGGACACCGTTCCCGGTGCGCCCTCGGCCGCCGTGGCGCGCGGAGTAAGCCGGTCCGGCGGCCAGAACGTCAGCCGGACCACCATCTCGCCGACCGCGCACCGCAACCAGAACTCGACCCAAGGCGTGATCGTCGATTTCAAGGTCCGGGCCGTGCTCCGGAAGATCGGCGACCGCAACGCGGCGCCGGTCGTGGTCACCGATACCTGCGAGGCGCGCCTGCGCGTTCCCGAGAACGATCTGCTGCGCGCCGGCGGTCCGGCCGCAGCCGCCGCCGTCCTCCGGAACCCCGACGGCACGCAGCGGCTGGACCAGGACGGACGCCTCCTGCTCAGCGGTGATCCGGAGCCGTCCGCGACGCCGCAGGCCTTGCCGCCCTGGCTGGGCAACGGTCCCGATCAGCTGCGCGGCCCCGGTAAAGCCATCGCCGAGAAGCTGACCGGCGTCGACGAACTCCGGCGCCAGGCGCTGACGAACCTGCAGCGGCTCGGTCTGGTCCCGCCGCTCGACAGCGACTTCCAGCCGATCGCCGACGATCCGGGCAAGGACGACCTCCGGCGCGCGGGCCAGCACGCGAACTACAACGCCGTCATCCAGAACCTCACCGCGCACCGCCTCCGGGGCGGGCTGAACCAGGCCTGCCAGGGCGGTATCCCGATCACCCTGGTCGACCAGCGCACCGGCCGCGATCCGCACTACCGCCAGTTCCGGCTCGCCGTCAGCCAGGACTTCGACACCGTGATCGGCCGCGGTACGACGCCCACCCGCAACGTCATCCGTCTCGGGATCACCTCGGCCGCCACCAGCCGGAACTCGAGCCGCTCGAAATCCCTTCCGCTGTCCGCCGGGTTGTTCGGCCTCAAGCTCAACCGGAACGCCCTCGCCCGCAGCCTGTCGTCGTCGGAGGGCAAACGCGCCAACCGGGTCACGATCACCGAGAGCACCGAGCCGCTCAACGCCCTGCAGCAACGCGTCCTGATGACCTTCGGTGAGCAGGGTCAGGCACAGCCGCTCGCGGCCGTGACGGGCAGCGTGCACCTGCTGTACGACAGCGGTCTGACCCGGTCCGCGACGCCGGCGCCCGCGGTGAGCCCGAAGGCGCCGCACCCGCAGGCGATCCGGGACGCGATCACTGTCGCTGTGGACGCGCGCAACCCGGCCGACCAGATCATCGCGGCCGTCGACAGCTTCCGGGCCGACTCCAGCGCCGTCGCGCAGATCCACGCCGCCCTGTCCCCGGAAAGTCTCGTCGCCAACCCGGACTGGATGAACGGCAACCTCGAGATCCCGCTGGTCGTCACGCAGCGCGGCCTGCAAGCCCAGCAGTACAAGGTGGTGCTGCGCGGAGAGGCGGTCAGTCAGACCGTCGTCGCGGCGACCGGTCAGATCACCGGCAACATGAACCTCAACATGACGGACTCCAGCCTCACCGCCGGTTCGTCGACGGGCGGTGGCGCCGCGATCGGTAGCGGCACCAGCCCGGTCGCCGGCTCGGTCGGCCGGTCCGCAGGGACGTCGGAGTCGACCGGCAACAGCCAGACGAACGCCCAAGAGTGGCAGCTGATCCACCTCGGCACGCACTACGAACTGCTGAACCGCTTCCGGCTCCAGGCCGATATCGTCGACAGCCGCGGCGCCGTCGTCCAAACCGTCCCGCTGGACGACGCGATCGCACAGCGGGCAATCGCCGAGCGACGAGCCCACCCCCTGTACGCCGCCGGCCGGATGGATCTGCCGCTGCCCTTCGTGGCCGATGCCGCCGAGCGCTACCTGAACGACCGCCTGCCGATGGACGCGAAGACCGCGGCCGGCTTCATCCGTCGCTACCAGGTCGAGAAGGCCGGGGCGACGACCGGGCTCGCCGCCGAGCACACCAGCGAGCAGCTCGTCGCCAAGCTGCTCGACAACTCCGGCGCGCAACGCCCGTCGCCGGCTGCGCGCGTGGACGAGACCTTGCAGGCGACCGAGCAGCTCGCCGAGCAACGCCGAGCGGTCGACCTCGGCGCCTCGTACGACACCAGCGTCGCGTCGGCCCAGATCGAGTCGATCGCGCCGGTCGGCCGACCGGGTGAGCGGGTTGACCTCTTCGAGCTGGTCCGGCCGCAGTTCGAGCAGATCGCCCCCGGTGTGCTCGCGGAGAGCCAGCTGCTCGCACCGGCGCTGCGGGTCAACCTGGACGCCTTCCAGGGCGACTTCGAGAACATGCTCGGCCCACGCGGTTTCAACACCACGGTCGAGGTGCCGGTCGCCGGTCAGCCCAACCCCGATCTGTACCGGGTTCGCATCACCGCACGCTACGTCGGCGACTACACCGTCGACGGCACGCCAGAGATCCAGAAGGTCGACGCGGTCGGTCTCGACGGCGCCTACCGGTTCCGCGGCCAGAACCGCTCGATCGGCCGTAGTACGACGTACGACGCGGGCATCGGCGGCGGCAGCGGCGACGTCACGGGCGGCGCCGGGCTTAAGCGGGAGCGGCAGACGACAGCAGGCAGCGGCGAGCTGGCCACGACGATCGACATGAGCGGTCACTTCGACCTGGCCGCGGTCGAGCGCCGGGTGGTGTTCACCAGCGAGGTTGTCCGGGTCCGGGACGCGGGCGCCGCCGCGATGACCAGCGCGCGCTGGAAGCTCCAGCGCACCACACCCGCCGAGCAAAGCATCGCCGCGAGCCCGCGGCAGCTCGCCGCGGACGTCACGCTGCTCGCGCCGCGCGCACTCATCGGCGAGCCAGGTAGCCGGGAGGCGGCAGCAGAGCAGCAGTTCGACCACCGCTCGATCCAGCTCTCCGAGAGCGCGATCGTCCAGACCGCCTTGCCGTATCCGCAGGGCGCGCGTCCGGCCGACCAGCTCTACAACGCTCTCGAAGCCGAACTCGCCCGGCCGCAATGGCTCGGCGTCAGCGGCTTCGCCGAAGCCCAGGGTGCGCTCGGGGATCAGCTCGGTCCGGTCGGGCTGAAGGCGTCGTTCGCCGAGCTGACCGGCCCGAACGGCCTCCAGCTGATGCAGATGGCGACGCGCGGCAACGGCCACGCGACGGTCGCGGTCACGGTCAAAGCCCGGATGACCGGCTTCGCGCTCGCCGAGGACGCCGTCAGTGACGCGCAGACCGGCTCGGTGAGCCGGCTGGAGACCAGCTCCCGCTCATCCAGTACGTCGAGTCGCCTCGGCCCGGGCTCGGTGAACGCAGGTGTCGCGGGCGGCCCGGTCTCGGTCGGCGGCTCGGCGAGCCGGCAGGTCAAGGAGCAGAGCTCCGCCGGGCACGGCACGCGGCTGGAGACGACCAAGTTCGAGGAGGGCGAGGTCGTCGCGGTCCGGATCCCGGTCAGCTACGACGTGACGATCGCGAAGGGCAAGCAGCACAAACAGCTTCCGAACGCCGCGGAGGCCCAGTTCGTGGTCAAGATGCTCAAACACGAGTACCTCGACGCGCTGCGTCAGCTGGAGACCGGAGCGGGCGCCGACAACGCATCAGCAGCGGCCCGGCTGCAGCTCACCCCCGAGAAGCTGCGGACGCCGGACATCCGGGCTTCGGCGTACCACGAAGATGCCGCGGGCAACCAGGTCTACGAGCCCTACCGCCCGCTCGTCGACGCGCTCGCGCAGGCCAAGCGCGACGGGACGACGCTGGTCGTGGCGATGGCCGACCGGGACGGCCAGGAGCGGGTTTACGTTGCCGCGAGCAACGGCACGCTGGCCGGGGTCGGCGACGGCGGTTTCGGTGCGGCCTTCGGCGGGCTGGATCCGCGCCTGGCGCTGATGGCGCAGGGCCGGGTCGACCTTCGCCAGGTGTACGACGCCGCCGGTCCCGACGAGAACTTCAGCGCCAAGGTGTCCGACGAGCTGGTGCGCAGCGGCGTACCGGACAGCATGCTCAAGGGCCTCGACTACAGCACGACGGCGCGCCAGTTGAGCCCGGCGGCGACGCCGAGCACGGTAGGGTCCACCCGGTCGAGCCGCGAACAGGAACGAGGGCACTGATGCTGCGGGCGAGGTCGTTGATCGAGGCACAGGTCTACGAGAGCGTGCTGACCGCCGCCGACGAGAGCGTCCCGGCGGTGCCGCCGCCCGGGCTCTCCGGCAACCTGACCGAGGGCGAGACCGGCTGGACGTACGCGTCGACCGTCGGCGAGATCGAGATCCCGTACGCCGCCGAGGACGCTTCCCGCAAACTCGGCGTACCGTTCGGCCTCGGCGTCTCGACGATCATGGACGCCGCGCTCTGGGCCGTCCTGTCGGGCACGTTCGCCCGCCGGGCGCTGACGGCCGACATGTCGTACACCGGTCAGCCCGATCAGGACCGCTCGGTCGTCGAGCTGAACTGGGAGTACGCAGCGTACGCCGTCCGCGAGGCGATCAAGTTCCTGCCCGAGGACGCCGACCAGGTGCCGGAGTCGGCCGTCTGGTCGGAGTACGGCCGCCGGCTGCTGGCCGAGAGCCCGCAGATGCTGTTCCGCGGGAAGCTGTTCGACGATCTGGAGTACTACGAAGGCACGCTCGCCGACTTCCGCGCGCTCTACGCCGGCCCGTCGACGTCCTGAATCTCGATCCGGATCGCCCGCGCGTCCACCCCGGCCTGCTCCAGCACCTTCTGCTTCGGGTCCGGGACGCCGAGGAACGGCGCCCGCACCAGCGGGACCAGCCCCTTCAGCCGCGGGTCCTCCAGCACGGTGTCGATCGCGCGCCGGTCTCCCCCGCACACCAACGCATCCAGCCGCGCCTCGGCGAGGATCCGGACCGCGACCTCGGTCGCCGCGTTGAACGCCTCCCGCGCCTGGTTGTCCCGCCGCCGCGCGAACCGCTGCTGGGACCACCCGCCGGCCTTCGTCGTCCCCTGCACATGCCGCGACCCGACCTTCGAGTCGACCAGCCGCGCGCCGACGAACACCCCGGCCCCGTATCCGCCGCGCCGAACCAGCAGGACGCCGAGCCGATGCTCACCCAGCACATGCGCAACCAGCCCCTCGCGGCTCAACTCCGCGAGAGGCTGGAACGGAACACTCACCACGGCGACCGTCCCGTCCGCGGCAGACACCGTCACCTGATGCGGTGCTACCTCGAACGAGACGTCGCCGTGGCGTTCACCGAAGCCGGTCAGCCATTTGTCCAACCGCTCCGGCGCGACCGTGACCGGTCGGGTCACACGTTGAAGCCGAGGGCGCGGAGCTGGTCCCGGCCGTCGTCGGTGATCTTCTCGGGGCCCCACGGGGGCATCCAGACCCAGTTGATGCGGAAGTCGTTGACGAGGCCCTCGAGGGACATCCGGGTCTGGTCCTCGATGACGTCGGTGAGGGGGCAGGCCGCGGAGGTCA
The DNA here is from genome assembly GCF_055584105.1 of Kribbella sp. NPDC104218. NCBI lineage: Bacteria > Bacillati > Actinomycetota > Actinomycetes > Propionibacteriales > Kribbellaceae > Kribbella > Kribbella sp. NPDC104218. The sequence continues at coordinate 1,112,154 of NZ_JBVJMQ010000003.1, forward strand.
GCGTCATGTCGATGATCGCGGTCGAGCTGTCGTCGACGGTGACGCCGTAGATCAGGCCGAGGTCGACGACGTTGATGCCGAGCTCGGGGTCGACGACGTCCTTGAGCGCCTCGAGCACGTCCTCGACCGGCGGCGGGGTGGTGCCGGGCTGCGCACCGGCGGCCTGGGCCGCGGCGGCGGCCTCGAGGTCGACCTCGGGCAGCTCGATCTTCTCGTCGGTCTGGTCAGGCATTGCGAACTCCTTCGTTGGCAGCGAGGGCTTGCGCCGTCGCGTCGCGCCAGGCGGACCAGCCCAGCAGGGCGCACTTCACGCGGGCGGGGAACTGCGCGACACCCGCGAAGGCGACGCCGTCCTCCAGGATCTCTTCGTCCGGCTCGACGTTTCCCCGGCCCTGCATCAGCTCCAGGAACTTCTCGTAGGTCGCCATCCCCTCGGCGACCGGTTTGCCGATCACCAGGTCCGACATGACGGACGTCGCCGCCTGGCTGATCGAGCAGCCGACGCTGTGATGGGTGACGCCCTTCACGGTGTCGCCGTCGAGCTCGACGCGGAGCGTGACCTCGTCCCCGCAGGACGGGTTCACGTGGTGCACCTCCACGTCGTACGGGTCCGCCAGCCCCGCGTGGTGCGGGGTGCGGTAGTGATCCAGGATGATCTCCTGGTAAAGGCTGTCGAGCTGCATATCAGTCCACCTTGAAGAAGCTATGGACGAACTCGAGGCCGTCGACGAGCGCGTCGATCTCCCCGGGCGTCGTGTACAGGTAGAAAGACGCTCTGGTCGACGATTGCATTCCGAACCGCTCGTGGACCGGCCGCGCGCAGTGGTGCCCGGCGCGGACGGCGATCCCGCGAGTGTCCAGCACGGTCGACACGTCGTGCGGATGGACGCCGGCCAGCTCGAAGCTGATCGCGCCGCCGTGGTCCGTCGCGTCGGCCGGGCCGAGCAGCTTGAGACCCTTGACGGTCTTCAGCCCCTCCAGCGCATACTCGACGATCGCGTGCTCATGTGCGGCGATCTTGTCCATGCCGATCCCGGACAGGTAGTCCAGGGCGGCGCCGAGACCGACGGCCTGGGCGATCGGCGGCGTCCCGGCCTCGAACCGGGCCGGGGGCGGCGCGTACGTCGAGCCGGTCATCCGGACGACCTCGATCATCTCGCCGCCACCGAGGAACGGCGGCAGCTCGGCGAGCAGGTCGTACCGGCCCCAGAGGACGCCGATGCCGGTCGGGCCGACCGCCTTGTGCCCGGTGAAGACCAGGATGTCCACGCCGAGCGTGGACACGTCGACCGGGAACTGCGGGACGGCCTGCGACGCGTCGACCACCACCGTCGCGCCGACCGCCTTCGCCTTGACGGCGATCTCCGCGATCGGGTTGATCGTGCCGAGTGCGTTCGAGACCCAGGTCAGGGCGACGACCTTGGTCTGCTCGGTCAGCAGCTCGTCGATGTTGCTCAGGTCGAGCCGGCCGTCCTCGGTGACGCCGAACCACTTCAGCGTCGCGCCGCTGCGCTCACACGCCAGCTGCCACGGGACGATGTTGCTGTGGTGCTCCATCTCGGAGATCACCACGACGTCCCCCGGCTTCAGCCCGGCGCCGAGCGTGTGCGCGGCCAGGTTGAGCGCCTCGGAGGCGTTCTTGGTGAAGACGATCTCGTCGCGGTTGGTCGCGCCGATGAAGGCCGCGACCTTGTCCCGCCCGCCCTCGTACGCCGCGGTCGCCTCCGCGCCGAGCTGGTGCATGGCGCGGGCGACGTTCGCGTTGTGGATCAGGTAGTGGTCCTCGATCGCCTGGACCACCTGGCGCGGCTTCTGCGAAGAGTTGGCCGAGTCCAGGTAGACCAAGGGGTGCCCACCCGCGAGCTCACGGCTCAGGATGGGGAAGTCCGCCCGGACCGACTGCAGGTCCAGGGGACTGCTGAAAGTCCGGGCGTCGGTCACTTGGCGACGGCCTTGACGAAGCGCTCGTAGCCGTTCGCCTCGAGCTCGTCGGCCAGCTCGGCGCCGCCCTCTTCGGCGACCTTGCCGTCGACGAACACGTGCACGAAGTCCGGCTTGATGTAGCGCAGGATCCGGGTGTAGTGGGTGATCAGCAGAACGCCCTTGTCACCCTTCTCGGCGAACCGGTTGACGCCGGTGGAGACGATCTTCAGCGCGTCGATGTCGAGGCCGGAGTCGGTCTCGTCCAGGATCGCGATCTTCGGGTCGAGCAGCTCCAGCTGGACGATCTCGTGGCGCTTCTTCTCACCGCCGGAGAAGCCCTCGTTCACGTTCCGGGTGGCGAACTCCGGGTCCATCTCCAGCGACGCCAGCGCGGTGTTGACGTCCTTGACCCAGGTGCGCAGCTTCGGGGCCTCGCCGTCGATCGCGGTCTTGGCCGTCCGGAGGAAGTTGGCCACCGAGACGCCGGGGACCTCGACCGGGTACTGCATGGCCAGGAACAGGCCGGCCCGGGCGCGCTCGTCGACGGACATGTCCAGCACGTCCTCGCCGTCCAGCGTCACCGAGCCGCCGGTGATGTTGTACTTCGGGTGACCGGCGATCGAGTACGCCAGGGTCGACTTGCCGGAGCCGTTCGGGCCCATGATCGCGTGCGTCTGACCACCGGCGATGGTCAGGTCGACGCCGCGCAGGATCTGCTTCGGCCCGGCTTCGGTGTCGACCGATACCTGCAGGTCGCGAATCTCGAGTGTCGCCATGAGGTTTCTCTGTCTCCGGTTCGTTTTACAGGGACTGCTGGTTCAGGGGGTTCTTGACGTCGACCAGGAGGTCGGTGCCCTCGACGCGGACCGGGTACACCGGGACCGGGTCGTAGGCGGGCAGGCTGAGCGGCTCGCCGGTGCGCAGGTCGAACCGCGATCCGTGCAGCCAGCACTCGATCTCGCAGTTGCCGACGTCACCCTCGGACAGCTGGATCTGCGCGTGCGAGCACTCGTCGCGGACGGCGAAGTACTGGCCTTCGCTCTTCACGACCGCGACCTCGACGCCGCCGATCTCCACCGAGACGACTCCCTCGTCCGGTACGTCGGCGGCGGCGCAGGCGCGCTCGAAGCTGTCGCTCACTGGCCGAGCGCTGCCTTGGCGGAAGCGCTGATCTCGGCGGTACGGGCCAGCTTGGTCTCGATCACCTCGTGCAGGTGGTCGACGACCTCGGGGACGCCGATCTTGCCGATGATGTCATTGAAGAAGCCGGCCACCACCAGGCGGCGGGCGGCGTCCTCGGGGATGCCGCGAGCCTGCAGGTAGAACAGCTGCTCGTCGTCGAAGCGGCCGGTCGCGGACGCGTGACCCGCGCCCTCGATCTCGCCGGTCTCGATCTCCAGGTTCGGCACCGAGTCGGCGCGGGCGCCCTCGGTCAGGACCAGGTTCCGGTTCAGCTCGAAGGTGTCGGTGCCCTCGGCCGCGGCGCGGATCAGCACGTCGCCGATCCAGACCGAGCGGGCGTCGTCCCCGGCCAGCGCGCCCTTGTAGAGCACGTTGCTCTTGCAGTTGGTCGCCTCGTGGTCGACGAAGAGCCGGTGCTCGTGGTGCTGACCGGACTCGGCGAAGTAGACGCCGAGAAACTCGGCGTCGCCGCCCGGACCGGCGTACCGGACGTTGGCGTTGATCCGGACGACCTTGCCGCCCAGCGTCACGACGACGTGCTTGAGCTTGGCGTCGCGGCCGACGACCGAGTCGTGCTGGGCGAGGTGGATCGACTCGTGGTCACCCTGCTGGATGCTCACGACCCGCAGCTCCGCGCCGTCGCCGACCTTGATCTCGACGTTGCTGCTCAGCTCACCGGCGCCGGTGTGGTCGATGATGACGAGACCGCGGCTGTGCCGGCCGGCCTCGACGATCAGGTGCGTGAAACCGCGGCCGCCGAGGCTCGCGACGTTGACGTGGACGGGCTCGGTGAGCTCGGCCTCGTTCGGGATCCGGACGGCGAGCGCCGACGGCGACCGCTTCCACGCGATCGCGGCCGGGCGGTCCTGCGGGGTGAGCACCTTGAGCGCGTCGGCGACGACGGTCTCGATCTCGACCCGCTCCGGGCCGGTCGCCTCGAGCTTCGGCGCCTCGGTGCCGTCGGCGTCCTCGAACAGGCCCTTCAGCGCCTTGATCGGCGTGAAGCGCCACTCTTCCTCGCGCCCGTTCGGCACCGGGAAGACGTCGACGTCGTACGACGTCGGCCGCTCACTGCGCGCCTGCAGCGGGACCGGCGAACCCGGCCCGTGCGAGTGCGCCTTGTTTCCAGTAGCGACCAGTGTCTCGGTCGACATCAGCCGACGGCCCCTTCCATCTGCAGCTCGATGAGCCGGTTGAGTTCCAGCGCGTACTCCATCGGGAGTTCGCGGGCGATCGGCTCGATGAAGCCGCGGACGATCATCGCCATCGCCTCGTCCTCGGCCATCCCCCGGCTCATCAGGTAGAAGAGCTGGTCGTCGGAGACCTTGGAGACGGTCGCCTCGTGCCCCATCGCGACGTCGTCCTCGCGGACGTCGACGTACGGGTAGGTGTCGGAGCGGCTGATCGTGTCGACCAGCAGCGCGTCACAGCGCACCGTGGACTTGCTGTGGTGCGAACCCGGCGCGACCTCGACCAGACCGCGGTACGACGTCCGGCCGCCACCGCGGGCCACGGACTTCGAGACGATCGAGCTCGACGTGTACGGCGCGTTGTGCACCATCTTGGAACCGGCGTCCTGGTGCTGGCCCTCGCCCGCGAACGCGACCGACAGGGTCTCGCCCTTGGCGTGCTCGCCCATCAGGTAGACGGCCGGGTACTTCATCGTCACCTTGGAGCCGATGTTGCCGTCGATCCACTCCATCGTCGCGCCCTCTTCGCAGGTGGCGCGCTTGGTGACCAGGTTGTAGACGTTGTTCGACCAGTTCTGGATCGTCGTGTAGCGGCAGCGGGCGCCCTTCTTCACGATGATCTCGACGACCGCGGAGTGCAGCGAGTCCGACTTGTAGATCGGCGCGGTGCAGCCCTCGACGTAGTGGACGTAGGCGTCCTCGTCGACGATGATCAGCGTCCGCTCGAACTGGCCCATGTTCTCGGTGTTGATCCGGAAGTAGGCCTGCAGCGGGATGTCCACCTTGACGCCCTTGGGCACGTAGATGAACGAGCCACCGGACCAGACGGCCGTGTTCAGCGCGGCGAACTTGTTGTCGCCGACCGGGATGACGGAGCCGAAGTACTCCTGGAAGAGCTCCGGGTGCTCCTTCAGGCCGGTGTCGGTGTCGAGGAAGATGACGCCCTGCTCCTCCAGGTCCTCGCGGATCTGGTGGTAGACGACCTCGGACTCGTACTGCGCGGCGACGCCGGCGACCAGGCGCTGCTTCTCCGCCTCCGGGATGCCGAGCTTGTCGTAGGTGTTCTTGATGTCCTCGGGCAGGTCCTCCCAGGACGACGCCTGCTTCTCGGTCGACCGGACGAAGTACTTGATGTTGTCGAAGTCGATCCCGGACAGGTCGGCGCCCCACGACGGCATCGGCTTGCGGTCGAAGAGCTTGAGGCCCTTCATCCGCAGGTCGAGCATCCACTCGGGTTCGCTCTTCAGGGCCGAGATCCCCGCCACGACGTCAGCACTCAGGCCGCGCTGGGCGACCGCGCCGGCGGCGTCGGAGTCGGACCAGCCGTACTGGTAGTTGCCGAGGCCTTCCAGTTCGGGGTGAGCGGTTTGCGTCATCGTGCAGTCCTCGCAGATTCGCCGTCGGAAACCGGAGTTGCCCCCGGGATGTGGGTGGTGCAAACGCCATCGCCGTGGGCGATGGTGGCCAGCCGCTGGACGTGGCGGCCGAGCAAGGTGGCGAACACCTCGGTCTCGGCCTCACACAGCTGGGGGAACTGCTCGGCCACGTGCGCGACCGGGCAGTGATGCTGACAGAGCTGGGTGCCCTGACCCTTGACCGCGGTGGAGGCGGCGTAGCCGTCACCGGTGAGCGCCTGGGCCAGCGCCTCCGCCTTGTCGGTCTCCGGAGCCGCGTCGATCAGCTCCTGGTACCGCTGTCCCACCTCGACGGCGCGGCGGCGCGCGAACTCCGCCACCGCCTCGTCCCCGCCGGCCTCCGCGATGAACTGCAGCGCGGTGGCGGCCAGGTCGTCGTACGCCTGGTGGAACGCGTGCCGGCCGGAATCGGTCAGCACGAAGACCTTCGCGGGGCGGCCGCGGCCGCGGGGGCCGTAGACGCGCTCCTCGCGGGCCTCGACCAGGCCCTCGTCGAGCAGATGGTCGAGGTGCCGCCGGACGGCGGCGGGCGTCAGCTCGAGGCGCTCGGCGAGCACCGCGGCGCTGGACGGGCCGTTGGTGAGAATCGAGCGCGCGACCCGGTCACGCGTCGACTCGTCCCGCTCGGCAGTTTTCACAACATCAGTGTCGCGTAATTCGACGGGCCCTTCAAATAAGGCTCCCCTAACCGGTTCACGGTCCGCCGCGAAGGAAAAGGCCGGGGCGTGAGCAGGGTCACGTTCAGGCGTTCTCTATGCTGCGGTTGTGCCAGTCGCGGTGGAGATCGACAACCTCGTCGTGCGGTACGGCGAGAAAGCCGCGGTCGACGGGCTCAGTCTCACCGTAACCGGCGGCTCCGTGACGTCCGTGCTCGGCCCCAACGGCGCCGGCAAGACCACGACCGTGGAGAGCTGCGAGGGGTTCCGGCGTCCGGACTCCGGCAGCGTGCGCGTGCTCGGGCTGGACCCGATCGCCGACCACGACGAATTGATGCCGCGGATCGGCGTGATGCTCCAGGAGGGCGGCGCGTGGTCCGGCGTCCGCGCGCTGGAGATGCTCCGGTACGTCGCCTCGCTGCACTCGCATCCGCTGGACGTCGCGACGCTCGTCGACCGGCTCGACCTCGGGACCTGCGGGAAGACGCCGTACCGGCGGCTGTCCGGCGGGCAGAAGCAGCGGCTGTCGCTCGCGCTCGCCATCGTCGGCCGGCCGGAGATCGCGTTCCTGGACGAGCCGACCACCGGCCTCGACCCGCACGGCCGCCGCGAGATCTGGCAGCTGATCCGCGACCTGCGCGACGACGGCGTCACCGTCGTCCTGACCACGCACGCGATGGACGAGGCCGAGCAGCTGTCCGACCACGTCCACGTGCTGGCCGCCGGCAAGCTGATCGCCTCCGGCACCCCGGACACACTGACCGAGCAGGGCACGAAGTCCCTCGAAGACGTCTACCTGGCGCTCACCGCGCCGCCGGCCAGGGAGCAGGGATGAGCGCCGCCACCGCGGAGACCACGACGTATGCGCCGCAACCGGGGAGTGCGCCCTGGTCGCGAAAGGTTCTGGCGCACACCCGGATGGAGTTCCGGCTGCTGATCCGCAACGGCGAGCAACTCCTGCTCGCGCTGGTCATCCCGGTCGGGCTGCTGTTGCTGCTCGGGGCGACCGGGCTCGGTCACCGGCTGCCGCTCGGCGACGGCCGGCCGGTCGACGAGGCAGTACCGCGCGTGCTCGCGCTCGCTGTGCTGTCGTCGTCGTTCACCTCGCTGGCGATCGCGACCGGCTTCGAGCGCCGGTACGGCGTGATCAAGCGGCTCGGCGCTTCTCCCCTGTCGCGAACCGGTCTGCTCGCCGGGAAGATCGGGGCGGTGCTCGCCGTCCAGGTGATCCAGCTGGTGGTGCTGATCGGGACCGGTTTCGCCCTGGGCTGGAAACCGGTCGGCGGTGCTGCCGCCGTGTTCGGCGTGATCCTGACCGTGCTGTGCGGGACGGCGGCGTTCGCGTCGCTCGGGCTGCTGATGGCCGGCGTCCTGCGAGCCGAGGCGACACTGGCCGCGGCCAACCTGATCTACCTGCTGCTGCTCGTCGGCGGCGCGGTGATGACACCGGTCGACGAGTACCCGGCCGGCATGCAGGGCGTCGTCCGCCTGCTGCCGAGCGCCGCCCTCGCGAACGGCCTGTCGAACTCGACCGTCGACGGCATCGTCCCCTGGGCCGCCGCGCTCTCGCTCGCCCTGTGGGCCGGAGTGCTCGGTTACCTGGTCTCCCGAACCTTCCGTTGGGACTGAGCTTTAGAGTGTGCCGGTGATGACCGTGGAGACCCCGCCTCAAGAGACTGAACCAGTCGGCCGGTTCTGGCGTCTGGTGCCTGAGCCGAGCCTGGATGCGGTCCGGCGCTGGGGCTGGGCGTCGGTGATCGTCAACATCGGCATCGTGGTGACCGGTGGGCTGGTCCGGCTGACCGGGTCGGGGCTGGGCTGCCCGACCTGGCCGTCGTGTACGGACGAGTCGTACGTGCCGCATCCGGAGCTGGGGATGCACGGCGCGATCGAGTTCGGGAACCGGATGCTGGGGTTCGTGGTCGCGATCGTTGCGATCGGCACCTGGCTGGCCGTGATGCGGTACCGGCCGATCCGGCGTGATCTGCGTCGCCTGGCGACGGCCGCGGCGCTCGGCGTCCCGCTGCAGGCTGTGATCGGCGGTGTGAGTGTTCTCACCGGGCTGAACCCGTGGATCGTGTCGGCGCACTTCCTGGTCTCGCCGATCATCATCACGCTGACCGTCTCGATGATGCGCCGATCGCGGACGAGCCCCTATCCGCACACGCCTCCGGTGGTGCGCGCGCTGGCGACGGCGTCCGTGGTGGCGGTCTGGCTGGCCGTTGCCGTCGGCACCCTCGTGACCGGCGCCGGGCCGCACTCGGGCGACCCGGAGACCGGCCGGAACGGCCTCGACGAAGAGCTGATCAGCCAGCTGCACGCGGACGTCGTGTTCGGGTTGCTCGGCATCACGATCGCGCTCGTGATCGCGACCCGCGTCACCGCGACGTCCCGGACGTTGCGGAAACTCGCGGCCTGGCTGCTGGCCGCCGAGCTACTCCAGGGCGTGGTGGGTTTCACGCAGTACTTCACCCACCTGCCCTGGGTGCTCGTCCTCATTCACATGTTCTTCGCCGCCCTGCTGATCGCGCTCGTCACGGCCGTGTACGCCGAACGCGGGACGCCGGCTACCTGACCCGGTACACGGCTCCCGGGCCGAACATCGGCGACGACACGAACAGCTCGCCCCACCGGTTGTAGGCCACGCCGCCCGGAAGGTTGAGCTTGCCCCGGGCAAGCTCTTTGCGGTGACCGTGCTTGTCCTGCACGATCAGCGAGCCGATCGGCGAGCCGCCCAGCTCGAACTTCAGCCAGCTGTCCCGGGCGAGCTGCGCGACGGCGAGGTTGCCGTGTGGGCCGCCGGCCAGGTCGACGATCGACGTGTAGCCGTCGGCGTACCGCTTGCAGTTGCCCTTGTACGGCTTGGCCGGGTCGCAGACCGCGTTGAGCGAACCGGGCTTGATCCGCCAGATCTGCGAGGTGCCTTTGGTCGCGGGGAAGCCGCGCAGTTCGCCGACGTACCAGTAGCCGTCGGAGCCGACGGTCACCGAGGTCGCGACCGCTTCGCTCGGCATCGGCGTACCGGCCGGTGGAGCGCCCGCGCCGAGCCCGGCAGGCACCTTCACCACCCGTGGCTTGAGCCTGGCGACCGTCCGGATCTTCCCGTTCGGCCAGACCCGCAGCAGATCGTTGCCGGCCGCATCGGTCACCAGCACCGTGCCATCCTTCAACGCGGCCACGCCGTACGGGTTGGACTCCGTCGGCGGATCACCCAAGTTGTACGGGTCCGGATCCTTCGCCTGGTACTTCGCGATATTCGCCACCGCCACCGGCGTCTTCCCCGGCCGCAGCTTGAACAACGTCGCCCCACCCGGCGGAATCGGCTGCCCGGGCTCGCCCCCGGCGCCCGTCAGCGCGTACGTCGTCCCCCACACGTTCGTGTCCACCGCCGGCGGGAACCCACCCGGCACCTGCCCCAGCTTCCACTTCTTGCGGCCGTCAGTAGCCCACACCGACCCGTCCGTGACGCCGTAAATCACCTTGTGCCCGTACGTCGCCACACCCCGTGGACCGTCCAGCCCCGAAGCCACCGGCCGCAGTCCCCCACCAGCCTCCGCCGGCCCTGCCACCAGCAAACTCCCCGTCAGCCCCAGCACACCCACCAGAGCCGTGCGTATTCGCGCGCCCACGTCACTACCCCCTGAGATCTGTGTCCCCCCAGACGCGGAGCCCCTCCACAGACCCCAACATCACAACCCCGCCCCGCGAACAGGTCAAGACCTCCACCCCCACAACCCTCCGCACCCACCCGCTCACACACGCGCCCGGAGGCGGTGTGGTTTTAGCGGAGGAGGGGGTCGATGGCTGCTGCGATGAAGAGGAGGGCGAGGTAGATGTTGGAGAAGTGGAAGAGGCGCATGGGGCGGAGGGCGGCGCCTTCGGCGCCGGTGTGGGCGCGGCGGAGGAGGTTGCGGGACTCGCGGAGGAAGACGACGCCGAGGACGGCGGCCGCGAGGGGGTAGACGTAGCCGGTGTCGGCGACGGGCCACAGGGCCAGGGAGGTGGCGACCATGACGATCGAGTAGACGAAGATCTGGCGCGCGGTCTGGACGGGGGTGGCTACGACGGGGAGCATCGGGACGTCGACGCTGGCGTAGTCCTCGCGGTAGCGCATGGCCAGGGCCCAGGTGTGCGGGGGCGTCCAGAAGAAGACGACGCCGAACAGGACGAACGGCGTCCAGGCGAGCTCGTTGGTGACGGCCGTCCAGCCGATCAGGGTCGGGAAACAGCCGGCGATCCCGCCCCAGACGATGTTCTGCACGGTCCGGCGCTTCAGGACCATGGTGTAGCCGAAGACGTAGAACAGGTTCGCGGCCAGGGCCAGGCCCGAGGAGAGCCAGTTCACGAACAGGCCGAGCTCGATCGTGGCCAGGACGCCCAGGACGATGCCGAAGATCGTCGCGGAGCGCGGGCTGACCGCGTGCCGCGGGAGCGGCCGGCGGCGGGTGCGGCGCATCTGCTCGTCGATGTCGCGGTCCAGCACGCAGTTGATCGTGTTGGCGCTGCCGGACGCGAGGATGCCGCCGATCAGCGTGGCGGCGACGACGCCCAGCCCGGGGACGCCCCCGGCGGCCAGGAACATCACCGGCACGGTGGTGATCAGCAGCAGCTCGATGATGCGCGGCTTGGTCAGACCGACGTACGCCTTCACCACGTCGCGCACGGACACCACGGTGGGGGCGTCGGGCTGCGGCGCCGGGTACGACGTCATCGCTGGACGCGGGTCGACGGCCGTCACGAACACCTCGAACTCGATGGGGTTGACGCCGGTTCCGGCGCTGACGGTTCGACAGTCTACGACGCGGAGTAGGAGGTCTTGACCACCCCCCGGGGGTGAGTCCGGGAACAACGGCGTTCACGTGCGGGTTGCTGATCTGTGAGACGTCCGAAACGTGGTGGCGAGTAGGCTCCTGACCGAGAACCAGCACGTGGTTTGACAGCCATCGAGAGGAGCGCCGCCGGCGTGACGGAGAAGACCAGCCCCAAGCTTGAATGGACCGACCTCGACAAGCGCGCGGTCGACACCGTGCGGGTCCTCGCGATGGACGCGGTGGAGAAGGTCGGCAACGGCCACCCCGGGACGGCGATGAGCCTGGCGCCGGCGGCGTACCTGCTGTTCCAGAAGGTGATGCGGCACAACCCCGCCGACCCGCACTGGGCCGGCCGCGACCGCTTCGTGCTGTCGGCCGGTCACTCCAGCCTGACGCTCTACATCCAGCTGTACCTGGCCGGCTTCGGCCTCGAGCTGGACGACCTGAAGGCCCTGCGCACCTGGGGCAGCAAGACCCCGGGCCACCCGGAGTACCGGCACACCCCCGGCGTCGAGACGACGACCGGCCCGCTCGGCCAGGGCGTCGGCAACGCGGTCGGGATGGCGATGGCCGCCCGCCGCGAGCGCGGCCTGTTCGACCGCGACACCGCCCAGGGCGAGAGCCTGTTCGACCACCACGTCTACGTGATCGCCTCCGACGGCGACCTCGAGGAGGGCGTCTCGGCCGAGGCCTCCTCGCTGGCCGGTCACCAGCAGCTCGGCAACCTGACGGTGATCTACGACGCGAACAAGATCTCCATCGAGGACGACACCGACATCGCCTTCTCCGAGGACGTGAACGCCCGCTACGCGGCGTACGGCTGGCACGTCCAGGACGTCGACTGGACCAACGGCGGCACGGGCTACGAGGAGAGCGTCCAGGCCCTGTACGACGCCATCGAGGCGGCCAAGGCGGTCACCGACAAGCCGAGCTTCATCCGGCTGCACACGATCATCGGCTGGCCCTCGCCCGGCAAGCAGAACACCGGCAAGATCCACGGCTCGGCGCTCGGCGCCGACGAGGTGAAGGCCACCAAGGAGGTCCTCGGCTGGGACCCGGAGCAGGACTTCCAGGTCGCGGACGACGTCATCGCGCACACCCGCGAGGCGGTCCAGCGCGGCCAGGCCCTGCAGGACGCCTGGACGGCCGACTTCGAGAAGTGGCGCGCCGCGCAGCCCGAGGCCGCGGCCCTGTTCGACCGGCTCGCGACCCGTACGCTCCCCGACGGCTGGGCGAAGGCCCTGCCGAGCTGGGAGGCGAGCGCGAAGGGCGTCGCCACGCGTGCGGCGTCCGGTGACGTGCTGAGCGCGATCGCGCCGGAGCTGCCGGAGCTGTGGGGCGGCTCGGCCGACCTGGCCGGCTCGAACAACACGACCCCGAAGGGTCAGCCGTCGTTCATCCCGGCGGAGCGCTCGACGGCGTCCTTCCAGGGCGACGAGTACGGCCGCGTGCTGCACTTCGGCATCCGCGAGCACGGGATGGGCGCCATCCTGAACGGCATCGCCCAGCACGGCGGCACCCGCCCGTACGGCGGCACGTTCCTGGTCTTCTCCGACTACATGCGCCCGTCGGTCCGGCTGGCCGCGCTGATGAAGCTCCCGGTCACCTACGTCTGGACGCACGACTCGATCGGCCTCGGCGAGGACGGCCCGACGCACCAGCCGATCGAGCACCTGTCGGCGCTGCGCGCGATCCCGGGCCTGGACGTCGTCCGCCCGGGTGACGCCAACGAGACGGCCGCCGCCTGGGAGGCCATCCTCGAGCACACCGACCGCCCGGCGGCCCTCGCGCTCACCCGGCAGAACGTGCCGACCTTCCCGCGTGGCACGGACGGCTACGCCACCACGGAGAACGTCCGCAAGGGCGGCTACACCCTGCTCGACACCGAGGGCACGCCGGACGTCGTCCTGATCGGCACCGGCTCGGAGCTGCAGCTCGCCGTCGAGGCCCGCGCGCAGCTGGCCGCCGAGGGCATCCAGGCCCGTGTCGTGTCGCTGGTCTCCCGCGAGTGGTTCGACGAGCAGGACGACGCCTACCGCGAGTCCGTCATTCCGGCCGAGGTGCGGGCCCGGGTCTCGGTCGAGGCCGGGATCGCCCAGAGCTGGCACGGCGTCGTCGGCGACGCCGGCCGCACGGTCAGCATCGAGCACTACGGCGCCTCGGCCGACTACCAGAAGCTGTACGACGAGTTCGGCGTCACCACGGCCGCCGTCGTCCAGGCGGCCAAGGACAGCATCGCGGCGGCGGCCGGTATCTCCGGTCCCGGCGTCCCCCCGAAGCGCGCGGCGTCCGGACCGGTCGGCCCGGCCGACGCCCACTGACACCGCACAACAGAAGATTCGGAAGAAGGCATCGGAGCTATGAACGATCGCTTGAAAGCACTCGCCGACGCGGGTGTCTCCATCTGGCTCGACGACCTGTCCCGGCAGCGGCTCGCCAGCGGTAGCCTGCGCGCGCTGATCGAGGACAAGCACGTCGTCGGCGTGACGACGAACCCGACCATCTTCGCCAAGGCCATCTCGGACGCGAACGCGTACGCCGGGGTGGTCGGCCGGCTGGCCACCGAGGGCGTCTCGACCGACGAGGCGATCCGGGTGATCACCACCGACGACGTCCGCGACGCCGCCGACCTGTTCAAGCCGGTCTACGACGACACCGACGGCCAGGACGGCCGGGTCTCGATCGAGGTCGAGCCTGGTTTCGCCCGGGAGACCCAGAAGACGATCGACCAGGCCAAGGAGCTGTGGGAGATCGTCGGCCGGGAGAACGTGTTCATCAAGATCCCCGCGACCAAGGAGGGCCTGCCCGCGATCACCGCGACGCTGGCCGCCGGGATCAGCGTGAACGTGACGCTGATCTTCTCGCTGGAGCGCTACAAGGCGGTCGTGGACGCGTTCCTCAGCGGCCTCGAGCAGGCGATCGAGAACGGTCACGACGTGACCAAGCTGGCCAGCGTGGCATCGTTCTTCGTCAGCCGGGTGGACACCGAGATCGACAAGCGCCTGGTTGCCATCGGCACCGACGAGGCGCTGGCCCTCAAGGGCAAGGCCGCCGTGGCCAACGCGCGGCTCGCCTTCGAGGCGTACGAGGAGATCTTCGCCAGTGACCGCTGGCGCGAGATCGAGACCGCCGGCGCGAAGCCGCAGCGCCCGCTGTGGGCCTCGACCGGCGTCAAGGACCCGTCGTACTCCCCCACTCTGTACGTCGACCAGCTGGTCACCGCCGGTGTCGTCAACACGATGCCCGAGGCAACGATCAAGGCCGTCGAGGAGCACTCCGAGGTGACCGGCGACACCGTCCGCGGCGACTACGACGCGGACCGCAAGGTGATCGCCGACCTGGAGAAGCTGGGGATCTCCTACGACGAGGTCGTCCAGCTGCTCGAGGACGAGGGCGTCGCGAAGTTCGACGCCTCCTGGTCCGAGCTGCAGGACACCGTCACCGCGGCCCTGAAGGGTGCGGCCAAGTGACGAACGTAACGACCCACAACGGCGACTGGACCGAGGTCGTCAACAAGCTCGTCGAGGAGAAGATCGCCTCCCGGATCGCCGCCAAGGACGCGACGATCTGGGGCCCGGACGCCGAGGCCGAGGCCTCGATCCGGCTCGGCTGGGTGGACCTGCACGAGACCTCGCGGCCGCTGCTGGTCGAGATCGAGGCCCTGCAGGCCGCGCTGCGCGCCGAGGGGATCGACCGCGTCGTCCTGTCCGGGATGGGCGGCTCGTCGCTCGCCCCCGAGGTGATCACCCGGACGGCGGGTGTCGACCTCGTCGTGCTGGACTCGACCGACCCGAGCGTCGTCGCGCGGGCGCTGTCCGGCGACCTGTCGAAGACGGTCGTCGTCGTCTCCAGCAAGTCCGGCGGCACGGTCGAGACCGACAGCCACCGGCGGACGTTCGTCAAGGCGTTCACGGACGCCGGCATCGACGCCGCGTCGCGGATCGTGGTCGTGACCGACCCGGGTTCGCCGTTCGAGAAGCTGTCGGCCGACGAGGGCTACCGCAAGACGTTCCTCGCGGATCCGAACGTCGGCGGCCGCTACAGCGCGCTGACGGCGTTCGGCCTGGTGCCGTCCGGCCTGGCCGGCGCGGACATCGCCGAGCTGCTGGAGCAGGCCGCCGAGGCGGCCCCGGCCCTGCAGGCCGACTCGACCGACAACCCGGCCCTGTGGCTGGGTGCGGTGCTGGCGGCGTCCGAGGGTCGCGACAAGGCGATCATCACGGCCGACGGCTCCGACATCGTCGGCTTCCCGGACTGGGCCGAGCAGCTGATCGCCGAGAGCACCGGCAAGCTCGGCACCGGCGTCCTGCCGGTCGCCGTCGAGGTCGGCGCGCCCGAGCTCACCAGCGAGGCGGCCGACCTGACCAACGCCCTGCTCGCGGCCAAGCCGACCAGCGGCGTCCCAACGGCGCTGACGTCGGGCTCGCTCGGCGGGCAGTTCCTGCTCTGGGAGGTTGCGACGGCGGTGGCCGGCTACCTGCTGGGCATCGACCCGTTCGACCAGCCGGATGTCGAGAGCGCGAAGAAGGCTGCTCGCGGCCTGCTCGACGCGCAGCCCGAGCCGGAGGCGGCCGCCTTCACCGACGGCGTCGTCGAGGTTCGCGGTTCCGCGGGCCTGCTGGACGGCGTCGACACCCTCCAGGGCGCGGTCGACGCGCTGCTCGGTCAGCTCGACGAGGTCGGGTACGTCGCGGTGATGGCCTACCTGGACTCCGAGCGGGACGCCGACCTGATCGGCGTCCGGCCCGCGATCGCCACGAAGACCGGCCGTCCGGTCACCTTCGGCTGGGGGCCGCGGTTCCTGCACTCGACCGGCCAGTACCACAAGGGCGGGCACCCGGAGGGCGTGTTCCTCCAGATCACCGCGGCACACCCGGCGGACGTGGAGATCCCGGATCGCCCGTTCACCTTCGGTACGTTGATCTCGGCCCAGGCGGCCGGCGACGCGAACGTGCTCGCCGAGCGCGGCCGGCCGGTGCTGCGACTGCACCTGACCGACCCGGCGAGCGGCGTCCGGCAACTTCTTTCACTGTTCACCAAGTAAGCAACTCAGGAGGAAGCGGCTGATGACCGCTGAGCTCGACGACGGGCCGGTCGGCCCGGTGAACCCGCTGCGGGATCCCCAGGACCGGCGGCTCCCGCGGATCGCGGGACCGTGCAGCCTGGTGATCTTCGGCGTCACCGGCGACCTGGCGCGCAAGAAGCTGATGCCGGCGGTCTACGACCTGGCGAACCGGGGGCTGCTGCCCCCGGGTTTCGCCCTGGTCGGCTTCGCCCGGCGCGACTTCACCAACCAGGACTTCGCGCAGATCGTGCACGACTCGGTCAAGGAGCACGCGCGGACGCCGTTCCGCGAGGAGGTCTGGCAGCAGCTGGCCGAGGGCTTCCGGTTCGTGCCCGGCGATCTGACCGACGACGAGGCGTTCAAGCGGCTGCGCGAGACGGTGGACGAGCTGGACGTCAGCCGCGGGACGGGCGGGAACCACGCGTTCTACCTGTCCATCCCGCCGGGTCTGTTCCCGCAGGTCGTGCAGCAGCTGTCCGAGCACGGCCTGACCGAGGAGAAGCCGGGCTCGTGGCGGCGGGTCGTCATCGAGAAGCCGTTCGGTCACAACCTGCAGAGCGCTCGTGAGCTGAACCAGGTGGTCGAGTCGGTCTTCCCGCCCGAGGCGGTCTTCCGGATCGACCACTACCTGGGCAAGGAAACCGTCCAGAACATGCTGGCGCTCCGGTTCGCGAACGCGATGTTCGAGCCGGTCTGGAACAGCCACTACGTCGACCACGTCCAGATCACGATGGCCGAGGACATCGGCATCGGCGGCCGGGCCGGGTACTACGACGGGATCGGCGCGGCCCGCGACGTCATCCAGAACCACCTGCTCCAGCTGCTCGCGCTGGTCGCGATGGAGGAGCCGGTCAGCTTCGACGCCTGGTCGCTGCGCCAGGAGAAGAAGAAGGTGCTCGCCGCGGTCAAGCTGCCCGAGCGCCTCGACCTGCACACCGCCCGCGGTCAGTACGCCGCCGGCTGGGCGGGCGGCACGAAGGTCAAGGGCTACCTGCAAGAGGACGGCATCCCGGACCACTCGGCCACCGAGACGTTCGCCGCGATGCGGGTGGACGTCGACACCCGGCGCTGGGCCGGCGTCCCGTTCTACCTGCGGACCGGGAAGCGCCTGGGCCGGCGGGTGACCGAGGTCGCGGTGATGTTCAAGCGCGCCCCGCACCTGCCGTTCACCAAGACCGAGACCGAGGAGCTGGGCCAGAACGCCCTGGTCCTGCGGATCCAGCCCGACGAGGGCATCACGATGCGGTTCGGCGCGAAGGTCCCGGGCACGTCGATGGAGATCCGCGACGTGAACATGGACTTCCAGTACGGCGGCTCGTTCACCGAGTCGTCGCCGGAGGCCTACGAGCGGCTGATCCTGGACGTCCTGCTCGGCGACCCGCCGCTGTTCCCGCAGCACACCGAGGTCGAGCTGGGCTGGAAGATCCTCGACCCGGTGATCAACTACTGGGCCGAGCACGGCAAGCCCGAGCAGTACGCCTCGGGTGACTGGGGCCCGGACTCCGCGCACGAGATGCTCGCCCGCGACGGACGCGCCTGGAGGCGGCCATGATCATCGACCTCACCGACACGACGTCGAGCGGGATCGCGTCGGCGCTGCTGAAGGCCCGCCGCAGCGCGGGTTCGCCGGCGATGGGCATGGTCGGCACGATCGTGGTCGTCGTCGACGAGGCGTCGCACCACGACGCGATGAAGGCGGCCAACGAGGCCGGGCGCGAGCACCCGTCCCGGGTCCTGGTCGCGATCCTGCGGCCCGGCCGCGGCGCCTCCGGGCTGGACGCCGAGGTCCGCGTCGGGGAAGGCATTCCGGGTGAGGCCGTGCTGCTCCGGCTGCACGGTGAGCTCGCCTCGGTGCCGGAGTCGGTCATCACGCCGCTCCTGCTGCCGGACTCCCCCGTCATCGTCTGGTGGCCGGGTGGCGGCCCGAAGGTTCCGGCCGAGGACCCGCTGGGCCGGCTGGCGCGTCGCCGGGTGACCGACGCCGCGCAGGGTCGGCGAGCGACCATCGACTTCAACGCGCGCGCCGAGGGCTACGCGCCGGGTGACACCGACTTCGCGTGGACGCGGCTGACGCCGTGGCGCGCGCTGATGGCCGCCGCGCTGGACCAGTACCCGACCAAGGTGCTGGCCGCCGAGGTCGTGTCGGCCAAGGGCAACCCGAGTGCGGATCTGATGGCCGCGTGGCTGCAGTGCCGCCTCGGCGTCCCGGTCGAGCACAAGACCTCGAAGGGCCCCGGGATCACCGCGGTCCGGATGTTCACCCCGGCCGGCGCGATCGCGCTGACCCGGCCGGACGGCGCGGTCGCCACGTTCACGATTCCCGGCGCCCCGGATCGCCCGGTCGCGCTCAAGCGGCGGACGACGTCCGAGCTGCTGAGCGAGGAGCTGCGGCGCCTCGATCCGGACGATGTGTACGCGAAGACGCTCGCCTGCATGGTCGAGCGGGACAAGCTGCCGGCCGACGCGAAGAAGGTACGTGCCGAGGACCGGCGGTCGACGCAGGCCGCGGTCGCGAAGGCCGCCGCGAAGGCCGCTGCCGTGAGCGGTAAGGCGGCGTCCGAGGAGCTGGAGGCCAAGGCGGACAAGCGCCCGGTGCGGAAGACTGCCAAGAAGGCCCCGGCGAAGAAGACCAGCGCCAAGAAGGCCGTCGCGAAGAAGGCGCCGGCCAAGAAGAGCCCGGCCAAGCGCGTGGCGGGCCGGTCATGACGGATCGCGTGGTCGATCCGGAGCTGCTCATCCACCGCGACGCGAGCGGGCTGGCGCATGCGGTCGCGGCCCGCTTCGTGACGGCGCTGGTCGATGCCCAGAGCAACGGCCGGGTCGCGCAGGTGGTGCTCACCGGCGGTCGCGTCGCCGCGGCCGTCTACCGCGCGGTCGCGGAGTCGCCGGCCAGCCGGACGATCGACTGGCGGCGGGTCGAGTTCTGGTGGGGTGACGAGCGGTTCCTGCCGCCCGGTGACCCCGAGCGGAACGAGACCCAGGCGCGGGACGCGCTGCTGTCCCAGGTGGACGTCGACCCGGCCCGGGTGCACCCGATCCCGGCCGACACCGGGCAGACCGCCGAGGTGGCGGCCGAGGCGTACGCGACCGAGCTGGCCGCGACGCTCTCGGCGCTGAGCGACGACAAGGGCCGCGCGGTCCCGGCCTTCGACGTCCTGATGCTGGGCGTCGGGCCGGACGGGCATGTGGCCTCGCTGTTCCCGGGCTTCCCGCAGCTCGAGGTCACCGAGGTGAGCGCGGTCGCGGTGCACGACTCCCCCAAGCCGCCGCCGACCCGGGTCTCGCTGACCTTCCCGGCGCTGAACCGGTCCCGCGAGGTCTGGTTCGTCGTGTCCGGCTCGGACAAGGCCGAGGCGGTCGCCGACGCGCTGACGGAGAGCAGCACGCTGCCGGCGTCCGGGCCGAAGGGGCGCAACCGCACGCTGTGGCTCCTCGACGAGGACGCCGCCGCGCAGATCCAGTAGCCGTTCGCCGAAGCCGTCCATCGCCGAATAATCGGGCGACGGGCGGCTTTCGCGTAGGTAGGGTTACCCGCATGCGTCGTACAGCTTGAGCAGCGTGCATTCCTTGAGTGAGCCCACCGGTCAGCCGACCCGGTGGCGATCGGGTGCGCCACCAGCGATCACGGCCCCACGCTGCTCAAGGATCACTCTCGATGGCTCTGCCGATCACCATTGGCGTCGTTGCCCACGTCGACGCCGGTAAGACCACCCTCACCGAACGCCTGCTGTACGCCGGTGGCGCCCGCGCCCGGCTCGGCAGTGTCGACGCCGGGACGACCGCGACCGACACGATGGACGTCGAGCGCCGGCGCGGGATCACCGTCCGCGCGGCGGTCGCGTCCTTCCAGCTGGACGACGTCCAGGTCAATGTCCTCGACACCCCCGGCCACCCGGATTTCATCGCCGAGGTGGAGCGCTCGCTGCTCGTCCTCGATGTCGCGATCCTGGTCGTGTCGGCCGTCGAAGGCGTGCAGCCGCAGACCGTCGTCCTCGGCCGCGCGCTGCGGCGGCTCGGCATCCCGACCATCGTCTTCCTGAACAAGACCGACCGCCCGGACACCGATCCGGCGCGGGCGGTCGCGACCCTGCACGCTCGGACCGGGATGCAGTTACTCGACCCGGCGTCCGACCTGCTCGAAGTGGTCGCCGATCTGGACGACCGGACGTTGCAGCGGTGGCTGGCCGGTGCGCCACCGGCTCCGGCTGAGCTGATCGAGCTCGGTTGGGAGCAGGCGCGCCGGGCGCGGGTCTGGCCGGTGGTCCGCGGTTCCGCGCGGTCGGGTGCCGGGATCGACGAGCTGCACGAGGCGTTACGGCAGCTGGCGCCGCGCCGGACGGCGTCCGAGGAGAAGCTCGCGGCGGTCGTCTTCAAGGTCGAGGCCGAGCCAGGGATCCCGCGGTCGGCGCTGGTCCGGCTGTGGTCGGGCGCGCTGCGGGTCGGCGATCGGATCAGTGTGGCCGGGCGTCGTCCGCAACGGGTGAAGGACATCCAGGTCGCCACACCGGACGGGTTCGTGCCGGCGCGGCGGGCCGCGGCCGGGGACATCGCGCGGGTGCGCGGCTGGGCCGAGGCGCGGATCGGGGACGAGATCGGTCAGCTCGGGCTCCGGCAGACGGCGGTGAACCGGAAGGCGACCATGCATGCGACGGTCCGGCCGGCTCGGGCGTCGCAGCAGTCGGCGCTCGGAAGCGCGCTGCGCGAGCTGGCGGAGATCGACCCGATGATCCAGCTCGGCAGCACGGACGGCGAGCTGACGGTCGAGCTGCTCGGGGAGGTGCAGAAGGAGGTGCTCGCGGAGGTGCTGAGCGCGACGTACGGCGTACCGGTCGAGTTCGGCGCGACCGGAATGGTGTGTATCGAGCGGGTGCTCGGGACGGGTTCGGCGGCCGAGGTGATTGCCGAGGGCGACAATCCGTACCTGGCGACGCTCGGGTTGCGGATC
This sequence comes from Kribbella sp. NPDC104218, assembly GCF_055584105.1. Lineage (NCBI taxonomy): Bacteria > Bacillati > Actinomycetota > Actinomycetes > Propionibacteriales > Kribbellaceae > Kribbella > Kribbella sp. NPDC104218. Next base: position 1,133,341 of record NZ_JBVJMQ010000003.1, read on the forward strand.
GGCCCGGCGGCGCCCGGGAGCGGGATCACGATCGAGCTGGACGTCGAGCTCGGGTCGATGCCGCGGTCGTTCTTCACCGCGATCGAGGAGTCGGTGCACGAGCAGCTGCGGTACGGGCTGTCCGGGTGGGCGATTCCGGACGCCGTCGTCGAGATCACGCGGACGGGGTACTGGGCGCGGCAGAGTCATGCGCACGGGTCCTTCGACAAGTCGATGTCGAGTACGGCGAAGGACTTCCGGCTGTTGACGGCCGTCGTCCTCGCCGAGGCCCTGCAGCGGGCCGGGACGCAGGTCTGCACGCCGATCGAGCGGTTCTCGATCGAGGCGCCGCGGTCGGCCGTTCCCGAGCTCAACGCCCTGTTCCGCGCGCATCGCGCGGTCGCCCTGGGCTACACCGACCAGGGCGATTGGACGACGGTGATCGGGGATATCCGGACGGACCGGCTGCCCGGGCTGATCTCCGGGCTGCCCGCCGCGACCAGCGGCGAAGGGATCCTGGAGACGACGCCGGACCGGTACGACGACTGCGACGACCTGCCGCCCCGGCGTCCGCGGCCCGGGCCCGATCCGCACGACCGGGCGACCTTCTTCCGGCTGCAGACCCGGTGAGTTCTGTCGGTGGGCGCTGACAGGATGCCGGGTATGAGCGGATTTCGGGAGCTGCACTCGACCGGTTTCGTGATGCCGAACGCCTGGGACGCCGGGAGCGCGGTGCTGCTCGCGGCGGCCGGGTTCCCGGCGATCGCGACGACGAGCGCCGGGATCGCCTTCTCGATGGGTAAGGGCGATCACACGCTGCCGTCCGGCGCGCCCGCTGTCTCGCGGAGCGCGATGTTCGACCGGATCCGGGAGATCGCGGCGGCGGTCGGCGTACCGGTCAGCGGCGATCTCGAGGACGGGTACGGCGCCGCGCCCGAGCAGGTCGCCGACACCATCCGGCTGGCCCGTGAGGCCGGGCTCGCGGGCGGCAACATCGAGGACTACGACGGCCGCGAGCTCTACGAGCTGGAGCTCGCGGTCGAGCGGATCGCCGCCGCCCGGGCGGCCGCCGGCCCGGATTTCGTGCTCACCGCGCGGACCGATGGTCAGCTGCTGGGGACGCCGTCCACGCTCGCTGACTCGATCGATCGGGCCAACCGGTTCCGGGCCGCGGGCGCCGACGTCCTCTACGTGCCGGGGGTCAACGACCTGGACGCCGTCCGCACGCTTGTCCGCGAGGTCGACGGGCCGGTGAATGTCGTGCTCGGTCTCGGCTCGTCGGCGTTGACCGTGCCCGCGCTGCTGGACGCCGGCGTCCGGCGGATCAGCCTCGGCGGGTCGATCGCGCGGGCCGCGCTCGGGTTCATCCGCCGCAGCGCGCAGGAGCTGGCCGCGCAGGGCACGACCGGCTTCGCGACCGAGCAGATCCCGCAGGGTGAGCTGAACGAGCTGTTCGCGCGTTCCACAGACTTGGGCGGTAACTGAAACGCGGGATTGAAACGCTCTCGCCCGCGCGCGGCGAGACTTCCTACGGTGGCGGGATATTTCCGCCCCCACAGGAGGTGTCCAGCATGGTCAGAAAGCTAGTCGCCGCAGGTGCGTTGGCGCTGGTGGCCGTCGCCGTCACGACCAGCGCCGTCCCCACCGTACTCAGCACCGAAGCCGCGTCCACCGCCATCGAGACCGCGCACGCCGACGACGTCCGGCCCGGGGCCGGGCACGGCACCTCGGTCGCCGATGCCAACCAGCCCGCGGCCGCTCGGGCCAAGGTGCTCGCGCCGCCGCCGGGAGGCTGGTCGGTGCCGAGCCGCCGCAGCTACTACCTCGAAGCGTCGTGCCGCCCGTACGCCTCGACCATCCGCGCCGGGGCGCGCGCCTGGGCCGGCATGACCGAGGGCAGCGGGACGCCGGTCGAGTGCCGCAACACCTACATCAACGACTGCAACGGCTCGGCCCGGATCGTCGGCTGTAACTGGGGCCAAGGGCAACGAATCGCGCTCTACCTGGGCGGCGTCCGCGACGGCGCCCTCCTCGCCGCGCACGAATTCGGCCACGACTGGTACGGCCACTCCGGCTACCGCTGCGCCACCTGGAACAGCCCCCAGGAGGTCATGGCGCCGACCATGTGCTGATCACCCGACCCGCACATCGGCCCGCTCGCGCGTCCAGCGGGCGGCCAGGACGCCGAGGGCGGCATGAATGAGCGCTGTCACGGCGACGGTGACGTGCAGGCCGAGGACGAAGGCTGACTTCGCGTCGGCGATCGCCTCGGCCGGTACGCCGTCCGTCCGGACGGTCTCGGTCAGGGTGCTCGCCACGTCCGGGCCGGCCAACCGGAAGATGAGGGCGGCGAGCGAGCCGAGGAGCGCGATGCCGAGGGCGTTGCCGAGTTCGTTGCTGGTTTCTGCCAGAGCGGCCGCCGATCCGCCGCGCTCGGCCGGTACCGCGGCGACAGCCGTGTCGGCGACCACGCTGAAGGAGATGCCGTAGCCGACTCCGGCGATCACGGTCGAGGCGACGTACCAGGCGATACCACCGTCGGCGTCCAGGAAGAGCAGGAGCAGCAGGCCGGACGCGATGAAGGTGTGGCAGGCGATCAGGGCGGCGCGGACGCCGATGCGGGCGACGACGGCCGGAGTGACGATGCAGGTGATCGTCAGGACGGCCGCGCCGGGGACGGCCAGCAGCGCGGCCTGGAGGACCGGGAGGCCGAGGACCGATTGCAGGTGGATCGCGGCGAGGTAGGCCGTGGCGGACCAGGCCGCCAACGGGATCAGGCCGGTGACGATCGCGAGCGTGAAGAGGCGGTCGCGGAACAGCGTCAGATCGACCAGCGGGTGGGAGAGGTGACGCTGCCGGCGGACGAACCACCAGAGGATCGCGAGGCCCGCCGCGCCCACGACGACGGGTGTGAGCGCGAATCCCTCCGCCGCGAGCCGCTTCACGGCGTACATCGTCAGGAGCAGGCCGGACGCCGACGCGACGACACTCCAGGCGTCGACCACACCTGGGCGGACCGCGCGGACCTCACGCAGCAGGAATGGCGCGAGCAGCAGGAAGACCGCCACGACCGGCACGTTGATCAGGAAGACCGAGCCCCACCAGAAGCGGTCGAGCAACTGCCCGGCGACCACCGGGCCGATCGCGAACCCGGCCGCGAACGACGCCGCGAAGATGCCGATCGCCCGCGACCGCTGCCGCGCGTCCGGGAACAGCTCCCCCAGGACGGCCAGCGCGGACGGCAGCAGCGTCGCACCCGCGATCCCCATCAGCGCGCGAAGCGCGATCAGCTGCTCGGGCGTCTGCGCGAACGACGCCGCGGCCGAGCTCAGCCCGAACAGGGTGGCACCGGCCATCAGGAGCTTCAGCCGCCCGTAGCGGTCGCCGATGCTGCCGAAGGCGACCAGGAGGGAGCCGACCGCGAAGCCGTAACCGTCCAGGATCCACAGGGACTGGTCCGCGGTCGGCCGCAGCTCGGCGGTCAGCTGCGGCATCACCAGGAAGAGGATCGAGCCGTCCATCGCGACCAGCAGTACCGGACCGAGAATCACCAGCAGGCCGAGCCACGGCCGTTTCATCGTCATGGACTCCACGCTGCCGGGACGGCGTCCCGCCAACCAGCCCGGCTCGTGGGTATCCCTCGCAGGTGCACCCAGCGCGACCGTCGGCCGCCTACGATCGAGACATGGAACTGGAAGGGCTCGGAGCCTTCTTACGGACCCGGCGGGCGCGGATCACGCCGTCCGAGGTCGGCATGCCGGAGTACGGGCAGCGGCGGGTTCCGGGGCTGCGGCGGGAGGAGCTGGCGCATCTGGCCGGGGTGAGCCCGGGCTACTACACGCGCCTCGAGCAAGGCCAGGCGGGTACGGCGTCCAAGCAGGTCCTCGACGCGCTCTCCCAGGTCCTCCGGCTCGATCCGGCCGAGACCGCGCACCTGCACAACCTGGCCCAGCGACCGGCCAGCACCCGACTCGTCCGCAGCCGGCCGGAACGGCCGCATCCGAGAGTGCTCGCACTACTCGAGTCGCTGCAGGAGTCGACTCCGGCGCTGGTGCTCGGCCGGCGCGGCGACGTCCTCGCCTGGAACCGGGCCGGTCACGCCCTCTTCGCCGGGCATCACGCCTTCGACGCCCCGGCCGATCCGCGACGGCGTCCGTCCATCCCGCGGATGTACTTCCTCGACCCACTCAGCCGCGACCTCTACCGCAACTGGGCCGAGAACGCGCGCATCCACGTCGCCTACCTCCGCCTCACCGCCGGCCGCTACCCCACCGACGCCCACCTGGCCGAGCTGATCGGCGAGCTGGCCATCGGCAGCACGGACTTCGCCACCCTGTGGGCCGAAGGCGAAGTCGCCGACTGCACCGTCGGCACCATGCACCTCCAGCACCCCACAGTTGGCGCCCTCGACGTCGACTACCAAGTCTGGCTACAGCCAGACAGCCCAGGGCACCGCCTGGAGGTCTACACCCCAGGCGATGCCGCCTCAGCCGACGCGCTGCGCCTCCTTCGTTAGAAGCAGAAGCCTTGGCCGGTGCCGAAGGACCAGCACTGGAGCTGTTTCTGGGTGGTGCCGGTCTTGCCGGAGTTGTCGGTGACGGTGAGTTTGACGGTGTAGGTGGCGTTGCGGCTCGGGTAGGTGTGGGTGGGTTTCACGCCGGATCCGGAGGTGCCGTCGCCGAAGTCCCAGGCGTAGGCGGCGATGCTGCCGTCGGGGTCCGAGGAGGCTGCGGCGTCCAGGGTGCAGTTCAGGGAGCTGGCGCAGTTGGCGGTGAAGGAGGCGGTGGGGGCGGAGCCACCGGGCGGGGGCTCGGTGTTGCCGAGCTGCTCGTTGGCCCAATCGCCCATGACGCCCCAGAGTTTGCCGTGGGCGTTGTAGGAGGCGCAGTCGGTGCGGAGCCAGGAGAAGACACCGTAGATCTTGCCCTGGTGGAGATACGGGCCGCCGCTGTCGCCCTGGCACAGGCCGACGCTGCCGTTGCCGTAGCCGCTGCACATCATGTAGCGGTCGTCGTACTGGTTGTTGATGTTGGCGCAGTTCTGCTTGTCGACGGTCGGCAGGACGGCCTCGTAGAGCTTGGTGTTGCGCTGGTTGTCTCCGGAATCGGTCTTGCCGTAGCCGACCGCGGTGCCGCGGGTGCCGATCGGGAGCGAGTCGCCGGACTTGGCGATCGCCGGGTAGGCCATCCCGGCCGGGGTCGGGATGTCGGTCTTGGTGATGATCACCGCGACGTCGAAGCCGGTGCGCCAGCCGTCGTTGGCGTTGTAGCTCGGGTGCGTGCGGTACTCCTGGATCTCGATCCGGGTGCCCTTGCTGGTGTCGCTCAGGTCGTCGCGGCCGTAGATCAGGTACTTGTCGCCCTGCGCGAACTTGCAGTGCGCCGCGATCAGCACGACGCGCTTGGCGACGACGCTGCCGGTGCACGACTGCTCGGTCGGCCGCGCTCCCCCGGCCCGGTGCTGCGAGATGATGAACGGGTACTTGCAGACCGACGTCGTCGTCCCGCCGATGACGCTGGGCTGCAGGTCTTCACAGCCGGACGGCGGCGGCGTCGTCCCGTTCCCCAGGTAGAGCAGCTTGTTGGGGGTGTCCGACGACAGGCCGGACATCTTGCCGGTGCTCGCGTTGTCCATCACCCACTGGTGAAGCTGGGCCGGTGTGCTGTTCGGTGCCTCCGACAACCGCAGCGCCATCGCTCCGGCGACATGCGGCGCGGCCATCGACGTACCGCTCAGCTGCCCGTACGCCGAATCGCTGCCCTTGAACGCGGAGTCGATACCGGAGCCGGGGGCGAACAGGTCCATACAGCTGCCCGCGTTCGAGTCGCCGGCGCGGGTGTCGCTGCTGGTCGCGTTCGCGACCTGGAGGGCGGACGGCGTCTGGCCGCCCGGCCCGTAGTTGCAGGCGTTGCCGCCGTTGTTGCCGGTGATCAGCGACCACTGGACGCCGGAGTCGATCGATGCCTTGATCGCGTTGACGGCGATGTTCTTGTCGTCGGTGTAGACGCTCAGGTTGACCACCGCGGGTTTGACGGCGTTCTTGGTGATCCACTCGGCGGCGGTGATCAGGTCGACGTCCTCGCCCCGGCCGTCGCAGCCGAGGATGCGGACCGAGACCAGGTTCGCCTTCTTCGCGACGCCACGGGTCTTGCCGGCCGCGATACCGGCCACATGCGTGCCGTGGTTGTTGCAGTCGTTGCCCTGGTTCGGCGTCGCGAAGAAGTCGGCGCCGTACTTGGCCCGGCCCTCGAACTCCTGGTGGGTGTAGCGGATCCCGGTGTCGACGATGTAGATCGTCGCGCCGGCGCCGTCGTTCGGGTAGGTGTACTTCTTGTCCAGCGGGCGATCGCGCTGGTCGATCCGGTCCAGGCCCCAGTTGACCGGGTTGCTCTGGGTGCCGCCGGGACCGCCGATCGACATCCGGCCGCTCTGGCGGACCTCCTGGACGGCCGGGTCATTGGCGAGCCGGGCGGCCTGGCCCGGCTTCAGATTCTTCACGACGAAACCGTGCATCGTTGCCGTCAGCACGCTTTTGACGTCACCGCCGTACCGGTCGGTGAGGGACGTCGCCGTACTGGCCGCGCTGCGCTGTGGGGCGAGCGTGACCAGGTAGCTGCCGGGGGCGGGATCGCTGGCCTGGTTGACGACCTTCCGGTCCTGAGCCGACGCGGCGGGGGCGGTCGCGACGACGGCGAGGCTCGCCGTGGCCGCGATGGCGGCGCGCCGTAATGCTCTGCGCATGTTTCCTCCTGTGCGATGGGGAACGCACCGAAGGTAGGCAGCGGGCGGGATGCCCGGATACGGCTGTTAAAGCGCGCTTTTCACAGCGGGGCTCAATTCTGTTGAGGCCAGCACCAGCGCATCCCGACGATCCCCGACGGGACGTCGGTCTCCGCGAGCAGCGCGGAGTCGGCGCCGCCGATCCACAGCTCGGCGTGATTGCCCTCCGGCGCGGCGACCGTACGCCGGTCGTACCGATGGCAGTGCGCCGGGACGACGCCCGCCGCGAAACGCGTCTGCAGCACGTACTCCCGGACCGGTTCGATGAACCGGTGCTCGTAGTTCACCATCAACGTCCCCGGCGTGAACCGCCACTCGTACTCCAGCAGCGCCGGCTCGCCGATGCCGAGCACCCGGTCCAGAATCAGCTCGGCCGCGACCAAACCGGCGTCCCGGTCGGTCTCGACCTGGCCGATGCGGGCGTTCTGCACCGAGGTGAGCGCGGGCGGCGCATCGGGCCGCTCCTCGGCGAAGTAGAGCACGCCGAGCCGCGACACCCGGTCCGTTGCCGCCCGCACCAATTCACGGACGCGGATCCGCTCGACCATCCGCTCGGCGTCCAGCTCGACCGTCACCTGCACGCTCACCCGCCGCAACCGCCCTTGGTGCGGTACCCCCGCCGTCTGCAGCAGCTCGACGGGCCGCGCGTCGGCGAACAGCATCGTCGGCGGCACGCTCCCCGGCACATGCCCGATCCACCGGCCGCGCACCCGGCGCGGCCCCAGCAACGACAACAGCGAGTTCACCGGCAGCTCGAGCAACTCCTCCAGCAACCGCACAGCCGCCAGCGACGCCGTCCGCTCCGGCCGGCTCCGCCCCCGCCGCCAATAACTCAACGTCGCGATACTCAGATGCGCCCCGCGCTCCCCCAGCCAGTCGCGAATCTCCTCCAGCGTCAACCCACTCGCCTCGATCGCCAGATGCAACGCCGCCGGAAACGGCCCACCCCGCAACGCCTGCCCCAACTCCCGCCGAACCCGCGCCTCAGCCTCCACCACTCCCACCTCCCTCACGAAGTGTGTTCACCTTCTAACACTTCGCAACCCCGTTGGCGAGACCTCAGCGCTCAGCGGTGTCAGGGGGTGAGGGTGTCGGGGTGGCCGGCGGCCAGGCGGGGCCAGTGGGTGAGGGGGCGGCCGTTGACGGTCCAGGTGGGGTCGTCGGCCCAGGCTTTGGGCCAGTTCTCGGGGGTGTCCTCCCAGGTTTCCTGGCGGCCGAAGAGGGTCAGGTCCATGAGGGCGTTGTTGTAGTCCATGACCTCGACGCCGCGGTTCGACGTCCAGTAGGTCTGGAAGACGCGGTCGCCCGCGCGGACGTAGCAGACGAGACGCATGAGGCTGGTGGTGCCGCCGGCGGTCTCGAGTAGGGCGTCGCGGGAGGGTTGGGCCGAGTACCAGGGCATCTGCCAGCCCATGAAGTCCCGGTAGCGGAGGCTCTCCTCGTACGGGCCCTGGCAGAAGACCGAGTAGGTTATGTCGCGGGAGTTGAGGTAGGCCTGCTCCTGAACCTGACCGGCGCACCAGGTGCAACCCTCGCACTGGTCGGCCGCCGGATGGTCGTGGTGCCACATGAAGTAGTACGCGATGAGTTGCCGGCGGCCCTTGAAGGACTCCAGGAGGCTGACCGGGCCATCGGGACCGGTGATCTCCAGGCCGGCGTCGACCTCGATCATCGGCAGCCGACGCCGCGCGGCCGCGATGGCGTCGCCCTCGCGGGTGTGGGCCTTCTCCCGGGCGCGCAGGAGCTCGAGCTCGGCGTCGTACGTCGCCTGATCCACCACCCGCGGCGTGCACAAGGCTGCTGCCGCGTCGTCGGAGATCGCCGTCCTGGTGATATCTGTTGCGTTCATTTCTGCTCACTCCCGTCGTCGATTGCTTGCAGGCCTTCGGCGTGAATCGCCTCGGCCAGCCGTTTGACGGCGCGCAGGCGCCGGTTCCAGCCCGCGGCGCGCGCCGCCATCGCCTGCGCTGCCTGCTCCAGGCGCGCATCGTCGATCCGGCACAGGACCTCCCGGCCCTGTTTGCGCCGGCTGATCAGCCGCACCTGCTCGAGTGTCACCAGATGCTTGACGACCGCCTGCCGCGAGATCGGCACCTGACCCGCGATCCAGCTGGCCGTCACCTCGCCGTTGTCGACGAGCAGGTCGATGATCCGCAGCCGGGACACGTCCCCGACCGCCGACCACAGCTCCTCGTCGACGTCCGCGATCACGTCCGGTCCGTCGGGACGGCGCCGGCCAGACGCTCCAGGAACTCCGCCCAGCCCTCGCGGTGCTCGTCGGCGTACCGCTGCTTGTCGTCGGCCGGCCACGGGGCGAGCTCGTGCCCGCTCTCGACCACGCGCAGCCGGGTCCGCTCCGGCCCTTCCGCCGCCAGCGTGAACTCGACCAGCATCGAGTTGCCCGGCTCCGGCTCGCTGCCTTCGGGATGGTTCCAGACGAACGTGAACCGCGTCGGCGGCTCGACCTCCCGCACCACCACCGGCCCGCCCTGATCACCGAACCGCAGGTGTCCCCGCGCCCCTGGCTCGATGGTCAGCTCGACGACGTCGGCGAACCACTTCGTCATCAGCTCCGGCTTCGTCACGACCCGCCACACCACCTCGATCGGCGCCTCGATGACGATCTCGTCCGCGATCAGCAAGTCCGGCACAGTTCAGCCCTCCACGTCGGCATCCTCAATGTGCAACCAAAGGTAGCGCTTTCGTGGAGCTATTCGCAACCCTTGGTTGCAGATTGCCGGGCGGATCAGTCCTCGTAGGCGATGTCCATCCGGGTGCTGTACGCGGCGGGCATCGACCCGGCCGGGCCGCTGAAGGGGATGTTGGGTGGGGCCACGCCGGGCTCGGGATGAGGCGCCGGCGCCGGCGCAGGTTCGGCGGCGGGAGCGGCGCCCAGGAGGCGGCGGGTGAGGGCGTCCTGGGCGGAGAGCAGCTCCCAGGCGGCGCTGCGGAGGTGGACCGCGGCGGGTGGCTCGCCGGCTTGGGCGGCGAGGAGGATCGTGCGGCGGACGAGTTCCTTCATGAAGGAGGCAGTGGTGTTCTCGGTCAGGGTGACGATCTCGTCGACGACGTCCGGCGTGAGGTCCAGCGCGGGGCCGTAGAGGGTGAGGAGGCGGGCCCGGCCGTCGTCGTCCGGGAGCGGGACCTCGACGGCCATGTCGACGCGGCCGGGGCGCTGGGACAGCGCGGGCTCGAGGAGGTCGGCCCGATTGGTCGTGAGGAGGAACGCGACATCGGCGTCCTGGGCGAGACCGTCCATCTCGTTCAGGACCTGGAAGAGCAGCGGGTTGTCCATGCCGTGGGAGAAGTCGCGGGCCTCGGCGACCAGGTCGCAGTCCTCCAGGACGACGAGGGCCGGCTGGAGCATCCGGGCCAGCGCACAGGCCTGGGAGATGTAGTGGATGCTCGTCCCCGCCAGCAGGACGACGGTGAAGTCGGGCAGGCGCGACAGCAGGTAGCGGACGGTGTGGGTCTTACCGGTGCCGGGCGGGCCGTAGAGCAGGACGCCGCGGCGGAGGTGCTGGCCGGCGGCGAGCAGGGTCTCGCGGTGGTCGGCGATGCCGACGACCTCGCGTTCGACCCGCTCCAGGACGCCGTCCGGCAGGACGACGTCGTCCCGGGTGATGCCGGGACGTGGGTGCAGCCGGAAGGGGCCGACGCCCTGGTCGAACTCGGCGTCCTCGAAGGAGACCACCTTGCCGCGGAAGACGTTGTGGGTGCGGATCAGGTCGGGCAGTGCGCTCAGGAAGCGGTCCCCCGCGCCGTCGGCGCCGACGGCGAGCACCTCCAGATCGACCGTCCGGCGCCCGTACTGCGGGTTCGGCGCGCGCAGCAGCGCGACGTACCGGTCGGCGCCCTGGACGCCGAGGTAGAAGCCGAAGGCGACGCAGTCCATCTCCTCGTCGATGTCGATCGGGACGCGCTGGTAGTCGACCGCGCCGAGCGCGAACCGGTCGTAGACGGCGAGCTCGAGGACCTCGCTGAGCGAGTGGTGGCCGCGGTTGGAGCCGGCCAGGCCGACCACCTCGAAGGAGTCGAACCAGCTCTCGATCGCACGCTGGACGTTCGGCAGGTCGTACGGCGGGAACGACGACGCGACGGCGGGCACCTGCTCGGGTTCGACGCCGAGATGCGCCATCAGCGTGTCCCGCAGGCTGGTCCGGTCCGATCCGCCGCGATGCGACTGCATCCGGTCCAGGAAGCCGGTGAACAGCCGTGCGAACTGGTCGATCTCGTCCGGCTCCACGCCGTACCTCCCGCTGTCCGGTCCCCGGGCCGATCCGGAGGGTCCTCCGCAACGGGGATAGGATCACCACCATGACAGATTCCGAGTCCACCGACCGCCCGTACTCGGCCTTCCCGGTACGGATCGGTCTTCAGGTCCAGCCCCAGCACGCGCCGTACGACGCCATCCGGCGGACGGTCGCGAAGGCCGAGGAGATCGGCGTCGACGTCGCGTTCAACTGGGACCACTTCTATCCGCTGTCCGGCGAGCCGGACGGGCTGCACTTCGAGTGCTGGACGATGCTGGCCGCGTGGGCCGAGGCGACCGAGCGGGTCGAGATCGGCGCCCTGGTCACCTGTAACTCCTACCGCAACGCCGACCTGCTGGCCGATATGGCCCGAACGGTCGACCACATCAGCGACGGCCGGCTGATCCTCGGCATCGGCTCGGGCTGGTTCGAGCGCGACTACGACGAGTACGGCTACGAATTCGGGACGGCGGGCGGCCGGCTGGACGCGCTCGGCGAGGCGCTGCCGCGGATCGAGCAGCGCTGGGCCAAGCTCAACCCGGTCCCGACCCGGGACATCCCGGTGCTGATCGGCGGCGGCGGTGAGAAGAAGACGCTGAAGCTGGTCGCCAAGCACGCGAACATCTGGCACGGTTTCGGCGACGCCGAGACACTCGCGCACAAGCACGCCGTCCTCGACGAGCACTGCCGCACGATCGGCCGCGACCCCGGTGAGATCGAGCGGTCGGCCGGCGTCGGCGACAAGTCACCCGAGGCCGTCGGCAAGGGCCTCCTCGACGTCGGCACCCGCCTGTTCACCGTCTCGGCCTCCGGCCCCGACTACGACCTCGGCCTGCTCCGCGAGTGGGTCGCCTGGCGCGACGAGGTCAACGCCAAGTAACCACGGCCGCCCAGGCCATCACAATTCGCCGCCGCAACCGCCGGCCCGCCCGGGCCGCGGCGAGGGTGCGCGTTGTGATGGCCTGGCGCGCCGCCGGTTAGGATTCCGGGCATGGCTTCGAAGTACGCGCGTGGTTCCGTCCGTCCGATGACCCGGTGGGGTACGGAGGTGATGCACCACGTCAACCAGCCGGTGACCGACTTCGGTCCCGAGCTGCAGACGCTGGTCGCGGACATGTTCGCGACGATGGACGCCGCCGAAGGCGTCGGCCTGGCGGCGAACCAGGTTGGCGTCGACCTGCAGGTGTTCATCTTCGACTGCCCCGACAAGGACGGCAATCGGGTCGAGGGCGTCGTCTGCAACCCCGTCCTCGAGCTGCCCGAGGGCAAGGACCGCCGCCTCGACGAGGGTGACGAGGGCTGCCTGTCGCTGCCCGGCGCCTTCACCAAGTGCGCCCGCCCGGACGTCGCCAAAGTGACCGGCGTCGACGAGCACGGCAACCCCGTCACCTTCGAAGGCAACGGCCTCCTCGCCCGCTGCCTCCAGCACGAGACCGACCACACCCAGGGCACCGTCTTCGGCGACCGCCTCTCCCGCAAGTACCGCAAACGCCTCTTCGCCGAAGCCGAAGAGCTCGCCCCCGACTACCCCGCCGACTGGCCCGTCACCCCCATGGTCGACCACGACCACGAAGAAGTCCCCGCCACCTGACGGCAGGCGTTCGGGCGTACGTGTGGTCGGTCGGGTCGATAAGCTCTAACGATGAACGGATCGGGGGAAGGCGGGCCGCGGCGTCCGGTGACGCTGGATGATGTGGCGCGGGCGGCGGGGGTTTCGCAGCCGACGGCGTCGCGGGTGCTGAACGGGAGTTCGCGGCGGGTCGCGCCCAGTTATCGGGAGCGGGTGCTGACGGCGGCGCGTGAGCTCGGGTACACGCCGAATCTGCCGGCGCAGGCGATGGCCCGGGGTACTTCGCGGACGATCGCGCTGGTGATCAGCCTGATCTCGGATCCGTACTTCTCCGCGATGGCCGCCGAGATCATGAAACAGGCCGAGGCGATCGGGCTGCACGTGTCGATCGCGGTCACCGAGCGGCTCGCCGAGCGCGAGCTCGACCTCGTGCGGGAGCTGCGGGGGCAGCAGCCGCGCGCGATCATCCTCGCGGGGACCGGGTACGTCGAGCCGCCGTCCGAGCAGGCGCTGATCGACGAGCTGCAGCGGTACGAGGAGACCGGCGGGCGCGTCGTCCTGATCAGTCGTTCGGATCTGCCGTTCGAGACCGTCGACTTCGACAACCACGAGGGGTCGCGGCAGCTGGCCCGCGAGCTGGCGACGCTCGGGTATCGCAATTGCCTGGTGCTCGGCAGTGCCACTCCCCTGCTGTCGATGCAGCAGCGTGTCGAGGGGTTCGTGGCCGGGCTGACCGAGTCCGGCGTCGGCAATACCCGCGTACATCAGCCTGGGTTCAGCTGGGCGGGCGCGCGCGAGTACATCCTCGGCCTCACGGACGCCGAAGCCCGCGAACTCGACCTGGTCTTCGCAGTCACCGACGACATGGCGCTCGGCGCGCTGGCCGGCCTGCGCGAACGCGGGCTGCGCGTCCCGGAGGACGTCGGGGTGGCCGGCTTCGACGACATCAGCACGCTGCGGGACGTCGTACCGCGGCTGACGACCGTCCACGTCGCGCTGAACGCGGTCGCGCAGGAGGCCGTCTATCGCGCGACCACCACCGACACCGACCTGGTACGGCGTACTGTCCCGGCTTATCCGGTGCTCCGGGACAGCACGCCGCAGGTCACAACTTCACGCCACCGCTGATCAGGTCAAGTTTCCAGTACCGCTGCAGGCTCAGGAACAGAATCGCGAGCGGCACGATCGACACCAGCACGCCGGCGATCACGATCGAGTACTGCGCGGCCTGCCCGCCGGTGATGATCATCAGCCCGTAGAGCCCGAGCGTCAGCGGGAACAGCTGATCGTCGTTGATCATCACGAACGGCAGCAGGAAGTTGTTCCAGATACCGATGAACTGCAGCAGGAACACCGTCACCAGCGCGGGCAGCATCAGCGGCGCGCCGACCGAGCGGAAGATCCGCCACTCGCTGCCGCCGTCGATCCGGGCCGCTTCCATGATCTCGTCCGGGACCGAGGCCTCGGCGTAGATCTTGCACAGGTAGATCGCGAACGGGCTGACCAGCTGCGGCAGCAGCACGGCCGCGTAGTTGTTGGTCATTCCAGCCTTGGCCAGCAGCAGGAACTGCGGGACGGCGAGCAGGATCTGCGGGAGCAGCACCGCGGCCACGATCGCCCGGAACAAGACGATACTGCCGGTGAAGCGGTACTTGCCGAGCGCGTACCCGGCCGCGCCCGCGATCGCCGTCGAGAGCAGGCCGCCGCCGACGGCGTAGATGACCGAGTTCAGCACCCAGCGGCCGAAGATGCCGTCGTTGTAGCCGAACAGGGCGTCCAGGTTGGACCAGAAGCCGCCGTTGAAGGCCGGGACGAACGGCGCGGTCGAGAACAGCTCGTCGTTCGTCTTGGTCGCGGCGATCACGATCCAGAGCACCGGCAGCACGCAGTACAGCGCGCCGATCAGCAGGATCAGCGTCGGCACCCAGCGGGTTCGTTGCGTCATCGGGCCCTCCCGATCCGGCGTCCGATCGCGGAGACGACCACGGTGGCCGCGACCGTCATCAGGATCAGCAGGAAGGACGTCGCCGCCCCCTCGTAGATGCTGTTGTCGACGAAGGCGTCGGTGTACGCGCGCATCAGCGGCACCCAGGTGGACGAGATCGCGTTGGCGAGCGGTTTCAGCGTGGTCGGCTCGTTGAACAGCTGGAGCGCGCCGATCACCGAGAACAACGCGACCATCGCGACGGCCGGGGCCATCAACGGCAGCTTCACCCGGACGGCGATCTGGAACTCCGATGCGCCGTCCAGCTCGGCCGCCTCGAACAACTCCCGCGGCAGGCTGCGCACGGTCGTGTAGAGGATGACCATGTTGAAGCCGACGACACCCCAGACCGCGACGTTCGCGACGCTGAAGAAGATGCCGCGGTTGCCGAAGTAGTCGAGCGTGCCGCCGCCGATCGGGCTCGTCGCCGGGAGGTACAGGAACCCCCACAACAGGCTCGCGACGACGCCCGGAACGGCGTACGGCAAGAAGATCGCCAGCCGCGCGAACCCGGTCAGCCGGGCCCGCTTCGCGTCCAGGCACAACGCGAACACCGTCGCCAGGACGACCGTCATCGGGACGCCGAACGCCCCGATCAGCAGCATCCGCCCGAGACTCGCCCAGAACTCGCCGTCCGTCAGCGCCGCCGTGTAGTTCGAGAACCCCGTCCACACCTCGGTCGGCTTCCCGCCCCCGAGCAACCCCCGCCCGACCTGCAACCGCCGAAAGCTCAGGAACAACGCATAAACCGCCGGCGCCACCGTGAACACCAACAGCAACACCACTGCCGGCGACACCAGCACCGCCGGAAGCAGCCCGCCATGCCGCCCGTTCCGGGCACCGCGCGCCGCCGCCGGAGGTGACCCGGCGGCGGGTTCGTCTGCTCGGCTGCTCATGTCAGCCGGCGACCTGGAAGCCGAGCTTCTTCATGTCGGCGACGGTGGCTTCCTGCATGGTGTCGAGGGCGCCGGACAGCGGCGTCTTCTTCTGCAGCGCGGCGGCGAAGGCGTTGGAGTAGGCGTCGAAGGTGACGTTGGCGTTCGGGCCCCAGATGTCGAAGGTCCGGACGCCCTTGGCGGCGGTGGCCATCAGCGTGTTGTAGTCGGGCTGCGTGGACATGAAGGGCGGCGGGGTCTTCAGCGCGGGCAGCTGCTGACCGGCCGGCGAGGCCGGGAAGGCCTGGACGTGCTTGATCAGCGATGTCATCCCGGCCTCCGAGGAGTTCAGCCACTCGACGAACTTCGCGGCCTCCGCCGGGTGCTTGGAGTTCGCCGTGACGGCCTCGGTCTCGCCGCCCCAGATGCCGACGGTGGCGTCCCCGGCGGTCCACGCGGGCAGCGGGACGGCGGCCCACTTGCCGGCGGTGTCCTTCGCGATCGACGGCAGCTGGTTCGGGCCCCACTGCGCGCCGACCCAGCCGACGATCGTGCCGTTGTTCATCTCGGTGTTCCACTGCGCCGACCAGTTCGGCTGCGGGCTGACCAGGCCCTTGGTGATCAGCCCGTCCCAGAAGTCCGCGACCTTCTTGCTCGCCGCGTCGTTGATGCTGACCGTCCAGGTGTCGCCGTCGGCCTTCCACCAGTTGGCCCCGGCCTGCTGCGCGAGCCCGGCGAACCAGCCCGGGTCGGCGGCGGTGAAGTTACCGATGAACTTCTTCGGGTCGGCCTTCTTCAGCGCGGCCGCGGTCGTCGCGTACTCGTCCCAGGTCGCGGGCGGTTTCAGGCCGAGCTTGTCGAAGACGTCCTTGCGGTAGAAGAACACCATCGGGCAGACGTTCTGCGGGACGCCGTACGTCTTGCCCTCGAACTGCACCTGCGACAGCGAGGCCTTGTCGTACTTGGCGTCCAGGCCCTTCACGTAGTCGTCGAGCGGGACGACGACCTGGTTCGCGATCAGCGCGGGCAGCGCCTGGTACTCGACCTGCGTGATGTCGGGGTTGGTGCCCGCCTTGTTGTTGGTGATCAGCTTGTTGTACAGCGTGTACCCGGTCCCGGACGGCTTGCTCAGCTTCACCTGGATGTTCGGGTTCAGCTGGTTCCACTCGTCGACGACCTTGTCCATCCCGCCGTCCCAGTTGACGAACGTCAACTCGACCTTCTCGTTCCCCGCACTCGACGGCGCGCCACTCGGCTCGTCGTTCCCCGAGCAAGCCGTCAGTGCCAGCGCGGCAACCAGCACACCCGCGCTCAATCGTGCGTACATACTCGTCCTCACTTCGAAGCCCACGCCGGGTAGGTGGTGGGGGTGGTCTGGATGCCGATCCACTGGCGGTGGGTGTAGCCGGCGAGCTGCCCTTCGCCGCCGTGCCGGGCGTAACCGTCGTTCACATGCACCTCGTTGCTCTTCACCTGTTCGGCGAAGGCGAGCCCGCGCATCGGGTCCTGAGTGAAGACGGAGTTCATCAACGTGCGATGGCGGTTCACCAGGTCGAGCGCCTCGGCCTCGGTGTCGACGACGGTGATCGGCATCACCGGTCCGAAGATCTCCTCGGTGAACACCGGCATGTCCGGCGTCACCCCGGTCAGGACGGCCGGCTGGTAGAACAAACCGTCGTACGTCCCGCCCGTCGCGAGCTTGGCGCCGGCTGCGACGGACGGCGCGACAAGCCCGTCGTGGAAGCGCTTGAGCTGCTGCTCGGTGATGATCGGCCCGAGATCGACGTCGTCCCGCAGCGGGTCCCCGACCCGCAGCTTGGCGACGCGTTCGACGACGGCGTCCGTGTAGTCGTCGGCGATCGACCGCAGCACGATGTGCCGGCCGGCGGTGATGCAGGTCTGGCCCTGGTACCACAGCGACGACCAGAGCGCGCAGCTGACCGCTTGGTCCAGGTCGGCGTCATCCAGGAGGACGAACGCGTTGTCGCCGCCGAGTTCGGTGGCCGCGGCGCGGAAGTTCTTCCCGGCGTACGCCGAGATCTGCTGCCCGACCTCGAAACTGCCGGTGAAGTGGATCAGGTCGAGATCGGGATGCTCCGACAGCGTCTTGCCCGTCTCCGGCCCGTCCCCCGGGACGACGTTGAACACACCCGCCGGGACGCCGGCCGCCTTCGCCGCCTCGGCGAGGATCTGGCCGCCCGCGATCGGCGTCAGCTCGGCCGGCTTCAGCACGACCGCGTTGCCGTACGCGAGCCCGGGCGCCAGCGCGCGCATCGCGAGGCTCATCGGGTAGTTCCACGGCACGATCAGCCCGATCACCCCGAGCGGCACCGCCCGGGACAGCGAGATCTTGCCGTTCTTGTACGGCGGCAGGATCGCGCCCGCGTTCTCGGTCAGCTGGGTGGCCGAGTTGAGCAGCTGGTTGATCGACTGCCCGAGCTCCTCCTCCGCCTTCTCCCGGGTGCCGCCGGTCTCGCGGATGAGCAGCGTGATCAGCTCGTCGTGCCGGTTCTCCAGCTCGCGGGCGAAGGCCCGCAGGATGTCGCACTTGGCGTTCGCATCCACCGCGGCCCAGCCCGGCTGCGCCCGGCGCGCGCTCCGGACCGCCCGGTCGACCTGTTCGGACGACGCCGTCCCGTACCGGGCGAACGGCGTACCGGCCGCCTTGTCCAGGACCGGCGACCAGTCCGAGGCGGGCGGTTCGGCCCACCCGTCGATCCACACCTGGGCCTCGTACTCCTGCAATCCCATACGCCTCACCCTCACCGTCGGAATGCGCTTTCCCCGCAGGATTGCGCATTCCCAGGCGGCGGTCAAGAGGTGGATCGGGCCTACTGGGCGAGGTTCAGGAAATTGACCACGCCTGGGTACCGAGCGTGGCCAGCAGCTCCAGGCGGCTGCGGGACTCGTCGTCCGCGGGCGTCATCAGCAGGATCCGCAGGTCGCCGGTCTGGGTGGCCAGCGCGTCGCAGTCGATCTCGACGATGCCGACCTCGGGGTGGTCGACGACCTTGCGGCTGGGCTGGACATCGGCGACGTGCCGCTGCCGCCAGTGCTCGGCGAACCGCGGGCTCGCGGCGAGCAGCTCGTCTACGAGCTGGTGCAGGCCGGAATCGCGCGGGTAGCGGCTGGTGGTCGCGCGGAGGTCGGCGACGATCGACCGCTCGAACTTGGCCAGCGACTCGGCCGTGTGCCGCTGCCGGCCCGTGCCGCGGACGAAGTGCCGCCACAGGGTGTTGCGCTCACGCTCGTCCCACGCGGATGGATCGCCGTACAGGGCGGCGTACAGGTCGTTCCAGGCGATCATCGTGAACATGGCGTCCAGGACGACGATCGGGCGGTCGCGGAGCCGGTCGAGCATCCACCGAACGCCGGCCGGGAGCTGCCGGCTGATCCGCTCCGGGTCGTCCGCGTGGCCGGCCAGGCGGAAGAGATGCGCCTGCTCGGCGTCCGTGAGCCGGAGCGCGCGAGCGAGGGCGGCGCATACCGAGGCGGACGGCGTCCGGGTGCGGTTCTGTTCGAGGCGGACGACGTACTCGATCGAGATCCCGGCGAGGAGGGCCAGCTCTTCGCGGCGCAGCCCGGGCGCGCGGCGGTGACCGTTGGCCGGCAGACCGACCTCGGCCGGGTCGACCCGATCGCGCCAGGCGCGGAGCATACTCGCGAGTTCGCCGTCCACGGGTCCAGTGTGCCTGGTGGCGGCGAACCGAACGGGGTACGGCTGTTACCAGGATGAGCCGTAGCTGCTTGCCGCCGTCCTGATCGCGGAAGCTGGCGGCATGACAACTTCGCTCACCCTCGCTCCCGGCCTGACCCTGACCCGGATGGGGTACGGCGCCATGCAGCTCGCCGGCCCCGGCGTCATGGGCCCGCCGAAGGACCACGACGAGGCCATCGCCGTCCTGCGCGCCGTCGTCGACGCCGGCGTCACTCACATCGACACCAGCGACGCCTACGGACCGCACATCACCAACTCGCTGATCCGCGAAGCCCTGCACCCCTACGCCGACGGCCTGCACATCGTGACCAAGGTCGGAGCGCTGCGCTCGGACGATGGGGCCTGGGTTCAGGCGGACTCGCCGGAAGACCTGCGGGCGCAGGTACACGACAACCTGAGCCGTTTGGGGCTCGACGTCCTCGATGTGGTGAACCTGCGGAACATGCAGGCGAAGGACAGCTCGGTAGCGGAACGGATCGGCGTCCTCGCGGAGCTGCAGCAGGAAGGTCTCATCCGGCACCTCGGCGTCAGCGAGGTGAGCCGCGACCAGCTCGACGAAGCACGCAAGGAGGCGACGATCGTCTGCGTCCAGAACCTCTACAACCTGGCCAACCGCGCCGATGACGACCTCGTCGACCTCTGCGCCGCCGAAGGCATCGCCTTCGTCCCCTACTTCCCCCTAGGCGGTTTCAGCCCGCTCCAAGCCACCGCCCTCTCCACCGTCGCCACCCGCCTGGGCGCCTCCGAACAACAGGTCGCCCTCGCCTGGCTCCTCCACCGCTCCCCCACCACCCTCGTCATCCCCGGCACCTCCTCCCGCGCCCACCTAGCCCAAAACCTGGCCGCCGCCACCCTCGTCCTCCCCACCGACGCCCTCGACGAACTCAACCGCATCGGCGCGCAGACGAACGGGTAGTAGTACGGCTGGCGCCGATCGGGCAGGCGTGGCCGACCTGCTCGGCCGCCACCTCTACCCGTTGCTCGGTACGGCTCAGCGGCGGGTGGTGTAGAAGGCTACGGCGGCGGAGCTGGCTACGTTGAGGGAGTCGACGTTGGCGGCCATGGGGATTTTGACGGTGAGGTCGGCCTGGTCGAGGACGTGGGGTTTGAGGCCGTGGCCTTCGGTGCCGAAGATGAGGGCGAGTTTGGGGTCGTGGCGGGCGGCCAGGGCGTCGAGGGTGATGGAGTCGTCGGTGAGGGCGAGGGCGGCGGAGACGAAGCCGGCGTCGCGGAGGACGTCGAGGGCGCCGGGCCAGTTGTCGAGGCGGGTCCAGGGGACCTGGAAGACGGTGCCCATGGAGACCTTGATCGAACGGCGGTAGAGCGGGTCGGCGCAGGTGGGGGTGACGAGGACGAGGTCGATGCCCATGGCGGCCGCGGCGCGGAAGCCGGCGCCGACGTTCGTGTGGTCGACGATGTCGTCGAAGATGGCGATCCGCCGGGTAGCCGGGGTCAGCAGGTCGGTGAGGGGAGCGGACGCCGTCCGCCGGTACGACGCCAGGGCGCCGCGGTGGACGTGGAAGCCGGTGACCTGCTCGGCGAGCTCCTCGGAGACGACGTACACGGGGGTGTCGGGCCATCGCGCCAGGACGTCCTGCAAGGAGTCCAGCCAGCGGGGGGCGAGGAGGAACGAGCGCGGCTCGAAGCCGCCCTCGGCCGCTCGCCGGATCACCTTGTCCCCCTCGGCGATGAAGAGGCCGTGCTCCTCCTCGAGCAGGCGGCGCAGGCTGACCTCGCGCAGCTGCACGTAGTCCGCCAGCCGCGGGTCGCCCGCGTCGCTCACCTCGACCAGCGAGCTCACGCGGTACCGCCGCTCGTCCCTACCTCGACTACGTTGCCGATGACAACAATCGCCGGGGCGCCGACGCCGTTGTCACGCATGGCGGTGGCGATGTCGGCGAGGGTCGCGGTGACCAGATGCTGGGTGGGGAGGGTCCCGTCGGCGATCGCGGCGGCGGGGGTGTCGGCGGGGCGGCCGGCGGCGATCAGGCGGTCCGCGATGGCGGGCAGGTTCTCGACGGCCATCAGCAGGACCAGGGTGCCCGACAGCTGAGCCAGGGCGTCCCAGTTGACGAGCGAATCCGGGTGGGACGGCGGGATGTGGCCGGAGACGACGGTGAACTCGTGGGTGACGCCGCGGTGGGTGACGGGGATGCCCGCGATGGCTGGGACCGAGATGGAGCTGGTGATCCCCGGGACGACGGTCCAGGGGACGCCGGCCTCGGCGCACGCGAGGGCCTCTTCGAAGCCCCGGCCGAAGACGTACGGATCGCCGCCCTTCAGCCGGACGACGACCTTCCCCGCCAGACCGCGATCGACCAGGATGCGGTTGATCTCCTCCTGCTGGGCGGCGCGGCCGCGCGGGAGTTTGGCGGCGTCGAAGAGCTCGACGTCCGGTGAGAGTTCGTCGAGGAGCTGCTGGGGGGCCAGCCGGTCGGCGACGACGACGTCGGCTTCGGCGAGCAGCCGGCGGCCGCGGACGGTGATGAGGTCCGGATCGCCCGGCCCGCCGCCGACCAGGTAGACGCCGGCGCGCTTCGAGCCGGTCTCGCGGGCGCCGAGCGAACCCGTCCGCAGCCCTTCGAGGATGGCATCACGGACGCGGGCCGAACGGCGGTGGTCGCCGCCGCCGAGGACGCCGATGGTCACGTTGTCGTGCTGCCCGGACGCCGGCGTCCAGGCGGTCGCGCGGGAGCGGTCGTCGGAGCGGACACAGAAGATCCGCCGCTCTTCGGCCTCGCGGGAGACCTCGTCGTTCACGGCCGCGTCGTCGGTGGCGACGACGACGTACCAGGCGCCGTCCAGATCGCCGGACCGGTAACCGCGCTCGACCCAGGTCAAGGACGGGTTGGCGAGCAGACCCTCGATGGTCGGGGTGATCACCGGCGAGATCAGGTCGATCACCGCGCCGGACTCGAGCAGCCGCGGCAGCCGCCGCTGGGCCACTCCCCCGCCGCCGACCACGACGACGCGCCGCCCGGTCAGGACCAGGCCGGACAGGTACTGGTCGGTCACGACTCGATCCCCGCGGACTCGAACGTCGCCATCTCGCTCAGCGCGCGGACGGCGCAGGTCAGGATCGGGTACGCCAGGACGGCGCCCGTCCCCTCGCCGAGGCGGAGGTCGAGGTCGACCAGCGGCTGCAGGCCGAGCGTCTTCAGCGCGACCGCGTGCCCCGGCTCGGCCGAGCGGTGCCCGGCGACGCAGTAGTCGACAGCGCTGGCGTGGAAGGCCTGTGCGACGAGCGCCGCGGCGCCCGCGATGACGCCGTCCAGGACGACGGGGACGCGGTTCGCGGCGCCGCCGAGGATGTAGCCGGCCAGGGCCGCGTGCTCGAGACCGCCGAAGGCCTGCAGGGCGCCGAGCGGGTCGGACGCCGGGACGTCGTGCCGGTCGAGCGCGGCCTGGACGATCGCGGTCTTGCGGGCGAGCGTGGCGTCGTCGATCCCGGTGCCGCGGCCGGTGACGACGTCCGCGGTGGAGCCGGTGAAGGTCGCGATCAGGGCGGCGGACGCCGTGGTGTTCGCGATCCCCATGTCGCCGGTGAGCAGGCAGCGGTAGCCGTCCTTGACCAGGGTGTCGGCGAGGTTGAAGCCGACCCCGACCGCCGCGCAGACCTCGTCGAGCGTGAGCGCCGCACCGGCCGACAGGTCCCGCGTGCCCGGGCGGACCTTCGCGTGCACGATGTCGAGCTCCTCGACCGGGGTCGCGACGCCGACGTCGACGACGCGGACGTCGACCCGGTTGTTGGCCGCGAACGCGTTGACCGCGGCGCCGCCGGCGGCGAAGTTGGCCAGCATCGCCGCGGTCACCTCCTGCGGCCACGGCGACACCCCCTGCGCGTGGACGCCGTGATCGGCGGCGAAGACCGTGACGACCGCCGGCAGCGGCACCTCCGGCGGGCACTGGCCGCTCATCCCGGCCACTCGCACGGAGAGCTCCTCCAGCACGCCCAGTGACCCGGCCGGCTTGGTCAGCCCGCCCTGCCGCTCCGCCGCGGCGCGCATCGCGCCCTCGTCGGCCGGCCCGATCCGCGCCAGGTACTCCTCCACACATGCCTCCACTCGGTGGTGCCCACTCGTGCACCGATCTTCGCATCCCGGGCCGGATCCCCTGCGACGGCATGCGATCGCGTGGACAAGTGTCTCGGCGAGTAGCGTTGGTGCCTTCGGCGGCGGTCCAGTCGTTCGCTGGCAAGGCGGAGGAGGAGCGCGATGCGGAGCATCTCGCGACGACAACAACGCAGCCAGCGGGCGTCTGGGGCGTCGCCGGAGGTGCCGAACGCTGCTCGGCGAGGCACTAGTGTCGGGATTACCACACGTCGTCAGATCCCGGAGGATCACAGATGTCGCTCGACCGGCCCGTCAGTCCCGATCCGTACGAGCTGCTCCCGCAGGTCGGCAGCTTCACCGTCACGAGCACCGACGTGACGGAGGGTGAGCAGCTCTCCGACGCGCACGTGTTCGCCGGCGGCAACACCTCGCCGCAGCTGTCCTGGTCCGGCTTCCCGGACGGGACGAAGGGTTTCGTCGTCACCTGTTTCGACCCCGACGCGCCGATCGTGTCCGGCTTCTGGCACTGGGTCCTGGTCAACCTGCCCGCCGACGTCACCGAGCTCGAGGCCGGCGCCGGCACCACCGAGCGGCTGTCCAACGGCGCCTTCCACGTCCGCAACGACTTCGGCACCAAGAACTACGGCGGCGCCGCCCCGCCCGCCGGCGACCAGAACCACCGCTACTACTTCGTCGTCCACGCCCTCGACATCGAGGCCCTCGACGTCGACGACACCGCCACCCCAGCCGTCGTCAGCTTCAACCTCGCCTTCCACACCCTCGCCCGCGCCGTCCTCACCCCCACCTACCAAACCGCGGAGTAGACCCGACTCGCTCGCGACCGTCCTGGAGCCTCGTGGGTTCGGGGCGTCGAACCGACGAACGGGTAATGGTCGCCTTGCGGCGGCAGAACAGCCTGACCGTGAGCGTGACGGCGGCGGACGCCGCTGACTACTACCCGTTCGTCGGTAAGGCGCCCGGGCTCGGGCCGGTCCCCGTCCACGGTGGTTCAGCCGTGGACGGGGTGACCGGCGCCGGAGCACGCCACCGGAGGTGGCACGAGGGCAGCCGCCGCGGAGCGGTGTCCTTGCGGTCAGTCCTTGATGCCGGACTGGGTGACGCCTTGGATCAGGTAGCGCTGGAGGAAGGCGAAGATCAGGACGAGCGGGAGGATCGAGACCGCGACGGCCATGAAGAGTTGATGGATGTTGACGGTCTGGGCGGTGATGAAGGTGGACATCGCGACCTGAATGGTCCAGGAGCTGGAGTCCTGGCCGATCACCAGCGGCCAGAGGAACGAGTTCCAGTTGCCGATGAAGGTGATCGCGGCGATGGCCGCGAAGAAGGGCAGGGAGTTCGGGACGACGATCCGCCAGAACACCCCGAAATAGCCGGCGCCGTCGACGCGGGCCGCTTCTTCGAGCTCTTTCGGAAAATTCAGAAAATATTGCCGGAAGAGGAATGCGGCGAATCCCGAGAACAGCGTCGGGATGATCAGGCCGCGCAGCGTACTGACCCAGCCCAGCGACGAGACGACGATGAAGCTGGGGATGAAGGTGACCGCGCCGGGGATCATCAGCGTCGCGACGATCGAGTAGAAGACCTTGTCGGCGTGCCGGTACGGGATCCGCGCCAGGCCGTAGCCGGCCATCGAGGCGAGCAGCAGCTGACCGGCCGTGCCGAGGATGCCGACGACGGCGGAGTTGTACATCGCCCGCGCCATCGGGACCTCGGTGTTGCTGAACAGCTCGCCGACGTTGCCCCACTGCAGGTCGGACGGGAACAGCGTCCAGTCCGGCGCGGTGATGTCGGCCTCGGTCGACAGGGCGTTGCGCAGGATCAGGTAGAACGGCAGCAGGAACAGCACCACCGCGATGAACAGCGCGATCCAGCGCAGGCCGACGCCGACCCGGCCGAGTGGGCTGCGGGTGTAGCCGATCGGCTCCAGCGTGCCCGAGGTACGTTCGGCCGTGGCCATCAGTCGCCTGCCTTTCCGAAGCCGAAGATCCGGGTCTGCAGCAGCGTCACCAGCATGATGATGACCGCGAGGATCAGCGCCCCGGCCGAGCCGTGGCCGAGATCCTGGATCGAGCCGAGGGAGATGCCGTACAGGTAGACCAGCGGCGGCCGCGCGTAGTTCACGTTGCCGATCAGGTTGTAGAACTCATCGAAGGCCTGATAGGCCGCGATCAGATTCAATATCAGGACCGAGACCGACGTCGCCCGCAGTTGCGGCAGCGTGATGTAGCGGAACACCTGCCAGCCGGGCTTGGCCCCGTCGACGTACGCCGCCTCGTACAGCGTCGGCGAGATCCGCTGCAGGCCCGCGATGAACAAGATCATGTAGAAGCCGAGCTGCAGCCACAGCCGCACGGTGATGATCGGGATCCAGTACCAGGGCGGATCCACGGTCGACAGCCAGGCGACGTTGTCGATCCCGAACCAGCCGAGCACGGTGTTGGCCAGGCCGAACCGGACGCCGTTGAAGATCGACAGCCGCCAGATCACACAGGCCACGACGTACGAGCAGGCGGTCGGCAGGAAGAACACCGACCGGAAGAACGCCTTCGCGATCTTGACCTGGTTGACCAGCAGCGCGAGCGCCAGCGACATCACGAACGTCAGCGGCACGATGAAGACCGCGAAGATCGTGAACGTGCCGAGGCTGCCCATGAAGTTGCTGTCGGTGAGCATGTCGACGTAGTTCTGCAGCCCGACGAACTTCGACGGCGTGACCGTGTTGTAGGCCTCGAAGAAGCTGAGGACCAGGCTCCAGATGATCGGCAGGTAGGAGAAGATCAGCAGCCCGATGACGAACGGCCCGACGAACAGCCAGAACGAGCGCGTCGTCCCGGCGATCCCCTTCTGCCGCGGCTTCCGTCGCTCACCAGGAGGAGCGGACGCCGCGGCCGTCTTGACCGGTGCGCTCATCCGAACAGCCGCGCCAGCTCGCCGTTGACCGTCTTCTCGGCCTTACTGAACTCGGCGGCGGGGTCGGCTCCCTTCTTGATCACGTTGGTCAGGACGTCGGTGAACGCGGTGCCCATCTTCGGCGTCCAGGCCGGGTTGTCGGTGTAGCCGAAGTCCGTGGTCAGCTTGACCGTCTCGGCCGCGACGCCGCTCTGCAGTTTCGACGCCTTCGCGGCGATCGACTTCCGCGGCGGGATGTGGAAGCCGTAGTTCAGTGACCAGTCCTCCTGGTACTCCGCCTGGTCGATCCACAGCCACTTGACGAACTTCTTGGCCGCGTCGACGTTCGCGCTCTTCGCCGAGACGAACTGCGTCCAGCCGCCGGAGTAGACCGCGGCCTTGCCCTCGGCATCGGCCTTCGGGAACGCGAAGACGCCGAGGTCGTCGCCGAGCGCCTTCTGCATCCCCGGCACCGCCCACATGCCGATCCACTGCATCGCGACCAGGCCCTGGTTGATGGCGCCCGGATCCCACCAGTCGGTCGGGGCGCCCAGCAGCACGGACTTGTCGGCGTACATCTGGCGCAGCTTGCTCAGCGCCTGCGCCGAGCGCGCGCCGGTGAAGCCGACCTTGTTGTCCTCGGTGAGCAGCGAGCCGCCGGAGGAGAACACCGCCGGGCCGCCCAGCGCGTTACCGCCGTCGTTGCCGACGAAGATGCCCTTCACCTTGTCGGTGGTCAGCTCCTTGGCCGCGGCGACCAGGTCGTCGAGAGTCTCCGGCGGCTTGATGCCGGCCTTGTCGAGCATCGACTTGCGGTAGTAGATCACCTGCGGGTCGACGATCATCCGGATGCCGTAGACCTTGCCGTCGACGGTGTTGGTGGCCAGGTCGCCGGGCGCGAAGTCGTCCTTCACGTCGGCGATGATGTCGTCGAGCGCCACCACCTGGTTGCTCTTCACCATGCCGATGTTCAGTTGGCTCTCGAAGACGTCGGGGCCCTTGCTGGACAGCAGTCCGGAGGCGAGCTTGCTGCCGTAGTCGCCCGGCGTCCACTCGACCGCGATATTCGCGTCCGGGTAGGCCTTGGCGTACTTGAGCGCGGCCTCCTTGGTGCCGGTCTCGCCGTACTGGTGGTACCACTGCGCCAGCGTGACCTTGGATCCGCCACCGCCTCCGCCGCCGGACGGACGGCCGGTGTTGCCGCCGCAGGCCGCGGTGAACGCGGCGAGTGCGGCCAGGCCACCGGCTCGCTTGAGCAGGTCCCGCCGGTTCAGGCCGGCGTTCGGAACATGAGCAGGCATGAATTCCACCTTCCCTCAGAGCAGCGCCGCAGGGGTAGAGGCGCCCGGAGTTCCGAGTTACTTAACGGCGTTAAGCATCTCCGATTTCGCACACGGTACAACTAAATCCAACATCACAACAGCCTCCACCCGAGGACGTTACC
Source organism: Kribbella sp. NPDC104218 (assembly GCF_055584105.1). Classification (NCBI taxonomy): domain Bacteria; kingdom Bacillati; phylum Actinomycetota; class Actinomycetes; order Propionibacteriales; family Kribbellaceae; genus Kribbella; species Kribbella sp. NPDC104218. The sequence goes on from NZ_JBVJMQ010000003.1 coordinate 1,160,906, forward strand.
GGGTGAATCGTTGAAGAAGTATCTGGCACCCTGACCCAAAAGCGCGCCCGGCGCAAGACCGGGCGCGCTGTTCTTTGTTCGATTGTGTGGAATGTTGCGCGTACGGTATCTGCTCGTGATCAGTTAAACGTTTTGCCGTCCGCGGCCATCCGGATCAGCGACTCCGGTGGCGCGAACCGGTTCCCGTACGCCGCCGCCAGCTCACGGGCCCGCTCGACGAACGCCGGAACGCCGTACGAGTTGATCGCCTGCAGCGCGCCGCCGAGCAGCGGCGGGAAGCCGATCCCGAAGATCGAGCCGATGTTCGCGTCCGCGACCGAGCGGAGCACGCCCTCGTCGAGGCAGCGCACGGTCTCCAGCGACATGATGAACGTGAACCGGTCCTGCAGGTCGGTCACGGTCGCCGTCGAAGTGCCGGTGAAGTGCTCGCGCAGCCCCGGCCACAGGCGCTTCGGGCCGTCGGCCGGGTAGTCGTAGAACCCGGCGCCGGTCGACTTGCCCTTGCGGCCGAACTCGTCGAGCATCCGGCCGACCACCTCCATCCCGAGGTGGTCGTCGAACGGCCCGGCGCTGCCGCCGGCCGCGATCGCGGCGTCCCGGATCTTGCGCGGCAGCGTCAGCGTGACCTCGTCGAGCATCGCCAGCGGCGGCGCCGGGAAGCCGGCCAGGGCCGCGGCCCGCTCGATGGTGACCGGGTCGACGCCCTCGGCGACCATCGCGGCGCCCTCCATCACCAGCGTGCCGAAGACACGCGAGGTGAAGAAGCCGCGGCTGTCGTTGACCACGATCGGCGTCTTCCTGATCTGCCGGACGACGTCGTACGCCTTGGCCAGCGTCCGGTCCGAGGTCTTCTCCCCCACGATCAGCTCGACGGCCGGCATCCGGTCGACCGGCGAGAAGAAGTGCATGCCGACGAAGTCGTCCGGCCGGTCGATCCCGTCGGCCAGCCCGGTGATCGGCAGTGTCGAGGTGTTCGAGCAGAGCAGCGCGTCGGGTTCGATCACCCCGGCGATCTCGGCGAAGACCTGCTGCTTGAGCTCCTCGCTCTCGAAGACGGCCTCGATCACGAGATCGGCGCCAGCCAGGTCGTTCGGGTCGCCGGTCGGCGTGATCCGGCCGAGGAACTCCTCGACCTGCGCCGGGGTCTTGCGGCCCTTCTGCACCTGCTTCGCGAGCAGCTTCTCCGAGTACGCCTTGCCCTTCTCGGCCGCCTCCAGCGAGACGTCCTTGAGCACGACCTCCATCCCGGCCTTCGCACACTCGTACGCGATCCCGGCGCCCATCATGCCCGCGCCCAGGACGCCGACCTTGCGGGCCTGGTACGCCGGGACGCCGTCCGGGCGCGAGGCGCCGGCGTTGATGGCCTGGAGGTCGAAGAAGAACGCCTTGATCATGTTCTTCGCGACCTGACCGGTCGCCAGCGAGACGAAGTACCGGGACTCGATCCGGGACGCGGTGGCGAAGTCGACCTGCGCCCCCTCGATCGCGGCGCTCATGATCGCCCGCGGCGCCGGGTAAGGCGCGCCCTTGAGCTGTTTGCGCAGGTTCGCCGGGAAGGCGGGCAGGAACGCGGCCAGTTTCGGGGTGGACGGCGTCCCGCCGGGGATCTTGTAGCCGTCGCGGTCCCACGGCTGCTTCGCGTCCCCGTCGTACGCCGCGATCCAGGCGCGCGCGGCGTCGAGGAGCTGGTCGGCGGGCACCACCTCGTCGACGATGCCGACCGACTTGGCGTGGGCCGGCTTCATCCGCTGGCCCTGCAGCAGCACCTTCATCAGCGCGTCCTGCAGACCGAGCATCCGGACCATCCGCGTGACACCGCCGCCGCCCGGCAACAGACCGAGGGTGACCTCGGGGACGCCGAGCTCAATCTTGTTGCTGTCCGCAACAATACGGTGGTGGCAGGCGAGCGCGATCTCGAGCCCACCGCCGAGCGCCGTCCCGTTGATCGCGGCGACCACCGGGACGCCGAGGGTCTCCAGCGCGCGGAGCTGGCGCTTGACCTCCTCGACGGTGTCGAATACCTGCTGGGCGTGCTCGGGCTGGATCTGCGCCAACATGTCGAGGTTGCCACCGGCGAAGAAGGTCGATTTGGCCGACGTGATGATGACGCCCTTGATCAGGGCCTTCTCGGCCTGCAGCCGTTCGACGGTCTTACCCATCGCCGCGACGTACGCGTCGTTCATCGTGTTGGCCGACGCGTTCGGGTCATCGAGCGTCAACGTGATGACACCGGCGTCGTTCTTCCAGTCGATCATGCCGCAAGCCTCTCGATGATCGTCGCGACGCCCATGCCGCCGCCGACGCACAGGGTGGCCAGACCGTAGCGGAGCTCACGACGCTCCAGCTCGTCCAGCAAGGTTCCGATCTGCATCGCGCCGGTCGCGCCCAGCGGGTGCCCGAGCGCGATCGCGCCGCCGTTCACGTTCACCTTCTCGTGCGGTACGTCGAGGTCGCGCATGAAGTGCAGGACGGCGGCCGCGAAGGCCTCGTTCATCTCGTACAGGTCGATGTCGCTCGCGTCGAGTCCAGCCTTCGCCAGCGCCTTGCGGGCGGCGGGTGCGGGACCGGTGAGCATGATCGTCGGGTCGGCACCGCTGACGCCGACCGCGACGACCCGGCCGCGCGGGGCCTGGCCGAGCGCCTCGCCGGCCTTCTCGGTGCCGATCGCGACCAGCGCGGCGCCGTCCACGATGCCTGACGAGTTGCCGGCGTGGTGCACGTGGTTGATCCGCTCGACGGTCACGTACTCCTCCAGCGCGACGGCGTCGAAACCGCCGTGCTCACCGATCGCGGCGAACGACTCCGGCAGCCCGGCGAGGGTGTCGACCGTCGTACCGGGCCGGACCAGCTCGTCATGGCCGAGGATCTGCAAGCCGTTGCGGTCCACGACCGGGACGACGGAGCGCGCGAAGTAACCGTTGGCCCAGGCCTTGGCGGCGCGCGCGTGCGACTCGGCGGCGTACGCGTCCACGTCGGTGCGGGAGAAGCCGTCGAGCGTCGCGATCAGGTCGGCGCTGATGCCCTGCGGGATGAAGCCGGTGGCCAGCGCGGTCTCCGGGTCCATCGCCCAGGCGCCGCCGTCCGAGCCCATCTTGACCCGGGACATCGACTCGACGCCGCCGGCCAGGATGAAGTCCTCCCAGCCGGAGCGGACCCGCTGCGCGGCCTGGTTGACCGCCTCCAGGCCGGACGCGCAGAACCGGTTGAGCTGGACGCCGCCGGTCGTGTTCGGGTAGCCCGCCATCAGGACCGCCGTCCGGGCGATGTCCATCCCCTGGTCGCCGATCGGGGTCACCACGCCGAGGACGACGTCATCGATCGCGGCGAGGTCCAGCTCCGGGTTGCGGGTGCGGTACTCGTCCAGCAGCCCGGTGATCAGCTGGATCGGTTTGACCTCGTGCAGCGCCCCGGTCGGTTTGCCCTTGCCCCGCGGCGTCCGGATCGCGTCGTACAGAAAGGCTTCGCTCATGATGATCCCGTTCGGTGTCGAGTCGTCCCCCGCATTGTGACAGTGTTGGTGTCATAGTCGTCAACAGCGGCTCGCTATGATCTCGGCCATGTCCGAAGCCGACGAGGCGACCCTGACCGTCGACGAGCTCTCGGCCCGGGTCGGGATGACAGTGCGCACGTTGCGCTTCTACGCCGGCCGCGGGCTGATCCCGCCGCCGATCCGGCGCGGCCGGGTGGGGTACTACGGTCCCGAGCACATCGCCCGGCTCGACCTGGTCCGCGAGCTGCAGGCGCACGGGTTCACGCTGTCGGCGATCGAGGGCTACCTGGACCGCATCCCGGCCGATGCCACGCCGCAGGACATCGCCCTGCACCGCACGCTGCTGACGCCCTGGATGCGCGACCTGCCGGAGACGCTCGACCGCGCGTCCCTGGTCCGCCGGACCGGGCGCGAGCTGACCGACGACGACATCGTCGCCCTGGTCGCGCTCGGCGTCGTCGAGCCGACGCCGGACGAGGACGTCTTCCAGGTCGCGACCGCGCATCTGAGCCTCGGCGTCGAGCTGCTCGACCTGGACCTGCCGACGGACGCCGTCCTCGCCGTCAGCCGGGTCTTCTCCGAGCACGGCCGCGCCATCGCCGAGGAGCTGACCGAGGTCTTCCGGACGATGGTCTGGCCGCACTACCGCGACTCGGGCGGGACGCCGGAGCACATCCAGCAGCTCGTCGAGCGGTTCAAACCCGTCACCATCCAGGGCCTGGTGATCGCGTACGAGCGCGCGGTCGGCGAGACCCAGCGCGAGACGATCCGGCGGACGCAGAGCAAGCGGCGATGACAACCGGGCCGGGCAGGCCCGCGTCGTTCGTTGCGTGAAAAGACTTCTGACCGCCGCGGCCGCCCTCCTGCTCTCCGTAGTTTGTTTGCCCTCGGCAACAGCATCCACCGGACATCGCGTCGGCGTCGCCGCCTACTCGCTCGGGGACGCCGCCTTCGACCTCCCGCCCGGCGCCGACGGCACCAAGGCCAAAGGTGAGCTGACCGCCGTCGTCCACTACCCGAAAGACCTGACCGGCCGCCGCTACCCCGTCGTCCTGATCTCGCACGGCCTGTGGATCAGCTGTGCCGACCGGAAAGCCTGGCAGGACGAGGACTGGGACAAGCTCGACGCGTGGCCGTGCGCGCCCGGCACGCCCGAGATCCCGAACTACCGCGGTTACGACTACCTCGGGGCGAAGCTCGCCGCGCAGGGGATGATCGTGATCTCGATCAGCGCCAACGGCTCGAAGGCCTTCATGGGCCAGGAGCAGGACGCCGCCCGGGCCGCGCTGATCAACGAGCACCTGCGGATGTGGCAGCAGCTGTCGAGCACCGGTCGCGGCCCGCTGGCCGGCAAGCTGCCGGTCAGCTTCAAGGGGCACGCCGATCTGACGAACGTCGGCCTGATGGGTCACTCGCGCGGTGGCCGCGGGACGCTGCTCTACGCCGCCGATCAGAACCAGAAGAACTGGCCGGCCGGCGTCCGGATCAAGGCCGTCGTCCCGCTCGCGCCGGCCGAGCCCTACTCCCCCGACGAGGACCCGGACAACCCGGAGCTGGACCCGTACCGGATCACGAACATCCCGGTCGGCGGGATCATCGGCAGCTGCGACGGCGCCGTCCAGGGGCGGGTCTACAACTACCTGCAGGCGCACAACAAGGCGCCGCTGTACGAGTGGTACGTCCGCGGCGCGAACCACAACTTCTTCAACACGCAGTGGTCGCCGTCCAGCGGTCAGGTCGGCGCTGAGGACGACGCACCGGCCGACTGCGGCGACCGGCGGCTGACCGAGCCCCAGCAGCGGTCGACGGGGACGGCGTACGTTTCGGCGTTCTTCCGGCGGTACCTGCTCAACGACCGCAGCGGCATGCCGTTGCTGACCGGCGCGGTGAAGCCCGGTCCGGTCGACGTCCGGGTCGATCAGGGCGTGGGCAGCCGCAGGTAGGTGAGGCCGCGGAGGTCGACGTACGTCTCGGAAGACGTCGTGACGACGCGCAGCAGGACGTGATCGCAGCCTGGGCACCGGGCGACCATGCCCGGTGCATCCAGGTAGAGCCGCGTTTCGGCGAAGACGCCGGTCTGGCCGCAGCCATCGCACCGGGTGACCGCGGCGGTGATGTCGACGGCGAAGATCTCGCTGAGTTTGCCGGCCGCGGCGTTGCCGTCCAGGTAGGTGGTCATTGCGGGCCTCCAGTCGGGCCGAAGCGTTCGGTACGGACGCGCGCCGGGTCGTGGCCGGCGGCGACGAGCAGGTCGGCCACGGCCTCGACGAACGGGGTCGGGCCGCAGACGTACGTCGTCGGCGCGTCGGCCGGGGTGAAGGCGAGCTGGTCGATCAGCTCGGCGTCGATCCGGCCGACCCGCGGCTCGCCGTCCGGCGCTTCGCGGGTGTAGACGAGCCGGACGTCGACATGGTCGGACGACGCCAGCTCCTTCAGGTCGTCCACGTAGATGACCGACGTCGGACGGCGTACGGAGTACAGCAGCCGGACGGGCGTCGTACTGGCCGCGTCCGCGTGGGCGCGCAGCATCGCACGGAGCGGGACGACGCCGGAGCCGCCGCCGATCAGCTGGACTGGGCCCTCCTGCTCGGGCCTCCAGACGAACCAGCCGCCGACCGGGCCCCGGAGCTCCAGCGGGTCACCGGGTCTCAGCACCTCGACCAGGTACGGCGAGACCTCGCCGTCCTCGACCTCTTCGACGGTCAGCTCGATGTGGCCGCCCGTCCAGGCGGACGCGATCGAGTACGACCGGGAGGCGCGGTAGCCGTCGTCCGCGGTGAGGCGGACGTCGAGGTGCTGACCGGCGAGGTGCCCCGGCCACTCCGGGACGTCGAGCACGATCGTGCGGGCGGTCGCGGTCTCCCGGCGGACGTCGACGACGGTCGCGACCTGCCAGCTCAGTCGCCGGCGTACCGCTGTTCTTTCCATGGGTCTCCGTACTCGTGGTAGCCGGCGGTCTCCCAGAAGCCGAGGTCCTCGGTGTCGGACAGCACCATGCCGCGGACCCACTTGGCGCTCTTCCAGAAGTACAGGTGCGGGACGAGCAGCCGGGCCGGGCCGCCGTGCTCGGGGTGGATCGGCTCGCCGTCGTACTCGTAGGCGATCCAGGACTGGCCGTCGAGCAGATCCTCCAGCGGGAGGTTGGTCGTGTAGCCGCCGTAGCTGTGGACGAGCGCGTAGTCCGCGGCCGTTTCGACGTCCGCGAGCAGCGTGTCGAGCGAAACGCCCTTCCACTCGGTCTGCAGCTTGGACCAGCGCGTCACGCAGTGGATGTCGCGCGTGACGTCCTCGGCCGGCAGGGCCAGCAGAGCCTTCCAGTCCCACTTGTAGGTCTCACCGCTCTCGGTGGCGACCGTGAACTCCCAGTGATCGGTCCGGATCTGGGGCGTCGGCCCCGCGGACAGCACCGGGAACTCGTGTGTCAGGTATTGCCCCGGCGGCAGCTCGGTCCCGCTCCGCCTCCGCCCGGTGAACCCCGGCGACACCACCATGCCGATCTCCCTCGACGTTCCTGAGGGCAGTCAATCACCTCGACCTCTCGGATTCCCATCGCCCGGGCGGCGATTTTCACTCCGGCGTCCGCAACCAGATCTCTTCGGCGGGGTCGAACTCGGTGGTCACCATGGTCCGGGCGCGCCAGCCGAAGCCGGAGATCGCCAGCGGGCCCTCGGTCAGCGGGTCGAGGCCGAAGGCGCGCTCGATGTCGATCTCGTTGATCGCCGACGTGACGAAGGCGCCGAGACCGAGCTCGGTCGCGCTCAGGTAGAGCGTCTGGGAGAGGTGGCCGCTGTCGAGGACGAGGGCGCGGTAGGCCTTCGCATGCTGGCGGTACTTCCAGAAGCTGCGCGCGTACCGCGGGGCCAGGACGGCGAGCACGGGGGCGTTGGAGAACCAGTGCTGACCGGCGAGCGCGCGGCGGGCGAACTGGTCGAGCGGCTCGTCGGGAGCGGGCAACGGCTCCAGGGCGTGGTCGACGGAGTGGTAGTGGTAGAGGCCGGGAGTGAGACCTTCGACGTTCTGGATGATCAGGTAGGCCTCGGTCGGGTGCAGGCCGCCGCCGGACGGCGTGTTCTTCTTCAGGAAGACCGTGTCGTCGTCGACGCGCATCTCGGCCTGTGCGGCGAACACCCGTTGCAGCATGTGCGCGCACAGCTCTTGGGTCAGCGGGCGCTCGGCGTCGAAGTTGCGGCAGGTCGCGCGGCGGGCGAGCATCGCGTCGAAGTCGTTGCCGTCGATCCGCGGCAGCGCGATCCGGTCGGCCGGCTCGCGGCGGGCATGGGCGTGGGTCGGCGGCGCGCCGAGCTTGCGGCGCAGGTCGGCCGCGGTCGTCATCTCGTTGGCCTCCATCACGCTGACGCTGTCGAGGCCCTCCCAGCGGGCGAGCCGGTGCAGCATCGCAGCCGGCGGCCACCAGTGCCCGGCGCGCAGCGCGTCATCCCGCTCGCGGTGCGCGGAGTCGTCGTCCGCGATCACCAGACCGGCCTTGACCAGGTCGGGCAACAGCTCGTCGTCGCTCTCGGCCCACTCGCTCGGGCTCAACCGGCCGAGCAGCTCACGCTGTTCGGCGTCCACCTCGATCTCGCCGTCCAGATGCGCCGCCAGCGCCAGCCAGCGCTGCGTCCGGCTCAGCCCCGCGCCACCCGTCAACAGCGAATCCAGGTCGAAGCCGACGTCCTCCCGCGGCTCCAAGAACAGCACCGCACAACGCCGTACCCGCATCAACATCCCCGCCCCCCAGCCAAAGTCGTCAGCTAAGGTTAGTCGCGCGACAACTGAATCTGTGGGGCTACACAACATTTGGGGGGGACCAGATGCCAGTAACCGCGACCAAGTCACAACTCCCAGCACCGGTCATCGACCGCCTGCTGGACCTGCTCGCCACCGACGATGCCTTCCGCGAGCTCTTCGCCCGCGACCGCCACGCCGCCCTGGCCCAAGCCGGCTGCGAGCTGAGCGGCGCCTACACCTGCCTGACGGTCGACCAGCTGGCCGACAAGGCGGCGATCGCCGCCGCCCGCGACGAGCTGCGCGCGCACCTGTTGTCAGGCGCGGCCTACAACAACCCGCACGTCCTGGACGCCGGCGTCATGCACGCCGTCCTTCGCCACAACTAGCCCTGGGGGTAACCACATGATCGCCACCAAGCTTCAGATTCCGCCGCACGTTGCCGATCGGCTGCTCGAGCTGCTTGCGACGGACGACGACTTCCGCGACCTGTTCGCCACCGACCGGCACGCGGCCTTGAGCCGGCTCGACCTCGACCCGGAGCTGGTCAAGATCGCACCGCTCGAATGCATGGTCGTCGAAACCCTCGCCTCCAAGGGCGAGATCGCCGCCGCCCGCGCCGAACTCACCGCCTACCTCACCTCGGCCAACAACCACACCAACCCGCACGCCCTCGAGTCCGGCGCCATGCACGCCGTCCTCCGTCACAACTGAGCCCGGGGAGAACCAGATGATCGCCACGAAGCTCGAGATTCCGTTGCACATCGCGGATCGGCTGTTGGAGTTGCTGGCTACGGATGACGGGTTCCGGGAGTTGTTCGCGCGGGACCGGCATGCGGGGCTGGTGCGGGTCGGGCTGGACCCGGAGGCGGTGCGGGAATCGCCGGTGGCTTGTATGGCGGTGGAGACGCTGGCGAGCAAGGGTGAGATCGCGGCGGCTCGGGCCGAGCTGCTCGCGTATCTGACGACCGGCGGGAACCACAACAATCCGCACATGTTGGAGGCGGGGCGGGTGTCGGCGGTGTTGCGGGAGCAGTGAGACGGGTGGGCGGCCGGTTGCCGGCCGCCCACGGTCAGATGCCCATCGTGCGGCCGATGATTTCCTTCATGATCTCGGTGGTGCCGCCGTAAATGGTCTGGACACGGCTGTCCAGGTAGGCCTTCGCGATCGGGTACTCGGTCATGAAGCCGTAGCCGCCGTGCAGCTGGAGGCAGCGGTCGACGACCTTCTTCTGCAGCTCGGTCGTCCACCATTTGGCCATCGCGGCCTCGGCGACGGTGAGCGTTCCGGCGTTGAGCTCGGTGATGCAGCGGTCGACGAAGACGCGGGCGATCTGGATCTCGGTCGCGAGCTCGGCGATCACGAAGCGGCTGTTCTGGAACGAGCCGATCGGCCGGCCGAACGCCGTCCGCTCCTTGACGTATTTCAGCGTCTCGTCCAGGACGTTCTCACAGGCCGCCACCGCGATGACGGCGATCGCGAGCCGCTCCTGCGGGAGCTTCTGCATCAGGTAGACGAAACCCTGGCCTTCCTCGCCGAGCAGGTTCGCGGCGGGAACGCGCACGTTGTCGAAGAACAGCTCGGCGGTGTCCTGCGCCTTCAGCCCGATCTTGTCCAGGTTCCGACCGCGGTCGAACCCCTCCATCCCGCGCTCGACGACGAGCAGCGAGATGCCCTGGGCGCCGGCGTCCGGATCGGTCTTCGCCACGACGATCACCAGATCGGCCAGGATGCCGTTCGAGATGAACGTCTTCTGGCCGTTCAGCACGTAGTGGTCGCCGTCGCGCCGCGCCGTGGTCTGGATCCCCTGCAGGTCACTGCCCGCGCCCGGCTCGGACATCGCGATCGCCGTGATCGTCTCGCCCGAGCAGAAGCCGGGCAGCCAGCGCGCCTTCTGCTCGTCGGTCGCGTAGTCCAGCAGGTACGCCGAGACGATGTCGGTGTGCAGCGAGAACCCGACTCCGCCGCCACGCGCCCGGGTGATCTCCTCCAGCAGGACGGCGTTGAACCGGAAATCGCGCGCCCCGCCCCCGCCGTACTCCTCGGGCACCATGAACCCGAGGAGCCCGTCGCGCCCGGCCGTCGTCCACAGCTCCCGCGGGACGATGCCGGCCTCCTCCCAGCTGTCGTGGTGCGGGACGATCTCCTTGTCGCAGAAGGACCGGACGGACTCCCGGAAGGCGTCGTGATCGGCGTCGAAGAGCTGACGTTCCACAGGCGGATCCCTTTCAGATCTACGGTGCTTGGACGGCGGCGCCGGTCTCGAACAGACCGTCGATGTCGGTGATCCCCCAGTCGGCGAGCGCCTCCCGGGTGTGCTGACCTGGTCGCGCAGGCGGCCGTTCGAGGGTGGTCGGCGTCCGCGAGAAGCGCGGCGCGGGCGCGGCCTGGCGGACGCCGTCCTGGTCGACGAACGTCCCGCGCGCGGCGAGATGCGGGTGGTCCGCGGCCATCGGCAGCACCGGCGCGACGCACGCGTCCGAGCCGTCGAACAGCTCCGTCCACTCCGCCTGCGTCCGCGTCCGGAACGTCTCGGCCAGCACCTTCCGCAGCTCCGGCCAGTTCGCCGGGTCGTAGCGGTCGGGTGCCTCGATCCCCAGCTTGTCGATCAGCGCGGCGTAGAACTGAGGCTCGATCGCGCCGACCGCGACATGCTCGCCGTCCGCCGTCTCGTAGACGTCGTAGAACGGCGCGCCGGTGTCGAGGATGTTCGTCCCGCGCTCCTGCTTCCAGCTGCCGGCAGCGAGCGCGCCGAGCAGCATGGTCGTCAGGTGCGCCGAGCCGTCGACGATGGCGGCGTCCACGACCTGTCCCGCGCCGGTCCGCTGCGCGTTGTGCAGCGCGGCGAGGACGCCGACGACCAGGTACAGCGAACCACCGGCGAAGTCGCCGAGCAGGTTCGCCGGGACCTGCGGCGGCCCGCCGGCCCGGCCGATCAGATGCAGCGCACCGGACAACGCCAGGTAGTCGATGTCGTGCCCGGCCGTCTGTGCCAGCGGGCCGTCCTGACCCCAGCCCGTCATCCGGCCGTAGACGAGCCGCGGGTTGAGCGCGTGACAGTCGTCCGGCCCGACACCGAGCCGCTCGGCGACCCCGGGCCGGAAACCCTCGACCAGGACGTCGGCCTGCGCGACCAATCGCCGTACGACGTCGATCGCGGCCGGGTTCTTCAGGTCGAGCGCGACGCTGCGCCGGCCACGGTTGACCAGCTCCAGCTCGGGCGGTCCCATCGCGAGCCCGCCGCCCGGCCGTTCGATCCGCAGGACGTCGGCGCCCAGCTCGGCCAGCATCATGCAGGCGAACGGCGCCGGTCCGAGCCCGGCCAGCTCGACGACCTTCACACCTTCGAGAGGACCCATGCCGCTATTGTGACAGTCCTACTGTCACGGTCGTCAAGCCATCAGGCGGGCGATCATCGGACACGTTGCGGTCTTGACGGGTTCACCACCGCCGTTTACACCGTTACAGCACGTCTGTCCCCGCCCCGACAGAACAGGTGATCCGATGGACCGCAGAGATTTTCTGAAGACCGCAGGTCTGGCCGCCGGGCTCTTCGGCGCGCTGCCGGAGAGCCTGCAGCGCGCGCTGGCCGCGCCCGCGCCGGCCGGCGGGCTGGAGCTGATCGAGCACGTCGTGATCCTGATGCAGGAGAACCGGTCGTTCGACCACTACTTCGGCTCGCTCCGCGGCGTCCGCGGGTTCAACGACCCGACCGCGCGAACGCTGTCGACCGGACGCTCGGTCTTCCACCAGCCGAACGGCAGCGGGTACGTCCTGCCGTATCCGGTCGCGAGCCAGTACATGACCGGGACGCCGCACGACTGGGGCACCAGCCACGGCGCCTGGAACCACGGCCGCAACGACCAATGGATCCCGCAGAAGACGAAGTACTCGATGGCGACCCACCTGCGCGCGGAGCTGCCGTTCTACTACGCGCTCGCGGACGCCTTCACGATCTGCGACGCGTACCACTGCTCCGAGCTCGGCCCGACGAACCCGAACCGGTTCTACCTGTTCACCGGCATGCTCGGTTTCGAGCCCGGCACCAGCACGCGCGCGATCGGCAACGACGCCTGGCAGAACGCCGGGCACACCGGTTACACCTGGACGACGTACGCCGAGCGGCTCGAAGCGGCGAACAAGAGCTGGCGGGTCTACCAGGAGTGGGACAACTACGGCGACAACTCGCTCGACTACTTCAAGAAGTTCCTCGACATCGGGCGGAAGGCGCTGGCGCGGACGAGCTATTCGAAGCTGGAGTTCTTCTACGACAACGGCGTCCGGAAGGCGAATGCCGCGGACCGGGCGACGCTGCTCAACCAGCTCGCGGCCGGGGTCGCGACGTTGACGCCGGCCGAGCGGCGGCTCTACGACCGCGGGCTGCACCGGGTCGCCGCCGATCAGCTGATCCCGGCGTTCGCGGCGGACGTCGCGGCCGATCGGCTGCCGGCGGTGTCGTGGATCGTCGCGCCGGAGCCGAAGTGCGAGCACCCGGCGTGGGGGCCGGCCGAGGGGGCGAACTTCACCAAGGAGCTGCTCGACAAGCTCGCTGCCAACCCGGCGGTGTGGAACAAGACGCTCGTGCTGATCACGTACGACGAGAACGACGGGTACTTCGATCATGTACCGCCGCCGGTGCCGCCGGTGAACTCGAATGAAGGGCAGTCGACGGTCGCGATCACCGACGAGCTGGTCGGCGGCGTACCGATCGGGCTCGGCGCGCGGGTGCCGATGCTGGTGGTCTCGCCGTGGAGCCGCGGTGGCAACGTGTGTTCGCAGGTCTTCGATCACACGTCGGTGCTGCGATTTCTGGAGCGGTGGTCCGGGATCGCCGAGCCGAACATCTCGCCGTGGCGGCGATCGGTCTGCGGTGATCTGACCGCCGCGCTCGATCTGTCCACGACGAACCCGAGCTACCCGGCGCTACCGGCGACTCCGCCGACGCCCGGGTGGGAGACGACGTACCCTGCTCCCCCGGCGAACCAGACGCTGCCCCCGCAGGAGGCGGGACCGCGGACGTCGCGTCCCTTGCCTTATGTCCTCGCCGCCTCCGGCCGGGTTGCCGCCGACAACTTCTGGATCGACTTCGCGAACACCGGCGCGGCCGGCGCGCACTTCTACGTGTACGCGAACGCCTACCGGACCGACGGCCCGTGGCGCTACACGATCGGTGCGGGCGCTTCGGCGTCCGACTACTGGCAGGCCGGTACGCCGAGCGGGGCCTACGACCTGACCGTGCACGGGCCGAACGGCTTCGTCCGCCGCTTCGCCGGGAACCGAATCACCGCGACAACCAGCGGGAACGCCAACCCCGAGGTCAAGCTGCGCTACGCGCCGGCCGACAACCTGGTGTGGCTGACGATGACGAACACCGGGACGAAGTCCTGCACGATCACCATCCGCCCCAACAACCGCGCCGGCGGCCCGTGGACCTATCAGGTCGGCCCGGGGGCAACGGTCGAGGACTGGTTCAGTACGGCGAACGGCATGGCCGGCTGGTACGACCTCACCGCAACCGCCGACACCACCGACGCCTTCACCCGCCGATTCGCCGGCCGCATGGAAACCTCCGGAATCAGCGACCCAGTCATGGCCTCAGCCCGCCTCACCGCGACGGCAGCTGCACTCCCGGACGGCGTCCGACTCGACCTCGGCGCCGTCCGCACAGTCACCGGTATGACCTACCAGCCCGGCCAGATCGGGCAGTACGAGCTGTACCTCAGCACCGACGGCACCACGTGGGGCTCACCCCACACCACCGGTACCTTCGGCGGCACCACCCAGACTGTCCGCTGCTGGCCGACGTCCGCTCGCTACCTCCGGCTCCGGGCCGTCAGCGGCTCCGCCCAGAACGCCGTCCTCACTCCCCTGGGCTGGTGACCTTGAAACCCTCCGCCGCCCGCTGAAGCTTCTGGAAGTACTCCGTCCACTCGGCCTCATTCATCATCCCGGCGTCCTTCCCGCCCTGCCCGTCGATCAGCTCACGGACGATATCGGCATGCCCCGCATGCCCCGCGGTCTCGTCGACGACCCGGACCAGCAACGTGCCGAACGTCGTCCGCCGCTTCCCCTCCGCCCAATGCGGAACCTCCGCCGGCGCATCCAGCTCCAGCTCGGCGATCGACCGATCGCTGTGCGCACAAGCCTCCCGGTAAAGGCCCGTCAGCCACTCACTGCTCTCGGTCGGCAGCGCCCACATATCCGCCCCCTCCCACACCGACCCGTCCGCGTACCACGGCAACACCTCCGCCGGCGGCCGCCCCACACTCGTCCCCAAATACACGTACTCGATGCCAATCAGGTGTTTGACCAAACCGAGCAAGTTCGTCCCCGAAGGCACCACCGGCCGCCGCTTGTCGTACTCGCTCAGCCCCTCCAGCTTCGCGAGCATTCGAGCGCGGGTCTCCTGCAGGTAGCTCTGCAACGCGATCTTCATACCCACCACGCTAACCACCCCCTCAGACAGTTTCCGCACCTCGACACGAACGACAGGAGGTACACCACCAACCACCCGCAGGGCCACGCTCAACGGCCTCGCCGTGCAGCCTCTCAGCGTCCCTACCTCCTGTCGTTCGTGCTGCCTGTGGACAACTCGACGCACGACGCCGCCGGATTTGGCAGTCTGATGCGGTGCTGCCCGTCGACGAAGTGCTTGCCGAGCTGGGCGGTTCGGCGACTGCTGCCCAGCTCCGGCGGCTGGTCAAACGGGCCGCGCTGGAGGCAGCGGTGTCGTGTGGCGACATCGAGCGGGTCGCCCGCGGGGTCTATGCCCTGCCCGCGCTCGACCCGGAGCGCATCACGGCGCTCGCCTACGACGGTGTCGCCTCACATCTCAGCGCCGCCCGGCTCTGGGGATTGCCGCTGCTGAAAGAACCGGAGACACCGCACGTGATGGTCCCCGTTCATCGGCGCCCGCGGGCTGGTCGGCCAGCGGTCTTGCACTGGGCGGCGGTCACCTCCGACGAACGGCGCGCCGGGATGACGTCGCTGCTTCGGACCGTGATCGACTGCGCGCGGATCCTTCCGTTCGGCGAGGCTCTGGCAGTGGCCGACGCTGCTCTTCGCAGTGGCCAGCTGGAGGCTGCCGAGCTGGAGCACACGGCGTCCAAGCTGCGCGGGCCGGGGCGTGCGAATGTGCTTCGGGTCGCGGCTGCCGCGACGCCGCTGGCGGAGAGCTTTCTCGAGTCGATGCTGCGGAGCCTGCTGATCTCCGGCGGACTGACCGATTTTGAGCCGCAGGTCGTGATCTACGGCGACGGCGGGTTCATCGGCCGGGTCGACCTCGCGAACTCCGCGGCCCGGGTGGTCATCGAGGCAGAGGGTTACGAGTTCCACGGATCGGCTGCCGACTTCGCGGCGGACTGCCGCCGGTACGACGAGTTGGTTGCCGCTGGCTGGACGGTGCTGCGGTTCACCTACCAGCAGGTGGTGGGTGAGCCGGGCTGGGTGGTTGAGACGGTGCAGTCGGCGGCGGCATTAAGGACAGGAGGTACGGCCGGCTGGCCGGGTGCTGTGAGCGGGCCGGCTTTCGGCGAGTGGGCCGCGTAGGCGACTACCTCCTGTCGTTCGTGCTGGGGGCTCCGGGCGGGATGAAGGTGAATGAGCCGGGGCCGGAGTCGAGGAGGCGGAGGAGCGCTTCGGGGTTGGCGTGTTCTTCGATGGCGTCGGCGAGGCGGTTGAGGCGGGACTCGCGGAGGGCGGCGAAGGAGGTGGCGCCGGTGGGGGCGGGTTTGTGGGTCAGGGCGGCGATTTCGGTGAGGAAGGTTTGGCGGGTGGGGTCGTCGTCGAAGAGGCCGTGGTAGATGGTGCCCCAGGTGTGGCCGGTGCGGACGCCGCCGGGGAAGGGGGTGGCTTCGGCGGTGGGGGTGACGGTGCCGTGGTGGATCTCGTAGGCGGTGCGGGTGGGGCGGGCGAGGGTTTTGGCGCGGGCGAATTCGGTTGCTACTGGCAACAGGTTGAGACCGTGGTGGACGCCGCCGCCCTCGACGCCGTGCGGGTCGGCGATCAGGCCGCCGAGGAGCTGGTAGCCGCCGCAGATGCCGAGGATCGGGCGGCCGGCGGCGGCGCGGGCGGTGACGGCGGCGTCGAGGCCGAGGGAACGCATCCAGGTCAGGTCGGCGACGGTGGCGCGGGAGCCGGGCAGGACGACGAGGTCGGCGTCCCGGATCTCGGCGGGGCTGGTGGTGAAGAAGACGCTGTTGGTCGGCTCGGCGGCGAAGGCGTCGAGGTCGGTGAAGTTGCTGATCCGGGGGAAGCGGACGACGGCGATCGACAACAGGTCGGTACTCGCGGTGGGCCGGCGGACCGGGATGTCGAGGGCGTCCTCGGAGTCCAGCCAGAGCTCGGGCAGCCACGGGAGGACGCCGTACGTCGGGCGGCCGGTGACGCTTTCGAGCATGTCGATCCCGGGCTGGAGCAGGGAGACGTCACCGCGGAACTTGTTGATCAGGAAGCCGCTGATCAGGGCCTGATCAGCCGCGTCGAGGAGGGCGACCGTGCCGAACATCGACGCGAACACTCCCCCGCGGTCGATGTCGCCGACCACCACGACCGGGGACCGGGTGTGTTGCGCGAGGCCCATGTTCACGTAGTCGGACCGGCGCAGGTTGATCTCGGTCGGGCTGCCCGCGCCCTCGCAGATCACCACGTCGTAGCGGGCGGCCAGGTCGTCGTACGCCGCGAACGCCGCCTTCGCCAGCTCGGCGCGCTCGGTGAGGAAGCCGCGGGCGGACAGCTCGCCCCAGGGTTGGCCCATCAGCACGACGTGGCTACGGCGGTCACTGCCGGGTTTGAGCAGCACCGGGTTCATCGCGGCCTCGGGCTCGGCGCCCGCGGCGATCGCCTGGATCCACTGGGCGCGGCCGATCTCGGTGCCGTCGGCGCAGACCATCGAGTTGTTCGACATGTTCTGGGCCTTGTACGGCGCGACGCGGACGCCCTGGCGGGCCAGCCAGCGGCACAGCCCGGTCACCACGGTCGTCTTGCCGGCGTCGGACGTCGTACCGGCGATCAGGAGGCCTGCCACGGGGTCGATCCTAGAGCCCGCAGCACGAGCGCGAGCCGGAGGCGGAAGCGGCCGGGCGCGCTGCCGAAGTCGAAGCCGAGCGCGGCTTCGGCCTGTTCGAGGCGGTAGGCGACGGTGCTGTGGTGGCGGTAGACGAGCGCCGCCGCCTTGCGGACGGAGTCCGTCGCGCAGTACGCCCTCAGCGTCGCCAGCAGGTCGTCTCCCCCAGGCTCACTCGCCAAGCGGTTCAGCGCGACCACATCCGGCGCCGCCGCCAGATCGTCCGGCCGCAGCCGATCCGCAAGTAGCAGGACGCCGCCAAGGTCGTCAGCTCGTACAACCGGCTCCTCCGGCGAAGTGAGCCGGTACGCCGTCCGCGCCGCACGCCACGAGTCAGCCGCGCAGAACGCCTGCACCACCGGCCCAACCCCAACCCGCTCGCCGGCCGGCAGCTCCCCCGGCAAACACAAGCTCACCAACACATCACCCAAAACCACCGACCGCTGCGCACTCGGCAAAGACGAACCGGCGGCCGACGCCCCGGACCTGGGCGCAGAGTGGGCGGGCGCCAAGCGCCCGGAGCGCGAGGCGGGAGTAGAGGAGACGGACGCCGAGGCCCGGGAGCCGGAGGCGGGTGTGGAAGAGGCGGACGCCGAGGCGCCGGAACCGGAGGCGGAGGTGGAGGTGGAAGGGGCGGGGGCCGGGCCCTCGGAGCCGGAGGCGGGCCTGGAGGAGGCGGACGCCACGCCCCTGGGACCGGAGGTGGGGGTGGAAGGAGCGCGGGTGGGTGGGGTGGAGACGGTTACTTGGAGGGGGGCGGTGGGGGTGATGGCTAGGAGGTGGAGGGCTCGGGAGCGGTCTGGGAGGGGGGTGGTGGGTGAGATGGCGAGCTCGAGGAGGGCTGGGTCGCCGGGGGCGGGGAGGGTGTTGCGGTCGAGGAGGAGGGTGCCGGCGAGGGCGAAGCGTTCGAGGAGGATTTCGTCGAGAGGTAAGGGGGTGGGGCGGGAGAGCCAGAAGGTGGCGTCGGCTTGGGGGTGGGTGGCGGCACCGGGTGGGGGTGTGCCGAGGGAGATGGCGGGGTCGGCGCGGAGGGTCAGGCCTCGGGCGGGGGCGTGGATGCCTACGGGGCATTCGGCGAGGGCGGCGGTGGAGCGGAGGAGGGCGGTCAGGTCGGCGCGGTCGGTCATCAGGGCGTCGAAGAAGCCGATGACGCGGACGGCGCTCTCGGCGTCGGCGTCGAGGGACGACAGGCGCAGGAGGAGGCCTTCCATGGGTCGAGGGTAGCGGGGTGGTCCGACAGTTGGCGGAGGGGAAGAGCCGGATCCCCGACAGCGGGCGGCTGCGCCGTGGCAGGGTGGGCCGGGATGGTTGTGGGGTCGGCGATCAGAGAGGCAGGACGATGACCCAGTACCCGATCGACCCCGAGCTGCTCCCGTGGGTGGCGATGATTCCGGAGCTCGACCTGAGCGACATGGCCGTGGTCCGTGCGAGTACGGCGGAGCTGGCCGGGGTGTTGCCGCCGGTCGTCGTCCCGGACGGCGTCGAGATCCGCGAGGTGACGATCCCCGGGCCCGACGGATACGCGATCCGCGCGAAGATCTACCGGCCGAAGGCGAGCGCCGACGGGCTGCGTCCCGGGTTCGTGAACATTCACGGCGGCGGGTTCGTGGTCGGCGACATCGACACGATGGAGCAGAGCCCGGTCGACATCGCGGCCGAGGTCGGCGCGGTGGTCGTCTCCCCCGAGTACCGCCTGGCCCCCGAGCACCCGTTCCCAGCCGGCCTGGAGGACTGCTACGCGACCTTGGAGTGGCTCGCCGCGAACGCCGCCGAGCTCGGCGTCGACCCGCAACGGATCGCCGTCGGCGGAACCAGCGCGGGCGGCGGCCTGACCGCCGCCGTCGCGCTGCTCGCCCGCGACCGCCAGGGCCCGGCGATCTGCTTCCAGCTGCTCGACATCCCCGAGCTCGACGATCGCCTCGACACCCCGTCGATGCGCGAGTTCGTCGACACCCCGATCTGGAACCGCCCGTCCGCGGAGTACAGCTGGAAGTACTACCTGTCCGGCGATCCCGAGTCGCTCGGCCTCCAGTACGCCGCTCCGGCCCGCGCCGAGGACCTCTCCGGGCTACCCCCGGCGTTCGTCGCGGTCTGCGAGTTCGACCCACTGCGCGACGAGGGCCTGGCCTACGCGCAGCGGCTTCTGCACGCCGGCATCAGCACCGAGGTCCACCACTACCCCGGCACCTTCCACGGCTCCGGTTTCGTGACCACCGCGGCCGTGAGCCAGCGGATGGCGGCCGACCGGACGGACGCCCTCCGCCGGGCGCTCGGCTAGCCGGGCGACTCGCCCTGCTCCGACTCCGGTTTCACTGGAGTGATGCGGCGGCCCTGCGCGTCCGTGCTGGGCAGCCGCGGAGCCGACCCCTGGAACCGGCTGCCGTCCCGCGCCGACAGCGGTTTGGCGATGTTCTCCAGCGACTGGCCCTCGGCGTCCACCCCGAAGAACCAGGCGATGACGCCGCCGAGCAGCATGATCCCGGCGCCGACCATGTAGCCGACGGCCAGCGGGCCCCGCGCCGGGTGCTCGCCTTCGCCGATCAGCGACGCGAACAGGAACGGCGCGACGACGCCGCCGGTCAGCTGCGAGATCGCGAAGAAGAACGAGATCGCCTGTCCGCGCAGCTCGATCGGGAAGATCTCGCTGACCGTCAGGTACGCCGACGAGGCGCCAGCCGAGGCGAAGAAGAACACCACGCACCACAGCCCGGTCAGCGTCGCCGCGGTCAGGACGCCGGCGTTGAACAGCAGCGCGGTGCCGAACAGGACGACGGCCGCCAGCGAGTACGTCGAGAAGATCATCTTGCGCCGGCCGATGGTGTCGAAGAAGTGCCCGAGCAGCAGCGGCCCGGCCAGGTTGCCGATCGCGAACGGGAAGAAGTACAGCGCGACGCTGGAGTCGTTCAGCCCGAAGTACGACTTCAGCACCAGCGCGTAGGTGAAGAAGATCGCGTTGTAGAGGAACGCCTGGGTGACCATCATCGAGAAGCCGAGGAACGACCGGCTGCGGTAGTCGCGCAACATCACCCGCGCGATCTCGCGGTACGTCACCGGCGGGTAGTCGACGACGCGGATCGCCTCGTCGTCCTTGACCTCGCGCAGTTCGCCGCCCTGGTTGCGGACCGTCTCCTCGATCCGGTCGACCGTCCGCTCGGCCTCCTCGACCTTGCCGTGCGTCATCAGCCAGCGCGGGCTCTCCGGGATGTGCCGGCGCAGGTAGATGATCATCAGGCCCATCACCGGGCCGACCAGGAAGCACAGCCGCCAGCCCCACTCGACCGGGACCAGGTCCGGGTTCAGGAAGACCAGGCCGACCGCGGAGCCGATCAGCGCGCCGGCCCAGTAGGTGCCGTTGACGCCGATGTCGACGCGGCCGCGGTACTTCGACGGGATCAGCTCGTCGATCGCGGAGTTGATCGCCGCGTACTCGCCGCCGATGCCCATCCCGGCCACGAACCGGCAGAACGCCAGCGACCAGAAGTCCCAGGTCAGGCCGGCCGCGCCGGAGGCGATCAGGTAGACCATCAGCGTGATGATGAACAGGCTGCGGCGTCCCCAGCGGTCGGTCATCCGGCCGAAGAACAGCGCGCCGACCACCTCACCGGCCAGGTAGATCGAGGCCAGCAGCCCGACCTCGGCCGTGGTCAGCCCGAGCGTCGCGGACTCCTTCAAGGTGTTGCCGACCAGCGAGACGAGCTGGATCTCCAGCCCGTCCAGGATCCAGGAGACGCCGAGACCGACGACGATCATCCAGTGGAAGCGGGTCCACGGCAGCCGGTCCATCCGGGCCGGCACGAGACTCGGTATCGCCTTGCCCTCGTCGAGAGCGTGTTCGCTGCTCATCCGAACTCCTTTCGGCGCCAATGGATCCGCAGGACCCCGTACCCCAGCGGTCCCGAATTCCAAACGCGCGGTGGCTACAGTGGACGGTATGGAGAACGAGATCAGCGTGGTGGACGCCAAGGAGCGCAGCCGCTACGAGGCGCTGGACGCCGACGGCAACCTGATGGGCTTCGTCGACTATTCGCTGCGCCCGGGCGTGATCGCCTTTCTGCACGCCGAGACCCTGCCCGACTACCGCGGCCGCGGCGTGGCCGGCCGGATCGCCGTCCAGTCGCTGGACGACGCCCGCGCCAACGGCCTGCGCGTGAAACCCGCCTGTCCCTTCTACCAGGACTACCTGGCGAAGCACCCCGAGTACGCCGACCTCGTCGGCGAGGCCGCGCAGTGATCCTCGGCAAACTCGATTGACAGCCGGCCGCCGCGTCGCCGGAGCTGCTGGCCCCGGCGACGCGGGATGCCCTCGGCGACCTCCCGGCGTACTCGGCCGCGATCGACCCCGGTCTCGCCGACACCGCGACGTTCTGCGCGGAGTACGACGTCCCGATGGCCGCCTCGGCCAACTGCGTCGTCGTCCTCGGCAAGCGCGCGGGTGAATCGGCGTACGCCGCTGTGCTCGTGCTGGCCACCGACCGGGCCGACGTGAACGGCGTCGTCCGCAAGCACCTCGGCGTCCGGAAGATCTCGTTCGCCGCCCAGGACGACGCGGTCGCGACGACCGGCATGGAGTACGGCGGCATCACGCCGATCGGGCTCCCGGCCGGCTGGCCGATCCTCGTCGACGAGGCCGTGGTCGCGGCCGGGCCGGTGGTGATCGGCAGCGGGGTCCGCGGCTCGAAGGTGCTGCTCGACGGCGCCGAGCTGGCCAAGCTCCCGGACGCCGTGGTTCTGGACCTCGCGCAGCACTGACCGGAGCGGCAACCGGCGCTATCCCGTGGACAGGGAGTAGCATCGCGGGCTGAAATGGGTGAGTGGACGGGTGCGACGGGTGAAGCGGTGAGTGTGGCGGGCGGCGGCGGTGGCGGAGACGGCGGGCCGACCGCGTTGCGGATCATGCTCGGCGGCCAGCTGCGCAGAATGCGTGAGCAGGCCGGGATCAGTCGTGCCGACGCGGGCTGGCAGATCCGCGCGTCGGAGTCCAAAGTCAGCCGGATGGAGCTCGGCCGGGTCGGCTTCAAGGAGCGCGACGTCAGCGACCTGCTGGAGCTGTACGGCCAGGCCGACGAGCAGGAGCGCTTCCGGCTGACCGAGCTGGCGCGCGCCGCGAACAACCCGGGCTGGTGGTCGCGGTACGGCGATGTGATGCCGAGCTGGTTCACCAACTACGTCGGTCTCGAGGTCGCGGCGACGCTGATCCGGACGTACGAGGTGATGTTCGTCCCGGGGCTGTTGCAGACCGAGGACTACGCGCGGGCCGTCGTCCAGCTGGGTAAGTCGTACCAGCCGAAGGACGAGGTGGCCCAGCGGGTCTCGCTGCGGGTCAACCGGCAGCAGATCCTCACCCGGGCGAATCCGGCCCGGCTGTGGGTTGTCATCGACGAGTCGGTCCTGCATCGACCGGTGGGTGGCGTCGACGTGCTGCGTGGGCAGCTGGAGCACCTGATCAAGTGGGCGCAGCAGCCGAACATCACGCTGCAGATCATGCCGTTCAGCAGCGCCGGTGCGGCCGGCGCCGGGGGCGCGTTCAGCATCCTGCGCTTCCCGGAGGGCGACCTGCCGGACATCGTCTACATCGAGCACGCGGCGAGCGCGCTCTACCTCGACAAACTCGAGGAGGTCGACGAGTACGCCGCGATCATGGAGGGGCTCACGATCGCGGCCGCACCCGTTTCCGCGACCGACGGCCTGCTCAGGGAGGCCATGTCGCGGCTGGACTGACCGGACGGGGTCAGCCCAGCATCCGGATCACGCCAGCTTGAGGTCCACGACGATGTTGCCGCGGGTGGCGTTGGAGTACGGGCAGACCTGGTGGGCCTTGGCGACCAGGTCCTCGGCGACGGCCGGCTCCAGGCCGGGCAGGCTGACGACGAGGGCGACCTGCAGGCCGTAGGCGCCGCCGGCGATCGCACCGAGGCCGACCTCGGCGGTGACGGTGGAGCCGGTGACCTCGACGCGCAGGCGCCGGGCGACCGTCATCATCGCGCTCTGGAAGCAGGCGGCGTACCCGGCGGCGAACAGCTGCTCGGGGTTGGTGCCGTTCCCGCTGCCGCCCAGCTCGGCCGGCGGCGCGACAACGACGTCCAGCTTGCCGTCACTGCTGGTCACCTTGCCGTCGCGGCCGCCTTCGGCGGTGGCCTTGGCGGTGTACAGAACCTTCTCAACCGGTGTGGTCATTCTGAATCTGCTCCTCAGCGAGTGGGGTCGAGAACGAGCTTGCCGACAGTACGGCGGGCTCGCATGTCTTCATGGGCGGTAGCGGCCTCGGACAGGCCGTACTCACCGCCGACGATCGGGCGCAGCGACCCGGCCTGAACCAGGTCGAACAACTCGGCCAGCGGCTCGCCCAGCAGCCGCGGGTCACCGAAGCAGTCGGCCAGCCAGAAGCCGACGATCGTCTTGGAGCCCTTCATCAGCCGGGTCGGATCGATCGCGGCCGCGGTCTCGCGCGATGCCGCGCCGAACGTGACGAGGCGGCCGAACTTGGCCAGCGCGGCGAACGACTCGTCGAAGGTCGGGCCGCCGACCATCTCGAGCACGATGTCGACGGGCTTACCGCCGTTCGCTTCGAGAATCCGGTCCTTCAGGCCTTCCGGCGTCCCGTCGATGGCGGCGTCCGCGCCGAGCTCCAGCACCTGCTGGCGCTTGTCCTCCGACGACGCGGTCGCGATCACGCGGCCCGCGCCCCAGAGCTTCGCCAGCTGGACGGCGATCGATCCGACGCCCCCGGCGCCGGCGTGCACGAGCACCGACTCACCAGGGCGGAAGTGAGTCGAGGTCTTCAGCAGGTGCCAGGCGGTCGTACCCTGCAGCACCAGCGCGAGCGCCTGACCGTCGGTGACGCCCGCGGGGACATCCCAGGCGTACGGCGCGTGCGCCACGGCCTTCTCGGCATACCCGCCCGAGCCGACCAGCGCGACCACGCGACGGCCGTCGGCGGTGTGACCGACCACCTCACCGCCCGGAATCATCGGCAGCGTCGCCTTCTGCAGGTAGCTGTTCTCCACCTGATGCGTGTCGGCGTAGTTGATCCCGGCGCGATCGACGGCGATCAGTACCTGGCCGTCGCCGGCGGCCGGATCCGCGACCTCGCCGACCTTGAGGACCTCCGGCCCTCCGAACTCAGTGATCTCGATTGCTCGCATACGTTGTACTATACACTGTACGTTACCCGCATTTAAGTAGCTCAGTATCGAAGGGAGCTGGGTCACATGGCGAGGACACCGCGGAACACGTTGAGCTCCGAGCTCGTCGTCCGGACGGCCCTGCAGGTGATGGAGACCAAGGGCGCCGACGGGTTCAGCCTGCGCGGCGTCGCGGCCGAGCTCGGCGTCGGCCCGATGGCGCTCTACACCTACTTCCGGAACAAGGACGACCTGTACGACGCCATCCGCGATCACCTGATGGCGCTGATGCCGCCGCCCCCGGCCGACCTGCCCTGGCCGGAGCAGGTGCGGGCGATCTGCCGCGACCTGCGCGTGCTGATGCTCGAACATCCTTGCCTTGCGCAACTATTGGCGAGCCGGCCGTTGAGTGGGCACGAGACCGCGCGGGTCGCCGAAGGGCTGCTGAGCGTCCTGCGTTCGTCCGGCCTCGATCCGGAGACCGCGGCGCGGACGCACACCACGCTGTTCACGTTCGTCCTCGGCGCGACGACGTGGGAGATCCAGATGACCGTCGAGCAGAGCGACCCGGATGCGTTACGCCGGTTGCGCGCGTCGATGGAGTCGTTGTCGTCGCGCGAGTTCCCGACCGTGGTGGAGCTCGCGCCCGAGCTGGCGCGGACGAGCGGCGGGCAGCAGCAGTTCGACTACGGCCTCGACCTGTTGCTGGCGGGGCTGACGGCTAGAACACCATCGTGACGATGGCGACTACGCCGATACAGACGATCAGGCCGCGAAGCGCGATCGGCGGCAGCTTGCGGCCGTAGCGCGCGCCGAGGAAGCCGCCGATCGTGGAGCCGACCGCGATCAGGGCCGCGGCCAGCCAGTCGACGTCCGCGACGACGATGAACAGGATCGCGGCGACCGTGTTCACGACCGTGGCCAGGACGTTCTTCAGCCCGTTCATCCGCTGCAGGTCCGGATCGAGGCCGAGGCCGAGGATCGCCATCAGCAGCACGCCTTGCGCGGCGCCGAAGTACCCGCCGTAGATCCCGGTCGCGAAGACGGCCGGGATCACCCACCAGGCGCCGCGATGGGCATGCGACGGGACGCTGATCCACTTCGACAGCCACGGCTGGAAGGCGACCAGCACACAGCCCAGCAGGATCAGCACCGGTACGACGGCGTGGAACGCGGAGTCCGGCGTGGTGAGGAGCAGCACTCCCCCGACGACGCCGCCGATCAGCGAGGCCGGGACGAGCCGGAGCATCCGGCCGCGCTGGCCCTCCAGCTCGCGGCGGTAGCCGATCGCGCCGGCCGCCGTCCCGGGCGCGAGACCGACGCTGTTGCTGACGTTCGCGAGGACGGGCGGGATACCGACGGCGAGCAGCGCGGGGAAGGTCAGCAGCGTGCCCGACCCCACCACGGCGTTGATCGTGCCCGCGCCCATTCCCGCCACCAGGACGAACAGCGCCTCGAACCATGTCATCGTTGCCCGACTCTACGCACCGGCGCCCCGCGCGCCCGCATCGGTCCGGAGGATGAACGGCAACAGGGCCTCCCGGTCTCCCGGAAGGCCCTGTTCGGCAGTACTGAGGTCAGCGCTCGAGCGGAGGCTCGGCCTCGGGAGCCGGCGGCTCGGGGGTGACGGCCGTGGCCGGCGGAGCGGCCGCGGCGCCCTGGCCGCGACCGACGGCGGCCTTCTGGGCTTCGGCGATGGCCTCGGCGACGGCGTTGTCCGCCTCGGCGACCGCGGTGTCCTGGACGCCGATGCCCTCGACCTGCGGCGTCGCCGGGTCGTCGGCGATCGCCGGCGCCTGCCAGTTGCCCTCGGCCCGCTGCGGGATCCCGGCCACCTGGCCGACCGCGCTGCCCAGGCCCTTGAGCGCGTCGCCGATCTCACTCGGGACGATCCAGAGCTTGTTCGCGTCGCCCTGGGCGATCGACGGCAGCATCTGCAGGTACTGGTAGGCGAGCAGACCCTGGTCGGGCTTGCCGGCGTGGATCGCATTGAAGACCGTGGTGATGGCCTGCGCCTCACCCTGCGCCTTCAGGATCCGCGCCTGCCGCTCGGCCTCGGCCCGCAGGATCCGGGACTCCTTGTCACCCTGGGCGGTCAGGATCGCGGACTGCTTCTGCCCCTCGGCCGAGAGGACGGCGGACTGCCGCATACCCTCGGCGGTCAGGATCGCCGCGCGCTTGTCGCGGTCGGCGCGCATCTGCTTCTCCATCGAGTCCTGGATCGAGGGCGGCGGGTCGATCGAGCGCAGCTCGACCCGGTTCACCCGGATCCCCCACTTGCCGGTCGCCTCGTCCAGGACGTAGCGCAGCTTCTCGTTGATCTCCTCGCGCGACGTCAGCGTCTGCTCCAGGTCCATCCCGCCGATGATGTTGCGCAGCGTGGTCATCGTCAGCTGCTCGATGGCCTGGATGTAGTTGGAGATCTCGTACGTCGCCCGGACCGGGTCGTTGACCTGGAAGTAGATGACGGAGTCGATCGACACCATCAGGTTGTCCTCGGTGATCACGCCCTGGGGCGGGAAGGAGACGACCTGCTCACGCATGTCGATGGTGTAGCGGACCTTGTCGACGAACGGGGTCAACAGGTTCAGGCCCGGCTGCAGACCGGTCCTGTACTTGCCGAACCGTTCGACGATGCCGACGGTCTGCTGCTGCACCACCCGTACGGACTTGGCCAGCGTGACGATCACCAGTACGGCGACCACCGCCAGCACGATCAGAAACCCGAGCACTCGACCCTCCCACTCATCACTGTTGGTTGTGACCCTACTGCTGTCCGGGCTCCGGTTTGTTCAACTCGTTGTGCAGCGGGTCGGAGACCGGATAGACGACGGCGGTCGCGCCGTCGATCGACATCACCTCGACACGGGTGCCGGGCTTGATCGTGGAGACCTCGTCGAACGGGCGCGCCGTCCACAGGTCGCCGCCGATCCGCACCGAGCCCCCGCCGTCCGGGTGGATCTCCTTCACCACCGTGCCACTGCGGCCGATCACGTGCGCCGAGCCGGTCTTCAGCTCGGCGCCGTGGTGGATCTTGCGCACGAGCAGCGGCCGGATCGCCGCCAGCATCGCCGCGGCCGTCACCAGCCCGACGATCAGCTGCAACCACAATTGCCCGGGGAAGAGCGCCGCCGCCCCGGCTGCCGTGAACGCGCCGGCAGCGAGCATCAGCAGAGTGAAGTCGAGCGAGGCGAGCTCGGCCAGCGCCAGCGCACCGGCGATCGTCAGCCAGGCCGCCCACAGGTTGTCCCGCAGCCAATCCATCATCTGCCAAGCCTATCCACTCATCGGGGTGTCGGCAGATGCTGTGACGCACCTGTTGTGCGCGGGGTTCCGTTCTAGAAGGCGCGGGCGGTCCAGCGGCCGTTCTCGTGGCTGAGCGAGAGCGCCAGGTCGAAGGTGTCGCTGAGGGTCTGGGCGGTGAGGGCCTGGTCGATGGGGCCCGCGGCCACGACCCGGCCCTGCTTGATCAGCAGGGCGTGGGTGAAACCGGGCGGGATCTCCTCGACGTGGTGGGTGACGAGGACCATCGCGGGCGCGCCTTCGGCGGTGGCGATCGCGCCGAGCGAGCGGACGAGCTGCTCACGTCCGGTCAGGTCGAGACCGGCGGCCGGCTCGTCCATCAGCATCAGCTCGGGGTCCGTCATCAGGGCGCGCGCGATCTGGACGCGCTTGCGCTCGCCCTCGGACAGCGTGCCGAAGGTCCGATCGGAGAGGTGCGCGATACCCAGCTCGTTCAGAAGTTCCTTGGCCCGCTGGTGATCGAGCTCGTCGTACTCCTCGTTCCAGCGCCCGAGGACGGCGTACGACGCGGAGACGACGACATCCGAGACCCGCTCGCCCTTGGGCAGCCGGTCGGCCAGCGCCGCGCTGGTGAGGCCGATCCGCGGGCGCAGCTCGAAGACGTCGACCGCGCCGAGCACCTCGCCGAGCAGACCGGTCACACCGGACGTCGGGTGGATCTGCGCGGCCAGAATCTGCAGCAGGGTGGTCTTCCCGGCGCCGTTCGGGCCGATGACGACCCAGCGGTCGGTCTCGTCGATCGTCCAGTCGACGCCGTCCAGCAGGAGCGCGTCGCCGCGCACGATCGAGACCCCGGCCAGCTCCACCACTGCAGTCATGGGGGCAAACCTACGGGGTGCCCCGTCCCGCCCGGACAGCGGGCGGCGGGTGTCACACTGGACGTCGTGTTGACCACCTCCGCCTCGGTCCGGTTCACGGTGTGGACGAATGCGATGCTGCTCGGCGCCTGCGATCCGGACACCGCCGCGACGAAGATCCTCGGCGCCGATGTCGGGCATCACGTCGCGGGCCTGCCCGGCCATCCGGAGCCCGCGACGCTGCCCGTCGCGCTGAATCTGCTCCGCGCGGCCGGCGCCAAACAGGCGCTGCTCGCGCTGCCGGTTCCCGGCGATCCGATCGGGCTGGCCGGTCCCCCGGCCTTCAACGAGGCCGCGGTCGAGGCGGGCGAGGCCGTCGTCCTGTCCGGTCCGGAGCTCGGGCTGGTGCCGTCGTACGTCGGTCCGGCCGTCCAGTGGAGCGTGCTGCCGGCAACCGCTCCCCCGCCGGGCGACTTCGGCGAGGCCGACCGCGGCCTGCGGCTGGCGCTCATCGACGCGGCCGACTCCCTAGCAGCGATGGACGTCGCCCGCTGGAAGCCCGAGGTCGCGGACGCACTGATCGACATCCGCAAGATCGGCAGCAGCCGCGGCGACGACCTCGCCCCCGGCTACGACGCCCGAGCCGTCAAGACGGCCGCCACCGCCCGCCGCCTGCTCGCGATCGCCGACGCCGCCCTCGAAGACGACGGCGCCGCCATCAGCACCACGGACGCCGACGCCCGCCGCCGGGCCCTCGTCACCCTCGCCACCGCCGCCCGCCGAGCCCTGGTCGCCGCCTGCGCGCCGCCGAGCGCCGGCTGAGACACCCTGTTCACGTTTGGGATGTGGACCGGACCACCGGGTGACAGGTGTTGTCGGTAGCGTTCTGCTTGCCATGACAGCACAGCATGAGTTCGAGACGCAGTCCGCCGACCGTCCGACGTTGTTGATCACGTTGACCGGGACCGACCGGCCGGGGCTGACGTCCGCCGTCCTGTCGACGCTCGCGACCCGCGGGCTCGAGGTGATCGACGCCGAGCAGGTCGTGCTGCGGGGCCGGCTCATCCTCGGTGTGCTGCTGTCGGCGCCGCGCGACCACAAGAACCTGAAGGAAGAGCTCAAGCAGCTCGCCAGCGCGCTCGACATCGACATCTCGGTGAAGAAGGGCGTCGGCGACAACGAGCCGCGGCGGCAGGGCCGCAGCCAGGTGACCGTGATCGGGCACCCGCTGACCGCGGTCGGCCTGGCCGCGATCGCCGGCCGGATCGCCGACACCGGCGCCAACATCGACCGGATCAGCCGGATGGCCCGCTACCCGGTGACCGCGATGGAGATCGCCGTGTCCGGTGTCGAGCCGGAGACGCTGCGGACGGTGCTCGCGCTCGAAGGCGTCCGCCAGGGTCTGGACGTCGCCGTCCAGGACGGCGGTCTGTACCGGCGCGCGAAGCGGCTGATCGTGATGGATGTCGACTCCACGCTGATCCAGGGCGAAGTGATCGAGATGCTCGCCGGGCACGCCGGCCGGCTCGAGGAGGTCGCCGCGGTCACCGAGGCCGCGATGCGCGGTGAGCTGGACTTCGCCGCGTCGCTCGAACACCGGGTCAAGGCGCTGGCCGGTCTCCCGGCGTCCGCGCTGGACGCGGTCTACGAGGCGATCGAGTTCGCGCCGGGCGCGCGCACGCTGGTCCGGACGCTGAAGCGGCTCGGGTACCAGTTCGCGATCGTCAGCGGCGGCTTCAGCCAGATCACCGACAAACTCGCTGCCGAGCTCGGCATCGACTACGCCAAGGCGAACGAGCTGGAGATCGTCGACGGCATCCTCACCGGCCGGGTGATCGGCGAGATCGTCGACCGGCCCGGTAAGGCGGTCGCGCTGCGCCAGTTCGCCCAGCGCTCCGGGACGCCGTTGTCCCAGACAGTCGCGATCGGGGACGGCGCCAACGACCTCGACATGCTCGCGGCGGCCGGCCTCGGGGTCGCCTTCAACGCCAAACCCGTCGTCCGGGCGGCCGCCGACACGCACCTGAGCGTGCCCTACCTGGACACGATCCTCTACCTGCTCGGCATCAGCCGCGAAGAGGTCGAAACCGCCGACGCGGACGGACTCATCTAGCTACGATCGGGGGTTATGGAGTTCACCACCCGGCCCGCGACCCTGGACGACGCGCACCCGATCTACGAGCTGATGGCCGCGGCCGAGGTGTCCTGGCACGGGCAGGCCGAAGTCGTGCCGGACTCGGTGGCGGCGGATCTGCGGCGGCCGTTGATCGACCTCGCGCTCGACACGCTGGTGGTCGAGGCGCCCGGCGGTGACCTGGCCGGCTGGGCTTGGGTGCACGACGGCAAGCGGTCGCAGGCCGGCGTCCATCCGGCGTACCGGGGGCACGGGATCGGGCCGCGGCTGCTGGACTGGATCGAGGCGCGGTCGCGCGCGGTAGGCAGCGAGTGGATCGCTCAGGCGGTCGACGATGCCGACAAGGCCGGCACGGATCTGTTCCGCGCCCGCGGCGCCGAGGTGCTCGCGACGAACTGGCTGCTGGAGCGCCCGGCCGCGATCGAGCCGCGCGATCTGCCGGACGGCGTCCGCCTCGAGGCCTACGACCCGGAGCGCGCACAGGAGGCGCACGAGCTGATCGGTACGGCGTTCTCGGCGTTCCAGTCGCGGCGGAAGTCCTTCGAGGAATGGTCCGAGCTGACCGTCCTGCGCTCGACCTTCCTGCCGACGGCGACCACGTTCGCGTACGTCGGCGCCGAGCTGGTCGGCGTGGTGATCGCGCTCGACGGCGAGGAGGGGTATGTCGAGCAGCTCGCCGTCAGCGGTAACCATCGCGGCCGTGGGATCGCTCGCGCGATGCTCGACCGGACGTCGGCCGAGTTCGACCGGCTCGGCCGGGCGACGCTGATCCTCTGGACCCACTCCGGGACGGGCGCGCTGGCGATGTACGAACACCTCGGCCTGCGCGTGCGTCGCAGCACGACTGTTCATCGGCTGATGTTCTGAGCTGTTGACAGGGCGTGTGAGAGCGCTCACATTGGGCTGAATCACGCCTCAACCGCCCCTGGAGGTCGTCGTGCGTTCCCGCCTGACGCTGATCGCGTCCCTCGCCGCTCCACTGCTCATCGCCGCCTCGCTGACCGTCGTCGCGCAGGCCAGCGCCCCACCGCCGCCGACCGGGTGGTCGACCGTCTGGGTCGACGACTTCGACGGGCCGGCGAACACGCTCCCGTCGAGTGCGAACTGGATCATCGACACCGGCCACGGCTATCCCGGCGGTCCCGGGAACTGGGGTACCGGTGAGATCCAGAACTACACCAACAGCACCAACAACCTGGCCCTGGACGGCACCGGCAACCTGCGGATCACGCCGCGCCGCGACGGCGCCGGCAACTGGACGTCGGCCCGGATCGAGACCCAGCGCAGCAACTTCAAGGCCCCGGCCAACGGCATCCTCGCGATCGAGAGCCGGCTGCAGATGCCGAACGTCACCGGTAACGCCGCGCTCGGCTACTGGCCCGCGTTCTGGGCGCTCGGAGCGCCGTACCGGGGCAACTACTGGAACTGGCCCGGGATCGGCGAGTTCGACATCATGGAGAACGTCAACGGGATCAACTCGGTCTGGGGCGTGCTGCACTGCGGCGTGAACCCGGGCGGCCCGTGCAACGAGACCAGCGGTCTCGGCGCGAGCCGCGTCTGCCCCGGCGCCTCGTGCCAGTCGGCGTTCCACACCTACCGCTTCGAGTGGGACACCAGCGTCTCCCCCAACCAGCTGCGCTGGTACGTCGACGGCCAGAACTACCACACGCTCAGCCAGAACCAGTTCCCCGCTGACACGTGGAACAACATGACCTCGCACCAGGGCTACTTCATCCTGCTGAACGTCGCCATCGGCGGTGCGTTCCCCGACGCGCTCAACGGCCCGACGCCGCGCGCCGAGACCGTCCCCGGCCACCCGATGGTCGTCGACTACGTCCACGTCACCTCCAAGGGCGGCGGTACGACGCCGCCGACCACGCCGCCGCCGTCCGGTAACAGCGCCTACAGCACGCTGCAGGCCGAGTCCTCGCAGCAGCAGTCCGGCACGGGCGTCGAAACCACCACCGACACCGGCGGCGGCCAGAACCTGATGCAGGTCGGCAACGGCGACTGGGCCCTCTACCGCGGTATCGACTTCGGCTCCCAAGCCGCCACCCAGTTCACCGCCCGAGTCGCCTCCGGCGCCGGTGCCGGAGTCAGCGGCCTGGTCGAAGTCCGCCTCGACAGCCGCAACAACCCACCCATCGGCAGCTTCGCGGTCGGCAACACCGGCGGGTGGCAGTCCTGGCGCTCGGTACCCGCCAACATCGCCGCCACCACCGGCGTCCACGACGTCTACCTCACCTTCACCAGCGGTCAGCCCGCCGACTTCGTCAACGTCAACTGGTTCACGTTCGGCCGCTGAGGTACGTAGCACTTATCCTTCGGCTTATGTCTGAACTGCCGGGTGGTCCTGGGGCGCTGTTCGCTATTGGCGGCGCCGAGGACAAGCTGAAGAAGCGGATGGTGCTCCAGGAGTTCGTGGAGGCCGCGGGTGGGCCGAAGGCGCGGATCGTGGTGGTACCGACCGCTTCGGCGCTCGGTCCGGACGTGGTCGACGTGTACCACGCGTTGTTCGCCGCGCTCGGCGCGGCCAGTGTCGTCGGCGTCCGTCCGGAGAACCGGGAGGACGCCGACGACCCGGCGTTCATCGCGCCGCTGCACGACGCGACCGGCATCTTCATGACCGGCGGCAACCAGCTGAAGCTGGCCGGGGTCGTCACCGGGACGGCGTTCGGCCGGGCGGTGACCGCGGCGCACGCGCGCGGCGCGGCCGTCGGCGGGACGTCGGCCGGCGCGAGCATCCTGGCCGAGCACATGATCGCGTTCGGCCGGTCCGGCGCGACGCCGCGGCAGCGGATGAGCCAGCTGTCGAACGGGCTCGGTCTGGTCCAGGGCGCGATCGTCGACCAGCACTTCGCGCAGCGGAACCGGTACGGCCGGCTGCTGTCGCTGGTCGCGCAGTCCCCCGGCCTGCTCGGCATCGGCGTCGACGAGGACACCGCCGCCGTCATCCGCGGCTCGCAC
Organism: Kribbella sp. NPDC104218; assembly: GCF_055584105.1. Classification (NCBI taxonomy): domain Bacteria; kingdom Bacillati; phylum Actinomycetota; class Actinomycetes; order Propionibacteriales; family Kribbellaceae; genus Kribbella; species Kribbella sp. NPDC104218. The sequence continues at coordinate 1,194,508 of NZ_JBVJMQ010000003.1, forward strand.
CTGGAGGTGGTCGGCCGCGGCGCGGTGACGATCTTCGACGGCCGCCGGATCACCTCGAACGCGCACTACGCCAAGCGGTCCGAGCCGATCCTGGCCTCCGGCGTCGAGTTGCACGTGCTGCCCGCGACCTCGATGTTCGACCTCGAGGCGCGCGTGCTGCTCTCGTACGGCCCGCAGCCGCAGGCCACCGAGATCGCCGAGCTGGCCGCCGCCGAGGCCGACCTGCGCAAGCTGGCCAAGGAGATCGCGGCCGAAGGCGTCTCGCCCGCCTACTACGCCGAGCGCAAGCGGCGCGCGGGCCGGCGGACGGCGAAGTCCACCCGCCCGGCGGCCGCCGGGGAGTCCAGACCGGAGGCGACCGAGCCGATCACGGCCGGCGCCGACCCTGACTCCATCGACAGCCCGCAAGTAGACAGTGGACAGCCATGAGCGAGACCGAAACGCACGGCACCCCCAGCCCGGACCTGAAGATCATCGAGACCCGCGTCTACCGCGGGCCGAACGTGTGGAGCTACGACCCCGCGATCCACCTGGTCGTCGACCTCGGATCGCTGGAGCAGTTCCCCTCGAACACCATCCCCGGTTTCACCGAGCGGCTGCTCGCCGACCTGCCGCGGCTCGACCAGCACCACTGCTCGCGCGGCCGCAAGGGCGGTTTCATCGAGCGGCTGGACGAGGGCACCTGGCTCGGCCACATCGCCGAGCACGTCTCGCTGCAGCTGCAGCAGGAGGCCGGCCACGACATGCGGCGCGGCAAGACCCGCCAGGTCAAGGGCCACCCGGGCCGCTACAACATCACCTACGCGTACGCCGACGAAGCGGTCGGCCTGGCCGCGGGTGAGCTCGCCGTCCGGTTCGTCAACCATCTGGTCCAGCCGGATCCGGAGTTCGACTTCACCGTCGAGCTGGAGCGCTTCATCAAACAGGCCGAGCGGACGGCGTTCGGCCCGTCGACGCAGGCGATCGTCGACGAGGCGGTGTCCCGCGACATCCCGTGGATCCGGCTGAACAAGGCCAGCCTGGTCCAGCTCGGCCAGGGCGTGCACGCCAAGCGCATCCGGGCCACGATGACGTCGGAGACCGGCTCGATCGCGGTCGACGTGGCCAGTGACAAGGACCTGACCACCCGGCTGCTCGCCTCGGCCGGTCTGCCGGTCCCGCGCTCGGAGTCGGTCCGCACGGTCGAGGAAGCGGTGGTCCTGGCCGGCAAGATCGGCTACCCGGTCGTGTGCAAGCCGCTCGACGGCAACCACGGCCGCGGCGTCTGCATCAACCTGCCGGACGCCGACGCCGTCCGCGCGGCCTTCCCGATCGCGGCCGAGCAGTCCCGGCGCGGCTGGGTGATCGTGGAGAACTTCGTCGTCGGCAAGGACTACCGCTGCCTGATCATCAACGGGCGGATGGAGGCGATCGCCGAGCGCGTCCCCGCGCACGTGGTCGGCGACGGGGTGCACACCATCGCCGAGCTGGTCGACATCACCAACGCCGACCCGCGCCGCGGCGTCGGGCACGAGAAGATCCTGACCCGGATCACGGTCAACGCCGCCGCCCGCGAGCTGGTCCGCAGCCAGGGCTTCGAGCTGGACGACGTCCCGCCGGAGGACGTGATGGTCAAGCTCACGCTGACCGGCAACATGTCCACCGGCGGGATCTCCATCGACCGGACCTTCGAAGCGCACCCGGAGAACGTCGAGATCGCCGAGGAGGCGGCCCGGATGATCGGGCTCGACATCGCCGGGATCGACTTCATCTGCCCCGACATCACCCAGCCGGTCCGCGAGACCGGCGGCGCGATCTGCGAGGTGAACGCGGCGCCGGGCTTCCGGATGCACACCAACCCGACGATCGGCGAGCCGCAGTACATCGCCAAACCGGTCGTCGACATGCTGTTCCCGCCGGGCGCGACCAGCCGGATCCCGATCGTCGCGGTGACCGGGACGAACGGCAAGACGACGACGTCGCGGATGATCAGCCACGTCTTCAAGGGCATGGGCCGCAAGGTCGGCATGACGTCGACCGACGGCATCGTGATCGACGAGCGGCTGGTGATCCGGTCGGACGCGTCCGGCCCGAAGTCCGCGCGGATGGTGCTGCAGAACCCGCGCGTCGACTTCGCGGTCTTCGAGGTCGCCCGGGGCGGGATCCTGCGTGAGGGGCTCGGGTACGAGCGCAACGACATCGCCGTCGTCCTGAACGTGCAGCCGGACCACCTCGGGCTGCGCGGGATCGACACGCTCGAGCAGCTGGCCGATGTGAAGGGCGTGCTGGTCGAGGCCGTCCCGCGGACCGGGTACGCCGTCCTGAACGCGGACGACCCGCTGGTGCGGAAGATGCGGCGCAAGTGTTCGGGGCAGGTCGTCTGGTTCAGCATGGCCGAGCCGGGCAGCGAGGTCCGCGACTACATCGAGGGGCACTGCCGGCGCGGCGGCCGCGCGGTCGTACTCGAGCGGTCCGATCTCGGTGACATGATCGTGGTCAAGCACGGGCGGCGCTCGATGCAGCTCGCGTGGACTCACTTGCTGCCGGCAACTTTCGGCGGGCGCGCGATGATGAACGTGCAGAACGCGATGGCGGCGGCCGCGGCGGCGTTCGCGGCGGGCGCTCCGCTGCACGACATCCGGCAGGGCCTGCGCACGTTCAACACGTCGTACTACCTGTCGCCGGGCCGGCTGAACGAGATCGACGTCGACGGCCGCACCGTCATCGTCGACTACTGCCACAACGCGCCCGCGATGCGGATGCTCGGCGACTTCGTCGACCGGCTCGGCGAGAGCCTGAACGCGTCGTCCGAGCTCGGCCGCCCGTCGCGGATCGGCGTCATCGCCACCGCGGGCGACCGGCGCGACGAAGACATCCACGAGCTCGGCGAGGTGGCCGCGCAACACTTCGACGTCCTCGTCGTCCGCGAGGACGCCCGGTTGCGCGGCCGCAAGCGCGGCGAGCTGGCCGAGCTGATCGCGGCCGGCGTCCGCGAGGCGATGGAGGCCGGGGCCCGCTGCCGTCAGGTCGAGATCGTGATCGACGAGCTGACCGCCATCCGGCATGCCCTCGCCCGTTCCAACCGCGGCGACCTCGTCGTCCTCTGCGTCGACCAGCACCAGACCGTGCTGACCGAGCTAGAGTCGGTCTCCCACCTCGCCCAGGCAGGCGCCCGCTCCGGCGACGAGGGCGGCGACCCCGACTTCGTGAAACCCGACGAGACCGACGTCCCGCAGGAGTGAGGCCATGCGCCCGACCGTCCTCGCGTACTACTTTCCCAACTGGCATGCCGATCCACGCAACGCGGCGTGGTTCGGCGCCGGGTGGACGGAGTGGGAGCTGCTGAAGGCCGCCCGGCCGCGGTTCCCCGGGCACCGGCAGCCGCGGGTGCCGGTCGCGGGGTATCGCGACGCGTCGGATCCGGCGGTCGCGGCCGAGGAGATCGCCCTGGCGGCGGCGCACGGCGTGGACGGGTTCCTCTTCGACTACTACTGGTACGGCGACGGTCCGTACCTGTCCGGAGAGCTGGACGACGGGTTCCTGCAGGCGCCGAACGGTTCTGAGCTGCAGTTCGCGTTGATGTGGGCCAATCATCAGCTCGTCGACATCTTCCCGGACCGGCGGCGCGGCGTCCCGGGGTTGTTGCAGGACGGCGCGCTGGATCGCGCGGCGTTCGAGGCGATGGCGCGGCACGTGATCTCGCACTATTTCAGCCGGCCGAACTACCTGACGGTGGACGGGCGGCCGTGGTTCACGGTGTACGATCTCGCGAACTTCATCTCCGGGATGGGCGGCGTCGCCGCGGCCCGCGACGCGCTGGATTGGTTCCGCGCCGAGGCCGGTGGGCTGCACCTGGATGCGGTGCTGTGGAGTTCGGCCGTGCTTCCGGCGTCCGCCGAGTCGCCGTTGGTGGTCGACTGGGTGCGGGAGCTCGGGTTCGACTCCGGGACGTCGTACGTGTGGGTGCATCACCACGATGTCGGCGGGTCGCCGTTCCCGGTCGCGCCGGTGGCGGCGCTGCGGGAGTCGGCGTTCGCGGAGTATGAGCGCTACGCCGGGCTGCTCGACGTGGACTTCCACCCGAACGTGACAGTCGGCTGGGATCCGTCGCCGCGGACCGATCAGGAGCAGGCGTACGCCGACGGCGGGTATCCGTGGACGTCGGTGTGGGATCCGGGGCCGGCCGAGTTCGCGCGCGGGCTGCGGCAGGCGATCGAGTTCGTCGAGCGCCACGGGGTTCGGCGTCCGGTGATCACGATCAACGCCTGGAACGAGTGGACCGAAGGGTCGTACTTGTTGCCGGACACGACGTACGGGACGGCGTTCCTCGAGGTGATTCGAGACACCCTCGGAACTCGATGAGTGGTGGCGTCGTTCAGCAGAGCGTGAAGATGAAGTTGCTGGCGGCCACTGTCGCCGTTGTTGTCCCGGTGGTGTTGTCGGGCTGTGGGTCCGCTGAGAAGCCGGTTGCCCAGGCCAACCAGATCAGTACGCCCAGTGTGCTCGTCGAGGACGCCTGGGTGCGCGCTACGGTCGGGGCGAAGGACACGACGATGACGGCCGCGTTCCTGTCGCTGACCAATCCTGGGAAGGCCGACCTCAAGCTCACCTCGGCGGTGTCGCCGGTCGCGGGTCTCGTCGAGTTGCACGAGATGGCGATGAAGGACGGCAAGATGGTCATGCAGCAGAAGGCCGGCGGCGTCACCGTCCCCGCGGGCTCGCACACCCACCTCTCCCCCGGCGGCGACCACATCATGCTGATGAACCTCAAGTCGCCCCTCAAGCCCGGTGACGAGGTTCCGCTCACGCTCAAGTTCTCCGACAACACCACCCACGACCTCACCGTCCCGGTCAAGACCTTCACCGAAGAAGAAGAGCACTACCACCCGACCCCCACCCCGAAGTGAGCCGTCCGGGAATGGACGGCGAGGCGGGGCGGACGTCGCGGCGGCGGTTGTTCGGATTGGCGGGGGCCGCGGCGGCGGGGGTGGCCGCGGGTGCTGCCGGGGTTGTTGCGGTGGGCAAGGATCAGCCTGTGGCCGGTCCGCCTGCGGTTGCCGAGCGGGCCATCTCGCCGTACGGCGTCCATCAGGCCGGGGTGAGTGCTGCGTCGCCGAGGTTCGGGGAGCTGGTGGCGTTTCGGCTGCTGGCGAAGACGGACAAGGCTGCTCTTGGGCGGCTGATGCGGTTGTGGAGCGCGGATGTTGTTGCGTTGAGCAACGGGCGGGGCGCGCCGGGCGATGTGGCGCCGGAGCTGGCGGTGGGGAATGCGGGGTTCACGGCGACCGTCGGGTTCGGGGGTCGGGTTTTCGAGCTTGCGGGACGGCGTCCGGGCGGGTTCGACGAGTTGCCGGTGATGCGGCACGACCGGTTGCAGAAGGAGTGGTCCGGCGGGGATCTGATGGTGCTGGTGGGGGCTGATGACGCCGTGAGTGTGGTGCACGCGGTGCGGCAGTTCGTGAAGGATGCGAAGCCGTTCGCGGTGCCGGTGTGGCGGCAGAGTGGGTTCTGGAACGGGACCGGGGCCGACGGACAGGCGGTGACTGGGCGGAACCTGTTCGGGCAGGTGGACGGGACGGGGAACCCGAAGGCCGGGTCGCCGGAGTTCGACGCGACCGTCTGGGACGCGGACGGCGGGACGACGCTCGTCGTCCGCCGGATCCGGATGAACCTCGACGCGTGGGACGAGCTGACCCGCTCGGAGCAGGAGCGGGCGGTGGGGCGGAAGCTCTCCACCGGGGCGCCGCTGACCGGGGAGAAGGAGCACGACGAGCTGGATCTGGAGGCCCGGGACGCCGACGGCCGGCCGCTGATCGCGGCGAACGCGCACGCGCGGTTGTCGCACCACTCGGAGAACGACGGCCGCCGGATCTTCCGCAAAGGCCTCAACTACGTGCAGGACTCCGGTACGGCGCGGGAGTCCGGGCTGATCTTCCTCAGCTACCAGGCGGACGTCGCCGGGCAGTTCCTCCCGCTCCTGTCCCGGCTGGACGCCGTCGACGCGCTCAACGAGTGGACGACGACGATCGGCTCGGCCGTGTTCGCCGTCCCGCCCGGGTTCCAGCCCGGCGGCTGGATCGGCGAAAAAATCCTCGGCTGACCTGTCACCCTGGCACGCTCGTCGCAGCGTTCAACGGGGTGAGGAGGCGATGCCGATGAAAGACCGTCCCACCGAGGCGGACTTCGACGACTTCGTGCGGGCGCGCTGGAGCGCGACCGCACGGCTGGCGTATGCACTGACCCTGGACCACCAGCGTGCCGAGGACCTGACCCAGGAAGCGTTCACCAAACTCTGGTTCCACTGGGACCGGGTCCGCGACGGCAGCCCCGAGGGTTACCTGCGGCGGATCGTCACCACGACGTTCCTGTCCGCCCGTCGGCGGCGCTGGTTCGGTGAACGGCCGACCGACAGCCCACCGGACGTCGCGGTCGCCGCGCTGACCGGCCAGGTCGACGAACGGCTCGCCCTGCACCGCGCGATGAGCCGGCTCAGCCCGCGCCAGCGCGCGACGCTCTACCTCCGGTACGCCGAAGACCTGCCCGAGCGCACCGTCGCGGAGCTGCTCGGCTGCTCGGTCGGCGCGATCAAGCAACACGCCCGCCGCGGCCTGGACGCGCTCCGGGCCGACCTCGACTTCATCACCACCGACACCCCGGACCTGGCCGTGCTGGCCGGAGGGAGGACCGCATGACCGACGATCTCGGCACGAAGTTCGCCGTACTCACCGATGACCGCCCCGAGCCGCTCGACCCGGCGGCCGTCGTCCGCACCGGCATCACCAAGCGCCGGCGCCGCCGCCGCGCCACCGGCCTGCTCGCCACCGCGGCCGTCACCGCACTCGCCGTCGCCGCCGTCCCGACCATCAACAGCCTGCTGCACCCGGCGACCGCCGTCACACCGGCCGGCACCAGCGCGGCCACCGACGCCACCGCGATGCCGGAGCCGTTCTCCGACAAGCCGCTGCCGCAGTTCAAGGGCGCCTACATCGTCGCCGAGGGCACGGTCGCCAAGAACCAGTGGCAGGTGAACGTCTTCCCGGGCGGGTGCCTGGGCGCCGGCAATCCGATGGACCGTCGGCCGGCCGACGGGCAGCTGGACCAGGCCTGGCGGGAACAGGAGCTGAAACGGGCCAGGGCCAACCGGAAAGCGGACTGCTCGGACCTGCACGGCCTACACGGCCTGCATGCGACCCCGGATCCGAAGGTCGATCTCCACATCCACGCCGGCAAGGTGCCGGTCGAAGCCCGCAAGGTCCGCGTCACCGTCGGCAAGAAGGTCTCACTCGTCGACGCGGTCGGCACCCCGGCAAGCAGCACCGAGCGGTACTACGCGGTCGCCTTCGCCGGCCGGGACCTCCCGGAACCGAAGATCCAGGTGCTGAACGCCGACGGCCGGGTGATCGCCACCGAAAACGGAAGCTGAGGAACTCAGAGAGCGTTCTCTGGCGTGTTGTCGCGGCGTGGCAGGAGCCGGCGGGGCGGCTCCTGGCGGTCGATCCAGTCCAGGTCGTCGCCGAGGACGGCGTCGTTGGTGCGATGGGCGTAGGGGTCGGCCGGGGGCGGGGCCGGGGGTAGGGCACGTAGTTTGAGGGCGACCATCGGGATCGCCAGGAGGACGGCGACCACGAGCCAGGCGCCGTACTCGCGCAGTAGCGGCTCGAAAGAGTTGAAGAAGGCGTCCATCGCGGCGTCCGCGGTCGCGTTCGTGTCCTGCGCGGCGGGAGCGCGATCGACCGTGCGGACGGCGGCCACGATCCCGAAGGCCGCCAGGTACCAGGCCGTCAACGGGACCCAGAAGGACGCCGAACGCCAGCCGCGCAGCCAGCACGCCGTGTAGAGCAGCAGCGCGAGGCCCGCGCCGACGAGCAGGCCGTTCAGCTGCCACAACCACCGCCAGTCGGCCAGCTCAGTCGCGGGCCGCAACGCGTACCACGCCATCGGCACCGCCAGCGCGAACGCGGCGACGACCGAACTTCGGGTGCCCAAGGCACCGAACAGCGCGCCCAGGGCGCTTGCCACCAGCAACGTGATCAGCGCGGCCCTGTCCTGCCAGGGATTTCCGCTCAGCCACCACATGCCGGCGGCAACGACCAGCACCAGCGGGACGGCGATCCGGACGCGCGCGACCAGCAATCCGGCCAGCACACCGCCGGCCAGACCGCCGAGCAGCAACAGGTCGAGCCGCGGCGGCACGAACATCGTCGTACCGCCGGGCAGGCCCTTCAGATAGGCCGCGGCGAAGCCACCCACGAACCAGGCGGCGACCGCGGCCGGGATCGACCACAGGTAGCGCATCACATTCCCCGTTCCCACCCCAACCGAGGCGGACGGGGTTAGTGCTGGGCTCTCTCGACCTTGCTCTTCAAGTCTTCCGGTGTGTCGACCGTAGCTCCCTCGGACCGCAACCAGCCGTCAAGACTCGCGCGATCCTGCAAAGACATCACCGCGACGACGTCCCCGGCCCGGGCCTCGCGGACCAGCGCCTGCGCCGCCTCCAGCTCGGTCGGGTACGCCGGGACGTCGTCCACCCCGACCGACGCCGCGCCTTCGCGGAACACGGCCTCCAGCTCGGACGGCGGCCGCCCGCGCAGGTACTCGCTCTTGTGGCCGATCGCGACCTTGTCAGTGCCCCGGGCCCCGATCGCGCCGAGCGCGGAGACCATGTCGTCGGCCCGGTCCCCCGGCGAGCCGAGCGCCAGCATCAACCGGCCGCCCTCGACCCGGACGCCGTTCATGATCTCGAGCAGCGCCTCGAGCCCGGCCTCGTTGTGGGCCAGGTCGATGACGACGGTGAACCCGCGCAGCGAGTACATGTTCATCCGGCCGGGGTTGTTCTCGTTCGGCGCGAACGAGCTGAGCCCCTCGACCACCGCGGCCCGCGGCAGGCCGAGCCCGAGCGCGGCCGAGGCCGCGGCGAGCGCGTTCTCGACGTTGTAGTGCGACAGGCCGGACAGCGTCATCGGCACGTCGACGACCTTGAGCAGCGGCTCGGGGTCGGTGGCCTGGTCGAGGACGGTGATGAACCCGTCCAGGACGGTCGTCGCCCGGCCGCCCTCGTCCAGGACGGCGCGGATCGACGGCGAGTCGGGGTCGCGGGAGAACACCCAGCACTTGGCCGGCGAGCCCAGCCGCATCGCGAACGTCCGCGGGTCGTCGCCGTTCACCACGCACCAGCCGCGCGGGCGGGTGATGTGCGTGATGACCGCCTTGACCTCGGCCAGCTGGTCGACGGTGTCGATCCCGCCCAGGCCGAGGTGGTCCGCGGTCACGTTGGTGACGACGGAGACGTCGTTGGAGACGACGCCGACGCCACGGCGCAGGATGCCGCCGCGGGCGGTCTCGGTCACGGCCAGCTGGATCCCCGGCTGGGACAGCACCTGCCCGGCGCCGCTCGGCCCGGAGAAGTCGCCGTACTTGACCAGCTCGCCGTCGAAGTACACGCCGTCCGTACTCGACCAGCCGACGTGCAGCCCGGCCGCGCGGCCGATATGCGCGATCATCCGCGACGTCGTGGTCTTGCCGTTGGTCCCGGTGACCGCGACGACCGGCACCTTCGGCCGGATGGTCGGCGGCACGTTACCGGGCGGCTCGTCGTGCACCCGCTGCCCGGCCGCGGCCACCAGCTCCGGCAGGTCGTCGGAGCCGAACGCGTCCAGCACCTCGGCGATCGCCGCGCCGAGCGCGCGGGCCCGCCCTTCGTGGGCCCAGGGGAAGGCCACGACCAGGCGGTGGTTGTCGGACTCCGGCCGGACGCGGACGCCGATCCGCCCGATCCCGGCCTCGCGGGCGATCCGCCGGACGACGTGCCCGGTGACCCGGATCGCGAACCGCTGCCGGAACCCGGACCCGATCCGGCCCGGCCGGGTGGCGCCCAGCCCGAGCGCCTGCGCGTACGCCTTCGCGGCCGGAGCCGGGGCGTCCACCAGCGCGGTCACGTCGAGCGTGAGCTTGACCGCCGCGCGGCTGAAGTACAGGTTGGCCCCGTCCAGAACCCGGAGCTCAACAAGGGAGGTGGACACTACGCTCCCATCGCGTGGTAGCCGCCGTCGACGTGGATGATCTCGCCGGTGGTGGAGGGGAAGAAGTCACTGAGCAGGCCGACGACGGTCCTGCCGGTGGGCTCGAGGTCGGTCGGGTCCCAGCCGAGCGGCGCGCGGTCCAGCCACGGGTCCTCGAACTTCTCGAACCCCGGGATGGCCTTCGCGGCCAGCGTCTTCAGCGGGCCGGCCGAGACCAGGTTGACCCGGATGCCCTGGGCGCCGAGATCCCGCGCCAGGTACCGGCTGGTCGACTCCAGGGCGGCCTTGGCGACGCCCATCCAGTCGTAACCCGGCCAGGCGACCGACGCGTCGAAGGTCAGGCCGACGACGCTGCCGCCGCGGCTCATCAGCGGCGCGCAGGCGGTCGCGAGCGACTTGAGCGAGTACGCCGAGACGTGGACGGCCTGGGCGACGTCGTCCCACGGCCCGTCGAGGAACTTACCGCCGAGGATCGTCTCCGGGTTGCCGTAGGCGATCGAGTGCACCACGCCGTCCAGGCCGTCGACGTGCTCGCGGACGGCGGCCGGCAGCGCGGCCAGGTGCTCGGGATCGGTGACGTCGAGCTCCAGCACCGGGGGCTCCACGGGCAGCCGCTTGGCGATCCGTTTGGTGATGCTCAGCGCGCGGCCGAAATTCGAGATCAGCACGGTCGCGCCTTGTTCCTGCGCCACCTTGGCGGTCGCGAACCCGATCGAGGAGTCGAGCGTGACGCCCGCGACCAGGATGCGCTTGCCGTCGAGGATGCCCACCGGCCTGCCCTTTCTAGGAAGTGAGTTGAGTTAGTTGCCCATGCCGATACCGCCGTCGACCGGGATCACCGCGCCGGTGACGTACCCGGCCTCCTCGGACGCGAGCCAGCGGACGGCGTTCGCGATCTCCTCGGTCAGCCCGAACCGGCCGAGCGGGATCTGGCTCAGGTAGAGCTTCTGGGTCTCCTCCGCCAGGACAGCGGTCATGTCGGTCTCGACGAAACCGGGCGCGACGACGTTCGCGGTGATCCCGCGGCTGCCCAGCTCGCGCGCGATCGAGCGCGCCATGCCGATCAGGCCGGACTTGCTGGCCGCGTAGTTCACCTGGCCGGCCTGGCCGAGCATGCCGACCACCGAGGAGATGAACACGATCCGGCCCTTGCGCAGCCGCAGCATGCCTTTGGCGGCGCGCCGCGCGACCCGGAACGAGCCGCTCAGGTTCGTGTCGATGACGGCGTCCCAGTCGTCGTCCGACATCCGCAGCAGCAGCGTGTCCTTGGTGATGCCGGCGTTCGCGACCAGAACCTCGACCGGGCCGTGCTCGGCCTGGATGGTCTCGAAGGCCGCGTCGACCTGCTCCTGGTCGGTGATGTCGCACTTGACGCCGAGGAAGCCGTCGGGCGGCGGGCTGCTGTTGTACGTGACCGCGACCTGGTCGCCGGCGTCCTTGAACGCCTGCGCGATCGCCAGCCCGATCCCGCGGTTACCGCCGGTCACCAATACCGACCTGCTCACAGGTCCTCCCTCACACGTCGACAGTCGATGCGAACGCTATCGCCCGCTGTCCACTCGTCAAGACAGCGGGTCGGCACGTCACAATCGGCGCCGGTCAGCTGTCTTCCAGTCGGAAGCCGACCTTCAGACCGACCTGGTAGTGGTCGATCCGGTTGTCGACGATGTGACCGCGGATCTGGGTCACCTCGAACCAGTCGAGATGCCGCAGCGTCTCGCCGGCCCGGGTGATGCCGTTCGTGATCGCCGCGTCGATGCCCTCCTTGGAGGTCCCGACGATCTCGGTGATGCGATAGGTCCGATCCGTCATCAGCTGTCCTTCCGTGCAGGCGTACCGTGGGTGTTGGTGAGGAGGATAGATGTCCAAACGCCGTGAACGGCCCGGCGAAACGGTCATTTCGGTGACCAGTGCTCAGCCCGGCCGCTCCGAGGACCTCGACAGCCGGATCGTGCGCTACGCCGCGATGATGAGCCTGCGGGTCGCCTGTTTCGTGCTGGCCGTGTTCACCCCGTCCCCGTGGCGGTGGATGTTCGTGACCGGCGCGGTGTTCCTGCCGTACTTCGCGGTGGTGCTGGCCAACGTCGCCAAGACCGCCACGGTCCGCGGCGGGACGCCGTACGTCGCGCCCGACCGGCCCTCGATCGAGCCCGCCGAGGGGGTCGTGATCCACGCCGATCCGGTCGCCGAACCGGGCCCGAAGATCGACACCGAAAAGTGATCGGTGTCGGGACTGGAAAGTTCGCCGGGTTCCGTGTCAGAATCTCCCGCGTGCTCTGAAGTTCACAGTTGGAATTCAGAGACTTGATGCGGCGTCGGACGGCTCCCCCCGTGGCTGTCCGACGTCGCTTCATTTGTGCCGGGGATCATTTACTCCAGGCTTTTGATTATTGAGGGATCAGGAATGACATTGTCCGAGATCTGCTCGGCGAAGGGCTGCGGCGCCGCTGCCACCTGGGCGCTGCGCTGGAACAACCCCAAGATCCACACCCCGGACCGGCGCAAGACCTGGCTGGCCTGTGACGAGCACAAGTCGAGCTTGTCGGAGTTCCTCGGCGCCCGGTCATTCCTGCGCGAGGTCGAACCATTCAGCGCGCCGACCGCTTAGCGAAAAAGCACATTTCCGCTTTTCATCCGCCGATAGCCGACATCGGCCGCGAAGGTTGCAGGAACGCGGGATCGTTGATGCCGTGCCCGGGGAGTTTCTTCCACATCGCGCGCCGCCAGCGCTCGGCCAGTTCCGCGTCGCCGGCGCCGGCCCGCAGCGCGCCGCGCAGATCGGATTCCGTCCGGGCGAAGAGGCAGTCCCGGACCTGGCCGTCGGCGGTCAGCCGGACGCGGTCGCAGTCCCCGCAGAACGGGCGCGTCACCGACGCGATGATCCCGACCGTCTGCGGCCCGCCGCGGACGGTGAAGGTCTCCGCGGGGGCGCTCCCCCGGACCGCCGCACCGGTCGGCTGCAGGCCGAACGGCCCGGCCAGCTGTTCGAGGATCTCGTCGGCCGTCACCATCGTCGCCCGGTCCCAGCCGTGCTGGGCGTCCAGCGGCATCTGCTCGATGAAGCGCAGCTCGTAGCCGTGCTCCAGACAGAACTCCAGCAGCTCGGCCGCCTGGTCGTCGTTCACCCCGCGCATCAGGACGGCGTTCACCTTCACCGGGGTGAGCCCGGCCTCATGCGCCGCGGCCAGCCCGGCCAGGACGTCGTCCAGCCGGTCCCGCCGGGTGAGCTCCTTGAAGGTCTCCGGGCGAATCGTGTCGAGGCTCACATTCACCCGGTCCAGACCGGCGGCCTTCAGCGCGGCCGCCTGCCGGGCCAGGCCGATGCCGTTCGTCGTCACCGAGACCTCGGGCCGCGGCGCGAACGCCGTCGTCCGGGAAACGATGCCGACCAGGCCCCGGCGCAGCAGCGGCTCACCGCCGGTGAACCGGATCTCGCGGACGCCGAGCTCGGTCACCGCGATCCCGATCAGGCGGATCAGCTCGTCGTCGGTGAGCAGCTCGGGCTTGGGCAGCCAGTCCAGCCCCTCGGCGGGCATGCAGTACGTACAGCGCAGGTTGCAGCGGTCGGTGAGGGAGACCCGCAGGTCGGTGGCGACCCGGCCGTAGCGGTCCGCCAGACCCAGCTGCAGAGCTTGCTCAGTCGCCGTCACCGCTCCAGGGTACGTGCCGCCCACCGACGGTTTCAGGGGATGGCTTAAGTTCAAGACGTGCGTCGTTTACTCAATGTCCGCTGGCTCGGCGCCGCGCTGACGATCCTGGTGCTGGCCACGGTGTGCGTCCTGCTCGGCCGCTGGCAGCTGCACCGGCTCCACGAGCGCGAGGCGCGCAACGAGGTGACCCGGTCGAATCTGGCCGCCGCTCCGGCGCCGATCGACCAGATCACCGGCCCGGACGGCATCGTCGGCGATAAGAACGCCTGGCGGACGACGGTCGTCACCGGTCGCTACGACGCCTCGAAGCAGATCGTGCTCAAGTACCGCAACGTCCGGGACCGGCCCGGGTTCGAGATCGTCACGCCGCTGATCCTGCCCGACGGCAAGGCGGTGCTCGTCGACCGCGGCTTCCTGGTCCGCCAGGGCGCGGAGCTGGCGCCAGGCCATGTGCCCGCCGTCCCCTCTGGCGAGGTCACCATCACCGGCCGGCTGCAGCGCAGCGAGCGCGGCGGCCGCACCAACGGCGGTACGCCGGACAACGGCTCGGCCCGGCTGATCAACGGGCCGGAGTACGCGAAGGTCCTTGGTCTGGACCTGTACGACGGCTACCTGATGGTCGACCAGCAGACCCCGGCCAACGACCAGGCGTTCAAGACCTTCCCCGGCCCGGAGATCGACGACGGGCCGCACTTCTTCTACGCGCTGCAGTGGTTCTTCTTCGCGGTGCTCGCGGTCGGCGGGCTGGTCTACTTCTCCCGCAATCCGATCCGCCCGGCCGACGCCCCGGCCCCGGCCGTTGCCGAACGCAACGAAGTACCGGAGCCCAGCAGCAGCCGCGACTGATCCGGCCCCGGTCCACTGCTTGCCGTCGGCCCCGAAGTTCGAGGTGCGGACCCGGGACCGGTGAGGCAGGATGGTGCCCGTGGACCTTGGACTGCGCGACCGTATCTACATCGTCACCGGTGCCAGCACCGGCCTCGGCTTCGCCACCGCGAAGGCGCTGGCCGCCGACGGCGCCCGGCTCGTCATCTCCAGCCGGAGCGAGGAGAAGATCAGCCGCGCCGCGGCCGAGCTCGGGGAGAACGTGGTCGGCATCCCCGTCGACAACGCCGACCCCGAGAGCGCCGAGCGGCTGGCCGCGACCGCCATCGCGAAATGGGGCGCGCTGCACGGCGCGCTGATCAGCGTCGGCGGCCCGAAACCCGGCACCGCCCTGGACTCCGACGAGTCCGACTGGCAGGCCGCCTTCGACAGCGTCTTCCTGGGCGGCCTGCGGATCGCCAAGTCGGTCGCCCGGGCCGGCTCGGACGGGACGTCGATCGCGTTCGTGCTGTCCACGTCGGTGAAGGCCCCGATCCCCGGCCTGGCCATCTCCAACGGGCTGCGCCCGGGCCTGGCGATGGTCGCCAAGACCCTGGCCGACGAGCTCGGACCGAACGGCGTCCGCGTGAACAGTCTGCTGCCCGGCCGGATCGCCACCGACCGGCTCCGCGAGCTGGACAGCAAGGGCGGCGACTCCGAGGCCGCCCGGCGCAGCGCCGAGCGCACGATCCCGCTGCGCCGCTACGGCGACCCGGACGAATTCGGCCGCGTCGCCGCGTTCGTCCTGTCCCCCGCCGCCTCCTACCTGACCGGCGCGGTCATCCCGGTCGACGGCGGGGCGCTGCGCGCGCTCTAGTCGGTGTCCTTGGGCCGGTCCCGGTCCTTGGACGGCTGCACCCGCTTGGGCTCACCCGGCATCTTCGGGTACTCCGGCGGGTACGGCAGGTCGGCTTCGCCGTGGTCCCGCTCGTGTTTGGCCGACAGCTCCAGCAGTGACTCCAGTGAGAAGGCCTGCTCGCCGACGGCGGCGTGCAGGTCGCCGACCTCGGCGAACCGGGCCGGCATCGTGAGCACGTCGAAATCGTCCGGGACGACGTCCTCGAGCTCCTCCCAGCGCAGCGGCGCCGACACCCGGGCGCGCTCGTTCGGGCGGACGGAGTACGCCGAGGCGATCGTGCGGTCGCGGGCCATCTGGTTGTAGTCGATGAAGATCCGCTCGCCGCGCTCCTCCTTCCACCAGTTGACCGTGACCTGGTCGGGCAGCCGTTTGGACAGCTCGCGGCCGAGCGCGATCACCGCGCGGCGGGCCTGGACGAAGTCCCACCGCGGCTCGATCGGGACGTAGACATGCAGACCGCGGCCGCCCGAGGTCTTCGGGAACCCCTCCAGGCCGTGCTCGGCGAGCAGCTCACGGAGCGCGGGGGCCACCGCGACGGCGCTCTTGAAATCCGTCCCCGGCTGCGGGTCGAGGTCGATCCGCAGCTGGTCCGGGTGGTCGACGTTCGGCCGGCGGACCGGCCAGGGGTGGAAGGTCAGCGTGCCGAGGTTGACCGCCCAGGCGACCACGGCCAGCTCGGTCGGGCAGACCTCGTCGGCCGGCCGCCCGCTCGGGAACTTGATCGTCGCCGTCTCGACCCAGTCGGGCGCGCCCTTGGCGACCCGCTTCTGGTAGAACGCGTCACCGCGGTTGTCGGCCCGGGTGGACAGTTTCGCGCCCTCGAACCAGCCGCCCGGCCAGCGCTCCAGCGTGGTCGGCCGGTCCCGTAACGCGCCCAGGATGCCGTCGCCGACCGCGACGAAGTAGTTGACGATGTCGAGTTTGGTCAGCCCGCGGTCCGCGAAGTAGGGCTTGTCCGGATTGCTCACCCGGACCGTCCGCCCCGCGATCTCGAGCTCGATTGCCTTGGTCGCCGCCATGCCGCGACGCTACCGCCCGGCCAGGACATTTCGCCGGAAAAGTGCGGAAAGGCAAGTTTTCGTTAACCCTGGCCACGTGGGGTGACTGGGCGGTAACGTTCACGCACTTCGTTCCTGGGGCGTGAGGCCCCCGGGACGCTTCGACAAGGAGCGCGAGGATGAACAGATCCGCCCTGTTCGCCGCTGCCACCGCAGTAGCGACCACTACCGCCCTCGGGTTGACCTCGGCCACCACCGCCACCGGTGCGCCCGCGGCAGCCCCCGTCCCGACGCCGGCCGCCGCCGTCGCCCAGGCCAAAGCAGCCGTGAGCGACAATCTCGCCGCGCTGAAGGCAACCACCGCCGACGCGTTCGCCGTCCGCGACGTGATCGTCGACAAGGACGGCGGCACGCACGTCCGGATGGATCGGACGATCGGTGGGCTGAAGGTCCTCGGTGGCGACGTCGTCGTGCACCAGGACGGCGCCGGCGCCTTCGAAGGGGCCAGCGTCACCCTGACCAAGTCGGCGAACGTCAGCCGGACGCCGAAGGTCACCGTCGCGAACGCCACCGCCAAGGCGCTCGCGAAGGGGCAGAAGGCCGAGGGCAAGCCCAGCCTGGTCATCGAGGCCCGCAAGGGCGCGCCGCGGCTGGCCTACCTCGTGACCACGACCGGCACCCAGGCCGACGGGACGCCGAGCCACATCACCACGACGGTGGACGCGCTCACCGGCGCCAAGCTGATCAGCGAGCAGCACATCGAGACCGCGACCGGCGACGGCAAGAGCCTGTACTCCGGCACGGTGCCGATCGACACCACGCCGTCCGGCAGCGGCTTCACGCTGACCGACCCGGCCCGCGGCAACGGCGCGACCGGTGACGCGAACAACAAGACCGAGTCGATCCTGTGCCAGCTGTTCGGCCTCGGCTGCATCGTGCCGACCAAGTTCAACGACGCGGACAACCACTGGGGCAACGGCCTCAACACCGACCGCGCCAGCGCCGCCGTCGACGCCCACTACGGCGCCGCGACGACGTTCGACTACTACAAGAACACCCACGGCCGGAACGGCATCTTCAACGACGGCAAGGGCGTCCCGAGCCGCGTCCACTACGGCAACAACTACGTGAACGCCTTCTGGGACGGCAAGCAGATGACGTACGGCGACGGGGACGGCGTCGTCGCGGGCCCGCTCGTCTCGATCGACGTGGCCGGTCACGAGATGTCGCACGGCGTCACCTCGGCGACCTCGAACCTGACCTACTCCGGCGAGTCCGGCGGCCTGAACGAGGCCACCAGCGACATCTTCGGCACGCTGGTCGAGTTCTACTCCAACAACGCCAACGACCCGGGCGACTACTACATCGGCGAAGAGATCATGAAGGACCGCCCGGCGCTGCGCTACATGGACAAGCCGAGCAAGGACGGCAAGTCGGTCGACTGCTGGTCGTCCGGGGTCGGCAACCTCGACGTCCACTACTCCTCCGGCGTGGCGAACCACTTCGCCTACCTGCTGGCCGAGGGCACCGGCGCCAAGACGTTCGGCGGCCTCGCGCACAACTCGACCACCTGCAACAACACCACGCTGCAGGGCATCGGCCGGGACAAGGTCGGCAAGATCTGGTACCGCGCGCTGACCGTCTACATGACCACCAGCACCAACTACGCCCAGGCCCGGACGGCCACGCTCAACGCGGCGTCCGACATCTACGGCGCGAGCAGCCCGGAGCGGGCCGCGGTCGCCGCCGCCTGGTCCGGCGTCAGCGTGAATTAAACGGATGACGTTCGCCGGTCCTGTCCCACTGGGGCGGGCAGGACCGGCGAATGATCCCCCCTGTGGTTCCGGGCAAGAACCTGCTGTTCACGTACTGGACCTTGGCGCGGCCTGGTGCGGGTGTGAGAATCCGCGACATGTCTGCCCAAATCCGACCGCGGCGCCGCCTGGGCGCCCTGGTCATCACTTCCACTCTGATCGCCTCCGGCGCGGCCGCCATCGCGGCCAGCCCGGCAGGTGCGGCGTCCACCTCGGTCGTCATCACCGAGGTGTACGGCGGTGGCGGCAACAGCGGGGCGCCGTACACCAACGACTACGTCGAACTGACGAACAACAGCTCCGCCCCGGTCGACCTGACCGGCTGGACGATCCAGTACGCGTCCGCCGCGGGCACCTCGTGGACCAACAAGATCACGCTGAGCGGCTCGATCGCGCCGGGTGGCGTCTATCTCGCGCAGGGCGCGTCCGGCGGCGCCAACGGGCAGCCGCTGCCGACGCCTGACGCGACCGGCAGCGTGAACATGTCCGCCGCCTCCGGCAAGGTCGCCCTGGTCTCCTCGACGACCAGCCTGAGCTGCGCGACCGGCTGCGCCACCGCGCCGGGCGTGATCGACTTCGTCGGGTACGGCGCCGCCAACGACTTCGAGACCAGCGCCGCGCCGGGCACCTCGAACACGACGTCGGTCACCCGCAAGGTGCCGACCGCGGACGCCGACAACAACGGCGCCGAGTTCGCCGAGGGGACGCCGACGCCGAAGGCGCTCACGTCGACTCCGCCCGACCCGGACCCGATCGACGCCAAGATCCACGACATCCAGGGCGCCGCGCACCTGTCGCCGCTCGTCGGCAAGCTGGTCGGGAACGTGACCGGCGTCGTCACCGCCAAGAGCGGAAACGGCTTCTGGTTCCAGGACACCCAGCCGGACGACAACCCGGCCACCAGCGAGGGCCTGTTCGTCTTCACCAGCTCCGCGCCGACCGTCGCCGTGGGCGACGCCGTGACCGTTCAGGGCACGGTGACCGAGTTCCGCGCCGGCGGCTCCGGCGGCGTCACCAACCTGACGATCACCGAGCTGACCCAGGCCAAGGTCACTGTCACCGGCCAGGCCGCCGTCCCGGCCCCGGTCATCATCGGCGCGGGCGGCCGGGTGCCGCCGTCCACCGTGATCGACGACGACTCGACCGGTGACGTCGAGACCACCGGCACGTTCGAGCCGGCCACCGACGGCCTGGACTTCTGGGAGTCGCTGGAAGGCATGTGGACCGGGATCAACCAGCCCCAGGTCACCGGCCCGACCAGCTCGTTCCGCGAGCTGTCCGTCGTACCGGCCGGGGCCGGCGTGCGGACCGTACGCGGCGGCATCGTGCTGCAGAAGGCCGACAGCAACCCCGAGCGGATCCTGCTCGACGACCTGCTGACGCCGATTCCGGACGCGAAGACCGGTGACAAGCTCGCCGGCACGGTCGCCGGGGTCGTCGACTACGCCTTCGGCAACTTCAAGCTGCTGCCGACCACGACGCCGACCGTGATCGACGGCGGCGTCAAGCGCGAGGCGACCAAGGCGTCGTCCCCGCTGCAGGTGTCGGTCGCGACCTTCAACGTGGAGAACCTCGACCCGTCCGACGGCGAGGCCAAGTTCGCCGGGCTCGCCCAGGCCGTGGTGAAGAACCTCGCCTCGCCGGACATCATCGGGCTCGAGGAGGTCCAGGACAACGACGGCGCGACGAACTCCGGGACGACGGCCGCGAACGTCACGCTCGATCTGCTCACCGCGGCGATCGTGAAGGCCGGCGGACCGAAGTACGCCTACCGGCAGATCGACCCGGTCAACAACGCCGAGGGCGGTGAGCCGGGCGGCAACATCCGGGTCGCGTTCCTGTACCGGACCGACAAGCCGGTCAAGTTCGTCGACCGCGCCGGCGGCGGCCCGACCGTCCCGACCACGGTGATCACCGACCGGTTCGGCCGGCCGCACCTGAGCTCGTCGCCGGGCCGCGTCGACCCGGCCAACCCGGCCTGGGCCGCGACCCGCGTCCCGCTCGCGGGCGAGTTCACCTGGCTCGGCCAGAGCCTGTTCGTGGTGGTCAACCACTTCAGCTCCAAGGGCGGCGACAACCCGCTCTGGGGCCGGGTGCAGCCGCCCGTCCAGCTGACCGCGCCGAAGCGGCACGAGCAGGCCCGCGCGGTCCGCGGGTTCGTCGACCAGCTGCTCGCGAAGGACAAGGGCGCGAACGTGATCGTGCTCGGCGACCTGAACGACTTCGACTTCTCCGAGACCACCGACATCCTGGTCGGCTCGGGGAAGACCGCAATGATCTCGCTGCCGCGGACGCTGCCGCTGAAGGAGCGGTACAGCTACGTGTTCGAGGGCAACAGCCAGATCCTCGACCAGATCCTGATCTCGAAGAACCTGCAGCCGGCGTCGTCGTACGACATCGTGCACATGAACGCCGAGTTCCCCGACCAGATCAGCGACCACGACCCGCAGGTGGCGCGGGTGATCCCGCTGCCCTCCTGGGTGCGCTGATTGCGGGAGGCTTACGTCGGGCGCCAGGGCGAGGTTTTCCTTGCCCTGGCCCCGATAATGGTCTTGTGACTGATTCCACCAAGCAGTACGCCGTGAGCAAGACGGACGCGGAGTGGAAGGCGCAGCTCTCCCCCGCCGAATTCCAGGTGCTGCGCAAGGCCGGTACCGAACGGGCCTACACCGGTGAGTACACCGACACCAAGACCGTCGGCGTCTACAAGTGCCGGGCCTGTGACGCCGAGTTGTTCCGCAGTGAGAACAAGTTCGACTCGCACTGCGGCTGGCCGTCGTTCTTCTCCCCCCTCGCCGAGGATCGCGTCGAGTACATCGAGGACTCCACCCTCGGGATGAAGCGCGTCGAGGTCCGGTGCGCCAACTGCGGCTCGCACCTCGGGCACGTGTTCGAGGGTGAGGGCTACAACACCCCGACCGACCTCCGCTACTGCATCAACAGCATCAGCCTGACGCTCCAGCCGGAGTGATCACGCTCCGGAGCCCCCGGGACTACTAGACTGCTGCGGTGCTGGATGTCCTGAGTGCCGAGGAACCATGGGAAGTACCGGGGGCCTGGGTAGCGGCCGTTCGGCAGCGGTTGCACGGCTGGGGGCAGGACCCCCGGGCGCTGCGGCCGCTGCGCGCCGACGCGTTCGCCGAGTTCACGAAGGGGACGCCGGCCGGGGTGTGGTTCACCCATCACGCCGCGCCGCTGCTGGCCGGGTGGATCCCCGTGCTGCACGGCGCCGCCGCGGATCTCGGCGCCGAACTGACCCGCGAGTTCCACCGGCCGTCGTACCGGACCGGCGGCGCCGGGCATCTGATCCGGACGGCGACGACGGACTGGCCGTTGCAGGTGATCGCCGGCGCGCAGGGGTTCCGCGAGGCCGGCCGGAAGCACGCGGTCGAGGTCTCCCGCGATGTGGTCGCGATGTTCCTCGACGCGACCCCGATGGCGGCCCGGGCCCGGGTGCTGACGACGGCCTTCGACCGGGTCCTGGCCGATCGGGACGCGCTGCACCT
Source organism: Kribbella sp. NPDC104218 (assembly GCF_055584105.1). NCBI lineage: Bacteria > Bacillati > Actinomycetota > Actinomycetes > Propionibacteriales > Kribbellaceae > Kribbella > Kribbella sp. NPDC104218. Next base: position 1,216,197 of record NZ_JBVJMQ010000003.1, read on the forward strand.
GCACCAGACCGGGGACTACGCGTCCATCCTGCAGTTCTGGCGGACGGCGGCGCTCAGCCCCGAAGAGCGCGTCGTACTGCCCGAGCTGGGCGGCTCGTCAGCCGCGCTGCGCTACTCGGTGAACTCGCTGCGCGACGCGCACGCGAAGCTGCTGATGTCGATCCCGGACGAGGACGCCGGTGACTTCGCCCAGCTGCTGGCCGGGATGATCCTGACCGCCCGCCTGACCAATCTGCCGCCCGCGCTGGCGCAGATACTCGGCCCGGCCAGCCAGGACGTCGAGCAGGCGTTCGGGATCGCCCGGACCGGGTTCGACGCGCAGCGCTGGCTGACCGCGAACACGGAGTGGCTGGCGCGGGCCGTGCGTCATGACCAGCGCGCGGCGGCCCGCAGCTGGGCCGCGGCCGCGACCCGGGTTTCCGTGCACCTGTCCGGCGTCCTGTCCGACGGGCCGTGGCCCGACCCGCAGATCCCGGATCTGGACGCCTTGTTCCGGCTGCTGGACCGGGATCGGCGGACGACGATCGACGCGCCGGAGGCCGCGAAGTCGCTGTCGTCCGCGTGGGACGCCGTCGTCCCGAAGACGTCCGAGCTCGCCCAGCCGGCGCCGCTCGGTCCGGTCGACTACAGCGCGGACCCGCTCGCCGAGCTCGACTCGCTGATCGGGCTGGAGTCGGTGAAGGACTCCGTCCGCAAGATGGTCGCCGAGGTGAAGACGAACCTGCGCCGCCAGGAGCTCGGGCTGCCCAGCCACGAGCGGGCGCGGCACATGGTCTTCGTCGGGAAGCCCGGTACGGCCAAGACCACGATCGCCCGGCTGCTGAGCCGGATCTACCACCAGCTCGGCGTCCTGGAGAAGGGGCACGTGGTCGAGGTCGACCGCTCCGACCTGGTCGGCTCCAGCACCGGTACGACGGCGCCGATGACGGCCGGCAAGTTCCGGGAGGCGATCGGCGGCGTGCTCTTCGTCGACGAGGCCTACACGCTGGTCCCGGAGAACAGCCCGGGCGACTTCGGGCTGGAGGCGGTCGCGACGATCCTGAAGCTGATGGAGGACCACCGCAACGACTGCATCGTGATCGTGGCCGGGTACCACCGCGAGATGCAGCGGTTCATGGAGTCCAACACCGGGCTGGCGTCGCGGTTCCCGAAGCTGCTGTCGTTCGCGGAGTACGACACCCAGCAGCTGGTCGCGATCTTCGAGCTGCAGGCGCGGCAGAAGGGGATGACGTACAGCGACGACGTGCTGGACGTCGTCCGCTCGATCATTCCGCCGTCGCCGCGTGGGCACAACTTCGGCAACGGGCGGTTCATCCGCAACGTGCTGGAGGAGGCGATCTCGAACCAGGCGACCAGGCTGTCGGCGCGCGACCCCGAGGGCCTGACCGAGCACGACCTGCGCGAACTACTGCCGCAGGACGTCAAGCCGCCGGTGTCGATGCGCGCCGAGGATTACCTGTTCCAGAAGCCGGGGACTTAAATCGGCGTGGCCAGAGCGACCGGGTTGCCCTCGGGGTCGGCCAGGTAGGCCTGACGCTCGCCCCAGGGCATCGTGGCCGGCTCCTGCAGGATCGCGTGGCCGGCCGCGCGGAACGTCTCCACCTCGGCCTCGACGTCGTCGACGTACACGAACAGCTCGAACCGCGGCGCCGTCCCGACGGTGATGCCCAGCTGGGCCTCGGGCCAGTTGGCGTCGGCGATCCCGAGCGAGGAGTCGCCGCGGTCGAGGCCGACGTAGTGCGGGTCGCCCTCGAGCGGGAACTGGTACCTGGTCTCGTAGCCGAGCAGGGCGTAGAACTCCACCGACCGGCGCACGTTGGTCACGTACAGGACCGGGAACGCTTTGCCCGGCATGTCAGGCCAGGTTCGCGATCAGCTCGCCCAGCTCGGTCCGCTTACCGGTGTAGAACGGGACCTCCTCGCGGACGTGCCGGCGCGCGGTCGAGGCGCGCAGCTCGCGCATCAGGTCGACGATCCGGTGCAGCTCGTCGGCCTCGAACGCCAGCATCCACTCGTAGTCGCCGAGCGCGAACGACGCGACCGTGTTCGCCCGGACGTCGGGGAAGGTGCGGGCCATCTTGCCGTGCTCGGCGAGCATGAACCGGCGCTCCTCGTCGGGCAGCAGGTACCACTCGTAGGACCGGACGAACGGGTAGACGCAGACGTAACCGCGCGGCTCCTCGTCGGCCAGGAACGCCGGGATGTGGCTCTTGTTGAACTCCGCCGGGCGGTGCAGCGCGAGCTGCGACCAGACCGGCGCCAGGTGCCGGCCGAGCCGCGAGCGGCGCAGCGCGTGGTAGGCCTGCTGCAGCGCGTCCGAGGTCGGGGCGTGCCACCAGACCAGGAAGTCGGCGTCCGCGCGGAACCCCTCGACGTCGTAGATCCCGCGGATCACCACGTCGTCGGCCGCGAGCTTGCCGACCAGTTCGGTGAGCTCCGCGGTCAGCTCGTCGCGGTCCGCCGTCCCGAGCGGGGTCTCCACCTTGAAGACCGACCACATCGTGTAGCGGATCACATTGTTCAGCTCGCGCGCTTTCGGCTTGTCCGTCACGGCGCCATTGTCTCCAATGAATCGGTGAAACCACGCACCCGGGTGGCCGCTTTCACACCCGAGGCCACGCACGCGGCGATTCCGACGCCCCGGTAGGCCGCGCCGCAGACCGCGAGTCCGGGGATCTCGTCGACCGCCCGCTCCACCCGGTCGACGCGGTCCAGGTGGCCGACGGCGTACTGCGGGAGGCCGCCGCCCCAGCGCGTCACGAGCGAGCCGATGATCGGCGTGTGCAGGCCGATCGCCTGGCGGAGGTCGGCGGCCGCGAGGCGGACCAGCTCCTGGTCGGAGCGTTGCAGGACGTACTCCTCGCCGAGCCGGCCGACCGACGTCCGCAGTACGGCGAGGTCTCCCCCGGCGTCGTTCGACCACTGCCACTTGGCGTGTGAGTACGTCGATGCCTTGATCGTGCGGCCCTCGACCGTCGGGACGAGGAAGCCGGAGCCGGTCGCGGTCTCCGGCCAGTCGGCCTTGCGGACGGCGAGCGTGACGATCGCCATACTCGCATACTCGATCGCGGCCAGCTCGGTCGATGCCGACGGCACCAATCCGGCCAGCATCCGGCTCGCCGGCGCGGCCGGGGCGGCCACGATCACGGCGTCCGCACTCAAGTACGTCGGGGCGGGCACGGGCCCGGCCTCGATGGCGAAACCCTCCGGGCCGCGCGTGATCTTGCGGACGGCGAGCTGCCGGCGGATCACCACCCCACGGTCGGTCAGATCCTTCTCCAGCGCGCTGATCAGCCGGTTCACGCCGCCGACGATCCCGGCGAACACCGGCTGCCCGGCCCGCTTCTGCCCGGCCGCCCGCAGCTCGGCCGTTGCCGCGAGCAAACTCGGCGCCGTCCGCAACTTCGCGTACAAGTCGGGCACCGCCGCCGCGAGCGAGATCTCCTCCGCGTTCCCGGCGTACACCCCGCCCAGCAACGGATCGACCAGCTTGTCCGTCACCGCGCGTCCCATCCGCTCGGCCACGAACCGCCCGATCGCCACATCCTCGGTCAGCCCCGGCGCCCCCAGCTCCCCCTCCCGAGCCACCACCGCCGCCGCCTCGGCCCCCAACACTCCAGCCGCGGCCGCCGCATCAACCGGCACCCCCATCACCGTCGGCGGAATCGCCCGAATCCCGTCCCCCACCCACAACCCCGCCGAAGTAGTCGCCGGATGCACGAGCTCATCGCCCAGCCCCACGGCCCCGATCAGCTCAACCCCCTCCGGCCGCCGAGCCAGCACCGACTCAGCCCCCAAATCCACCGGCACCCCCGCAACCTCACCCCCCGCCAACTTCCCACCCAACCGAGGCGACCCCTCCACCACAGTCACCCGCGGCGGATTAACCCCGCTCACCAACGCATGAGCCGCAGCCAGCCCACTGATCCCCCCACCCACCACAACCACCGAACTCACAACACCAACTCCAACTCATAAGCCACCTGCCCGACCGTACGCCCGTCCAGCTCCTGGAACCCCGCGCGGGTGAGCACCGCGCGCGAGGCGGCGTTCGCGGACGACGTACCGGCAGTGAGGCGGCTCAGGCCGTACTGGGTGGCGGCCAGGTGGGCTACTGCGCGGACTGCGGCGGTGGCTAGGCCGCGGCCGGCGGCGTGTTCGGCTATGCGGTAGCCGAGTTCGGCGGAGCCGTTTTCGAGGTCGACCAGGTTGACTCGGCCTAGGACGGAGCCGTCGGGGGCGAGGAGGACGTGGTAGCGGCAGGTGCCGGCGGACTGTTCGGCGAGGCGGGCTTGGAGGTTGGCGTCGAAGTTGGTGAAGAAGGCGTCGCCGCGGTCGGCGATGAAGGTGGCGAAGTAGGCGCGGTTCTCGCGTTCGAACCGGAGCAGGGCGGCCGCGTGGGACGCGGCGAGTGGTTCGAGCGTGATGCCGTCAGGCAGTTGCACTGGCGGACTGGACGTAGGTGACGACGCGGTGCAGGACGTCGGGGTCGGCGTCCGGCGGGACGCCGTGGCCGAGGTTGAAGATGTGGCCGGGGGCGGCGCGGCCCTCGGCGAGGATGCGGTCGATCTCGGTCTGGAGGACCGGCCAGGGAGCCTGCAGGAGGGCCGGGTCGAGGTTGCCCTGGACGGGTTTGGCGCCGCCGATCCGGCGGGCGGCCTCGTCGAGCGGGACGCGCCAGTCGGCGCCGACGACGTCCGCGCCGGCGTCGCTCATCAGGCCGAGCAGCTCGCCGGTGTTCACGCCGAAGTGGATCCGCGGGACGCCGTACGCCGCGATCGCGTCGAACACCTTCGCCGAGTGCGGCTGGACGAAGCGCTCGTAGTCACGCGGCGAGAGCGCCCCGGCCCACGAGTCGAAGAGCTGGATCGCCGACGCGCCCGCCTCGACCTGCACCGACAGGTACGCGATCGCGACGTCCGCGAGCCGGTCGGCCAGCGCGTGCCACAGCTCCGGGTCGCTGTGCATCAGCGCCTTCGTCTTCGCGTGGTCCTTGCTCGGACCGCCCTCGACCAGGTACGACGCGACCGTGAACGGCGCGCCCGCGAACCCGATCAGCGGCGTGCCGCCGAGCTCGGCGACCAGCTGCTGCACCGACTCGGTGATGTACGGCACGTCGGCCGGCGTCACCGGGCGGACGGCGTCCAGACCGGCGCGGTCGCGGACCGGGTCGGCGACGACCGGGCCGACACCGGGTTTGATCTCGACGCCGAAGCCGGTCGACTTCAGCGGCAGCACGATGTCGGAGAAGAAGATCGCCGCGTCGACGCCGTAACGGCGGACCGGCTGCAGCGTTATCTCGACGACGAGGCCGGGGCGCATACAGGACTCGAGCATCGTCGTCCCCGCGCGGACCTCGCGGTACTCGGGCAGCGAGCGCCCGGCCTGGCGCATGAACCACACCGGGGTGTGCGCGCCGCGCTCACCGCGCGCGGCGAGCAGAAACGGGGAGCGGGCAAGCGTCGCGGCGGGTGTGGAAGACACCTGCTGATGATCCCACGCCGCCGCGACGGAGTTATCCGGGCCCGGGGTTCGGGTACCGGCGAGTGCCGGATTTCGGCACCCTCGCGTCCGGTTACCGGCGCGTCGAGGGCAGCGCCGGTGCGTAATCAGTCGTAGGCTGCGAAGCATGGGTGCCCGCAAGCAGGTCGACGCGCCACCCGCGGAGTTCGCCGAGGCCGTGACGCAGTTGCGCGGAGCTCGGTTCCGGCCCGAGGTCTTCGTCGAGGAGATGCCCGCGCCGCAGCGGATCGCTCCGCACGCGGCCGCGGTCAGCGCCGATGTGACGATCGACGGCGACGATGTCGCCACCGGTCGGCTCGTCGTCCTCTACGACCCGGCCGGGAACGACGCCTGGCAGTCGACCTTCCGCTGTGTCGCGTACGTGCGTGCGGCCGTCGAACCGGAGATGGTGACCGACGCGCTGCTCGGCGGCGTGGGCTGGACCTGGCTGATCGAGGCGCTGGCCGACCGGGGCGCCGACTACCTGGCCCCGAGCGGTACCGTCACCCGGGTGGTATCGGAGAGTTTCGGCGGGATGGCCGATGACGACGCGACGGCGGAGATCGAGATCCGCGCGTCCTGGAGCCCGGTGCCCGGGGCCGGCGGCCTGGTCGACGTGACCCGGCACGCCGAGGCCTGGGGCGAGGTGCTCTGTACGGCGGCCGGGTTGCCGCCGGTGCCGCCGGGCGTGGTCGCGATGCCGACCCGGCGCGGACAGCGGGGCCGATGAGCCCGGCCGACACCCAGCAGCAGCCGCCCGTCCCGGAAGATCCGACCGCGAACCTGCCGCTCCTCGAACTCCGCGACGGCCTCTCCGAGGTCGTCGACACCGACCCCGCGCTGACCGAGGTCGTCGAAGCGTTCCGCGCCGGTAGCGGCCCGGTCGCCGTCGACGCCGAGCGCGCCTCCGGCTACCGCTACTCGCATCGCGCGTACCTGGTGCAGCTGCGCCGCGAGGGCGCCGGGTCGGCGCTGGTCGACCCGATCCCGTTCGGCGACCTGTCCGCGCTCGGCGACGCGATCGTCGACGCCGAGTGGATCATCCACGCCGCGAACCAGGATCTGGCCTGCCTGGCCGAGGTCGGCATGGTGCCGCGGCGGATCTTCGACACCGAGCTGGCCGGCCGCCTGCTCGGCTACCCGAAGGTCGGTCTGGCCTCGCTGGTCAGCGAAGTCCTCGGCTACCGGATGCGCAAGGAGCACTCGGCCGCCGACTGGTCGACGCGCCCGTTGCCCGCGCCCTGGCTGGTGTACGCCGCGCTGGACGTCGAGATGCTGATCGAGCTGCGGGACGCGATCGAGGGCGAGCTGCGCCGCGAAGGCAAGTGGGAGTGGGCCGAGCAGGAGTTCGCCGCGATCCTGTCCGCGCCGCCGCGCGAGCCGAAGCCGGATCCGTGGCGCCGGACGTCCGGGATGCACCGGGTCCGCAACCGCCGCAGCCTGGCCGTCGTCCGCGCGTTGTGGGAGGCCCGCGACCAGATCGCGGAGTCCGCCGACATCTCCCCCGGCCGGATCCTGCCGGACGCCGCCATCGTCGAGGCCGCGGCCGCGATGCCGGCCGACCGCGACACCCTGCAGAAGCTGACCGCCTTCAAGGGCCGCGGCGCGCACCGCCACATGCGCACCTGGTGGGAGGCGATCGATCACGCCCGCCGACTGCCTGACACCGAGCTGCCGAAACAAGGCCCCCGGTACGACGGCCCGCCGCCGGCCCGCGCCTGGGCCGACCGCGACCCGGACGCCGCCGCCCGCCTGTCGGCCGCCCGCGCCGCCGTCGCCGAGATCGCGGAGGCGCACCGCCTCCCGACCGAGAACCTGCTCTCCCCCGACACGATCCGCCGCCTCGCCTGGTCGCCGCCGGCCGATGCCGATCGGCCCACGATCGCCGCCTTCCTGCGCGACCATCACGCCCGCGACTGGCAGATCGCCCTGACCGGCGACGTACTCACCGACGCGATCGCCACCGAGCCCGCCGCCCGGCTGGACTGACGCTCTCAGACCTCGGGTTTGTAGAGCGCGCCCTGGACGTAGTTCATCGCGTCGATGAACTTGGGATCGGTGTAGCGGCGGTTCAGCTCGTCCTCGTCGACGAGCTCGATCCGGCTCTGCAGCCAGTAGAGGTTGCCGTACGGGTCGTGGACGCGCGCGACGACGTCACCCCAGAACATGTGGGTCGGCTCGGTGACGACGGTGCCGCCGGCCGCGACCGCGGTCCGCAGAGTGGCCGCGACGTCGTCGACGTACAGCCGCAGGAACGCCGGCGTCGGCGGCCAGTCCGGCATGTCGAACATCATCACGACCGCGTCGCCGATCCGCATCTCCGCGTGCCCGATGACGCCGCGCTCGTCGATCACGGCCGGGAAGAGCTCCTCGGCGCCGAACGCGGCGCCGAGGAACTTCATCAGCCCGGCGGTGTCCTTCCCGAGGATCCAGGGGGTGATCGAGGTGTAGCCCGGGGGAATCGGCGAGACCGTCATGTGCTGCTCCTTCGTGGTTGGTGATCACCACGGTAGGAGCAGTAGCGGCCAGCTTCTGTCCGCTACTTGGAAAGCTGGGTCTCGATCGCGGCGACGACCTCGGGCGAGTCCGGAGTGGTCTGCGTCCGGAACCGGGCCGCGACCGTGCCCTCGGGGCTGACGAGGAACTTCTCGAAGTTCCACTTCACGTCGCCGGCCTCACCCGCGGCGTCCGGCGTCAGCGTCAGCTCGGCGAACAGCGGGTGCCGGTTGTCGCCGTTGACCTCGAGCTTGTCCAGCATCGGGAACGTCACGCCGTACGTCGTCGCGCAGAACGAGGCGATCTCCTCGGCCGACCCGGGCTCCTGGCCGCCGAACTGGTTGCAGGGAGCACCGAGGACGGTGAAGCCCTGGTCCTCGTACTGCTGCTGCAGGTTCTCCAAGGCGGTGTACTGCGGGGTGGCGCCGCACTTCGACGCCACGTTCACGACCAGGACAGTCCTGCCCTTGTAGTCGCCGAGGGACGTCGGCGCACCGGTCAGCGTGGTCAACTCGATGTCATACAGGCTCATGCGGTGAAGCGTACGACCTCCGGCGTCACGACGGGCCGGACCGGCTCCGGCATCCAGGCCTTCGTCTCGTCGATCGCGTCCGAGAGCAGGTCGTACAACCGCTCGTCCGGGTTCCGCACGCAGGCCTGTGAGATGCCCTCGACCGCGCACGAGACCGCGCGGGGCGCCGTCCGGCGGGCGAAGTCCGGCGTACCGCGATGGGATCGCGCCGTGAACGCGCGCGCCCAGCGGGTCGCCGACGGGACGGCTTCGAGCGCCTCCTGGGAGGCAGGCTCCAGCTCGTCGCGCGGGCGGCCGTCGAGAGCCGCCAGCTCCCGCTCCCCCACGATCAGCGCGACGGCCAAGATGTACTGCCGCTCCTGCGACACGATCGGCAGCGCATGCTGGATGCAGCGCGCGGTGACCCGCGGGACGACGTGTGGGTCGTTCGGCGTCAGCCCGATCACGGACGGGATCAGCGGCGCCAGCCGGCTCCGCCCGGCGTCCGTCGTACAGTCGTTGACGTCCCGCGCGACGCCGGCCAGCAGCGCGTTCGTACAGGCGGGATGGTCCGACCAGGGCTCTCCGGCCAGGTACGAGGCGAACTCCATGAAGCACGCGCCCTTACGCGGATTCCGGTGCTTCCCCCGGCTCAGAACGGGGACGGAAAGATCAAAGTTGGTCATGGCGCAGCTCCCGAGAAGTGCGAGACCACCAGCATGCGCCTGTGTGAGGAGCCGCACAACGCGCCGCTGTACGGGAGTTGTGTTACCGGTGGGTAGTATCTAGGTAGCTTTCCCTACCCCGAGGAGCGCTCTCGTGCCCCGTGAGATCCGCGATGTCGTGTTCGTCGACGGCGTTCGCACCCCGTTCGGCAAGGCCAAGGGCCAGTACGCCGAAACCCGCGCCGACGACCTGGTGATCAAGTGCATCCGGGAGCTGCTGCGCCGCAACCCGGACCTGCCGCCCGAGCGGGTGGACGAGGTCGCGATCGCGGCCACCACCCAGATCGGCGACCAAGGCCTGACCATCGGCCGCACGGCCGCGCTGCTGGCCGGCCTGCCGCAGACCACGCCCGGCTACGCCATCGACCGGATGTGCGCGGGCGCGATGACGGCCGTCACCACGACCGCCGCCGGGATCGCCTTCGGCGCGTACGACGTCGTCGTGGCCGGTGGTGTGGAGCACATGGGCCGGCACCCGATGGGCGAGGGCGTCGACCCGAACCCGCGGATCATCTCCGAGAAGCTCGTCGACACCTCCGCGCTGGTGATGGGCTCGACCGCGGAGAACCTGCACGACCGGTTCCCCTCGATCACCAAGGACCGCGCCGACGCGTACGCCGTCGCCTCGCAGGAGAAGGCCGCCAAGGCCTACGCGAACGACCTGATCCAGCCGGGCCTGGTGCCGGTCGCGACCCGCTCGGCCGAGCTGGGCTGGGGGCTCGCGAGCACCGACGAGCCGATGCGCCCGGGCACCACCGCCGACGACCTGGCCAAGCTGAAGACGCCGTTCCGGCCGCACGGCCGGGTGACCGCGGGCAACTCCGCGGGGATCAACGACGGCGCGACCGCGTGCGTCCTCGCGTCGGCCGAGACGGCCGCCGAGCTGGGACTGACGCCGAAGATGAAGCTGGTCTCGTACGGTTTCGCCGGCGTCGAGCCCGAGGTGATGGGCGTCGGCCCGATCCCGGCCACCGAGAAGGCGCTCAAGCTGGCCGGGCTGACCATCGACGACATCCAGGCCTTCGAGGTCAATGAGGCGTTCGCCGTCCAGGTGCTCGCGTTCCTGGAGCACTACGGCATCGCGGACGACGACCCGCGCGTCAACCCGTACGGCGGCGCGATCGCCTACGGCCACCCGCTCGCGTCGTCCGGCGTCCGGCTGATGAACCAGCTGGCCACGCAGTTCGAGCAGCGCCCCGAGGTCCGCTACGGCCTCACCACCATGTGCGTCGGCCTCGGCATGGGCGGAACTGTCATCTGGGAGAACCCGAACTGGGAAGGCGCGGCCGCATGAGCCTGCAGGAACTGATCGACAGCGCTTCGGAGCTCTCGACCGACGAGGTCGTCACGCTCGCGCACTCGCGGGACGTCGTCCTGCCGGGCAAGGCCGGCCTGATGGCGCTGATCACGCTCGACAACGGGCACGACCACACCAAGCCGAACACGTTCGGGCCGAAGGGCCTGGGCTCGCTGAACACCGCGATCGACGCCGCGCTCGCGCGGGACGAGATCGTCGCGATCGGCGTCACCGGCAAGCCGTTCATCCTGGCCGCCGGCGCGGACCTGACCGGCGTCCCGAAGCTGACCGGCCGGGACCAGGCGCTGGCGCTCGGCCAGATCGGCCACGGCGTCCTGCGCAAGCTGGTCGACGGCGGCAAGCCGTCGTTCGCGTTCGTCAACGGCGTCGCGCTCGGCGGCGGGCTCGAGGTCGCGCTGCACGCGTCGTACCGGACGGTCTCGGTCGCGGCCGGGATGCTGTCGACGCCCGAGGTGTTCCTCGGGCTGCTGCCGGGCTGGGGCGGCAACTTCCTGCTGCCGAACCTGATCGGCGCGGACCACGCCGTGAAGGTCGTCGTCGAGAACGCGCTGAACCAGAACAAGATGCTCAGCGGCCCGGAGGCGGTCAAGCTCGGGATCGGCGACGTCCTGCTGGAGTCGGCCGACTTCCTGGAGCAGTCGCTGATCTGGGCCTCGAAGGTACTCACCGGCGAGGTCGTCGTCGAGCGTCCGGAGATCGACCGCGGCGAGGCGTGGGACGCGGCGGTCGCCCGGGGCAAGGCGTTCGCCGATGTGAAGGTGAGCGGTGCGGCGCCGGCGCCGTACCGGGCGCTCGAGCTGATCGCGGCGGCGAAGGACAACGACCGCGACCGCGGGTTCGCGGCCGAGGACGGGGCGCTCGCCGACCTGATCATGAGCGAGGAGCTGCGCTCGGGTCTGTACGCGTTCGACCTGGTGAACAAGCGGGCCAAGCGGCCGGCCGGCGCGCCGGACAAGTCGCTGGCCCGGCCGGTGGCCAAGGTCGGCGTCGTCGGCGCGGGGCTGATGGCCGGTCAGCTGGCGCTGCTGTTCGCGCGCCGGCTGGAGGTGCCCGTCGTCCTGACCGATCTCGATCAGGAGCGGGTCGACCGCGGCGTCGGGTACGTCCACGGTGAGATCGACAAGCTGCTCGGCAAGGGCCGGCTGCGCGCCGACAAGGCGAACCAGCTGAAGGCGCTCGTCACCGGCTCGGTCGACCGCTCGGTCTTCGCCGACGCCGACTTCGTGATCGAGGCCGTCTTCGAGGAGCTGCAGCTGAAGAAGACGATCTTCGCCGACCTGGAGAAGATCATCCGGCCGGACGCGATCCTCGCGACCAACACGTCGTCCCTGTCGATCACCGACATGGCCGCGGATCTGGAGCACCCCGAGCGGGTGGTCGGCTTCCACTGCTTCAACCCGGTCGCCGTGCTGCCGCTGCTGGAGATCATCCGCGCCGGCCAGACCGACGACGCGACGCTGGCCACCGCGTTCGCGGTCGGCAAGAAGCTGAAGAAGTCGTGTGTGCTGGTGAAGGACGCTCCCGCGTTCGTCGTCAACCGGCTACTCACCCGCTTCCTCGGCGAGGTCTCGGCCGCCGTCGACGAAGGCACGCCCATCCCCGAGGCCGACAAGGCGCTGTCCGCCCTCGGCCTGCCGATGCCGCCCTTCGTCCTGCTCCAGCTGGTCGGCCTCCCGGTCGCCCTGCATGTCGCCGAGACCATGAACCGCGCTTATCCCGACCGGTTCGCCGTCTCCGCCAACCTCGCGAAGGTGGTTGCCGCCGGCAAGCAGTCCTTCTACGTCTGGCCCGAGGGCAAACCCGTCGTCGACCCCGACGTCGAGGCCCTCGTCACCGTCGGCGACCAGCCCTCCACCCCGGACGAGCTCCGCACCCGGGTGCTGACGGCCCTCGCCGAGGAGATCCACATCATGCTCGCCGAGGGCGTCGTGGCCGAGGCCCAGGACATCGACCTCTGCCTCCTGCTCGGCGCCGGCTGGCCGTTCCACCTGGGCGGCATCACGCCGTACCTGGACCGGTCCGGTATCGCCGAGAAGGTCAACGGCGCGCGCTTCCTCCCCAAGGGCATCGCAAGCCTGGCCTGACGTACGTGAGGGGTGGGCTCCGAGCCCACCCCTCAATCGCTGTACTTCGCTACGCCTTCGTCTGCTCGCCGGTGCGCTCCTCGACACCGACGCGGCTGCGCCGGTAGCCGTAGACCGCGTAGATCACGACGCCGAGCAGCATCCAGATACCGAACCGCAGCCAGGTCTCGATCGACAGGTTCAGCATCAGGTAGATGCAGATCGCCGCGGCGAGGATCGGGATCACCGGGCTCCACGGCACCCGGAACGAACGCTCGACGTCCGGCCGGCTCTTCCGCAGCAGCGGGACGGCGATCGACACCAGCGTGAACGCCGCCAGCGTGCCGATGTTCACCATCTCCTCGAGTTTGCCGATCGGCGTCACGCCGGCCACGATCGCGACCAGGACGCCGATGCCGATCGTGAGCCGGTACGGCGTACCCCACTTCGGGTGCGTCTTGCCGAGCTGCTTGGGCATCAGGTGGTCGCGGCTCATCGCGAACACGACGCGCGCGGCGCCGATCATCAGCGTCAGGACGACGGTCGTCAGACCGGCCACCGCGCCGGCGGAGATCAGCGTCGCGAACCCGCCGCGGCCGACCGAGCGGAACGCCTCGGCCAGCGCAGCCTCGCCGTTGATATCGGTGTACTTCACCATGCCGGTGATGACGATGCAGACCAGCACGTAGAGCACGGTGCAGATCGCCAGCGAGCCGATGATGCCGCGCGGCAGGTCGCGCTGCGGGTTCTTCGCCTCCTCGGCGGTGGTCGCGACCACGTCGAACCCGATGAACGCGAAGAACACCAGCGACGCGCCCGAGATCAGGCCCATCACGCCGAAGGTCGACGGCTCGACCCCGAACAGCGCCTGGAACAGCGGCGTCGTGATCGTCACGTCGCCGCCCTCGGCCGGCACGCTCGGCGGGATGAACGGCGTCAGGTTCTCACCCTTGATGTAGAACAGGCCGGCCACGATCACGAACAGCACGACGAACAGCTTGACCGCGACGAGCACCAGGTTGACCCGCAGCGACTCCTTGATACCGATCGTCGCCAGCGTCGTCAGCACCAGGACCAGCAGCATCGCCAGCAGGTTCACATCGCTGTCCGGCCCGATCGACTCGGGCCAGCTCAAGCCGATCTGTTCCAGGAACAGAGCGGCGTACGTCGACCAGCCCTGCGCCACGACACTTGCCCCGAGCATCAGCTCGAGCAGCAGGTCCCAGCCGATGATCCAGGCAAAGATCTCACCGAGGGAGAAGTACGAGAACGTGTACGCCGAACCCGACACCGGGACGGTCGACGAGAACTCGGCGTAGCAGAGCGCGGCCAGCGCGCAACAGACGGCGGCCAGCACGAACGACAGGGCGATACCAGGGCCGGCGTACGCCTTCGCGGCGCGCCCGGTCAGGGTGAAGATCCCGGCGCCGATGATGACGCCGATGCCGAAGACCGTGAGGTCCAGGGCGGTGAGGCGTTTCTTGAGCTGGTACTCCGGCTCGTCGGTGTCCGCGATCGATTGCTCGATCGTCTTCTTCCGCACAATGCTCATCTGCGCCTCCTCGACTGCGTCTTATTTCAAGACAGGACGGAACCCTCCGAGCCTGCCTGTCTGACCGCGCGAGGTCAATTCGGCACTCAGCGTCGCGGCCGGTAAGTCCGTAATGACGTCCATAACGTGACCTCGGTGAGACCGCTGCGGCTGAGCAGGATGCGGTCGCGCGACACTTGATCGATGCCGTGTCGCGCCATGTCGTCGTACAGCTCCTCGACGCCGTCCAGGCCGATCCGCTGCACCAGGAAGCGGACGGCGAGCCAGCTGACGCCGTACACGTCGGCGGAGCTGTCGTAGAAACCGAGGTCGGTCGGCAACGACTGCAGCGTCGGCAGGGCGTCGTCGATCACCTCCTGCTCCCACTCGGCCACGCCCTCCGGGCCGCTGATCGCCTCGATCCCGCGCCAGGACACGTACTCCGCGGCGCCCTCGGCCAGCCACAGCGGCTCGTACCCGCCGAGGTCGGCGGTCGCGACGTGGGTGATCTCGTGCGACAGCAGGATCTCGTCGACGCGCGGGCGCTCGGACGGGTTGATCACGATGTACGCGCCGGCGACCGTACCGTCGGCGGTGTCCTGACCGGGCAGCGAGGAGAACGTCGAGCCCGCGCTGGCCGCCGACTCGATGTCCTCGTCGGCGAACCGGGCGTCGCGGACCTCGGTCTCGTCGAGCGCGATGATCAGCACCGCGCCGCGCCAGCGCCGCGGCCAGTAGTCCGCGACCTCCTGCAGGCTCTCGGCCGCCTCGCCCAGGATCGCGCGGCCGCGCGCGGCGTCGCCCTTCTCCACCACGACCAGCGCCCGCGGGCCGCGGACGACGTCGATCCGGCCGAGGTCCCAGGCCTCGCGGTGCGCGCCCGGGCCGAGGTCCTTGTCCAGGTCGTCGTCATCGGCGAGCACCCAGCGGCCGGCCCGGTTGATGAACGTGTAGCCGAGCTCGGTGGTGACCGGGGCGACGTCCACCTTGGGGATCTGGTAGCGCATCAGCACCCGGACCAGGTAGACCGTGCGGCCGCGGCGTTTCATGATCTCCGAGGAGAAGCGCTCCTCGGCCTGGCTGTAGCCCAGCTCGGTGAACCCGATGTCGACCAGGTTCGCGAACAGGACCTTCTGCTGGGCGACCAGCGTCTTGTTCGACGGGTCGAGGTCGCGCAGGAAGAGTTTGAGATCGCGGGTCTGTACGGCCTGCGCGCGCCGGATCAGGATCGAGTCGACGGCCACCCGCCGGGCGATCAGCGCCTGCCCGGCCTTGGACGGCGTCTTCGGCCCGTCGCCCGGGGTCGCCGGGATCGCGGCGCGCCGGGTTTCGGCGTCGTCGGTGCGCGCGTCCACGGCGTACACCACGCCGCCGGACACGAGTGCTACCGCCAGCAGCAACCCCAGCCAACGGCGGGGGCCAGCCGGAGCGCCTGGCGGCGGGGCGCTAGGGATGGTCGCACTCACGTCGGGTCGTTCCTCCGAGTACCCGTCTGTCACAGCCCGGCCACCTTACTCGGTTCGGCGGACTTCACCACCGACACGCCGGTCAGGACGCGGCGGCGGCTTTCAGGGCCCGGAACAAACTGGCCTCGTCGAGGCCGACGTGCTCGATCATGATCCGGTCCCGCTCGGCCTGGGTGGTGCCCAGGCTGGCCAGCTCGAGGTAGAGCGTGGCGACCTCGGTACCGCCGAACCGGTCGAAGAGGTAGTCGACCGCCAGCCACGACAGCGGGTACGAGCTGTCGGCGGTCTGGAAGAAGCCGGCGTCCGGGGGCAGGCTCTTCGCCTTGGCCAGGTACTTCGTCCGGACCTGCTGGCGGTACTTGCCCAGGGCGAGGTCCTCGGCGCCGTCCATCGGGAGGAACTCGACGTACGTCGCCGCGCCCTCGACCAGCCAGCGCGGGGCCGCGGCGCCGTACGACGCGGTCGCGACGTGGGTGAACTCGTGGGCGAGCGTGCGCTGGTCGACCTTCGAGCGATTGCGCGGGTTGATCACGACGTAGGAGTCGGCGCGCTCGCCGCCGCCGGTGGTCTCGCCGGGCAGGGTGCGGTAGACCCAGGTCGCCATCGCGAGCGCGTCCTCGGCGTTCTGCGGGACGGTGTAGTCGGCGCCGCGCACGACCTTGTCGTCGAGCGCGATCACCACGCCCGCGCCGGTCCAGCCGCCGGGCCAGCTCTTGCTGACCGCCTTGACCGCGCTGGTCGCCATCCGGACCAGCTTGGCCGCCAGCTGCTGCTCGCCCTTCTCCACGACCACAAGGACCCGTGGAGCGCGTTTGACGAGCACCTCGCCGGTGTCCCAGGCCTCCTGGTGCGAACCCCTGGGCAAGCGCTTGTCGAGGTCGCTGTCGGAGACGAGCACCCAGTGGCCGGCCGCGCGCTGGCTGAAGGTGTAGCCGAGCATCGCGCGCACCGGGACGCTGTCGATCCCGCGGATCTGGTAGGTCATCGCGACCGCGACCAGGTACGTCGACGGGCCGTACTTGCGACTGACGGCGTCGTCGTACTGCTGGCTGAGCTGGTGGTACGCGAGCCGCCCGAACCCGAACTGCCGCAGGTTGTCGTACAGCGTCCGCTGCCGCTGCATCAGCGCCGAGTTCGCCGGATCCACATCCGCCAGGAACGCACTCCGGTCCGCACTCAGCACCGCCTGAGCCCGCCGCTTCAGCACCTTGTCGACAGCCGCCGCCCGCGCCGCCAGATCAATCGTCGGCCCCTTCGGCGCCTGCTCCCCCACCGCCGTCCGCTCCGTCGACCGATGCAACGCCAGCCCACCCGCCACAGCCGCCGCCACCAGCACCAACGACACCAAGAACGGCCAAACCGGCGTCCGCGCCCGCCCCTTCCGCCGCCGCCGAGCCGGCGCCGCATGCCGCCCCACTCAGCAACGCCCCCAGCCCAAGCCCCGCCACCCCGCGACCGGCGGCGCGCTCCCCACGCCTTTCTCCCCGCGCGCCGCGGCTCGGCCGCGCGCGCGGGTCAGACCCGCCGCCTCAGGCGCCTGCCGGCCGATTGACCGGCGCCGGCTCATCGATCGCCCCTTGGACCTGGGCGACGGCCTCGATGACGTCACGGGCGATCTGCTGCCCGGTGAGGCCGATCTCCTGCAGGACCGCCGCACGTTTCGCATGCTCCAAGAACTGCTGCGGGATGCCGAAGTCACGCACCGGCGTATCGACACCCGCGTCGCGCAGCGCCTGAGCGATCATCGCGCCGCAGCCGCCGGCCCGCCCGTTGTCCTCGACAGTGACGACCAGCTTGAACTTCGGCGCCAGCTCGGCCAGCTTCGGGTCGACCGGCTTCACCCAGCGCGGGTCGACCACGGTCACCCCGATCCCCTGGGCCTGCAACCGGTCGGCGACGTCCATCGCGGTCGCCGCCATCGAGCCGATCCCGACCAGCAGGACGTCGGTCCCCGAGCGGTGCAGGACGTCGAGGCCGCCGACCCGGTCGATCGGGTCGATATCCGGGAACACCTCGCCCTTCGCGTACCGCAGTACGGTCGGGGCGTCGCTCACGTCGACCGCCTCGTTCAGCAGCTCGACCAGCCGCGTGCTGTCCCGCGGAGCGGCCAGCCGCAGCGTCGGGACGACCTGCAGGATCGACATGTCCCACATGCCGTTGTGGCTGGCGCCGTCGTCCCCGGTGACGCCCGCGCGGTCGAGGACGAAGGTGACGCCGCACTTGTGCAGCGCGACGTCCAGCAGGAGCTGGTCGAAGGCGCGGTTCAGGAAGGTCGCGTACAGGCCGACGACCGGGTGCAGACCGCCCATCGCGAGGCCGGCCGCGCTGGTGACCGCGTGCTGCTCGGCGATCCCGACGTCGAACGTCCGCTCCGGGAAGGCCTGGGCGAACTGGTGCAGACCGGTCGGGTGCAGCATCGCGGCGGTGATGGCGACCACATCCGGACGCCGGTGCCCGATCCGGACCAGCTCGTCGGCGAAGACGTCCGTCCAGCCGCGCGGTTTGCTGGCCGGGCGGACCTGGTGGAAGTTGTCCTCCTCGTCCTGCTCGGCGGCGGCGTACCCGAAGCCCTTCTGGGTGACGGCGTGCACGATGACCGGCCCGCCGAACGCCTTCGCGCTGCGCAGCGCGTCCTCCATCGCCTGCCGGTCGTGGCCGTCGACCGGGCCGACGTACTTGAGGCCGAGATCCTCGAACATGCCCTGCGGGGCGAGCATGTCCTTGAGGCCCTTCTTCACCCCGTGCAGCACCTCGTACATCGGCGGGCCGACGTACGGCGTCCGGCCGAGGTTCTTCTTGATCAGGTCGAGGATCTTCTCGTACCGCGGGTTGGTGCGCAGGCTGGTCAGATGCGTCGCCAGGCCGCCGACGGTCGGGCTGTACGAGCGCCCGTTGTCGTTCACGATCACGACCAGCTTGAGGTCGTCGGCCGCGGCGATGTTGTTCAGCGCCTCCCAGGCCATCCCGCCGGTGAGCCCGCCGTCGCCGATCAGCGCGACGACGTGCCGGTCCTCCTTGCGGATCTTGTAGGCCTTGGCGAGACCGTCGGCGTACGACAGGGACGTCGAGGCGTGGCTGTTCTCGACCAGGTCGTGCTCGGACTCGGCCTGGCTCGGGTACCCGCTCAGACCGCCCTGCTGACGCAGCGTGTCGAACTTCGGCGCCCGCCCGGTCAGCAGTTTGTGCACGTACGTCTGGTGCCCGGTGTCGAACACGAGCCGGTCCCGCGGCGACTCGAAGACCCGGTGCATCGCGAGGGTGATCTCCACCATGCCCAGGTTCGGACCCAGGTGACCGCCGGTCCGCGACACGGTCTCGACCAGCACGTCGCGGATCTCCGCCGCCAGATCGGTGAGCTGCTGAGGGGTCAGCTTCTTCAGATCAGCCGGCCCGCCGACCGTCTCCAGCACGCGCATCGAGCTCCTCCCACCAGGTCGTCCTCGAATGCTTGAGTCTATGCATCCGCTCCCGCGAAACCGAACCCGGCCGGGGCGTGCCAAGAATCTCACTTCCTGAGACGCTCACTGACGGTGATTAGTTCGGGGTCTCCCCTACAGTGACCGCATGCAGCAGGTGACGACACTGTTCACCAAGTACGACGGCGCCCCGCACCGCCTCATGGAGGCCGTCCATCTCGGCGAAGACGAACACGGCCTCTGGGTCGGCTCCCTGCCCGGCCAGCGCGCCCGCCGCGCCGACGGCACCTGGATCACCGTCGACCACCACCGGGTCCGCCTCTTCCCCCGCGGCCAATGGTGGTCCGCCCTCTTCAACGACACCCCCCACCCCACCCGCATCTACTGCGACATCACCATGCCCCCCGAATTCGGCGTCGGCACCGTCACCCTCGTCGACCTCGACCTCGACATCCGCCTCCTCCGCGACGGCACCGTCCGCGTCATGGACGAAGACGAATTCGAAGCCCACCGCCTGCAGTACGCCTACCCACCCCAAGTAGTAGCCACCGCCCGCACCACCTGCACCCACCTGGCCGCCACCATCACCACCGCCGAACCCTTCACCACCGCCTACCAGCCCTACCTAACAGCCCTCAAGTCCCTCTAACAGCAACCGGCCCCCGCCGGCTAGGAGCCCCCCTGAGCCGACGCGGGCCGATCAACCCGCGGCAAAACCGCGATCCCCCATCCTCAACCACCCTCAGTACACAATCCACCCCACCCAGCAAACTTGCACCTTCCTGCAACCCCCGACGAAACAGCCCCCAGCCCTCACTCCGCCCCCTCCGCCGCACCCGAAGGCACCCGGAGTAGCCCAACCAGGCGATCCACCCGCACTTCATCCGCTTCCTCACCGAAGCATCGAGCCAGCGCCTCAACCATCAGACGCCGCAACTCCTCGTCACGAACCCTCGCCAGCTCCCCCCGCACAGGAGCCAGCAGAACGAGCGCCTCCCGAACCACATCGGAATATTCATCGTCATACCCTGGATAAATCACATCCAGCGGATCCGATTCATTCAGACTAGCCACCAGAGCCGCATAAGCCTGCGGAAACCGCCGCCGCAACACCCTCTGGACCACCGCCATCTCCCCGGCGTCCAACTGGCCCCAAAACGGCTCACTCAAGGGCAACTCATCCTCCCGAAGATCACCCAAGCTCTCCCCACCCCGCATTCGACCACCTAGACGCTTCCAGCGTCCGCGCCAAACGCTTCCCCGATAGCGTTCATCAAACCGATAGCCAGCGCAAACGAATCTTCCCTGAAGAAGCCAACTCGTTCATAGAACGCCTCTTCAGAAGGCATCATCACCGGACCAGTCACCAGAGCCGCGAACAGCACGTGCACCTCTTCGAGCTGAAACTCTGAATTTGCCCCGGCAACCTTCTTCATTATCCGGGCAACACCTGCACGATCAACGCCGAGGCGCACAGTCGAGCGGCCATCACCGTCCGAGCGATCCGCCTGAAACCTGAGCGCTTCACCGACCAACTGCATCTGCGTCTCCGTCAGCCGCAAGATGACTCCGCTGCGAGTCACAGTAGCTGCAACTTTCGCCCTCATCACGTCGCCGACCTTCCACCCTCAAGGGCCCCCCTACCCTGAAGAATAAGATCGACCACCCGCCACACACTGGACTCATCCGCGCGCTCCTCGAAGCATCGCTCGAGACTGATCCTGACGAGATCCCCAACACGCCCGCGATCAACAGCCCGGGCGGACCAGGCAGTCGCGGCAGCCAGCACCAGCATTTCCCGTACGACATCATCATATTCCCCAGGGTTACCTGGATAGACGATATCAAGAGGATCAACACTTTCGAGACTCGCAGCAAACAACCGGTACTCAGCTGGAAACCTGCGAACAAGTATCGCCCGCACCACCGCAAGCTCGTCCCGAGTCTCCAGCATCCAGAATGGCTTGTCTTGCATCAAAAACTATCTCTATTTTAAAGCTGTTCGAAGGACAGCGCTACCATTTCCCTTGATACAGCAGACCGCGAATCCGCCTTCACGGAGTCCGTTTCTCATAATAGATTCACCAAGCTCTTGCAATGCCTCCCTCGCGGACGGAATATCATCGAAGTCCAAGCCGATCCACGACGTCCACATGCCCCTCGAAAGAGGCCACCACGAGCCAGCTTTCGCCAATCGATCTTTGCCCCGACAACGGGCAACCCGAGCCGCCAACCGCGAGAACACCGCCTGCGACGACGTGCGACAGTCCGCGTCACCCTCCTCGCAGAACCTGCGATTCAGCTGCTTTGATGCGGGCGGCAGGAGGCAAGACTCTCGTCACACCAACCGCCGCCCAGGACCTCGATGGGATCGCACCTTGCCGCAAGCCAATCAATCACCGGAGATCCATAAATAACCCCTACTCCTGACCACCGTGTCAAGTATTGACCTCAGCTTGTCCAGGTCACCCCGATCGCCGACGCCTTGCTCAACCAAGACATCAATCTCATTGATAATGCGATCCAGCTGGGGAGAATTGAACATTGTATCACCGTGGAGATGGACGCCCGCCAGAAGCGTTTCAACGCCAACATGCGGCAGTATCGACTCGAAGCACACGCCGACTTCCTGACTCATGCGTTCCCTACGATGGTTCTGATCTTCAACGTATACATCGAGACCCATTGGAACTCCTTCCGTCCTCACAGCCTCGTCCCGCACGGACCACAACGACCCTCCACCACTCACCTCGGCACCGCCGGCTGTGGGATTGGATGCATCGTTACCACTCCGCCATACTTGTCTTGAACGACGCGATACCAGGTCGTTGGCAACCCACCGGCATCTGCTGACAGACGGCCAATCACGCCTTCCGCATTGACATCACGTTCAAAATTTCCGTTGCGGTTCGGACCGTGACACTTGCATCGATTTGCAGCATCAACCAGGTGGTCAAGATCGACATTGGAATTGAAGACACTCTTACTGGACGTGACGTTACTTCCGCCAACTACGTGTTTACCTCGAACGTAGGCTTCCGACGTATCGTCCAGCATCGCATCAACGCAATTTGTATTGTGGACGAGTACCGGCGAGTTGCCGGCCACCACATAGTACGTGTGAATGTCCGCCACAGTCAGGTTATGGGCCCTCGCCTGTACTGAAGCACGCGGCACAAGTCCCGACACTCGCACTGCGCGGCCATCCGCCCCGAGGAGCAGCTCACCTGGTGCCAGTTCGTCTGCGCGTTCGAAGCGGGCATCGGTGACGGACCAGAACGGGTGATCTTCGGTGGTGGAGACCTTGCCGCCGACTACTACGAGGTCGGTGAGCGTATCGTCGTGAGCCCAGGTCTGCAGGACGGTCTTCGCGGCTCGTTCGCCGGTCTTGGGATTGGTGGCCAGGACCAAGTCGCCGGGTTTGATGTCCTTGATCGGCTTGTGGGTGCCGTCGGCCATCAGGACAGCAGTTGCGCCGGCGAAGCTGCAGGCGCCGGATGCCTTGGTCTTCGACCTTGGTTTCAACAGCTTGCCAAGGGCGCCGGCGCCCTTGGTTCCGACGAGGAGTTCCAGGGGGAACTCGAGGGCGCGGCCGACGGCGCGGTTGATGTTTCCTGCGGCTACGTCATCCTTGACCGGCTCGAAGGTTGACTTGGCGGAGGCGATGGCGCCTTTGCCGATTGCGGCATTGGGGTCTCTGGCAAAGATTCCGAGATCCTGGGTGGTGACGCCGCAGGAGTTTCGGTCGAAGCCTGCGCAAGCCCAGGCCTGCTGGGCCAGTTGGGTGGTGCCGCGGGCCGACTCCAGGGCAGCGAGAATGATGCCTTGGCCGACATCTCCGCTCGGGGTTCGACTTCTGTCGAATTTCTTGGTGACGTAGTCGATGGTGCTGTCCCAGCGGCCCTTGCGGCTGGTGTTGGTGCTGTCGTTGCCACCACCACCGTCGTCGCCTCCACCACCGCCTTGGTTGGTACCGCCTCCCTTACCACCTCCACCTCCACCGCCACCTCCACCTCCACCGCCACCTCCACCTCCACCACCGCCGCCACCACCGCCGGTACTGGGGCCATGACCGCCGTGGTCCTGGTTGATCAGGCCGGTGGGGTCGGAGATGGTGGGCGGGTTGTTGTTGCCGTAGGTGTAGCCGAGCATCTGGTGGGGGTCGGTCGGGTCCATCAAGGGATCGACGCTGATGAAGCGGCCGATGCCGGGGTCGTACTCGCGGGCTCCGATGTGGGTCAGGCCGGTGTTGTCGTCTTCTGGTTTGCCCAGGAAGCCGTGGTCGTCGGGCCAGGCGACGGGTTCGGCGCCGCGGCGCTCGCCGAACGGGGTTGTGTACCGCTTCGTCGCGATCAGGGTCTTCGAGTCGACAGCGACGCTGGACGTACCGTGATGGTCGGGGATCAACCAGTCCAGTTCGGTGGCGCTGGACCTGACCGCGACGGTCTGGCCGTTGATGGCGTACTCGCGTCGCGAGCTCAGGGCGTTGTTCGTCTTGTCGTGGGTGATCTCCAGAGAGCCCACGTACAGGACGGTCTCGTCTGGGCTCTTGCGCAGGATGAGGTTGCCGTCGGCGTCATAGACGTACGACGTGTCGCCGGCGACGTTCTCGAGCTTTGCCAGCTTGTTCTCGGCGTTCCAGGTCAGAGCTTGGACGCCGCTCGAGGGGTCCGGCCGCGTCGTCGTGTTACCCGCGGAATCGTAGGCGTAGGACGTCGTTGGCTTCGGGACCGCGCCGATGGTCGTCACCGACTTGAGCGCGTGCGGCTGCGTCGAGCCGTAGCCGTAGGTCTGTTTGGTGTCCCCAGCTGAGGTGTGGTCCGTCTGAGTCAGGCGAAGACCACCCGCGGAGTAGGTCCAGGACTGCCAGTACGGTGCGGGGCCACCGAGACCGGCAGTCGACGGCGCCGCCGCGCAGTTGGCGTCGCCCGGAGACCAGGCGTCGATCAGACGGGCGTGCCCGTCGTACTTGTAGCACTGTGCGTCACCGCCGACCTTGTTGTCGTCCTTCAGCAGGTTGCCGGCCGGATCGTAGGAGTAGAGGTGGTTGGCAGCGAACTGCCCAACGCCGGACGAGCTGTTCAGCAGGCGTCTGGTACCCACCTCGAAGCTGTTCGAGATGGGCATGTTGTTCAGCGAGCCCAGGTCGTAGCGTTCCGGATCGCCGTGCGCGGTGTAACTGACGCTGTTCACGTAGACGGCGTTACCGCTCTTCATCGAGACCGGCTGCGCGAGGTTGTTGTAGGTGAAGGTGAGCACCTCGGAGCCGAGTGAACCGCCACCTGGAATCTGAGTCCACGAGACCGACTCGGCGTCAGGCAGGTACTCCGTTGTGGTCGAGTAGGTCCCAGCCAGCTCGGAACCTTCCGCGTCCGGGATGATCAGGGACATCAGCGTCGGCTTGTAGAGCACGTTGCGCTGGCTGACCCGCGATCTGTAGACCGGACCGGCCTTGCCCGTCGGGTAACGGTTGCTCTGATACAGCTGGCCGAGATTACCCGCTCGATCGTAGTCCCAGCTGAGCCGGAGGCCAGGATCGGTCTTGTTCCCTTCGTGTACGGCCGTCTTACGATCCAGGACGTCGTAGCTGGTGATCAGCTTCTTCTGGTTCGCGTTCGCAACCGCGACCAGTCGATCGGCCGCGTCGTATTCGTACGAGGTCGTCCCGGAGTCCGGGTCCGTCGAGGCTGTCTTCCGCCCGAGTAGGTCGTAGTCGAAGGACCACGTCGCTCCAGCGGTGGTCATCTGTGCCAGCTGCCCAGCGGCGTCATAGGTGTACTTGCTCGGGATGAAGCCAGGAGTGACGGTTGGGCCGTCGTACTCGCGGCGCTCGATCACCCGACCACGCGCATCCTTGACTTCTGCGGTCGCAGGCTTCCCACTCGGCGGCAAGGTGGTGATCGTGTCACCGCCGTACAGCGTCCGCGTCGACCACCGCGGCTGCGCCGAGACCGCGAACGTCGACTCCGTCTGACGGCCCATGCCGTCATAGGTCAGAATCGTCTGGTTCGGAACCTCGGTGTCCAGAATTCGCGCCAGCGTGCCCGAAGGACCTGACGAGTTCCACAGATCCTTGTTCTCCACAACAGGCAGACCGCGGGTGTTGTACTTCGTTTCGCTGATCAGACGTCCGCCGTTCGGAGCAACTGCCTGTGTCTGGCGGCTGCGCAGCAGCGAGTCGTAGATGACGAAGCCGGACAGATATCCGTCCGCGTTGATATTCAGGTCGTCAGTGCGTACGTACGACGGAACCGACGGCGAGATCGCGTAGGTGTACCGCATGTTCGGGAGCTTCTTGTCCGCCTTCGACTGGTTCGGAAGCCAGACCGCCGTCAGGCGCCCGAGCGAGTCGTAGTCGAGATCGGTGATCTTGCCGTTGGGGTCGATCGTCTGTGTCTTGAGGCCCCATTCCGGCCGATAGCGCGTCGTTGCCTTGAAGCCGCTGTCCGGATTACTCGCAACCAGCGGAGGCGACGTCGCGACCATCTCTTCCAGAGCGCCGGCCCCAGCAGGCACGTAGTTCGTCGTTGACGTGCGTCCCAGCGCATCGGTCGACGACTTGGAGCGGCCGAGGGCGTCGTACGTCGTCGTCACCGTCGTCTGATAACTCGGTACGCCTGCCGACGAGTAGCTGCCGACGCGCTGTTTCGCGGTCAGATTGCCCTTCGTCGGAGCGACGCCGAACGCCTGGCCGTCGTACAAGCTCCGCTGATCGCCGATCAGCCTGCTCTCCGGAGGGTTCGCCGATTCGGCATCGCACTTGCCTTTCGACGAGACGACCCGGGACACGTAGCCCCGCATGGTCGCGTTCTTGGCGTAGGACGTGACGCTGCATGTCTCGTCCACCTCCCCCTCGTCACCTTGGTCCTCCGAGGTGACCGGAAGACCCGTGTCGGGATCGAACGTTGTCACGGCGGTGTGCACCAGATCTGGCCGCCCGCCGTCCCGCTTGGTCCGCGCAGTTACGATCGACGGCTTGACCAGGTTCGCGCGGCGAACGATGCCGGCCGCGCTATCGGTCGTCTGAACCGCGGTCTCCTGAATCCAGTAGTCGGTCAGCGAGCTTGTCACCACGGTGTTGCTGTCGCTCGCGGCGTAGTTGATCGCTTCACGGACCAGTCCGGCCAACGGCGCCTTGTCCACTCTGGTGCCGTTTTGAGTATCCGGGACGGAGACGGACTTCGTTCCTCCCGTCACACCGGCGCGGTCTCCGTTCATACCCCGGAAGTACGACGTGACTGTGCGCGATCGAGGACCGGTCGCCAGTGGGTCACCGGAGCTGGTGGTGACGGTTCGAAAGCCCCGCCACTCCGACCAGTTGCGTTCCTTCGCGGGAACGAGGGCGTTCTCCTGATAGTGCCAAGCACCTCCCCCGCCGTACGAGTAGTTCGTCACCACCGCGTCTGCGCCACCAGTCACGTCTTCGACCCGAACTTGCGAGACGACGTGCCGATGGAACCAATCGTCTTTCGGCGCCGACTGAGGCGGCTGCCAGTGCACCGGATAGCAGCGCATCGCATTACTCGCCGCCGAGGCGGGCATGTTGCCCAGCTTGCATTCCGGCTCGGCGTAGTTGACCGTGACCTTCGCGCCGGTCTCGGTCCAGATCTTGTCGACCCGGTACTTACTCAGCGGTGAGATGCCGTCAGCATCCGAGTCGACCCGGTTCGGCAGGGTGAAACCGCCGAAGCTCACCTTCAGCGGAGTCGCCGTGGACGATCCGGGTGCGACCCCCGAGCGAGTGATCGAAGCGAGCCACAACGCCTTGCCAGACATGCTGTCACCCGGCTGCGGGAAGGAGTGCGCCAACTTCCATTGGTCTACGTTCTGGTACTCGTTCCCCTTTCGGACCTGCGTTGTGATCTGGTCCAGCCTTCGGCGGGAAAAGAACGACGGGCCGGTCTTGGTACACGTCGCGCCGGCTGCACAGATCTGGTCGAAGGGAACATCCGGCCAGTTGGCCTTGGTCGTGTTGTTCAGCGTCGAGCAGTTATCGGTACACCGCTCCTGCGTCGTGAAATGCACCTGCAACGGAGCGGAGGAGGTCATCTCGCCTACTCGCTGGCCATAGAGAATTTTCGTCGGGTAGCCGCCACGGGTGTAGCTCTTGGTCGCTGTCCCGGTCGTCACGCCGTTCTTGGCGTAGTAGTTCGTCTCCTCGGCGTACCACAACGACATCGCGTTGCCGCGTGGGTCCTCCACATAATCCAGGTTCCAGCGCCATTCCTGGTTGTCGCAGAACGATTCGGCGAAGGTCGCTTTATGACAGGGCTCGCCGCTGTTGTTGCCTGCGACCGGGACTGTCCAGACCGAGTTCGTCACGGGTGCGTTGGCACCGGGAACGACCTTCTCGACACCGAAGTGGTACTTCGTGCCGTCGAGCGTCGTGACGACCCATTGCTCCTTCTCGTCGCCGTCCGCACCCGTCGAGGTGACGATCCGAGCGACCTTCGAGCCGTCGTCGTTCTTCAGCCGCCAGCCCGTCGTGTCCTTGACAAGCTCACTCCCCTGACCGTTGAGGACGAGAGTGGCGTTGTCGTATTTCCAGCACAAGTCGAACTTGCCGGCCTGTCCATCGTCTTCACAGGTCGCGTACTTGCGTTCGATGTACGACTCGCTGAGGCTGAATCCTTCGCCGATCCACGACGGCTGGCTGTTGGTGGCCGCAGTCGTTCCATCGACGGACTGAGCCGAGTAGTCGATCGAGAGGCTCGGCGCCGGGCCTGCGGGTGCCGGCGGCACCCGCAGCGGGTAGTTCCAGGTGAAGTCACCGCTGTTGCGCCCCGCCGACCATGTCGACGCGGGACTCAGCGACGTTGCGCCGTAGTCCCCGTTCCCCGAGGCCTGCGCCGCCGTGACCGCCATGACCCGCTCTTCACCGCTGAGTGTGACAGGCGCGGAGACCGTCTTACCCTCATTGTTGTTGACCGAGCCAACCGGCGTCGCCTTCAAACAGCCTGGCTTGTCCGGCGTCGTCAGGGCGCAGTGTGGCAACGACACCAACTCGAGACGAGCGCCCCAACTACCTCCGACAGCTTCCGCGAACTCGGCGTAGTCCACTGTCAGTTGAGCCGGGGCGTTGCCCTTCATTCCGTCGGCTCGGCTGACCGTCAAGAGGAAGCCGGAGACGTCAGCAGCCTCAGCTCGTGCCCGGTCGAGCACGCGAACGCGTGCTGCCGAGGCAGTTGTCGCCGCCGACTTCGTCCGTGTGATCGGCGGTGTCAGGCGGACGGCCGACTCCGCGGCCGCCCTACGAGGGCCGGCCAGCTGGACGATCGACTCACCCGGAGCGGGCCAGACGGCCGGAGCCGGGGCAGGAGCCGGACGTTCGGCCTCGGTCCGCTCGGCCTCGGACTTCTTGGCTGCCGCCAGGTCCATCTGCTCGACCTTGGCGTCGTGCCGCGGCGGTGTCGGCGGGAGGACGGACGTCGAAGCGCTGGCTTCGGCGCCGCTATCGTGCCCTGCAAGCCCCGCTGCCAGCAGCACGGTGGCAGCTGCCATCGCGGTCAGCGCGTTGAATCGGTTCGCCATGTTGCTCTCCTGTCAACCTGCGGACGGGCAGGCGGGGACACTGATGTCTGGGAACTCTCTGCAGATCGCGTTGTCGACCAGCGGGCCGACGTACACCCGGATGTCGTCGACGAGGCCGGCGAAGGCTGTGTCAGCGCCGCGGCCCTTGCCGACGACTGTGCTGCCCACTCGGTCAGGAGAGGACGCCGGGTACGGCACGAGGGAGCCTGGCTGCTGATTCGAGTTCACTGTCAGCCCGATCATGCCGGGCGCCGCCTGGTTCGATGACCCGCCCTGGTTAGGGTTGTACGTTGCGATGAGGAGTTGCCAGTCGGATGTGACCGCGTCGTTGTCCTGGGCGGCTCTCGCCACCGCCTCCTCACCGCCGGACCCGCGAGTGAAGACCCAGGTACCTTCGAAGGCATCAACCGGCTTCCACTCCAGGCGCCATGCGTCGCGGTCGGTGCCTGCTTGACGGGCAATCACAGCAGGCTTCGTGGCGTCGGCCAGTTTGACCCAGACGGCAACCGAGAATGTCGTGCCTGCGTCGACAACTGGCCTTGGGAGTGACAGCGCTTCCTCAGCCGAACCGGAGAACCGCAGAACCGCGCCACGCTCGTCGTCCTGGATGAACGAGGCGGACTGATCGCCGCCGGCGCCGAACCCTCCCATGACCATGTTCGCGCCGTAGACCGATTCACTGGTGCGCCAGATCTGATCTGAGCCCCTGGCAGCGCCGTCCAACGGCCAGTGCGCCGCACGGCCGACGACAACCTCGTCGCCATCTCGCCGAAGGTCGGTCAGCGCCATCGCCTTCTGAGAGTTCAGCGCGGTCTGCCAGATCTGAACGCGATCGATCGACCCCGAGAACCAGTTCTTGAAGACGTCGTTGAACTGACCACGACCGACACTCAGCGGGCCCGCTGCCTTCCAGGCCTTGTCGGCGGGGAACGCAACGTTTCCCTGCGTCTGCAGCCGGCCGTTCACGTACAGCCGTAGCTTGCCGTCCACGGCGTCGTAGACACCGACCAGATGCGTCCAAGCGCCGAGAACGGCCGGCTCGTTGGATGTCGTCTTGACGACCGCCGGAGACAACACGTCGGTCGTGGCGCGCTGGAACACCCAACGATTCGCTGCGGCCGAGTACGACAGATCGAAAGCGCTGGCCAGATTCCCGGCGGCGCTGAGGACGGTCGCATCGGACGCCGTCCACAGTCGCGCCCAGGCGGACACCGTAAAGCTCTTCGAGGTGTCGACCACGGTCGTCGGCGTTTCGGCGTAGTCATCGACACCGTCCAGGCGAATGGACTTGCCGTCTCTGCCCGCGTCATCGAAGGCGCCGCCTCCATGCACACTCAGTGGGTGAGCGGGTGCCGCGCCGTCGGCCGCGGTTGTCCCACTGCCGTCGTCGAACGACCAGTCGCCGATCAGCGGCGCGTTCTGGACGGCCAGCTTGTAAACGGTCAAGTCCTTACTTGCATGCCCGGCCGGATCGAAACTCTGGACAGTCAGCTTGTTGACTCCCTCACGTGGAGGTATGAGCGCTTTCGTCCCGGTGTGAGCCTGGATGGAACCGCGGCCGGCTTGCCCTTCCCACCAGTACTCGTGGCGAACAACATCTGCGGCCGTCCCCTTCACGGAGAAGGTGATCGGAGCATTGAACGGCGCGATCTGCTGGCACTCCGGCTTGTCCGTGCAGTTCGGCACATCGACGGTGCCGTATTTCGCCGTGACGATCGGAGCCGGGGGCCCGAACCTGTCGACCCGGAAGTAGCACCACGCCGTATAGGCGGAGTAGAGCTCTGCTCCATCCGGAAGCTTGTACACCGATCGCGCTCGGTAGTGATAGGTCGCGCCATCGCTGAAGTGTGTCGGCAGCGTGTTGGGGAAGGAGAACTTGTGGACCGTCCCTGGACTGGCTGGACCGCGCTGCTCGTGCCGATGGACATTGCCTGTGCTGCTGTAGATCCAGAGGTCCGCCATGAGCTGTGCGTTCTGCTCATTGATGCGTCCTTGCAGGATCGGCTCGACGGCGAACTGAAGGTTGATCGACCCCACGCTGGTCGGTGAACTCGCATCGTCACAGCCGACGGCGGGATCGGTCAGACCGAGCTGACGCGGTACGTCCGGGGGCGTCGCGTAGGTCACGCGGAGCTTGCCGTACGAGCTGAACTGCTTCCAGGCGCTGCCGTCCTTCTCGTTCGTGGCTGCGAGGCGGAAAGTCGTGTTGGCGTAGCCCTTGGCGGCGGTGTCGACCAGTGAGCTGGTCACGGGAAACTCGACGTACGCATCAGGACAGGACGAGTTGTATCCGTGCGCAAAGCTCTGGGTCGTGACGGTGTGCTGCACGGCCGGCTGGTTGTTCCACGTCGTACGGTCGGTGATCGTCGTTGTGCGGGTCAAAGTGACCTGGCGCTTTGCGCAGCTCGCCGAGTGCGTCTCGTAGTTCTGCAGGGTCGCGGCGATGATCTTCTTGCCACGGAAGCCGCGGGTGTCGAACTGGAAGAAGGAGCGAACGATCTTGTGTTGTTCGTAGTCCTCGTAACCGACCCCGAGACTGTGAGTGGTCTTGTAGAACGACGTCGTCGGGTACAGCTCCCAAGCAGCGGCCCAGGCATTCCGGTCGACGGTCGTCGTTGGCGGGTCCAAAACAACCGGATAGACAGTCGTCGATGCGGTGAGAAGGTCCGCATCGGGGATCATCGTCAGGCCGTTGCTGTCACCCCTCAGCTCCATCTCGGCGGTATGCGCACCCGCGGGACCGTCTTCGACCAGGTCGGCCGAGCTACGGGCTGCCACGGCTTGCTTTCCTTGGGACGTCTGCCGTGCCGCGTCCCACATGATCGCGTCCCCGGCTGTCAGGGCCAGCTTGCCGTCGTCGAACACGTACGCGGGTCCGCCGTCTCGGTCGGCACGCAGTGAAAGACCTTCGGTCGTCACGGGGAAGTGAATCGACTTCAGCGCTGGGTTCGACGCCGCTTCACGCGTCTTGACAACCAGGTTGTAGCTGAAGCCTTGGACAGTCGCGTCGACCACGAGATCGACCCCCTGAGCAATCTCCGCGTACGTCGCGGTGCTACCCGACAACACCGGACGAGGAAGTGTCCAAGGTGATCTCAGCGTCCAGTTGCCCTGCTTGAGGCCGATCTTGCCGATCGGCCCCGCCCCGCCTCCGGAGAGGCTGATGCGCGAGACAGCCGCCTTCGGACCGACTGAGCCGTCCGGACGAAATTCCAGGGTGGCGTCGACTGCGCGCCAGCCGCCGGCCTGCTTGACGCGGACCGGCTCGTTCGACATCTCGGCCGTCAGCGTGCCGTCCGGGTTGGCGAAGGTTTGGGAGGTCTCGGTCGTGCGGTCGGCGATCTCGACCGGCGCGTTGCTCGCGGCGGCGAAGCGGGCGGCTTCGGCGGCATCGCGGCCGACCTTGGGGATCGGTGGTGGCGCGGCGGTGGCCGGCGTCGCATGCAGATTGGTTGTCAGGACGGCTGCGGCCGCCAGCACTGCTACTGCGCTTCGGCATGCCGAAGCGACTCGAGATCCCCGCCTCACGTTCCCCACCCCACTGTTGGTTCTGTCCCGAAGTGCTAACTCTGAGCCCTGCGAGCTGTCACGAACAGCGACAACTCATACAAACGACCCATACAAGTTGGGATCGTCGGTCCTCCCCCGAGGCAGCTCAAACAGCGGGCATCCTGCCTGATGGTGGCGCTTTGTGTCCAGGAAGTTGCAGGAAGTGGCAACGCCGTCCCGGTGGGGCCGGGACGGCGTTGGGGTGGGTTGGGGTGGTTAGGAGCCGCAGCCGTCGGTGCCGGGGTAGTCGGTGCAGGTGCGGGTGGGGGACGGGGTGCCGGCGTAGATGCGGAGGTTGTCGAGGCGGCCGGTGAAGGGGGCGCCGGTGGGGCCGGGGGTGCCGATGGTGGTGGCGCCGTCGCGGCGGGGGGCGGTGAAGGTGGTGCTGGAGCCGCTGCGGGAACGGAGGTCGAAGGCGAGGGAGATTCGGTCGTCGGCGGGGTTGCGGTCGCTGAGGCGATAGGTGGCGGTGAGGAGGTGCCAGCCGTCGAGTTCACCGTATTCCGAGTAGACCTTGAGGGTGGCGACGGTTTCGGTGGCGGCGCCGGCGTTGCCGCGGGCGAAGATGAAGCGGCCTCCCTCGGCGTCGGGCTCGTAGGCGAGCCGCCAGGAGTCCTTGCCTGCGGTGCCCTGGCGGACGAGCACGCCGGGCTTGGTGGGATCGGTCAGCTTCACCTTCACGGCCACCTCGAAGCTGGCACTGGCGTCGACGACCGGGCGGTTGAGGACGACGGACGCTCGGGACGAGCCGCTCAGTTCGAGGACCTTGCCTCGCTCGGGGTCGTCGACGAAGGCCTGGGACTGGTCGGAGCCGGGGAAGCCGGAAACGGTCAGGTCAGCGCCGCGGATCGTCTCCGGGGAGCGCCAGACGCGGTCGGTACCGCGGACGGCGGTGTCGAGCGGCCAGTGCGCCGCATCACCAGCGATGACGCCGTCCGGCTCCCTGGGTGCCTGCGCCTCGATGACCTCCTCAGGGCGCAGCACCCGCTGCCAGACCTGGAGGTTGTCGATCGAGCCGGCGAAGTAGCCCGCCGGTGCGCCGTTCACCAACGCGCGGCCCACGGTCAGCGGGCCGGTCGCCTGCCATGCTTGTGCGGCCGGGATCGTCAGCTCCTGCTGCAAGCGGCCGTTCACGAACAGCTTCGCCACACCGGACGGCGCGTCGTACGTCGCCAACAGGTGCGACCAGGCTCCGAGCACCGGCGGCTCCTTCGAGGACACGGTGCGCAGGGCCGGACGGCGGACGTCGGCGGAGGTCCGCGCAAGGACCCAGCGCTTGGACGACGGGTCGTAGCCCAGCCCGACGCTCGTGGTGTTCACACCGTTGACCGCGGCCACGACGCCCAGCTTCGACAGCTTCGCCGGCCGGACCCAGGTCGCAATCGAGAAGCTCTGCGCCGTGTCGACGACAGGTCCGGTCGCGCTCGCGTAGTCGTCGGCGCCGTCGACGGCCAGCGCGCCGTGCAGGCGGCCGCTGCCTTCGAAGGTCGCACCGGTCAGCGTCAGCGGGTGTGTCAGGCCGGGCCCGTCCGCGGCGGTCGTCCCGCTGCCGTCGTCGAAGCCCCAGGACCCGACCGGGCCGGGCGGCGGGCCGACGTTCAGCAGGAAGTACGTCGAGCTGCTGCGCTGCTGGAACGAGTTGACGCTCCGCACCTCGAGGTCGCGGCGTCCCTTGCCCGGCGGCTCCAGCTCCAGGGTGACTGTCGATCCCTCGACCGAAATCGCGCCCTGGCCCGGCCAGCTGTACTCGAACCCGGTGACATCGGCCGACGTCGCCGCGAAGGTGAAGGTCACCTTCTCGCCCAGGCGGACGGTCTCGGGGCACCTGGGCTGGTCCCAGCAGTTCTGCAGCGGCTGGCCGTTGTGGGTCGCCGTGACCGTTGGCGGGGTGGGTGGGACGGGTGGGTCGGCGGCGTACGCCGGGAGCGCGGTGACCAGCAGGGTCACTGCGGCGGCGAGGGCCAGTGTGAGGCGGGTGCGTCTTTTCAGGCGGGTGTGGTGCATGTGGGTCCTCCCCGGGCGGCGTGCGTTCGGCGGGACATCTTGGCCGAGGGGGTGGGGGGTGGGCCAGGGAATTGCAGGAAGTTGCAGAGAAGTGGGGCGGGGGGCGGGGTAGGTTTTGGGGATGGGACGGGACGTGCGGGTCGTTTACCGGAAGTACGACGGGGCGTTGCATTGGCACCAGTGGATGGAGTTCCTCGGGGAGGACGAGTACGGGGTGTGGCTGGGCGGCCGGGTCGGGAGCGTGTCGCAGCGGGGGGAAGGGTTGAAGCTGGTCTCGGAGGTCGCGCATGTGCAGTTGTTCCCACGGGAGCAGTGGTTCACGGCGATTTTCAATGATGCGCCGCGGAGTACGGAGATCTACTGCGATGTGACGACGCCGGTGGAGTTCGCCGATGAGCTGGTGACGATGGTGGATCTGGATCTTGATGTGATCCGGAAGCGGGACGGGACGGTGCTCGTGGACGACGAGGACGAGTTCGCGGAGCATCAGGTGAAGTACGGGTATCCGGCCGAGGTGATCGCGCGGGCGCAGGCTTCGTGTGATCGGCTGGTGGTTGCCGTGGCCGACGATGAGCCGTTTCAGACGGTGTACAAGAGTTACTTGGACAGGGTTCGGTAGCTGACGGTCGTGTTCTTGAGCAGGAGCGCGCCGGGGAGCGGGCCGCGTTGCCCGGCGTACATGTCGGCGACGGGGGCGACGGTGAGGTAGAGGTTCTTGCCGGCGGGGACGTCGACGGCGATCGCGGGGAGCTCGATCGTTCGGCGGACGCCGTGTGCGGCCTTCGGTTCTCGCAGCGGCATCGTGTTGTTCTGGACGACGCGCGCGGTCAGCGGGCTGGCGCCGACGCTGAGGGCGAGGAAGGCGCCGGAGCGCGGGACGATCGTGTAGACGTTCGCGGTGACGGACGGCGTCCCGGCGACGGTGATGGGGCCGGTGGCAACTTTCACGTTGACCGGGACGCCGACGCCCGTGGGGGTGGCGATCTTGCCGACCGGGATCTTGGTGTTCGGCGTCAGCTTTCGTTGCGTCACGCAACGGCCGTCGGCGGTGGCGAGGTGGTGGACGCCGAAGCCGGTCAGGCCGGTGGACTGGCCGAGCAGGTTGAGTCGCATGAAGCGGATCGACAGGGCGGCGAACGACGGTGAGCCGAGGGCGATCGAGCAGGGGTCGCCGGGGGTGGCGAAACCGGGCGGGACGACGCTCGGCAGGGTGTGGCCGCCGTTGTAGCCGATCAGGAGGGACTTGGCGCGGGCGGCCGGGGTCAAGGCGCGGGCGAAGTTCGAGAGGCCTTCGTTGAGGTTGAACAGGTTGTCGGACAGGCCTTGGCCGATCAGCACCGGGAGGTCGAGTTTGCGGCCCTGGGCGACGTGCCAGGCGGGGCCGTTGTGGGCGAAGAAGGCGTCGAGTTCGCGGCCGAGTTTGCCGGTCGGCCAGCCGCCGGTGGCGATCGCGGCGAGGAACGCCTTGCCGATGGACGGCGGCAGGTGGCTGCCGCCGGCGGCGTACAGGGAGGTCAGCCAGAGGGCACGGGCCGCCTCCGACGGGGCGAGGGCCTGTTTGAGGTCCCACCAGGTGATCTCGGGGGCGAGCGCGTCGAAGCGGGTCCGGCCGCGGTCGCGGAGCTCGGTGAACGCGCCGGCGAACTGGTAGCCGCCGCCGTACGAGCCGCCGATCGCGCCGATCAGCGGGTCGCCCGGGGCCTCACGGGTCACCCAGTCGAGACTCGCGACCAGGTCGACGAGCTTGATCACGTCGCGGCCCTCGTAGTCCGGGTTCATCACGTGGGCGACGCCGGTGCTCTCGCCGAAGCTGCGCTGGTCGAAGCTGAGGACGCCGAACCCGGCGTCCAGCCATGGCTTGAAGGCGGCGGCGTCCTTGGTCCGGGAGCCGCCCCAG
Organism: Kribbella sp. NPDC104218; assembly: GCF_055584105.1. Classification (NCBI taxonomy): domain Bacteria; kingdom Bacillati; phylum Actinomycetota; class Actinomycetes; order Propionibacteriales; family Kribbellaceae; genus Kribbella; species Kribbella sp. NPDC104218. The sequence continues at coordinate 1,252,206 of NZ_JBVJMQ010000003.1, forward strand.
CCGTGGCTGTGGAAGATGAGCGGGACGGTCCGGGAAGCGGCCGCCGCGGGCTTGAACAGCGAATAGCAGATCCGCACCGGCGTCGTCGTCCCCGGCTCAGGCACGGAGTTCACGCACCCGGTGGTCACCGAGTCCGCGGCAGCAGCCGGCATCAGACTCGCGCCGGAGAGCACCAAGGCGGTCAACAGAGCAGTAAAACTGCGCATTGGTTACTCCCCGTGGTCGACAGGAACCGTTGCGCACACGCTAGATGATGGCGTGCGGGGAATGCCAGGGGAACTGAGAGACTGTGCTCCGTGCATATCGCGATCGAGATCGTTGCGCTGGTCGCCGTGGTGGCGGGCGGGGCCGCGCTGGCTCGGCGGATCGGGGTGTCGGCGCCGCTGTTGCTCGTGGTGATCGGCGTCGCCGCGTCCTATCTACCGTTCGTTCCCCGGGTGGAGCTCGCCCCTGAGGTCGTGCTGGTCGGGTTCCTGCCGCCGCTGCTGTACTCCGCGGCGATCAAGACCAGCCTGGTCGACTTCACCAAACACCGGCGGTCGATCGGGCTGCTGTCGGTCGGGCTGGTCGCGTTCACCGCGGTCGGCGTCGGCCTGGTCGCGTACTGGCTGCTCAACCTCGTCGCCGAGGCGCAGGGCTACGAGCCGCTGCCGCTGTGGGCCGCGTTCGCGATCGGCGCCGTCATCGCCCCGCCGGACGCCGTCGCCGCGACCGCGATCGCGAAACGGGTGGGACTCCCCCGGCGGGTCGTCACGATCCTCGAGGGCGAGAGCCTGGTCAACGACGCGACCGCGCTGGTCATCCTGCGGACGGCGATCGCCGCGGCCGCCGTCGCCCCGACCGTGCTCGACGTCAGCATCGACTTCGTCCGCGCCGCCGGCGGCGGTATCGCGATCGGCCTGATCGTCGCGGTCGTGCTCGCCAAGATCCGCAAGCGGTTCACCGACCCGGTGCTCGACACGACGCTCAGCCTGACCGCGCCGTTCATCGCGTACGTCGCGGCCGAGAACCACACCGTGCACGCGTCCGGCGTCCTCGCGGTCGTCGTGACCGGTCTGATCCTCGGCCACAAGGCGCCGATCATCCAGTCGGCCAAGTCCCGGATCTCGGAGCGGACCAACTGGCGCACGTTCCAGTTCCTGCTGGAGAACACGGTCTTCCTGCTGATCGGTCTGCAGACCCGCTGGATTCTCGACGAACTGTCCGAGAGCCCGCTGCCGGCCTGGCTGATCGCGACCGCGACGATCGCGGTCTTCCTGGCGACGCTGCTGCTGCGCCCGATCTGGGTCATCCCGACCACCTACCTGTCCCGGCGCATCCTCGGCCGCTCGCGGCCCGGCCCGGTCTCGTTCGGCGCGCTCGTCGTCGTCTGCTGGGCGGGGATGCGCGGCGTGGTGACGCTGGCCGCTGTCTTCACCCTCCCGGAGGACACCCCGCATCGGGAGGTGCTGGTCTTCATCGCGCTGGCCGTCACCGGTGGCACGCTGCTGCTGAACGGGTCGACCCTCCCCTGGGTCGTCCGCAAGCTCAAGCTGCCCGGGCCCGACCCGGCGGAGGACGCCTTGCAGGAGGCCGCCGTCCTCCAGGGCGCGCACCGGGCCGCGATCGAGAAACTCGAGGAGATCACCACGCCGGACGACCCGGAGGCCGTGCTCGCGGTGCTGCGCCAGCGCGGCGAGTCGCGCGCGCTGGCCGCGTGGGAGCGGCTGGGCCGGCCGGAGACCGAGTACGAGACGCCGAGCGAGGCGTACCGGCGGCTGCGGATGGCGATGCTCGAGGCCGAGCGGGCGCACATCCTCAAGGTCCGGGACGCCGGTCTGGTCGCCGACGAGGTCCTGCAGCGCGCGCAGTCCGTGCTCGACATCGAGGAGTCGATCCTGGACCGTGACGAGGACGACGACGTCGGCGGTCAGTACGAGGACCTCCGGGCGCCGGGCTCGGCGTCCGGCGGCTGCGAACACTTGCTCCAGGCACCGGCCGTGGTCGCGCCGAACACACCGGACGGTTGCGAGGAGTGCCTGGCCGACGGCGGCACGTGGGTGCACCTGAGGCTCTGCCTGGGCTGCGGGCACGTCGGCTGCTGCGACTCCTCCGAGGCCAAGCACGCCAGCCTGCACCACGACGAGACCAAGCACCCGGTGATGCGCAGTTTCGAGCCCGGCGAGAGCTGGCGCTGGTGCTTCGTGGACGAGAAGCTCGGCTGATGGCGGGCTGTCTGTTCTGCGGGATCATCGCCGGGACGACGCCGGCGCACATCGTCCTGGAGACGCCCGAGGTGGTCGGCTTCCTCGACATCCGGCCGGTCTTCAAGGGCCACACGCTGATCGTGCCGCGCGAGCACGTCCCGACCATGGTCGAGCTGCCCGACGAGCTGACCGTTCCCCTGTTCGGGACGGCGCGCGCGGTCGCCGCCGCCGTCCGGACGGCGTACGACGCGCAGGGCTCCTTCGTTGCCGTCAACAACGTCGTCTCCCAGTCCGTCCCGCATCTCCACGTCCATGTCGTGCCGCGGACGAAGGGCGACGGGCTGCGCGGATTCTTCTGGCCGCGGACGAAGTACGCCGACGACGCGGAGGCGGCCGACTACGCCGCCCGGCTCCGGGCAGTCCTCTGAAAGCTGTATTTAAGACTGTCTGAAGGGACTCCGTGACGATGTGAACGCGGCCAATCCGGGCCGCTGACGAGGGGGTCGTCATGGGGTGGTTCCGGTGTGCGCTGCTCACGGCTGGGCTTGTGGTGACAGGAGCCTGTTCGACGGGGTCGGGCAGTGCACCGGGGGCGACTCCGGTTCCGACGGGGATGTCCAGGGTGATCGTCACCCTGGCTGGGGACTTCCGGCCGGAGGGTGAACTCGACGAGCAGTCGCGCCAGGTGCAGCGGCGGGCGATCGGGGCCGCGCAGGACGCCGTACTGACCGAGCTCGCGGGCTCCGGCGTACAGGTGATCCGGCGGTACGACGCGCTGCCGCAACTGGCGCTGTCCGTCGACGCGACCGCCCTCGACCGGCTGCGGCACTCGATCCGGGTGGCCGCGGTGCGGGACGACACCGCCCAGTCTCACTCCGGTTGAGACAGACATCGAGTTGGGGGAACCACGATGCAAGTCCGAAGACTGTTCGTTGCGCTGGCCATGGCCGGTCTGGCAGCGAGCCTCACGCAGGTCCCGGCGTACGCCGCGGACCCGTCGCCGGGTGAGCGGCAACTGATCGAACAGGCGGACCGCGAAGGAACGGCCCGCGTGATCGTCCAGGTCGGAGCGCTCGGCGACAAGCAGGAGGTACTCGACAACATCGACCGCGGTAACGCCGAGCAGAACCGGACCTACCGGTCGTTCCCGTTGCTGGCGCTGGACGCCGACAAAGCCGCGCTCACCGAGCTGGCGGCCGACCCGAACGTGGTCTCGATCCAGCCGGACAAGGTCGGCTCGCCGAGCCTGGCGCAGAGTATTCCGTTCATCAACGCCAACCGGGTGCACCAGCTCGGTTTCACCGGGGCCGGTCAGACCGTCGCGATCCTGGACACCGGGATCGACCTCGACCACCCGTTCTTCGGCAGCCGGATCGTGTCGGAGGCCTGCTACTCCAGCACGAACGGCAGCAACGAGGTCTCGCTGTGCCCGAACGGGACCGCGAGCCAGACCGGCGCCGGATCCGCGGACGCCGAGACCGCGCAATGCCTGAACGGGACCGCGAACATCTGCCGGCACGGCACGCATGTCGCGGGGATCGCGGCCGGCGCGGGAGCGGGCGTGACCGGCTCACCGGGGAACGGCGTCGCTCCGGGCGCGAACATCATCGCCATCCAGATCTACCACCGCAACAACGTCGGCTGTGACGGCAATCCGCCGTGCGCGCAGTTCTACTACTCCGACTTCATCGCCGGGATGCAGCGCGTCTACGACCTGCGCAACACGTTCACGATCGCCTCAGCGAACCTGAGCGGCGGCGACGACACCAACCAGGCGACCGCCTGTGACGGCAGTTCGACGAAGGCCTCGATCTACCTGCTGCTCTCGGTCGGTATCACCACCACCATCTCGGCCGGGAACGAGTCGCACCCGAACGGCGTCGGCGAGCCCGCCTGCGTCTCCACCGCGGTCACCGTCGGCGCGATCGATGCCGATGCCGCCGGCAACGAAGTCGACACCGTGGCCGGCTACTCGAACCGCGGCCCGCGACTCGACCTGTTCGCGCCCGGTACGTCGATCCGGGCCTCCGTCCCCGATGACACCTGGGCCAACCTCAGCGGGACGTCGATGGCCGCGCCGCACGTCGCGGGCGCGTACGCCGCGCTCCGGCACGCCTATCCGAACGCCACCGCGGCGACCCTGCTCGGCTACCTGCGGGACACCGGCGTCGACATCACCTACGCGACGAGCGGTACGACGAACGCGACCACGCCGCGGATCGACCTGCTCGCCGCGCTGCAGGAGGGCAACGCGCCGCCCACAATCGGCGCCGACAGCAACTCGGTCAGCGTCAACGAAGGCACGACGGCCAACAACGCCGGCGGCTTCAGTGACCCGGAGAACCGGCCGGTGGCGCTCACGGCGTCCAGTGGCAACGTCACCAACCTCGGCGGCGGTCGCTGGGGCTGGAGCTCGCCGACCAGCGACGGCCCGAGCCAGAGTCGCAGCGTCACCATCACCGCGACCGACGACAAGGGTGAGACGGCAACCACGACGTTCCAGCTGACCGTCGGCAACGTCGCACCGAGTATCGCGATCGCGCCGGGTCAGTCGGGTACGGCGTCCGAGGGGACGGCGTTCGGCGTCAAGGCGACCTTCGCGGACACGGGCTGGCTGGACACGTACTCCGCGACGATCGATTGGGGTGACGGGGCAACGACGTCCGGCGCGACCACGGTGACCACGCAGGGACCGCCGAACGATCTCGGCGAGATCACCGGCAGTCACGCCTACGCCGACAACGGCAACTACACCGTCAAGGTCACCGTGACCGATGACGACGGCGGCAGCAGCTCGGCGTCCTTCCCGGTTGCCGTGAGCAACGTTGCGCCGGTGGTCACGATCGATCCCGCGCAGGTGAAGACGATCACCGAGGGCTCGACACTCGCGACCAAGGCGTCGTTCGTCGACCTCGGCTGGGGTGATAAGCATTCGGCGGCCATCGATTGGGGCTTCGGCGCGCCGACGTCCGGTGCACTGCTCGTGACGAACGACGGCCCGCCGTCCGACCGCGGTGACGTCACCGGGAGCCGTGCGTACGGCGACAACGGGACGTTCACCGTCGGCGTCACGGTGACCGACGACGACGGCGGCGCCGGGACGGCGTCCTTCCCGGTGCAGGTGACGAACGTGGCGCCGACCGCGGTCATCGACGAATCCGGGGCGACGATGGTGAACGGCGTACCGACGTTCATCGCGCACAAGGGCGAGCCGATCGAGTTCAAGGGCCGCTCGACCGACCCGGGCAGCGACGACCTCGCGCTCGGCTGGAGCTGGGGCACGACGACCAGCTACCTGGTCAACCCACCCGGCGCCGACCCGGCCAACAGCCCGAGCCTGCAGCCGCGCGACGTCACCGACAGCAAGGCGCACACCTTCGGCACGGCGTGCAACTACGACGTCGGCTTCACAGCCCGGGACGACGATGGCGGGACGAGCGCCGACTCGGCCAAGGTCGTTGTCCAGGGCAACGCGCACCTGACCCGGATCGCGCCGCTGTGGTTCCTGCAGACCCGGGCCGGGATCCGGATCCCGCCGGTCGATCTGCCGGTCAGCACGGTCAACTGCTACCTGCAGGTGGCGCAGCACATGAGCCCGGTCTTCTCCGAGGCGCGCGACGTGTCCACGATGGCGAAGGCGAACACCGTCCTCAACATCCAGCTGCTGAACCCGAAGGCCGAGTTCGACCGGCAGGCCCTGACGGCCTGGCTGAACTTCGCCGACGGCTCGTTCGACCTCGGCACCCGGGTCAACACCGACCTGGACCTGCACCTGGACAGCACCTTCGGCGAGGTGATGGCCAAGGCCGAGGCGATCCGGCTCAACCCGGCGTCCACCAACGCCCAGATCCGGCAGCAGACCCTGCTGCTGGAGAAGCTCAACCTCTTGGGTTTCTGACCCGATCGAGCCGCTGCTCGAGCCGCTCCAAGGCTCGCTCGACCGCGACCCGGACCGTCTGGTCCGGGTCGTCGGTCAGGGCCTCGACGGCAGCGACATGCTCGAACTCGCCGGCCGCGCCGACCGCTCGAACAGCGGCGGCGCGGACGCGCGGGAGCTCGTGGTCGAGCATCGGCAGCAGCGCGTCGACGAGCTGACCGAGCTCGCGCTGAGCGGTCACCCGCGCGACGTGCTCGCGGACGCGCCAAGCCGGGTCGTCAGCGACCGCGAGCAGCGCGTGGACGGCGTCGTCCCGCCAGGCGTAGAGGAAGACGCGAGCGGCCCAGACGCGGACCCAGTAGTGGTTCACCGGATCGTTCGTCGTCCAGCCGCCCGGGTTCGCCTGGCCGGTGATCGCGACCAGTTTCGGCAGGTGTTCGGCGTACGCCGACTCCGGAGTGAACTCGCCGGTGAGGAACGCGATCGCCCAGTCGACCACGGCGTCCTGACCATGCTCGGCGCAGGCCGCGGCGATCACCTCGCGCGGTGATTTCCGCGCCGATTGACCTGAGACGCCACCCATACTGCCGGACATGGACCCAGTATGACCTCGACGCCGAGTCCGCCCGTCCCGATCGCCGCACGGCATCGCCCGACGCCGGAGGAACAGTTCCGAACGCTCTTCGAGACCCACTTCCGGGAGCTGCTGTGGCTGTACGGCGTCGCCCGGCATGTGCTGTCCAATCATCGCCGCGGCAGCGTCCGGCGGGACCGGCTCGGTGAGCGGCTGCGCCTGCAACTGCAGGACGTCGCACCGGATCATGCGGCCGAGGTGGAGACCACCGCGGTGATCCGGCAGGCAATCGGGGCCCTGAGTGGCGACGACCAGGAGCTCATCATGTTGACCGCGTGGGAGCACCTCACGCCGCAGGAGGCAGCCGTCGTCCTCCACGTACCGGACCGGGTGGTGCGCACCCGGCTGCACCGGGCCCGGCGGCGATTGCGAAAACTGCTGGGAGACGCGTTCACCGAGCACGGACATGAACGGGACGACCGAACACTGCGAGCAGCTCAGGAGGAGCGATGAACGACCGCGAACTCGACCGGCTGATCGCCGAGGCCAACCCGTACGGCGACGACTCGGTCCGGCGACTGCCGGCCGGCACTGCCGCGGCCGATCTGCTGGAGGACATCTTGACCACCACCGAACCTGCTCCCGCGCTGCATCGGAGCCGCCGCCGGCGGTTCACCGTCGGTATCGCCGCCGCGGCGGCCGTCGCCGCGGCCGTCGGAATCGTGGGCGCCGTCCTGCCCCGGGACAATCCGATCGGGCCGATCGTCGCGCCGCAACCGGCGTACGGCGCGGAGCTCCGGGCGATTGCCGAAGTCAACGAACGGATCCTGATCGACGACCCGGCCTGGAAGGTCACCGGCGTCGGACAGCTCACCAAGGACACCGGTGAGATGCGGCTCTCGAACGGCACTCGGGAGTTCGAGATCCGCTGGGCGGCCGCCGATGTCTACCCGGGCCTCTTCCGGGACCGGACCAGCGAGGACAACCGCCGGGAGACGGTCAGCGTCCTCGGTCAGCGCGCGACGTTGTTCCAGTACCAGGGCAGCAGCGCCTTCACCGCTCTCCTGCCGCCGAAGGGCCGGACGACCGTGGAGCTGCGCGGTGACCTCGGCTCGAAGACGGCGTACCTGGAGCTGCTCGGCAAACTTCATCACGTGGACGTCGACACCTGGCTCGGCGCGATGCCGGCGAGCGTCGTCAAACCGCAGCAGGCTCAGCAGGCCGTGGACGGCATGCTCGCCGATATCCCCCTCCCGGCCGGCTTCGACCGCGCTCCGCTGTACAAGATCGAGCTGAACGACCGGTACCAGGTCGGCGTCCGGGTCACCAGCGCCGTTGGTTGCCGATGGCTCGATCAGTGGACTGCCGCCACGAAATCCGGGGACAAGGTGAAGGCAGCCGAGGCGGTCGCCGCCATGCAGACCAGTCACTCCTGGAAGATCCTGCACGAGATGAAGACGACCGGCTCGTTCCAGAGCGACTTCTGGCGCTTCGCCGATGAGATCGCCGGCAAGAAGAAGTCCACTGGGCCGCTCGGCCTCCCGGCCGAGGGCTACCGCGAAACCCTCCAGTGCCGCTGAGGGCATGACGAAGAGCCGGTCGGTGACTCCGACCGGCCCTTGTTCAGTTCGTCCGGATGCGGACGGCGCGGTAGTCGTAGCCGTCCTGCTCGCCGGACTCCCACTCGAGCTGGACCCGGTCGCCCGGGGTGAGTGAGCGGAAGCCGGGCGCGTCGATCGCCGAGAAGTGCGACCAGCAGCCGCCGGGAGTGCTGGGGCAGTCCAGCACGCCCCAGCCCTCGTCGACCTGCCAGCTGCGGACGACGGCGTCGTCCGAGCCGTGGGTCATCAGCTCGCGATCAGCGAGCGGAGGACGTACTGCAGGATGCCGCCGTTGCGGTAGTAGTCGGCCTCACCGGGGGTGTCGATCCGGACGACCGCGTCGAACTCCTTGACCGAGCCGTCGGGCGCGGTGGCGGTGACGTGGACGGTCCGCGGGATCGTGCCCTCGTTGAGGACGGTGACGCCGGTGAAGTCGAACGTCTCCTCGCCGGTCAGGCCCAGCGACTCGGCGCTCTCACCCTCGGGGTACTGCAGCGGCAGGACGCCCATGCCGATCAGGTTCGAGCGGTGGATCCGCTCGAAGGACTCCGTGATCACGGCGCGGACGCCGAGCAGCGCCGTCCCCTTGGCGGCCCAGTCCCGCGAGGAGCCCGAGCCGTACTCCTTGCCGGCCAGGATGACCAGCTTGGTGTCCTGGGCGGCGTACGACTGCGCGGCGTCGTAGATCGTCGTGACGGGCGCGTCGTCCTGGGTGAAGTCGCGGGTGAAACCGCCCTCGGTGCCGGGGGCGATCTGGTTGCGCAGGCGGATGTTCGCGAACGTGCCGCGGATCATCACCTCGTGGTTACCGCGGCGGGAGCCGTAGGAGTTGAAGTCCTTGCGGTCGACGTTGTGCTCAGCCAGGTACTTGCCGGCCGGGCTGTCGGCCTTGATCGCGCCCGCGGGCGAGATGTGGTCGGTGGTGACCGAGTCGCCGAGCTTGGCCAGCACCCGGGCGCCGGAGATGTCGGTGACCGGCGACGGCTCGTGCGCCATCCCCTCGAAGTACGGAGGCTTGCGCACGTACGTCGACTCGGCGTCCCACTCGAAGGTCTTGCCCTCGGGCGTCGGCAGCGACTGCCAGCGCTCGTCACCGGCGAACACATCGGCGTAGTCCTTGGTGAACATCTCCTTGGTGATCGAGGTGGCGATCACGCTCTCCACCTCGGCCGCGCTCGGCCAGATGTCCTTGAGGAACACGTCGTTGCCGTCGGTGTCCTTGCCCAGGGCATCGGTCTCGAAGTCGAAGTCCATCGTGCCGGCCAGCGCGTAGGCGATCACCAGCGGCGGGCTGGCCAGGTAGTTCATCTTGACGTCGGGGTTGATCCGGCCCTCGAAGTTCCGGTTGCCGGAGAGCACCGACACGACGGCCAGGTCGGCCTCCTGGACGCCGGCCGAGACGGCCTCCGGCAGCGGGCCGGAGTTACCGATACAGGTCGTGCAGCCGTAGCCGACCAGGTGGAAGCCGAGCTTCTCCAGGTACGGCGTGACGCCGGCCTTCTCGTAGTAGTCGGTGACGACCTTCGAGCCCGGGGCCAGCGACGTCTTCACCCACGGCTTGGACGCGAGGCCCTTGTCGACCGCGTTCTTCGCGAGCAGCGCGGCGGCCAGCATGACCGACGGGTTCGAGGTGTTGGTGCAGGAGGTGATCGAGGCGATCACGACGTGACCGTGGTCGAGCTCGACCTCCTGGCCCTCGAGGGTGATCTTGGTCTTCTTGGTCGGCCGGTCGGCCTTCTGCGGCGCGGTGTGCGGGTTGTCGTCGACGTGACCGTGCCCGTTCGGCGCGTCGCTGGCCGGGAAGCTCCCGGTCTCCGACGGGTCGACGTCCAGCTCCTCGGTCGCGTAGTCGCCGAGCACGCCGCGGAAGGACTCCTTGGCCTTGCTCAGCTCGATCCGGTCCTGCGGGCGCTTCGGGCCGGCGATCGACGGGACGACGGTGGACAGGTCCAGCTCGAGGTACTCCGAGAACCGCGGCTCGACCGCCGGGTCGTGCCACAGGCCCTGCTCCTTGGCGTACGCCTCGACCAGGGCGACGTCCTGGTCGGCGCGGCCGGTCAGGCGCAGGTAGTCCAGCGTGATGTCGTCGATCGGGAACATCGCCGCGGTGGAGCCGAACTCCGGGCTCATGTTGCCGATGGTGGCGCGGTTGGCCAGCGGGACGGCGCCGACGCCGTCACCGTAGAACTCGACGAACTTGCCGACCACGCCGTGCTTGCGCAGCATCTGGGTGATGGTCAGGACGACGTCCGTCGCGGTCACGCCGGTCGGCACCGAGCCGGTGAGCTTGAAGCCGACGACGCGCGGGATCAGCATGCTGACCGGCTGGCCGAGCATCGCGGCCTCGGCCTCGATACCGCCGACGCCCCAGCCGAGGACGCCGAGGCCGTTCACCATCGTGGTGTGGCTGTCGGTGCCGACGCAGGTGTCGGGGTAGGCCTGACCGTTGCGGACCATCACCGTGCGGGCCAGGTGCTCGATGTTGACCTGGTGGACGATGCCGGTGCCGGGCGGGACGACCTTGAACTCGTCGAACGCGGTCTGGCCCCAGCGCAGGAACTGGTAGCGCTCCTTGTTCCGGCCGTACTCCAGCTCGACGTTGCGCTCGAAGGCGTCCTGGCGGCCGAAGACGTCGATGATCACCGAGTGGTCGATGACGAGCTCGGCCGGCGCCAGCGGGTTGATCTTGGTCGGGTCGCCGCCGAGCTCGGCCACGGCCTCGCGCATCGTGGCCAGGTCGACGACACACGGCACGCCGGTGAAGTCCTGCATGATCACCCGGGCGGGGGTGAACTGGATCTCCGTGTCCGGAGCCGCGTTCTGGTCCCAGCTGCCGAGTTTGCGGATGTGGTCGGCGGTGATGTTCGCGCCGTCCTCGGTCCGCAGCAGGTTCTCCAGCAGCACCTTGAGGGAGTAGGGCAGCGTCCGCGCCCCCTCGATACCCGCCAACCTGAAGATCTCGTACGACTGTCCGTTGACCTCGAGTGCACCCTTGGCACCGAAGCTGTCGACGCTCGCCATCAACCTGCTCCTCTATCCGGTCCAGTTCCGCTGGGGCCCATCCTCCCGGGCCCCCGGCCCGGCCGCGAGGTCAGGTAAACCTAACCTCGCGGCGGGAAGTCTCTCGATATCAAGATACACGACATCGAGCCACTGAGGCTCACCTCACCTGCGGGAGCACCTCCGCGGCGATCAGATCGAGGTGGTCCAGATCCTGCAGATCCATGATCTGGACGTACTGGCGCTGCGAGCCCGCGGCCGCGAACTCACCGAGCCGGTCGACGACCTCGGCCGGCGTACCGGCGATGTGGTTGCTCTTGAGCTCGCCGAGGTCGCGGCCGATCGCCTCCGCCCGCTGCTTGACCTGCGCGTCGTCCTTGCCGACGACGACGGTGTGCGCGGTCGACAGCGCCAGGGTCTTCGGGTCGCGGCCGCGCTCGGCGCAGGCCGCCTGGACCCGCTGGAACAGGACGGCGGTGTCCTCGACCGTCTTGAAGCCGGCGTTGAACTCGGCGGCGTACTGCGCGGCCAGCGCGGGCGTGCGCTTCTTGCCGGCGCCGCCGATGATGATCGGCAGGTTCTCCTGGACCGGCTTCGGGAGGGCCGGGGAGTCGGTGATCCGGTACTGCTCGCCGCTGAAGCTGTACTTCTCCCCCACCGGCGTCGCCCACAGCCCGGTGATCAGCTCCAGCTGCTCGCTGAACCGGTCGAAGCGGCCCGGCGTGTCCGGGAAGTCGATCGCGTAGGCCTGGTGCTCGGCCTCGTACCAGCCGGCGCCGAGGCCGAGCTCGACCCGGCCGCCGCTCATCTGGTCGACCTGGGCGACGCTGATCGCGAGGACGCCCGGGTTACGGAAGGTGGCCGAGCTGACCAGCGTGCCGAGTTTGATCGTGCTGGTCTCACGGGCCAGGCCGGCCAGCGTGATCCACGAGTCGGTCGGGCCGGGCAGACCGTCGTTCGGGCCCATCACGAGATAGTGGTCGGAGCGGAAGAACGCGTCGAAGCCGTTCTCCTCGGTCTTCCGGGCGACCGCGAGCTGGTCGTCGTACGTGGCGCCTTGCTGGGGTTCGATGAAGATCCTGAGAAGCATGCGGACAACGTTATCCCGCGGTCGTGTACAGCTTTCCGAGATAGGTCGGCTGCCACTGCTGGTCGCGCGCGTTCAGCCGCCGGACCAGCCCGTGGACGTCGAGCCGCGGCTCGACCGGGTTGTCCCACCACTCGGGCACCTGGTCGTACCAGCGGTCGATCCGCAGCGTCCGGCCGGCGGTGTCGATCCGCGCGAACAGCCAGCCGCCCTGCTCCCCCTGCGACTCCGTCAGCCACAGGTCCCCCAGCAGCCCGCTCAGCTTGTCGGCCGCGAGCTCCGGGTCGTCCACCTCCGGCGGCTCCAGATCGAACCGGTACGACGGCGCCGCCGGATCCAGCACCTGCACCTGAATCGTGAACCCCGACGGCACCACCTTCGTCCGCGCCCGGCACCACTCGTGCAGAGCCTCGAACGCCGCAGTCTCCCCCGGCCGCGGCCGCGGCCGCTCCACCTCCGCCCGCATCGCCTCCTCCAGCGACCCCGGCACCAACTCCACCCCCGGAGCGTCCGCCATCACACCCAGCCCAGGAATAGACATCCCCCCAAGCGCAGCCACCACCGCCCCCTCAGCCGCCGCAACATACCCCGGCTCTACCAGCTGCTCGGGCTGCTTCGGCCGGTCGTACTGAGGGGCGTACTCCGCGGGCTCCTCATGCCGCGGCTCCAGCGAGCCCCCGGCGTACGCGGCGGGTTCGTCGTACTGCGGTGCCGGTGCAGCCCCGGCATACGCCGCGGGCTCGCTGGGTTGGTCGTACTGCGCTGCAGGTGAGGCCTCAGCAGGCTCGCCGTACTGCGGCGCCGGTGCAGCCTCGGCATACGCCGCCGGCTCGCCGGGCTCGCCGAACTGCGCTGCAGGTGAGGCCGCAGGCCCGCCGTACTGCGGCGCAGGTGAGGTCTCAGAAGGCTCGTCGTACTGCGCTCCCGGTGCCGCCCCGGCATACGCCACGGGCTCACCGGGTTCGTCGTACTGCGCTGCCGGTGCGGCCTCGGGGTACTCGGCCGGTTCGCCGTACTGCCGCACCGGTCCAGCCAGCCCGCCCGGATCACGCTCCTGCCCCGCCCGCGCCGCCGGCACTCCCCCGCCCTGCCGCTCCATCGCCTCGGCAGGGTCGTCGTATTGCGCTGCTGGTGCGGCCTCGGCGTACTCGTCGGGTTCGTCGTACTGCGCCGGCTCGCCGGGCTCGTCAGACTTTGGCGCCTCCGCGGGGTCGGCGTCCTGCGGTTCGGCGCTGGTCTCGGCGAGCTGCGGGTCGGCGCTGGTTTCGCGGTGCTGCGGGTCGGGGGTGGTTTCGGTGTGCTGGGTGGTTGCTGGGGTGTCGGCGTCCGATGAGGGCTCGTCGAAGACGGCTTCCATCAGACCGGTCGGCTCATCCTCCAACCACTCGGCCGCGACCGCCGGCACCACACCCGTCTCGTCGTCGTCCGACCACGCCTGCTGCTCGGGCGCCTCCCAGCGCGACTCGGCGTCCGCCTCGTCCATCCGCCACCGCGGTGCCGGGTGCGGCGTGTCGAGGGCCGACGAATGCGTGTACGCCGCCGGAGCGTCGGACCCGACGGCCGGCGTCTCACCGGTCGGGTTGTCGTCGGAGAGGACGGCGGGGATCTCGCCGGTGGGGGCGTCGTCGGAGGGGACGCCCGGGATCGGCTCGGGCGGTGGAATCGGGGCGGGCTCAGGGCTCGGTTCCGGCTCCGGGACGGGCGCGGGGTACGGCTCCGGGGTCGGCTCAGGCGTGGGCACCGGGTTCGGCGACGGCTCCGGGAACGGCTCGCGATCCGGGTCGGGCGCCGGGACCGGCGTCGGCGTGGGGTCTGGCCCCGGTGTGGGGTCTGGCGTCGGCATGGGGGCCGGGGACGGCTGCGGAGCCGGATCGGGCTCGGGCGACGGCTCCGGCGTCGGGTAGGGCCCGGGGTCCGGTGTCGGCTCGGGAGTGGGAGCCGGGTGCGGGGTGGGAGCCGGGTAGGGCTCCGGGGCCGGGTGGGGGTCGGTGGGCTGCGGCCAGGGGGCCGGGTTCGGCTGGGGTTGCGGCCACGGCTCGGGCTGCGGCTGGGGCCAGGGCTGCGGGTCGACCTGCGCCTGCGGGCGTTCAGCGGTGTCGTCGGCGTCGAACGGAACGAACTCGGCAGTCTCGTCCCCGAGGTAAGCGTCCGCGCTCTCCGGTGCCGGGCGGGCGAACGGCGAGGGCCCCGCGAACGGCGACGGCCCACCGAACGACTCCGGCTCCCCGTCGAGCTGCACAGCCGCGATCTCCGCCGTCGGAGCATCGTCGTCCTCCGCACCACCCACAGTCGCCCGCGCCACAAACGGACTACCCACCGCAGCCTCGGCCGACTCCCCGGAAGCCGCCTGCGGCGCAAACGGACTACCCGGCGCAGCATCAGCCGGCTCCCCGGAAGCCGCCTGCGGCGCAAACGGACTACCCGGCGCGGCGTCGGCCCGCTCCGCGGCACCTGCCCGCGTAGCGAACGGGCTGGCCGGCGCAGTGTCGGCCGGCTCCGCGGGAGCCGCTTGGGGCGCGAAGGGGCTGCCTGGCGCGGTGTCGGTCGGCTCGGTGGGGGGTGGCTGGGGGGCGAAGGGGCTGTTGGGGACGGGGGGTTCGGGCTGGGCTTCTACCCATTGGCCGTTGACCCAGCCGGGGCCGTCCCAGGCGGGGACGGTGTGTTCGGCGGTGGCGTCTTGGTCGGACCAGCCGGGTTGTTCGGCGGTTTCGAAGTCGGCGTCGTCGGGCTGGGGCGGGGTGGCAGCGGGGGCGTCGGCGAAGAGGCTGGCGTAGAAGTCGTCGCCTTCGTGGACGCCGCCGCCTACGCGCGGAGGCTCTTGGGAGGGGAGCTGCTGGTAGGGCAGGCCGCGGTCGGGGACGTTGGGCGGCAGGTAGGCGCCGGGGGCCGGGGCGGCGGCGGGCGGCGGCTCGGGGGCCGGCTCGTCGTCCTGCTTGCGGCGGCGCAGCCAGCCCTGCTTCTTGGCGACGACGCCGTACTCGTCGTCGCGCTCGGCGCGGTACGGGACCTGCTGGTACGCCGCCGGCGAATCGGTCTCGATCGGCTGGCCGGTGAACGGGCTGATCCCCGGCGGGACGACGTACGACTCGTCTTCGGGCGCGGTCGGCCCGCTGGGAACTCCGGTCACGACAGGCTCAACGACCGAGACCGGGGGTACGTCAGGCGCGGAGGCAAAACTTTCCGCGACCGCAACGCTGAACGCACGCGCCGCAGCGACCCCAGCCGGCACATCGGGCTGCACCGGCGACCGCGGGTCGATCCGGAACGGCGCGAAGAACGCCGCCAGCGCCTCGGCCGTGAGGTCGGACCGGATCAGCTGGACGCCGTACGGCACCAGCTCGTCGAGCCCACCGAGGTAGTCGGCCCACTCCGCGACCCACTCGACCATCTCGCGGGCGGAGTCCTCCTCGGAGGAGATCCAGCCGCCGATCTCGAGGAAGCCGTCCGGCACCGGCTCCCACGGGTCACCCGGGTACGCCGCGCGCGCCCACGTCCCGTTGAAGGCGCCGTACACGAAGCCGAGCTCCCCAGCCGCCTGCCGCCGCTGGACCTCGGGCTGGCCGATCCACTCGGGCGAGCCGGCCAGCAGGTCGGATCCGGTGGTCTGACTGTGCTGCGTCTGGTGGCCGAACAGCACGGCCCGGCCGTCGAGCCGGATCAGCCGCAGGATCGATCCGGTCTCGTCCTGGTGGTGGTAGCCGTCGGCATCGGCGTACCACCGGCGGTCGAAACCGGTGGCATGGGAGACCGCGGCGAGGGCGCTCCAGCGAGCGCGCAACTCCTCCGGGTCGTCCAGGTCAACGAGCGGCATACAGGTCTCCAGCGCATTGGAATCCAGCCCCGAACGCTACCTGAGGCACCGCACTAGCTGTCTACAGGTTCCAGAATGGCCACGCACTCGATGTGGTGCGTCATCCCGAACAAATCGAACGCCCGCAGCGACGCGACCCCGTAGCCCAGCCGCCCGAACGTCTTCAGATCCCGCGCCAGCGCCGCCGGGTCGCACGCCACGTACGCCACCTTGCGTGGCGACAGCGCTGCGATCCGTCGTACGACGTCCTTGCCCGCACCGGTCCGAGGCGGGTCCAGGACGACCAGGTCGACCCGCTCCAGCCCCTTTCCGGCCGCTGTGTTCAGCACGCGGTCCACATCACCCTGTTCCAGCGTCACCGCCGGCAGATCGTGCAGGTTGCGGCGCGCGTTCTTCACTGCGTCCTTGTCACCCTCGACAGCGAGCACAGCGCACCCAGCCTCGGCCAGGAACGCCGCAAACAACCCCACCCCCGAGTAGAGGTCCAGAGCCGTCTCCCCCGCGACCGGCTCCAGCCCACCGAGGACGGCGTCCACCAGTGTCTCGGGCGCGGCCGGATGCGCCTGCCAGAAGCCACCTGCCTCCACCCGAAACCGCCTGTTCCGTACGACCTCGACAACGCGCCCACCCGGCTCCTTGTCGGTCAGTACGGCGGTCTTGCCCTCAGACGAGACAACAGCGCGTACGTACGACGCCTCCGGCCAGCGCTCCGCCAGAACGTCAGGCGTCTCCGGATGAGCGATCAGACACTTGTCCACCGGGATGAGCTCGTGGGACCGGTGTGCGTACATTCCGGGCCGTCCGTCCACAACGGCGTACCGGTTGCGCGTCCGCCAGCCCAGCCCTTCGTCACCGGGCGACTCCATCACCACGGTCCGCTCGATCCCGCCGATGCGCCGCAACGTGTCCGACACGACGGTCGACTTCAGCCGGCGCTGCTCGACGATGTTGGCGTGCTGGAAGTCGCAGCCGCCGCAGAGCCCCGGCCCGGCGTGCGGGCAGGGCGGCTCGATCCGCTGCGGTGACGGTGTCAGCACCTGGACGGCGTCCGCCCGCAGGTACTTCGTAGTCTGCTCGGTGACGCGGGCATGCACCAGCTCACCGGGTAACGCGTGCCGGACGAACACGACCTGGCCCTCGTGCCGGGCGACGCAGTGGCCGCCGTGGGCCACCGGGCCGACTTCGAGCTCTACTACCGTCCCGACGATGTTGTCGCCTGTCACCGATCTCCTGATGTCTTACGGGGGCCCCGGCGTACCTGCCCGGCCACTCGATCCTCGCGGTCCTGCCGCTCCTCAGCCGCCTGGGACGAGATCAGCTGGTACGGAACGGACGTAACCATCACACCAGGTGTGAACAAGAGACGCCCCTTCAGCCGCAGCGCGGACTGGTTGTGCAGGATGTGCTCCCACCAGTGACCGACGACGTACTCAGGGATGTAGACGGTCACCACGTCCCGCGGCGACTGCCGGCGGATGTCCCGCACGTACTGCAGGATCGGCCGGGTGATCTCCCGGTACGGCGACGCCAGCCGCTTCAGCGGGATCGGAATGCCCAGCCGCTCCCAGTCGGCCTGCAGCGCGTCCGACTCGTCGCGGTCGACGTCCACCGTGACAGCCTCGACCGTGTACGGCCGGGTGGCCTTGGCGAAGGCCAGCGCCCGCAGCGTCGGCTTGTGCAGTTTCGAGACCAGCACGATCGCATGCACCCGGGACGGCAGCATCAGCGTCTCGTCACCCTCGACGGCCGTCTGCTTGCGCACCGTCTCGTAGTGCCGCCGGATCCCCTTCATCATCAGGAACAGCGCGGCCATCGCGATGATCGCGATGTAGGCGCCGAGCAGGAACTTCGTGATCAGCACGATGATCAGGACGATGCCGGTCAGCGTCAGCCCGACCGCGTTGATCACCCGCGAGCGCAGCATCCGCGCCCGGGCGGCTGGGTCCTGCTCGTCGCGGAGCAGCCGCGTCCAGTGCCGGACCATGCCGGTCTGGCTGATCGTGAACGAGACGAACACCCCGACGATGTAGAGCTGGATCAGCTTGGTCACCTCGGCGTCGAACGCGACGATCAGCACGATCGCGAACCCGGCCAGGATGATGATGCCGTTGCTGAACGCGAGCCGGTCGCCGCGGGTGTGCAGCTGGCGCGGCAGGTAGCCGTCGCGGGCCAGGATCGACCCGAGCACCGGGAACCCGTTGAACGCGGTGTTCGCGGCCAGCACCAAGATGATGCCGGTGGCCGCGGCGACCAGGTAGAAACCGGGTGAGAAGTGGTCGAAGATCCCCTTGGCCAGCTGGCCGATCACCGGGTCCTGGTGGAAGTCGGCCCCGACCGGGACGCCGTCCCTGGACAGCTGGTGCGCCGGGTCCTCGACGAAGCGCACCTTCATCACGTTGGCCAGCGTCACGACGCTGATCACCATCAGGATCGAGATCGACCCGAGCAGCGCCAGCGTGGTCGCCGCGTTCCGGCTCTTCGGCTTCTTGAACGCCGGGACGCCGTTGCTGATCGCCTCGACCCCGGTCAGCGCCGCACAGCCCGACGAGAACGCCCGCAGGACCAGGAACGCCATCGCCAGACCGCTGGCGCCCTGCGCGAACTGCCCCTCGGCGGCGATGTCGTAACTCGCGCTGGATGCCTCCGGCAACTCCCCGAACAGCATCCGCCCGAACCCCCAGGCCGCCATCCCGAGGATGGTGAACATGAAGATGTACGTCGGGATCGCGAACGCGGCGCCGGATTCGCGGACGCCGCGCAGGTTCATCGTGGTCAGGAACAAGATCGCGACCACCGCGACCGTCACCTGATGCCCCTCCAGCGCCGGGATCGCGGACGCCGCGTACTGCGCGGCCGACGAGATCGACACCGCGACGGTGAGCACGTAGTCGACCAGCAGCGCACTGGCCACGGTCAGGCCGGCGGTCGGGCCGAGGTTGGTGTTGGCGACCTCGTAGTCACCGCCGCCGGACGGGTAGGCGTGCACGTTCTGCCGGTAGGACAGCACCACGACAACCAGGACGACGGCGACCGCGAGCGAGATCTTCCAGGAGATCGTCAGCGCGGCCAGGCCGGCGATCGACAGCGTCAGGAAGATCTCGTCCGGGGCGTAGGCGACCGACGACAGAGCGTCACTGGCGAACACCGGCAGCGCGATGCGCTTGGGCAGCAGCGTCTCGCCCAGCTGGGTGCTGCGCAGTTTGCGACCGAGCAGCAGCCGTTTGCCGATGTCGCCGAGAGCGGGAGTCACACCGAGGATGTTAGAGGGAGGCCCGGTCTCCTGTAGCGTCTATCCCTGCCGAACCGACACAGCGGCCCCGTTGGGGCAAGGAGTGAGCAGCGAGTGCACGTCGTCATCATGGGGTGCGGACGCGTCGGGTCGACGCTGGCGAGAACCCTGGAGAAACGCGGCCACACGGTCGCGATCATCGACCAGTCCGCCGACTCGTTCCGCCGGCTCAGCCCGAACTTCACCGGCCGTACGGTGACCGGGATGGGGTTCGACCGCGAGGTGCTGATCGACGCCGGGATCGAGCGCGCCGAGGCCTTCGCCGCCGTCTCGAACGGCGACAACTCCAACATCCTGGCCGCGCGCGTCGCCCGGGAGAACTTCGGCATCGGCAACGTCGTCGCCCGGATCTACGACCCGGGCCGCGCCGAGGTCTACCAGCGGCTCGGCATCCCCACGGTCGGCACGGTCAAGTGGACCGTCGACCAGATGATGCGCCGGCTGCTGCCCGAGGGTTCGGAGCCGGAGTGGCGCGATCCGTCCGGCACCGTCCGGCTCGCCGAGGTGCACGTGAACGCGCAGTGGGTCGGCCGGCTCGCCTTCGACATCGAGAAGGCCACCGGCGCCCGGGTCGCGTTCCTGACCCGGCTCGGCGAGGGCGTGCTGCCCCGGGCCGACACGGTCATCCAGGAGGGTGACCTGGTGCACGTCGTGATGCTGGAGCGGGACGCCGCCAAGATCGAGTCCCAGCTCGGCGCCAAGCCTGAGGAGCTGTGATGCGGGTAGCCATCGCCGGTGCGGGTCAGGTCGGCCGCTCGATCGCGGCCGAGCTGCTGGACAACGGCCACGAGGTGCTGCTGATCGACAAGGACCCGCGGGCGATCAAGGCCGAGTCGGTGCCGCGCGCGGAGTGGCTGCTGGCCGACGCCTGCGAGCTGTCCTCGCTGGAGGAGGCGGCCCTGCAGCGCTGCCAGGTGGCGATCGCGAGCACCGGTGACGACAAGGTCAACCTGGTCGTCTCGCTGCTGGCCAAGACCGAGTTCGGCGTCCCGCGGACGGTTGCCCGGGTCAACCACCCGCGCAACGAGTGGATGTTCAACGAGGCCTGGGGCGTCGACGTCTCGGTGTCGACGCCGCGGATCATGTCCGCGCTGGTCGAGGAGGCCGTCTCGGTCGGCGACCTGGTCCGCCTGTTCACGTTCCGCCAGGGCGACGCGAACCTGGTCGAGCTCACCCTGCCCGAGGACTCCCCGATGGTCGGCCAGCGGGTCGGCGACATCGACTGGCCGCTGGACACCGCGCTGGTCGTCATCCTGCGCGAGGGCCGCGTGCTCCGCCCGGACGCCGAGGGCACGCTCGAGATGAACGACGAGCTGCTGTTCGTCGCGGCCGACGAGACCGAGGAGCAGCTCGAAGACATGCTCTCCCCGCATCACCACCGGCGGAACAACAGCTGACCGATTGGGCGGGGCCGCAGCGCCCCGCCCTTTTCAGTCGGTCTTGGCGGCCGGCGCTTCGGTCTTCTGCTCGTCCCGGACCTCGTCCTGGACCTTGTCCTGGACCGGCGGCGGGGTCGGCTGGGTGCCCTTGAGCATGTGGGTGAAGTTCTCCTTGACCTCTTCCCACTTGTCCGCCGACAGCGAGCTGCGGAGAACGATGTACCCGACCCAGACGGTCAGCCCGTAGAAGGGCAGGCCGAGCGCGACCTTGGCGACGCCGAGCGCGCTGACGTTGTCGGCCAGGTAGAGCGGGACCATGATCGCCAGCCGGACGCCGATCTGGGCGGTGAGCAGCAGCGTCACCCGGTTCAGCGCCCGGTAGAGCTCCGGGTCGCGCCGCCAGGCCAGCCAGGTCTGCGTGACCGCGCCGTACAACAGGCCGATCAGCGGGTACCGGATGACGATCGTGAGCGCGTAGAGGACGAACCAGCCGCAGTTCATCAGGATGCCGGGCAGGAAGACGTCCTCGGCCTGACCGGTCCGGCTGGCGACGAACGCGGACAGGCCGACGCCGAAGACGCCGCCGATCACGTTCGCGATCGGCTGCTTACGGATCAGCCGGACCAGGCCGACCAGGCCCGCCGTCGAGAGCGCGATGATCAGCGACAGCTTCAGGTCGTGGTCGGTGACCGCGTAGGCGACCGTGAAGGCGATCCAGGGCAGGCCGATATCGGCCAGGGTGCCGAGCCAGCCGAGGACCTGCTTCGAGCCGGTCTTCTTCGGCTGTTCCGTCCGCTCAGCCATGGGCTGCCGTCGGACGCAGCTCGTAGCGCGGGTTGAACATCACCCGGTCGCCGTCGACGACGCCGATCCGGCCCGAGGCCGTCAGCTCCGATCCCGGGTGGATCCCCGCGATCTTGCGCCGGCCGAGCCAGACCAGCTTCACCGTGCCGGTGCCGTCGTACAACTCACCCTCCAGTGCAGGTACGCCGCCTCGTGGGCTGAACGTGATCGTGCGCAACGTGCCGTACAACGTGACGACCTCACGGTCGCGACAGCCGGTGATGGACCGCGCGCCGCAGTCCTGCGCGTAGTCGCGGAGGACCTCGGCGTCCTGCTGGTCCCGGTCCCCGGCCAGCCCCCGGAAGGCCCGCCGGAACAGGCCGGCGGGTTTGTCGCTACCCATGAGGTCGAGTGTAGTCCGTCAGGCCTCGTCGGGCTCGATCGGTTCCGAGCCGGGCGGGAGCGTCAGCGGCAGCGATTCGCGGACCGCCATCGGCTCCGTACCGCGGACGACGACGACCTGGCGCAGCGTCTCCTCCAGCGGCGGCGCGGCCTCGGCGTCGACGGCGGCGCGGCCGAGCACGGTCGCCCGGAGCAGCCAGCGCGGCCCGTCCACGCCGATCACCCGCGAGGTCTGGCTGTAGATCTTGCCGTCCGGGTCCTCGACCGGGACGACCAGCACCAGCTCGGTGCCGAACGGGCCCTCGGTCTCGGTCGCCGAGCCGCCCATCCGGTTCGCCTCGTCGGCGATCTCCTGACGGACCTCGTCCCAGATCCCGCTCTTCTTCGGCGCCGCGAACGCGCGCAGCTCCAGCGCGGACTCCTCGAGCACCAGCAGGATCGCCTGTACGGCGCCGCTCTGCTCGTCGACCTGCAGCCGCAGCTCCATCCCCGGCAGCCCGGTGATGTTCAGCGCGCCCAGGTCGATCCGGTTCTCGGCCTCGAGCAGCTCCGGCTCCACCTCGGTGGAGTCGAACGGCCCGCCGGCGACATCCGCCGCCGTTTCTTCGGCGGCGCCGTCGGTCTCGGCGCCGAAGAATCCCGGCTCTTCCTCGTTCTTGGCCTTGCGGCGGAAGATCACAGCCCTTGCCTACTTCCTGAGTCGTTTCGTACGGCCGCCGTAGTCTCGCGCATCGGCGGTGTCATAGGGCGGACCTGATCAGCGTGTCACACCGGCGAAGCCGCCGGTCGAGCCGTACCCGCCTTCGCCGCGCGCGGAGCCGGGCAGCGTGGCCACCTCGACGAACTTCGCCTTCTCCACCTGCTGGATCAGCAACTGCGCGATCCGGTCGCCGCGCTTGAGCGTGACCTCGGCGTGCGGGTCCAGATTGATCAGGCAGACCTTGATCTCGCCGCGGTAGCCGGCGTCCACGGTGCCCGGGGCGTTCACGATCGACACGCCGTGTTTGGCCGCCAGCCCGGAGCGCGGGTGGATCAGGGCGACGTACCCGTCCTGGAGCGCGATCGCGATCCCGGTGCCGACCAGGCCGCGTTCGCCGGGCTTCAGGGTGATGTCGGAGACCGCCACCAGGTCCGCGCCGGCATCGCCGGGATGCGCGTACGACGGAAGCGGCAGGTCGGGGTCGAGTCGCTGAATGAGAACCTCGGTCACGAGAGGCGACCCTACCGACGCGTTCCGGCGGGCCGCATGCCAGGCTGGTCCCGTGGGTGTCTACCGCGAACGTCTGACCGTGCCGGTGTCCTGGTGGATCGTCTCCGCCGCAGCCGTCATCACGCTCTTCGTCATCACCGTCGTCCCTGCCGGACTGCTCGCCGGCGCGGTGGTCGGCGGTCTGGCGCTGGTCCTACTACTGGTCTGGCTGCTCCGGTACGGCGGCGCCCGGGTCGAGGTGGACGCCGAACGGCTCCGTGCGGGCCGAGCGACCATCGAGCTCACCCACGTCGGCGCTGCCGAGGCTCTGACCGGTGACGACGCCCGCAACGCGTTCGGCCGCGACTGCGACCCGAAGGCGTACCTCCTGCTCCGCAGCTACGCGCGCGGCGCCGTCCGGGTCGCGATCACCGATCCGCGCGACCCGGCGCCGTACTGGGTGGTCGCCACCCGACACCCGGACCGCTTGGCAGCGGCTCTGAGCGGGCACAGCGTGGGAAGATCCTGACTGTCAGGAGTCGTTAGGAGGGTTTGCTGTGGTCGGAGCGAAGCTCGGCTGGAAGCTGGTCCAGGCCGCGTTCACCGTGGTGCTGGGGCTGGCCGCGAGCAAGGCGGTCAGCACCGCCTGGAAGGTCGGCTCCGGCGGGAAGCCGCCGAAGAACGGCCAGGGCGGGTACGTCGAGGTCGTGGCCTGGGCGGCGGCCAGCGGCGCGGCCGCGGCGGTCGCGAAGCTGTTCGCGGAGCGGCAGGCGGCGTCGTACTACCTGAAGTCGACCGGTCACCCGCCGCCCGGCTGGGAGCAGGACGGCGAGTCCGCGCTGGTCAAGAAGATCGACTAGAGGACATGACAACGGGACCGATCCCCGCAGGGGGACGGTCCCGTGCTGTCAAGGCGAAGTAGGGCGGCTGTGTGTCAGGCTGCGCAGTCGCGGCAGATCAACTGCCCGTTCTTCGTCTCCGCGAGCTGACTGCGGTGGTGAACCAGGAAGCAGCTCGAACAGGTGAACTCGTCGGCCTGGCGCGGGAGCACCCGTACCGCCAGCTCTTCGTGGCTGAGGTCGGCGCCGGGCAGCTCGAAGCTCTCCGCGGCCTCCGCCTCGTCCTCGTCGACCTTGCCGGAGTTCTTGTCGTGACGGCGAGTCTTCAGCTCCTCGATCGACTCTTCGGAAGCGTCCTCGTCCGTCTTGCGCGGGGCGTCGTAATCAGTCGCCATGGTGTTTCCCTGCCCTCTTCGTACCCGTGGTGTTGCCTTGCTGAGCCCTTGAACGGGTAACACGGCCGAGAAATTCCGCGCCCGGACAGCGCGCCGAACTTTCGTCCCCCGAAACCCTTGACAGCCAGGCCGGGAGCGGCAACTACCGCTCCCGAGGACGGGATTGTGCCCTATAAACGCCGTTCATGCACGATCCGGTCCATGCTGTGACCCGCGTGTCGCCGGAAATGTCAGGAGTGAACATCAAAATGCTCATTACTGCTCAGTTCGTGCAGTAACGCGCACTCACGCCCGGAGTGGGTCCGCGGCGGCCAGCAGGTCGTGGAACGCGGCGAAGACGCCCGGCGCGGCCGCGATCGACATCTCCGGCGACACCGGAGCACCGTGCAGCCCGCCGATCGCGGCGCCCGCCTCGGCCGCGATCAGCGCGCCGGCGCCGTAGTCCCACGGGTTCAGGCCGCGCTCGTAGACAGCGTCCAGGCGGCCGCAGGCGACGTAGCAGAGGTCGATCGCGCCGACGCCGATCCGGCGGATGTCGCGGATCTCGGCGATCAGGTGCTGGACGACCTCGGCCTGGACCTTGCGCCGGACCGGGTCGTACCCGAAGCCGGTGCCGACCAGGG
Source organism: Kribbella sp. NPDC104218 (assembly GCF_055584105.1). Classification (NCBI taxonomy): domain Bacteria; kingdom Bacillati; phylum Actinomycetota; class Actinomycetes; order Propionibacteriales; family Kribbellaceae; genus Kribbella; species Kribbella sp. NPDC104218. Next base: position 1,277,241 of record NZ_JBVJMQ010000003.1, read on the forward strand.
CCTTGGACAGCTCGGCGCAGTCCGACGCCCGGATCGGCTGCCCGTCCAGGTAGGCGCCGCCGCCCAGGGTCGCGGTGAAGACCTCGCCCTTCGGCGCGTCCACGACCACGCCGGCCACCGTCGTCCCGTCGACCTCCACGGCGATCGAGACGGCGTACGTCGGGTGGTCGTAGAGGTAGTTGACGGTGCCGTCGATCGGGTCGACCACCCAGCGCACGCCGCTGGTGCCGATCACGTCGTCGCCCTCCTCCCCCAGGAAGCTGTCGTCCGGCCGGGCAGCCAGCACGCGGGCGCGGATCAGCTCCTCGGACTCGCGGTCCACCGCGGTGACGATGTCGGTGACCGTGCTCTTGGTGTCGGCGACGGTGATCGTGCCGCGGCGGCGCTCCACGATCAGCCGGGCCGCCTCCTCCGCGACGTCGACAGCCAGCTTGAGGAGGTCCTGTGGGTTCGTCATGCGGACACCTTCGTCTTGGCAGCGGGCCGGCGCAGGGCCGGGCAACAGTCGTGGCGGCAGTCGTCCCAGGCCGGGCCGAGCTTGCCGACGCAGGGCCGGTCCGGCTGCTCGCCGCGCTCGGCGGCAGCCCGCTCGACGACCAGGTCGCGCAGCATGGTCACGAAGGTGGCGTCCGTGCCCGGCGTGGCTGCGCGGGCCATCGGCAGGCCGAGCTTCTCGGCGGTCTTGGCGGCCTCGGTGTCGAGGTCGTAGATGACCTCCATGTGGTCGCTCACGAACCCGATCGGGACGACGGCGACGCCCGGCGCGCCGTCCGCGGCCAGCGCCTCCAGATGGTCGTTCACATCCGGCTCCAGCCAAGGCATCTGCGGTGGGCCCGAGCGGGAACAGTAGACCAGGTCGGAGCGGCGCGTCTGCCCGGTCCGGCGCTCCAGCTCTGCATCGATCTCGGCCGCGACGTCCAGATGCCAGTTGACGTAGCCGGCGCCGTCCGGGCCGCTGGTGTCGTTCATCGCGTCCGGAATGGAGTGCGTCACGTAGGCGACCGCACTGCCCTCGGGGAGCGTGCTGAGCGCGTCCGCGGTCGCCTCGACGAAGGAGCTGACGAAGCCCGGGTGGTTCGCGTAGTGGCGCAGCTTGTCCAGTCTGGGCGCGCCGGGGATCTGCGCGGCGGCGTCCTCCAGGTTCTCCCGGTACTGGCGGCAACCGGAGTACGACGGGTAGGCGGCTGTGACGACCACCACTGCGCGCTGGACGCCGTCCGCGGTCATCTGGCGCAGGGTGTCGGTCAGGTACGGCGCCCAGTTCCGGTTGCCCCAGTAGATGGGCAGGTCGAGGCCGATGTCGGCGAACGACTCCCGCAGCGCCTGCAGCAGGGCGCGGTTCTGGTCGTTGATCGGGCTCTTGCCGCCGAACAGGTAGTAGTGCTCGCCGACCTCCTTCAGCCGCTCGTCCGGGATTCCGCGGCCGCGGGTCACGTTCTGCAGGAAGGGCAGCACGTCCTCAGGCTTCTCGGGTCCCCCGAAGGACAGGAGCAGGACGGCGTCGTACGGCGAAGGATCAGGCACACCCACTGGCATGTTTCCAGTTTGTCAGCCGGGTGGTGACGACGGTGCGCGGGGTGACGGAGTGCGATGTCAGGACTTAGTCCGCGAGCGGTTAAGGTGCAACTGACATGCTCAAGCCTTACGTGCACCTGATGCGCCGGCCCGGCGCGGGTGCCTTCTTCAGCGCCGGCATCCTCGGCCGGATGCCGATCTCCATGGTCGGCCTCGGCGTCGTCATCCTGATCGCCCGCGAGAGCGGCTCGTACGGCCTGGCCGGTGCGGTCTCCGGCGTCGCGGTGATCGCCGGTGCGCTGACCGGGCCGATCCAGGGCCGGCTGGTCGACCGGTTCGGGCAGCGGACGCTGCTGCTCGCCGGGTCGGTGATCTGCACGGTCGGCCTGGCCGCGCTGCTGGTCGCCGTCCGCGCGGACGCGCCGACCTGGACGCTCTACGTACTCGCCTTCGTGACCGGTGGCACCCGCCCGCAGGTCGGATCGTTCGTCCGGGCCCGCTGGAATCACCTGCTCGGTCGTGGCCGAGCGCTGCAGACGGCGTTCGCGCTGGAGGCGGTCGGCGACGAGGTGGTCTTCATTGTCGGCCCGGTGCTCGTCACGGTGCTGGCGACCGCAGTGAGCCCGTACGCCGGGCTCGCGGTGGCCGGCGTCCTCGGGCTGGCCGGTGGGCTGTGGCTGGCGCTGCTGCGCGCCTCCGACCCGCCAGGCCGCGGCAAGGCGAACGGCAAGGAGCAGGCGCCGATGCCGTGGGCATCGATCCTGCTGCTGTCCATCATCGGTCTGGGGCTCGGTGCGACGCTGGGCGGCGCCGAAGTCATCACTGTCGCCTACACGACGCTCAAGGGCCAGGCGAGTATGTCGGGCGTCGTACTGGCGATCTGGGCGTTCGGCAGCCTGCTGGCCGGGCTCTGGTACGGGTCGGTGCACTGGCGCGCTCCTGTCGAACGCCGCCTGCTGATCGGGACCATCCTGCTCGCGATCACGCTGGCGCCGCTCCCCTTCGTCGACAGCGTCGTACTGCTCGGTGTCGTCCTCTTCGGCTGCGGGCTGACGATCGCGCCAACGATGGTCGCCGTCACCGCCTGCGTCGAGGAGTGGGTTCCGCCCGAGCGCCTCACCGAGGCGATCACCTGGACCGTCACCGGCATCCTCCTCGGCGTAGCGCCCGGAAATGCCGCTGCCGGTCACGCAGTCGACCTCTGGGGGCCTTCAGAGGCGTTCTGGGTGCCTGTGGGCGTTGGCATCGCCTGTGCGTTCGTAGCCCTCGCTGCGACCGCGTTCGCCCGACCACGGACGATGTTCGCGCACAACTAGGCAGTGCGCGGTAGCGGCGCGTTCCAGCCCCGGCGGATGGCCAGTAGCCGGATGACGAAGCAGGTGGCGACGGCGGCGTACGAGACCCACAGCGCGTGGTAGTCCAGTGCTGAGGCGACCACGACGATGCCTGCACCTAGGAACGCCGGAGTGGCGTAGATCTCGCGCCGCAGGACGACGGGCACCCGGCCGCTGAGCAGGTCGCGGATGACGCCGCCGCCAATCCCGGAGATCGTGCCGAGCAGCGCCGCCGACAGCGGCGACAACCCGTAGTCGATCGCCTTCAGCGCGCCGGTCACGCAGAACAGCCCGAGCCCGGCCGCGTCGAAGATGTTCACCAGCCGCTCGAGCCGCTCGATCCCCGGATGCAGGAAGAACGTCAGCAGCCCCGCCGCCACCGGCACCACCAGATACCGCCAGTCCTGCAGGGCGGTCGGCGGCGTCGCCCCGATCAGCACGTCCCGGATGAACCCGCCGCCGAGCCCGGTCACCAGCGCCAGCACCTGGATGCCGAACACGTCCAGCTGCTTCCGCACGCCGACCAGCGCCCCGGTGATCCCGAACACGAAGATCCCGACCAGATCCAGCACGTGCAAAGCCACCCCCGAACGGTAAACCACGAGCCCTCCCCCACCCGGGACCTCTACCCTTCGTGGACATGAGCGGCCCACCCCACGTCGACTACCGAGCCACCTCCGCCCGCCCCGCCTGGTCCGACCTCCCCACCACCCTCCACCAAGCCCTGACCCTTGCCCTAGGCACCGAAATCACCACCGTCTCCCCCTCCGTCCGCTCCGGCTTCACCGGCGGCTTCGCAGCCCCCGCCCACCTCGCCGACCACCGCCACGTCTTCATCAAAGCCGCCCCCGCCCACCTCCACGCCCACACCGCCTACCAACGCGAAGCCGAGGTCGTCCCCCACCTCCCCACCGCCGCCAACGCCCCACGCCTCATCACCACCGCCCGAGCACACGCGCCGGCACCAGCCGCCCCCACCGACACCACGGCGCCACCTGCTTCCCTCTCCTCCTCCGAAGGCGGGGTGGAGTGGTTTGCGGTTGTTTCGGAGTACGTGGAGGGGCGGATGCCGGGGGCTCCTTGGACTGCTGCGGACTTCGAGGTGGTGACTGCGCGGTGTGAGGTGATGGCTGAGGCGCTGGCGGACAGTCCGGTAGCTGGTCTGACGAGCTTCTTGAGTGATGTGGGTGATGTGCTGGAGGTACCGGCCCAGATCGCGCGCAGGGAACGGGAGCTGCCGACGGGGTTGCAGCCGTGGGTGTCCAGCATCCTCCCGGAACTCGCAGAGCTGGCGGCACCAGCGACGGAACTGCTGGCTGGGACGGCGGCGGGCCATGGTGACCTCAGACCGGACAATCTGCTGATCGACCGCGCCGGAGCGTGCTGGACGGTCGACTGGAACTGGCTGGCGCTCGGTCCGCGCTGGATGGACTGGGTAGGTCTCCTGCCGATGGCGCACCACCACGGAATCGACACCGCGGCCGCCGTACGCCGGAGTCCGCTGACTGCCGACGTACCGGCCGACGAGCTCGACTGCTTCGCGGCGGTGGTCGCGGCGTACATGCTGAAGAACCCCGACGCGCCTCCCCCACCCGGCACGACGGCGGCGCTTCGCGAGCACCAGCGGCTCGCAGCGTGGACGTTCCTGGATTGGCTGGCCACCCGACGTGGATGGACGACCTAACGTAGAGGTATGACAAAGGCGCCCACGAGCAGGTTCAAGGTCGAGGTGCTGGACGGCGAGCGGACGTCGCGCCGCGAGGATGTCGTCGTCACCGAGGAGCCGCTCGAGCTGCGGCTGGAGTGGCCCGGCCGCGCGCCTGAGCCGCTGGTCGTGACGATGCGGACGCCGGGCTCGGACTTCGAGCTCGCCGCGGGGTTCTGCCTCGGCGAGGGTTTCGCGGTCCGCCCCGGCGCGATCCGCACGGTCGCCTACTGCACCGACCAGAAGCTCACCCGTGAGCAGCAGTTCAACACCGTCACCGTCACCTTCGACGGCCCGCCCGACCGCGAGCCCCCGCAACGGTACGGCGTCACATCGGCCGCCTGCGGCGTCTGCGGCCAGCAGAGCCTCGACGAGCTCGCCGACCGTGACTACGCCCCGGTCGACCCGGTAGAGGTCCCGGTGGACGTCGTACGCCGCCTGCCCGACCTCCTCCGCGAGGGCCAGCCCACCTTCGGTAAAACCGGCGGACTGCACGCGGCCGGCCTGTTCACCGCCGACGGCCGCAAGATCGTCGTGAAGGAGGACGTCGGCAGACACAACGCGGTCGACAAGGTCGTCGGCTGGACGGTCCTCAACCAGCACAGCCGCCAGGGCCTCGTCCTCGCCGTCAGCGGCCGCGCCGGCTACGAGATCATCCAGAAGGCGGTCGCGGCCGGGATCGGCATGATCGTCGCGGTCGGCGCGCCGTCCAGTCTGGCGGTCGACCTGGCCCGCCGGTTCGACATCACGCTGGCCGGCTTCGCCCGCGGCGAACGCTGCGTCGTCTACAGCCGGCCGGAGCGGATCATCCGTCCAGCTTGATGAAGGTTGCCTTCGGCACGTACTCGTAGCGGTCCGGCATACAGGTCAGGATGATGATCTGCCCGTGGTCGCCGGCCCGGCCGAGCAGCGCGCCCATGTCGCGCAGCCGGGCCTTGTCCGACCAGCCGAGCGCGTCGTCGAAGATCACCGGCACGCTCCCGTCGCCGGTGCTGACCAGGTGGCTGATCGCGAGCCGCGTGATGATCGCCAGCTGCTCCTGGGCGCCGGTCGACAACGCCTCCACCGGCAGCCGGACGCCGTCCAGCTCGCGCTCGGCGACGGCCAGGTCGTCGTCCAGGCGGACCTGGAAGGACGGCCCGTAGACACTGCGCCCCAGCGCCTCGATCCGGCTCTGCAGCGGTTCGGAGTACTTCGTCTGCGCCTCGGCCCGGTGCCGCCCGAGCGTCTCGTACACGCGCCGCGCCGCCTCGGCCCGCCGCTGCAGCCGCTCGTGCTCAGCCCGGACGGCGGCCAGCTCCAGCTCAGCCAGATCCCGGCGCGTCGCGAGCCCGTCCCGACCGGACTGCTCCAGGCGACCCTCTGTCGTCCGCAGTGCGTCCCGCAGGCCGTCCCGCTCACTCTGCAACCTGGTGGCAACCGCCAACGCGTCAGTCAGCTCACCCGCGACCTGATCGGCGCCGGCCGCGTCCGCCTGTGCCTGTACGCCGGTCAGCTCCTCCAGCACCGCTTCGACCTCAGCAGTCGCCTCCGACTCGGCAGCCGTCACCGCAGCGTCGTCCAGCACCGCCCGCGCGGTTTCCAGCGCCTCCAGTGCCGCAGCGAGCCGCTCACCGGCCAGCTCGGCCCGAGCCCGCGCCTGCTGCGCTTCGGACCGGTCCTCCTCGGCGGCCTTCCGCGCTTGCGCCACTGCGAACTCGGCGTCGGTCAGCATCCGCTCGACACCAGCCAGCTCCGTACGCGCCTGATCGAGCAGCCGCTGCGCACCGGACAGATCACCCGGCTCCGGCGCTGGCACCTCGAAGTCGTCGAACAGAGTGTCCAGCGGCGAGGCGAACTCCTCGAACAGCGACATCTGCCCTGGCACACCTTCGACCGCAGCCGGCTTCCCGCCCGACTCCTCAGTCTCCTCCGGGTCCCCGAGCCGCGCGGTCAGCACCGCGATCCGCTCCCCCGGGTCGCCGCCGGCCGTCAGCGTCCGCTCGGTACGCCGAGCCTCGTGCAACTCCGCCGTCGCGGTGTCGGCCTTACGCAGCAGCTCGCGCGCGGCCGCAAGGTCCTTCACCCCGGCCTTCTTCAACAGCTCCTTCTCGACCCGGACGGCGTCGTCCACCCGGGACCGCAGCGTCGCCGCCTCACCCCCGGCCCGCACAACCACCTCGACCTGACCAGGCACGCCGACAACGAGCTCACCGGACACCAGCAGCTCAGCCGTCTCGTCGAACCCCAGCTCTGCCGGCACCCGCCCGTCGACACCAGTACCCGACAGCTCGACCGGCTCCGCGCCCAGCCGCCGTACGACGACCTCCGGCACACCAACCGCCAGCGCAGCCCGCGCCTCGACCACTGCGGCCCGGGCCTCCTCCAGAGCGGTGACTGCGGTGTCGTCGACCTTGATGCGGTCCAGGATCGTGCCGGCCGCGGCGATCCGGGCCCGGACGTCGGCCAGCTCGGTCTGCTGATCGACCAGCCGCTCCAGCTCGGCCCGGTCGACCAGCTCACTGACGCGGCGCTCGGCGTCCTGTACGTCGGCTCGGCGCAGGTCCTTGAGCTCGATCACCTCAGCCAGCGCCGCCTCGGCCGCCTGGACGGTTTCGGCGGCCACCTTGGCGACGACGTCCGCATCGGCGCGCCGCTCGGTCAGCTCGGCGTCGGTCTTGGTGAAGCGCTCCGCTTCGTCGAGCAGGCGCTCGCGCTCGACGCGGGTCCGGGTGTGGTTCTCCAGGCGGGCGCGCGCGGTCTCGGCCCGGGACCGCACCGAATCCCGCCGGAGCAGGATCTCGTCGGTCGCCTGCTTCCGCTCGCGCACCTCTTCGACAGCGGTCAGATGGTCGCTCAGCCGGACGTCGACGTCCGCCAGATCCAGAGTGAGCCGTTCGGCGCGGCGGATGTCCTGCTGGACCTCCTCCATCGCCTTCAACGCCTGGGCCGCGGCCAGCTCGGCAGCGGTCACTGTCTTCTCGGCGCGAGCGAAGTCGCCGGTCGCCCGGCCGCCGCGCGTCCAGTAGCGCAGGTACTCGTGCTCGACCGCGCTGACCAGCGGCATCGAGGCGCCGTCGACCGGCGTCCCGGACTCCGCCGTGACAGCAGTGATGAGCGGCTCGGCGTCCGCTGGGGTCGGCAGGACGAGCGACTGGCCCTGGCTGACCATCAGCGTCTGCCAGAGCACCGGGTCGACGTTCTCGTGGAAGAGGCGCTCGGCCTCGTTGTGCGCCTCGCGGCCGGTCCACGCCGTGCGGCGTCCGTCCGGCTCGACGACAGTCAGCTCGGTCGAGCGGTTCTTCAGCCAGCGCTTGGTGTAGATGAGCTCGCGGCCGCCCAGCGTCAGCTCGGCGGTCACCTCCGGCGCGACGTCCTGACCGACGGGCTGGATGTCGCGGATCCGCGTCGACTTCGAGTCGTCGGGCAGGTCGAAGATCAGCCCGAACGCCTCGACCAGACTGGACTTCCCGACCTCGTTGTCGCCGACCACGACGGTCGTGCCGATCGACGGCAGGCGAACGGTACGTTCCATGACGCCGCGGAAATTCCGCAGCGTCAGCGCGTGCAGCCTCATCCCGCGTCCCGCGCCAATCGGTGCATCAGCGACAGCGCAGCGCCGGCGGCCTCGTCGCCACCAGCCAGCGCCTGCCGCAGCTCCTCCATCGCAGCGCGGGCCGGGCCGCTCAGCTGCAACGCATCCAGGTCGGCGGCGTCCGGCGCGGGGCGCACGGTCCAGAACTTCGTCCAGCGCTCGACACTGGCGAACACCTCACCCTGCGCGTCGATCAGCGCATCCAGCCGGCTCAGCAACGGCAGCGCCAGCGAGCCGTCACCGGCCAGCCGCACGTACGTCCGCTCCTTGTCGGGCAGCTCGGCGAACCAGTCCTCGAGAGCGGTCAGCGACTCCTCGTCGTACAGCTCGACGCGGTGATCGACCATGTGCCACGCGCCGACCCGCACCGGCTCGACGGTGATGCCGGCGCCGATGGTGACCTTCAGAACGTTGCCCGGGTCGTTCTCCTCCGGAGTGGTCACCTCTTGGGTGCCGGAGAACCAGATGCGGTCCGTGACCCGGGTCGTCGAGTGGCGGTCGCCCAGACCGACGTACTGGACGCGGCCGTCGGTCACCGCGGCCTCCAGCGCCGCCTGGTCGATCGTCGGGACGTCGGACATCCCACCGCTCAGACTGGTCAGCTGACCGTGCACGAGCAGGATCCGCGTCGTCCCGGGCGGAGCTGGTTCGAGGTCGGCGTATCCGGGGGCGGCCGGGTCCGACAACGGCCGCCGCGACCGCCAGGGCGCGCCCACGATCTCGACGCCCGGAACGATCTCGAACGGCGTCGTGTCGGTCACCACGGTCACATGCTCGGGCGCGTGCGCCTGCCACTGGCTCGACGTCCACAACGAGCCGGGCTCGAGGGCGTCGTGGTTTCCGGGCAGCAGCACCACCGGGACCGGGATCCGCTTCAGCGCCTCACACGCGCGCAGAATCGTCTGCCGCTCGACCTGGTTGTGCTCGAACACATCCCCGGTGACGACCACGAACGCGGCGCCCGACTGGGCCGCAACCTCGCCGATCCGCGCGACAGCATCCAGCCGGCCCTGGCCCCACCGGGCCTGACCGTCCGGCCCCAGGAACCGGCGCATCATCCCCAGCTGCCAGTCCGAGCTGTGCAGAAACGTGATCGAGTCGTCCATTGCGCTGAGAACGCTAACCCGGAGCACCGAAAATGACCCAACCCAACACACCTGAACACCCCGACCGACCACACTCCGGACGCCGGGAGAGAACGAGTGTTCCGGGAGGGTCGACGCACGGACTCGTCAGAGCATCCGACAACCCGTCGCATGAGAGCCTTCGGGGTTGCGCTGTCAAGGGCGTTCTGCCACCGTGCGGGCAGGGGCCCGCGATGGTTTCGGCGGTACCCGAGTGATCGGGGGAAGCGATGTCGGCAGGTATCTCAGAGCAACCGGCCCACGGTGAGGACGAGGCCGCCCAGCCTCAGCCAGTCGGCGGCGGCGGCGGGCCAGGAAAAGAGGAGCGATCCGCTCAACCTGACGAACCTCGAGCCTCGTCGCGAAAGCGGGTTCGCAAGCAGGCCGTTCCAAAGAAGCAGGGCGCCACACGCAAGACGGCGCAGCCGAACAAGAAGCGGCGTACGGTCCTGTTTCCCGCATCTACGTTCGAGGATGCGCTCGAGTTGGCCGCCGCGATTTACAATGTGGGCGCCGGCAAGCCGGTCAGGCGAATAACCTTATTCGACCAACTAGGGCACAGTCCGGACAGCGGCCGATCGCGACAATGGGTCACTAATAGCACCAGATATGGACTAACTACCGGCAGTTACAGAGCAGAGTTCTTACAGTTGACGCCGGAGGGACTGCAGACTGTCGCAGACGATGTACCGCTGCCTACACGGACAAGATCTCGCTTCAAGCTTGCTATCGCCGGGATCCCGGTCTTCAGTTCGCTGTACGACTCATACCTTGACAGCCGCCTGCCCGCACCAGCGGTTCTGGCAGATAAAGCAAAAGAACTCGGCGTCCCGGACGACGACGTCGCGGAGTGCATCGAGACGTTTACTGTAAACACGAAGTTCGTCGGCGTGCTTCGATCGACGAGCGGCGCGGAACGCCTACTGAGCGTAGAAGCGATCATCGACGACTTCATTCCGGCCGATTCCAACCACATCACCAGTGCGCATCTAACCCCAACATCCAAGCCCTTACAATCCGCACACGAAGAATTCGACACGGCCTGCTTCTACATCACCCCGATCGGCGCCGACAGCAGCGAACAGCGCCGGCACTCCGATCTCTTCATGGGCTCGCTGGTCGAACCAGCCCTCGCAGACTTCGGTCTCCGCTTGGTCCGCGCCGACCAAATCGGCGAAGCAGGAATGATCACAGGACAGATCATCGAGTACATCGTCCACAGCAAACTTGTCATCGTCGACCTCTCGTTCCACAATCCAAACGTTTTCTACGAACTCGCGCTTCGGCACGCCGTCCGGAAACCCATCGTCCAAATCAGTCGCGTGGCCGACCGCCTCCCGTTCGATGTAGGCCAGTTTCGAACCATCATGGTGGACACAACCGACATCTATACATTGGTTCCGCAATTGGAATCACTTAAGGCCGAGATCTCTGCTCAGATTCGGAAGACCCTTGAAGAGAAATCCGGAGTCGAGAACCCTTTGAGTATCTTCTTTCCATCGTTCTGGGATCACATTCCGCAGACCTGACGTCGCGAAGACGACGACATCTCCTGCCACTGATGCGCTTGAGCGGAAGAGTTTGAGTACATTCACGGGACCACTCGGGACATAATTGGCCTGTCGATCACGCGGTTCGCGTTGCGCTCCTCCCGGGACGACGGTATGTCAACTCATACTGGATGCCAGAACTCGCTGGCGACTGGCCGACCAGAGTGGCACCCTTCAGCTGTGGAGACCGAGCGGCTGCGGCTACGGCAGTTCACCCCCGGGGACGTCGACCTGCTGGTCGCGCTGGACTCGGATGTCGAGGTGATGCGTTACCTGACTGGTCAACCGACGCCGCGGGCGGAGATCGCGGACGTCGTCCTGCCGGCGATCCTTCGGGTGTACGCCGACCACCCCGGGCTCGGCACCTTCGCCGCCGAGGAGAAATCCGGCGGCGCCTTCATCGGCTGGTTCGGCCTGCAACCGACGTCCGACCCGGCGACCGTCGACCTCGGCTACCGCTTCAACCGCGCCGCCTGGGGAAAGGGCTACGCAGTCGAAGGCGCCCGGGCCCTCATCGCCCACGCCTTCACGACACTCTGCATGGACCGCGTCGTCGCCGACACCATGGCGGTCAACCACCGCTCGCGCCAGGTCATGCGCCGCAGCGGCCTGCGCTTCGTCCGGCTGTGGCACGAACACTTCGACGACCCGCTCCCCGGCACCGAGTTCGGCGAGGTCGAGTACGCCCTCGACCGCCGCACCTGGGAAGCTGGTCACCGTGCCTGACGACCACCCGCAGTACGCCGTCCTCGACATCGACGCGACGCTCTCCGACACCAGCCGCCGCGTCCACTACCTGGAGCGCAAACCCAAGGACTGGGCCTCCTTCTTCGCCGAGTCCAAGAACGACGCCGTCCTCGACGAAGGCCTCGCCGTCGCCACCACCCTCGCCGCCGACCACGAGATCATCTACCTCACCGGCCGCCCCGAACACCTCCGCCGCGACACCCGCGACTGGCTGGCCCGCAACGGCTTCCCCGACGGCACCCTCTACATGCGCCGCAACACCGACCGCCGCCCCGGCGCCCAAGTAAAACTCGACCGCCTGGCCCGCCTCACCGAAGTCAAACCCGTCGCCATCCTCGTCGACGACGACCCCAAAGTCTGCACCGCCGCCCAAAAAGCCGGCTACACCGTCCTACGAGCCGACTGGGGCCTGGACCCCGAAACCCAGCCCACCCTCTTCGACGCCCAAGAAAAAGAAGGCCGCACCTAACCGAAACTCACCACACACGCATCCAGCGCGTGACAGTCCCGCAGCTGGTCATTCGCGTGAAACATCAGCGCCCCCACCCCCACCAGCACCACGACCGACACCCCGTAGTGCACGACCGCCGTCCAACGTCCACCCCGCAGCCGACGCCGAACACCCCAACTGACCACCACGGCACCAACCAGCAGCACCACCGCGAGCGCCCCACCCAGGACCCCTCGCCCGCTCACCGGCTCCCCCAGCGCCGCAACGAACAACACCGGATACGCAAGCAGCCCACCGAGCACAGCCAGCGCCAGATACCCCAGTCCCACCGCCTTCGTCTGACTCACATTCCCCTTCGACGCACCAGCCGCCCGCCAAGTTGGCCCCATCACCGCTTGCCCGGCCACCCGGTTACCCGCCCAATGGGTGCGCCACCCGGGTGGGTGACGCACCCTCGGCCTTAGCGCGACTCTTGGATCAGACGGCTGCCGACGACCGAGCCGCCCAAGCAGTAGGCGCTGGAGTATTCGTCCACCCGGACCCACTCGCCGTACGCCACCTGCCCGTTCGAGCAATTGGTCACCGCCTGGTACCAGTTCATGCCCGGACTCAGCGCCCGGCATTTGGCCACCCACACCGTGCCGCGCCCGTCGACGTAACTGTCCGGGCAGTTCGGCTGCATCGGCGCCGCCGACGCCTCCGCCGCGGTCGCAGCAGACATCCCGACCACCCCGGCCGCACCCAATCCAGCTGCCGCCACGACCGAAAGAACCTTGCGCATCAAGATCTCCTCTCTTTTTCACACGCTCGTATCAACACGATCGTATCAAAAGCAGGGTCTCTCCCCCGGCGGGCCGGTGGCGGTTGCTGGTGGGGGGTGGGGGGATTAGGTTGGGGGAGAAAAACCCGGCGTTGGTTTTATTCGCTCTCCCCGCCCCGAGAGGTGAACTCGATGAGACGTTCGTGGATCGGCCGGCGTACGGCGGTCGTGGCGGCTTTGGTGCTTGCGCTTGGACCGGTCGTGCCGGCGACGGCGGCGCCGTCTGTGGTGCCGGCGGTGCAGGCCGCGCACAGGGGTGCGGAGGTCGTCCAGGTCACCAAGGTGGGCGACCGGCTGACGGATTTGTCGGTGCGGTCTCCTGCGCTTGGGGATCGGGTGGTCAAGGTTCGGCTGTTGACTCCGGACGGCTGGGATCCGGCGGACCGTAGGCAGCATTGGCCGACGTTTTGGTTGTTGGCGGGGTGCTGCGGGGACTACACGGCCTAGTCCGGTACTGACATCGCCAAGGTCGACAGCTTGCGCAAGGTGCTTGTCGTCATGCCTGAGGCCGGCTGGAACGGCTGGTACAGCAACTGGTGGAACCACGGTGCCGGCGGTGACCCGGCGTGGGAGACGTTCCACACGGTCGAGCTCCGCCGCCTCCTCGAGAAGGACTGGGGCGCCAGCAGCAACCGCGTCGTCGCCGGGCTCTCCATGGGTGGCCAGGGCGCGCTCCTGTACGCCGCACGCCACCCCGGCATGTTCCGCGCAGCCGCCGCGTACTCGGCCTCGGCGCACCCACTCCTCAACACCGAGTCGATCAACCGGATCATGGGCTTCTTCGGCGCCCAGGGCGACGACCCCCGCCGCGTCTGGGGTGACCCGGTTGCACAACGCCGCATCTGGCAAGCCCACGACCCCTACTACCTGGCGCACCGCCTCAAGTCGCTCCCCCTCTACCTCTCCTCAGGCGACGGCACCCCCGGCCCCTTCGACCCGCCCACCGCCTCCGACGCGCTCGAAGCCGACTTCAACCGCCAGAACAAAGCTCTGGCGACCGCACTGACCCAAGCCGGTGCCAAACGCCTCACCACCAACTTCTACGGCCCCGGCACGCACGCCTGGCCCTACTGGCAACGCGAGCTCCACTCCTCGCTGCCGATGCTTCTCACCGCCCTCGGCGTCCGCTCGAAGTGACCATTCGTCCTGCACCGAATAGCCCGTCCGCTACCCCCACGCTCGCCTAGGCTTCCCGACGTCCATCACGGTGTGCGAAAGGATGTCGGCGATGACTGCGGCTGAGCTCAGCAGGCGAGTGGTTCTGGCGGGAGCGCTGGGTGGTGCGATCGGAGCCTGGCCCGGGACGGCGTCCGCGGCCGGGCCCTACACCCTCGCGGACTGGGTCGCCGAGCGCGGCTCCAGCTACCTGATCGCGCACCGCGGCGTCGGGGACGTCTATCCCGAGCACACGATGGAGTCGTACCAGGCCGCGGTCGATCACGGCGCGAAGGCGATGGAGATCAGCGTCGGCATCACGGCGGACGGCGTCCTGGTCTGCCTGCACGACAAGACCCTCGACCGCACCACCAACCTCACCGGCCGCCTCCGCGACACCACCCTCGCGCAACTGCGCGAAGGCTGGGTCGACGTCCCCCGGCTCGGTCCGTACTGGCAGCGGGCCAAGCTCCAGGTCCCGCTCTTCGAGGACGTCCTCAGGCGCTTCGGCGGCCGCGTCATCCTCTGCGTCGAGGCCAAGGACGGACCCGCCTGGGAGCCGCTGCTCGCGATGGTCGCGAAGTACAAGCTGCAGCGCTCGGTGATGCTCAAGTCGTACTACCTGAGCCCTCAGTTCGCCGACTGGAAAGCCCAGGGCTACGGCATCTTCGCCTACTTCACCGCGCCGCCCGAGATCACCCCGGACGCCGTCGCGAACCTGAAGAGTTTGTTGTCCCCGGCAACAGACGCCATCATCGTCCCGTACTCGAGCCCGACCGGCTACCTCTCCGACGACCTGATCGAGCTCACCAAGTCCAGCGGCATCCCGGTCTGGCCCTACCCCCTGCACCGCCGAGCCGACGTCGAGTACTTCCGCGCCCGCGGCCTGGCCGGCGCCGTCACGTCCAACTTCGGCTACATCAACCGCCGAACCAAACCCGCCACGACCACCCGATGGTCCCAAGGCGCAATCAGCCCGGGCGAACTCACCCGCGACCCCTACAACGATCGCTACGGCCCCACCTGGCGCCCCAACGGCACCATCGAACTAGCCGCCGCCGACACTCCCCACTTCCTCACCCTGGGCAACCTCTCCCCCATCACCGCCCCCACCTACACCCTCGAATTCGAGGCCTCCTTCCCAACCCTCCCCACCCCCTCCACCGCCCTCACCCTGGCCTTCGCCCACCCCGACGACCGCTACTACGACCAAACCCTCAACACCCCCGGCTACACCGCCTCCCTCCACACCAACGGCGACCTCACCCTCTCCCACCATCACCCCGCCAACCCCACCCCCACCGTCCTCTCCACCCAACCCACCCCCGCCCTACTCCCAAACCAGTGGATGCGCTTCCGCCTCAAAGTCACCCCCACCCACCTCACCTGGTCGCGCTCCGACCACCCCACCCCGGCGCACGCCAAACACACCTCCCCCCGAGGCCCCTACCTCCACCTGGGCCGCCCCACCCCCGACGGCACCCTCGCCCTACGCTCCCTCAAACTCCACACCTGACCGTCATGAGCCGAACTGTCCAGATCAGGTGGACGCCCCGCTGACTGGCAGGTACGGGCCATGGCCCGGAGAGGGGCGTGCTTTCTGGCAGGGTGGATCGCATGTTGGGTTCCCCTGCGCAGTTGGCGGCGGCCGGTGATACCGATGCGGCGGACGCGCTGGTCGGGCGCATTCCGGATCCTGTCGTGGCCGTGCGGATCCTGCTGTCGCTGGTCGCGGTTTCCGACTCCGCCGACCGGACGCTGAAGCTGCTGCAGGAGGCCGGCTCCCAGGCCGTGTCGATCGCACATGCTGTGCCTCGCGGCATCGCGGCTATTGCCGTGGTCCGTGCCGCGATCGGCGCGGGGCAGAGCGATGTCGCGCTGCCGATCATGTCCGCCGTGGAAACCGGCCTGGCTCTGCATCTCGCTGAGGTCTGCGCGATCGAGTTCGCCAAGAAGGGCGACATCCGCGCCGCTCGGGTAGTAGCTGAAGCGCTTCCGGGAGTGCGGCGGGATCGCGCGACAGCGGCAGTCAGCGTCGAGGCTGCCCGGCAGACTGCTGATCCCGCTGTGGCCCGGTCGCTCGCCGACCAGGTTGCTGATGCTCCCGCACGGGTCTCGGTGTTGCTCGCGGCCGGTCTCGTCGACGAGGCGCGGGCCGTGCCGTTGGCGACGGACGAGAGCAACGCCGCGGATATCGAGAAGGTCGATGTGGCCCGGGCCGAGCTGGCCGTTGCCCTTGGCAAGCACGGCGACTACGAGCAGGCGGTGGCGGTGATCAGCCTGATCTCGGGCCGTCGGCGTCGGCATCTGACGCGACGGGCCGCGGCGAGCTCGGCACTCGCGCTGCCGGGCGCCGAGCGGTTGACTGTCGCCCTTCCCGACTGGGAGCGACGCCGATGCCTCGCGGATCTCGCCGTGCGGGCCGCGAGCGTCGACCACGCACTTGGGTTTGCCGAAGACCTCGACATGCGGAGAGAAGTCGCCGTCGCGACAGCCCGCCGCGGGTCGGTGTCGACCGCACTCGAGCTGTTGACCGGCCTGGAACCGGACACCGCGACCACTCTGCGTGTCGCCGAGGCAGTCGCGCGTCATGGCCGACGCGACGCCGCGCTCGCGATGATCACCGACCCGGCGATCTGTACGCCGTACGGCTGGCAGAACCCCGCTCCGGCGTACGACGTCCTCCCCGGCGCGTGTGCTGCGGCAGCGCATGGGGAGCTGGCGAACGCTCTTGCGGCCGTCGAAACCACGCACAGCCGGGACCGAGCCGTCGTGCTCGGGAAGGCGGCGCTCGCCGCCGCGCGTCATGGGCACCCGCGGACGGCGCTCGCGCTGGTGGCGCAGCTCGATCGGGACCAAGCGCAACGACAGCAGGCGGCCGCGGTACTCGGGGCCACGGCGGCCCGCGGCAAACTGGCGGACGCCTTGACGCTTCTGAATGAACACATCCCACGACACGACCAGCTGTACACGCTGGTCGCGGTCGGCCGAGCGCTCGTCCGCTCCGGCCGAGTGCCTGCCACGGGCCTGCTCAACCGAGCGGAAGCACTCGTCACCGAGACTGCTGATCACCGAGAGATCGTGCCGGAATTCGCCATCGCCGAGCTTGCGGCCGTTGCGGGCAGGCTCGACCGACATGTGCCACGGGTTGACCGGCCGGACCTCCCACAGATACATCGCCAGCTCAATGCTCCGGCCGATGCGACCTTGAAACACGTTGCCTGTGCTGCCGCCGCTCAAGGGCGTGTCGACGAGGCGCTGGCGATCGCCGGACCATCACCTGCGCTCGTGAGAGCCGCGGCCGTCAGCGGGCACCTCACGGCTGCTCTCGACCTGGCGTCCGTTGTAGCGACGCAACAGGCCGCGCGGAGGTTCGCTTCGTCGGCCGCCATCCACCATCGAGACATCGTCACCGACGTCTGTCGCACGCTGGCCGCGATGGGTACGATCGACCGCGCCGTCCAAGCCGCGCAGTCGCTGTCCCCGCAGCACCGCGATCGTGCACTCAGAATGGCGGCGCTGGCCGCCATCGAGCACGGCCATCTCAAACCCGGCCTGGACCTGTTGTGGCTGACTGGTGGCCCCGGACCGGACGCCGCCGTCGCTCTAGCGATCGCGGATCTCGAGGCGGGTACAGCAGCCGCCGAAACCATCGACCAGGCGTACGGTCGTCAGCGAGCCCTCTGTCAGATCGCCGGCATCGCAGCATCCCGCGATCGCTTGACCGAGGCCGCTGCCGCAGTCGCCCGCCTCGGGCCCGACGCCTACCACTGGACAGTCTCGTCGGTCTGGCGTCAGATCGCCGGCCGGTTGGAGGAGCCCCGCCGACGCACCTTCGCAGCCGCCTACCTGACGGCCCATGCGCCCCAGGCCGCCACCGGGCCGCCGGTCACCTCAGCTGGTACGGCGAAACGCTCCGCTGGGAGCCTCACCCAGCCTTCGCCGCGGTAGGCGTTCCACCGATCCTGATCCCCCGCACGGAGATCACCTTGATCATCCGGCCCGGTCCCAGCAGCCACTCAGCGCAGTACATCGTCCGTATCGGCGAGGATCATCAGCTGGACTTCGTTCTCAGAGCGGATCTCCTCCTCCCGGAGCTCTAGCCGGTGCCGGTGTGGAGGTGGAGGACGGCGGGCGGGTTCTGTACGTGGGCGCTGTGGCCGAGGCCGGGCAGTGTGACGACGTGATCGTGCAGCGCGGCCAGCTCGGCGTCGGTGTTCATCGGGTCGAGCTCGCCGCGTGCCAGGACGACGTCCGCCTGAGCCGCCGCGATCAGTTCGGCCATGTTCGGCGCACCGACACCGAAGGTGGCCGGATCCATCGCGAGCCGCCAGCGCCCGTCGACCTCCAGCAAGCCCTGGTCGACGGACTCGTCCGCCGGATCCAGCAGCCCATGTAACCCAGACACCTTCAGATACCACGCGGCCGCTTCCTGCCGGTTCTCGAACCACGTGACCGGCTTCTGCGCCAACGCAGCCGCCCTGCCGAGGTCGTCGTCCGTCCAGGACACCTTCACCCCGAGGGCGATCACGCGGTCGACCTGGACGCCGTACCGCCCGCTGGCCAGCTCGAGCGCGAGCACCCCGCCCAACGAGTGTCCGACGACGACCAGACCCCGCCGTACCGGCAGCCTCTCGGCCACCCCGGTCGTCATCGACTCGAACGTGTACTGCGCCAGCGGCTCCGCTCGCCCATGCCCCGGCAAGTCTGGCGCCGTCCGCGGATGCGCCCATCCGTCCCACACCCGCCCTGTGGCCCCGAGCCCGTGCAGCAACACCAATGAACTCATGGCAGCCAGGCTGACACACCAGCTCCGGCCCCGCGCCGCGACGCGAGTCCGGGGCCGGTGCAGCGCTCAGCGCTCAGCGCAGGAAGGGGACGTTGTCGGCGGTCCAGCGGATCTCGCCGACCCAGCCCGTGCGGGGCCCGGTTCTGTTGCTGGGGTTCGGCCAGGAGTGGAAGCTGATTCGATAGACGCCGCCATCGTTGATGATGCTGGCGCCGCCGGGTCCGCACAGGCCGTGGAGATCCTGTGAGATGACGGTGCGCCCGCGGACGAACGTACTGGCGAAGGACGGCGCCTTCCACACGGTCGTGGCGTAGCTGCAGTCGTCGTAGTGCTTGCCGGGCGCGGCGGTGGAGGCGAACATCCACAAGGTGCCACCGTGGAAGACGAAGCTGGGTGCTTCCATCTCGCCGTCATTGGTGACCACGGTCCGGCGATCAGCGCCCGGATTGAGGCCGGCCGCGTCGACCTTGACGGCGCGGATGCGGTAGTTGCCGCTCGTGTGGGTCTTGTACACGAGCCAGCGCTGGCCGGAGCCGTCCTTGAAGTCGGTGGCGTCGATCGCCTCCTGGCCCCGCGCCTCACACACCGGTCCGCCGGTGGCGACGAATCCACGATCGGGCTGCCGAGAGACCGCCGTCCCGACGCAGTTCGCGTTCCAACCGCCGCCGCGCTTGGCGGTGAAGTACATGACGTAGAGCGGCGCGCCGTCCTTCGTCGTCTGGAAGACGTGCGGCGCCCACGGGTTCTGCTGGGCGGCGTCGTCGATCACCCAGGCCGGCATGGTCGTCATCGTCTTGTTGGTAGCCGAGTACGGGCCGGTCGGCGATGCCGACGAACGCACCGGGTAACCGCCACCGGTCGAGTAGATGTAGTACCTGCCCGCAGCGTGCAGGATGTCCGGGTCGGCGGCGTTGCTGGACACCCGTACCGCGTCTCCCGGTGCCGCGTTCGCAGTGCTGGTCAGCGCCGGCGTCGCGGTCAGGCCGAGGGCCAGCGCCGCACAGGCGGCGGATCTGGCGACGAACGTTCTTCTCATGCAGTCCCCCAGGGGGTGGTGACGGTGAGACCCGCCGGCGAGGTCGTCGGCGCGTGCGGGTACGGCGATGCAGTGACCCGCCTGGCGAGCAGATCACTCGCCGGACGGCGACGGCGGGGTTCCCGGTCAAACCCGATCACCTTCTCGGCTTCGTGCTTTGATTGCGTCGTGGGACAGACGGGGAGGGGCGAACCACCCGGCCCGGCCGGGGTGCGGTCCACGGATGAGCTGGTCGACCGGCTGCGCGCGCTGCGCGTTTGGAGCGGACTTTCGTACCGCGATCTGCAGCGTCGGATCGCGAAATCGCGCCGCCTCCGTGGAGTGCCGGAGCTGCCGGCCTACGACACCGTCTACCGATGCTTTCAGCGCGGCCGAACACGCCTGGACGCCGCTCTGGTCGCAGATATCGCCGCTGCGCTGCTGGACGACAGAAGTCAGGTGACCGCGTGGCGGCAGGCGCTGCGGCTGCTGGCCGACCGAGCCGACCAGGCCGGTCTGGTCGTCGTGGCGGACGCCGTACCGCCGCCTGAACGGACGTACGTCGAACGGACCGGGCTGGTCGGCAAGGTTCTGACCGCGCAGCGAGCCGGCGCCACCACTTTCGTGCTGGCGGGGATGGGCGGCAGCGGGAAGACCTGGTTGGCCCGCTCACTCGTCCACCGGTTCCTTGCTGCGGGCCTCGGCACCCAAGGACTGCTCACGGCCGATCTGCGCGGCTTCAGCCCGGATCAACCGCCTGCCGATCCGGCCGCGGTACTGGAAGGCTTCCTGTGTGCCCGAGGCGTTTCGGGCGTCGAGGTTTCCCGCCTCGGCCTGGCTGGCCGGATCCGTCGGTTCCGGCAGCTCGCGGCAGGGCGCGACCTGCTGGTGCTGCTCGACAACGTGGGGACGACGGACCAGCTCAGCCCGCTGCTCGTTCCGGGCTGCGTGACCGTGGTGACGAGCCGGAACCGCCTCGACCCGGGCCCGGACGGCGCTCTCGTCGACGTACCGGCCTTCGAACCGGACGAGTCGCTGCGCCTGCTGAGCCAGGCTGTGGACATCTCGGTAGACCCACCTGGCGCCCGGCAGATCGCCGACCTGGCCGGCCATCTTCCGCTGGCCCTGGCTGTGCTGGCTGCACGGATCCAAGACTCACCGACCTGGACGCTGACCGATCACGTAGAACGGCTGGCTGAGCACCGTGCGCGACTACATCTGGACGACCGAGTCGATCTGGCGCTGGCCGCGTCGTACGGCGCGCAAACCCTCGAGAACCAGCAGCTGCTCCGAGCGCTCGCCCTGCACCCGGGGCACGAGTTCGACAGCTATGCGGCTGCCGCGCTGGCGGCTGCACCGCAGTCCGTCGTACACGCGGGCCTGGACGAGCTGGCGAAGGCCAGTCTGGTGAGTACCAGACTGCCTGGGCGGTACGCGTTGCACGACTTGGTCTCCGTGTTCGCTGCCGCGCGTGGTCGGGACGAGGACCGCGCCAGCAGCCGCCGCGAGGCCTTGACCAGGCTGGTGACGTACTACGCCAAGGCGGCGAACCAGGTCGCGCTGGAGTTCGCCCCACACCAGATGCC
This sequence comes from Kribbella sp. NPDC104218, assembly GCF_055584105.1. NCBI lineage: Bacteria > Bacillati > Actinomycetota > Actinomycetes > Propionibacteriales > Kribbellaceae > Kribbella > Kribbella sp. NPDC104218. The sequence continues at coordinate 1,298,606 of NZ_JBVJMQ010000003.1, forward strand.
TGTCGTGACCTTGGAGCGGGACGTCATCGTCGAACTGCCAACCGCCTCCGGTCGCGACCCAGCCGCCGCCTGGCTCCAAGCCGAACTGGCGAACCTGATCGCCGCCGCTACCAGCGCGAACGACCTGGGGAGAGGAGACCTCACGTCACTGCTCTCCACGTCCCTGACCTACTACCTGAACGTCACCGCCAACGGGACAGCCGCCGAGATCCTCTTCAGCCATGCCATCGCATCCGCACCAGACGGACAGACACTCGGCCGAGCCCACAACGGTCTGGGCAACGTCTACTGGCGCCGCGGCCGGTATCTGGACGCCGGCAAGCACTTCGAACGCGCCGTGGAGTTGAGACGCCGGGACGGCGATCTCGCCGGTATGGCCAACAGCCTGTCCAACGTCGCCAACCTGAAGGACCGGCAAGGCAACGGCCTCGAAGCGTTGGAGTGCTACCGCGAAGCCCTGACGATCATGACCGCCCAGGACCGCTCCCCCAACCTCATCCGCACCCGCGCCCAGCTGGGCCAATGCCTGCTCGGCCTGGGGAGAACCGACGAGGCCATGACCGAGTTCGAGCAGTGCCTCACCGCCGCCGAGCAACAGGAGCACGGCGGCTTCGACCACATCTACGCCCTCTTCAGTCTGGCGCTAGGTCACGAGGCCCGCGGCACCCTGGCGCAAGCCACCACCTGCGCCGAAACAGCGCTCAAACTCTCCCGCGACACCGGATTCCGAGCCGTCGAACCCGACGTCCTAACGATGCTCGGCCGAATCCAGTACGCCGCCGGCTCCCCCGCCACAGCGGTCGCACTCCAGACTGAGGCACTCCAACTGGTCGAGAAATACGAGCAGTACTACTCGGCCGCCCGCGTCCGCAACGATCTCGCCGACTCCCTCATCGCACTCGACCAGTACGACGACGCGCGCGCCCTGCTCGAATCAGTCCTGGCCGACGGCGAAGAACTGAGCGGCCCCCACGAGCTGACCCGCAGCCGCAAAACCCTCACCGCCCTCTGAATCCGGGCGGAGAGCGTCGAGCGGTCATCCTTCGGGAACCTTCGTGGGCGACCGAAGGGCGGCCAGGACGCGTGTCACGGCAAGCGCCGCGCAGAGGACGAGAGCAGCCTGCACCAGCCAGGACAGGTCCGGTGCCCAGAGGCCGAGCTGAGCGAGAGTGACGCCGGCCAGACCGGGCAGGACGCTGGCGAGCGTGAACGCGAGCACGCCGAGGGCGAGAAGGCTGAGCGCGAGTCCAATGACGCGACGCCTGGCTGTGCGAGCTTTCGGCGCTCTCCGCAGCCGGATCACCGTGACGATCGTGAGGGTGAGCAGCACCAGCGAGAGGAGACCGAGGACGGCAAGGAGGGCGAGGTAGATCGGGTCGGTGCCGTTGGTCTCGGGCTGACTGCCTGCCAGCAGCGCTGCGACGCCGAACGCGGTATCCATCAACGAGGTGTCGTGGAACGGCCCGTAAGCGTTCTGAAGGACGACGACGGCCTGGCCGCGCTGGGGAAGCAGGACGATCGCAGCTTGGTACCCGGGGGCGGCGCCGCCGTGCCAGACCATTGGCTCGTCAGTGCCCGGCACCTTCGACGTACGCCACCCCAGCGCGTATCCGCTGCCTTCGCCCACGGCGACCTGAGCGGTGTGCAGTAGGTCGCGCTGCTTGTCGTCGAGCACCGGCCCACCCGTCAGTTGCGTCCGCGCGTACGCCGCGAGGTCGTCCACCGAGCCGACCAGGTAACCGGCCGGAACCGTTGCCGGATCGACGTGTGTCTCGAAAGCGCGGGTACCTCCGAACACGAAACGATGTCCGCTCGGCAGCGCCTGCTCGGTCTGCGCGGCGTCCGCAAGCGGACCGCTCACCCCGGCCGGCTTGAGGAGACGCTCAGCCAGCACCTGAGCGAACGGGCGGCCGGTCACCGCCTCCACAACTGCCCCCAGCACGATGTAGTTCAGGCTCGAGTAGTGGTGTTTGCTACCCGGCGCCGCGACCGGCTCGAGGCCGGCGATCTGCGGAAGCAGCGAGCTGACACTGCGATCCGCGTCGTACCGGTCGGTGAGTTCGAGTCCCTCGGGAAGTCCGCTGGTGTGGTCGAGCAACTGGCGGACCGTGATCCGGCCCGCCGCCTCCCGATCGGCCGTGGTGAACGACGGGACCAGCTTCGCCACCGTGGTCTCGAGGCTCAGAACGTTGTCGCGGGCCAGCAACGTCACCAGCGTCGCGGTGATCGGCTTCGACACCGACCCCCACAGGAACGGCGTCTGCGCGCTCACCGCCCGGCCGTCGCCGTCCGCCCCGAAAACACCTTTGTGCTGGACGCCCTTCGGCCCGATCACGGCGTACGCGGCGCCTGGCACGTCGAGCGATTCACTCCGCTCCCGGACGAACCTGTCCAGTGCCGCCATCTCAGGTCCGTTGCCAACGGCAACCACCGGAGGTGCGGCGAGGACGGTCTGGAAGACCCCGATCAGCAGCGCGCCCAGCACGGCGCGACGCCAGGGGAAGCTCATCTCCAGCTCCTAACCGATAGGTAGGTAAACCAGCCTCACGGTAGAACCCGTCGTATACCCGCAGTACCCCATGGCCGGAAGCTGACACTCAGCTGATCGCGACCACCTGGTCCGCTCTCCCTGCGATCTTGTCCTTCGCCAGAGCCGGCTGAGGGTTTGGTGAGGCTCAGCCGGCTCTTGGGGTGTTATTTGGTGAGGGCGAGGATGAGGGTGTTGGGGTACGGCGGGTAGGAGGGGAGGTAGAAGTTCTGGACTTTGGAGCCGTGGAGGAAGGCGTTGCGGGCGTAGAGGAGGGGGACCAGGGGGCTGTCGTTCATGATCTGCTTGTCCAGGGCGGACCAGGCGGCGGCAGCTTTGGTTTTGTCGGGTTCGGCGGTGGCCGCGTTGATGGCGGTGTCGACGGCGGGGTTGGAGTAGCGGGAGATGTTGTAGCCGCCGTTGCCGATTTCCGAGGTGGAGAAGAGGGGCTGGATGTTGCCCAGGGCGCTGGGGAAGTCGGGCAGCCAGCTGGAGACGGTGAGGTCGTAGTCGGGTTTGTTGCCGGTGATGAGGTCGCTGAGCGGTTCGGCGTCCAGGGGCTTGATGTCGACGGTGATGCCGGCGCGCTTGAGGCCCTGCTGGATGGCCTGGGCGACGGGGAGGCCGTTGGCGTTGTCGGCGACCAGGGTGAGGCGGAGGTTGCTGACGCCGGCGGCGGCCAGGAGTTGCTTGGCCTTCTCGGGGTCACCGGCCGGCGGGGCCTCGTAGGTGTTGTACTTCGCGTAGCCGTCGATACCGGGGGTGATCAGCGTCGAGGCGATCTCGCCGCCGAACTCGGGGCCGCCCTCGGCGACCTGGACGGCCTGCTTGTCGACGGCGTACTGGATCGCCTTGCGGACCTCGGGGTTCGAGAGCGCCGGGCGCTTGTTGTTCATCGCCAGGTACTGCAGGGCGCCGGACGGCGACGTCGCGACGCGAGCCTTGACGGCGGGGTTGCCGGTGACGGTCGGGATCAGCGCGGCCGGGACGCTGACGCCGGTCGCGGCGGCGAACTTGTCGTCACCGGAGTCCTGGATCAGGCGCTGGTTGACGGTGTTGGACTCCAGGCCCATCTGCCAGACGTAGGCGTCCGGGAGACCGGTCCGCGCGGGGTCGCTGGCCTTGTCCCAGTTCGGGTTCCGCTCGAGCTCGAGTTTCGAGCCCGGGGTGTAGGTCTTGACCTGGTACGGGCCGCTGGCCAGCGGCTTCTCGCCGTAGTGGGCCGGGTCGGTGTCGGCCTTCTTCGGCACCGGCGAGAACGCCGGCATGCTGACCACCCACGGCCAGTCGCCGAACGCCTTGTTCAGCTTGAAGACGATCGTGGTGTCGTCCGGCGCCTCGACGGAGTCCAGCGACGCGCCCTTGTACGGGCCGGTGTACTTGTCGCCGCCGATCAGCAGCGACTTGTGGTAGCCCAGACCGCCGGACAGCTCCGGCGCGAAGGACCGCTCGATCCCGTACTTGATGTCGGCGGCAACGATCGTCGAGCCGTCGGCGTACTTCAGGTTCGGCTTGAGCTTGTAGGTCCAGGTCTTGCCGCCGTCGGTGGTCTGGCCGGTGTCGGTGGCCAGGTCCGGGATCAGCTCGGTCGGCTTGGCCGGGTCGGTCTTCCAGGCCGTCAGACCGCGCAGGATCAGGTGGATCGCGCTGGTGCCGAGGTTCTGGCTCTTGGCCGGGTCGAAGCTGATTTCCTTGCTGGTGCTCAGGAATTGCAGCGTGCCGCCTGCTGTACCGCCGGCCGACGCATCGCTCGGCGAAGTGCTGTTGTTGTTGGCGTTGCAGGCGGTCGCCGCCAACGCCAGTGCGGCCGCGACCGCGACCGCTCGGGTGATGTGTTTCATCATGTCCTCTCAGGAGGTGGGGGGCTCTGGGAAGTAGCAGGCGGCCAGGTGCTCGGTCTGGCCCGCGACCGGCTCCAGGACCGGTCGTTCGGTGGCGCAGACGTCCTCAGCCTTGTAACAACGCGTCCGGAACGGGCAGCCGGACGGCGGCGCGATCGGCGTCGGGACGTCGCCCGTCAGCACGATCCGCTCCCGGACGGCGCCCGGCTCGGGCACCGGGACCGCTGACAGCAGCGCCTTCGTGTACGGGTGCGCCGGCGCGTTGTAGACCTGGTCCGACGGCCCCTCCTCGACGATCGTGCCCAGGTACATCACCGCGACCCGGCTGGCCACCTGGCGGACGACGGCCAGGTCGTGCGCGACGACGACGTACGACAGGCCCAGCTCGTCGCGCAGATCGGCCAGCAGGTTCAGCACCTGCGCCTGCACCGACACATCCAGCGCCGACACCGGCTCGTCGCAGATCAGCAGCTCCGGGCTGACGGCGAGCGCGCGGGCGATGCCGATCCGCTGCCGCTGCCCGCCGGAGAACTCGTGCGGGTACCGCTCCAGATGCTCCTCGGACAGCCCGACCTGCTGCAGCAGCTCGACCAGCTGCGCTCGCGTCGGCCGCGTCCCTTGTGCGCGGAACGGTGTACTCAGAATCGTCCCTACCGACTGCCGCGGGTTCAGAGAGGCCTGCGGGTCCTGGAAGACCATCTGCACCTTGCGCCGGATCGGCCGCAGCCGCCGGCCGCGCATCCGCGTGACGTCCTTGCCGCCGATTTCTACCCGGCCCGCGGTCGGATCGAGCAGCCGCGTCGCCACCCGCGCCAGCGTCGACTTCCCGGACCCGGACTCGCCGACCAGCCCGACCGTCTCCCCCTTGCGGACGACGAAGCTGACGCCGTCCACCGCGCGTACCGCCTGGGCCGCGCGCCAGGGCGCGCCCCGCAGCCCGAAGTACTTCCGGACGCCGTCCAGCCGAAGCAGCTCCTCAGTCATGCCAGCACCTCCGGACGGCGGCCGAGGTGGCAGGCCGCCTCGTGGTCACCCTCACCCGGTCGCGGCGTGAGCTCGGGCCGCTCGGTGATGCACCGCTCACCAACTCGCTCGGTGTACGCGCAGCGCGGCTGGAACGGGCAGCCGGTGCTGATCGAACCAGGGGACGGCGGACTGCCCGGGATCGTCGTCAGCCGGTGTTTCGGCGGGACGTCGATCCGCGGCATCGCGCCCAGCAGGCCGAGGCTGTACGGGTGCGCCGCCCGGAAGAACAGGTCGCGCACGGTCCCACGCTCGGCCGCGCGCCCGGCGTACATGACCAGGACGTCGTCCGCGACCTCCGCGACGACGCCGAGGTCGTGCGAGATCAGGACGAGCGCCGTCCCGAACTCCTCCTGGACGTCGGCCAGCAGCTGCATGATCTGCGCCTGCACGGTGACGTCGAGCGCCGTCGTCGGCTCATCGGCGATGAGCACCCGCGGATCGTTCACGAGAGCCATAGCGATCACGACCCGCTGCCGCATTCCCCCGGAGAACTCGTGCGGGTAGCTCTTGGCCCGGCGCGCGGCGTCCGGGATGCCGACCTTGTCGAGCATCTCGACGGCCCGCCGGTACGCGACCTTCTTCGAGACGTCGTGGTGCAGCCTGTAGGCCTCGGCGACCTGCCAGCCGACGCTGTAGTAGGGATTCAGCGCCGACAGCGCGTCCTGGAACACCAGCGCGATGTCGTTGCCGCGGATCTTGCGCAGCTCGTCCGCCTCCAGACCGACCAGCTCGCGGCCGTCCAGCAGCACCTCGCCGGACACCTCCGCGTTCGGCGGCAGGATGCCCAGCACCGCGGCCGAGCTGACGCTCTTCCCGGATCCGGACTCGCCGACGATCGCCAGCGTCTCCCCCGGCGCGACGGCGAAGTCGATCCCGTCGACGGCCGGGACCGGCCCGCCCTCGGTCGTGAACGTGACCCGCAGGTCGTGGACTTCGAGAATCGGCTCAGCCATGACTCACCCTCGGGTCGAGCACACCGTGGACGACGTCCACCACCAGGTTCGCCAGGATGATCAGGAACGCCGAGAACAGCGTCACCCCGACAACGACGGCGACGTCCAGCTGGCCGACCGCGCTGATCAGCAGCTCGCCGAGGCCCTGCATGCTGAACACCTTCTCGGTCAGGATCGCGCCGCCGAGCAGGCCGCCCAGATCCAGGCCGAACAACGTGACGATCGGGACCAGCGCGCCCCGCAACCCGTGCGAGACGACGACGCGCTTCTCCCCCGCGCCCTTGGCCCGCGCGGTGGTGATGTGGTCGAGGTTGAGCTCCTCGAGCATCTGCGCGCGGGTCAGCCGGATGTAGGACGCCGCCTGGATCAGCGCGAGCACCAGCCACGGCGTGATCAGGTGCCAGGCCCAGTCGACCGGACTCTCGGTCAGCGGGACGTAGCCGTTCACCGGGACCATGTTCAGCCAGAACCCGAAGGCCAGGATCGCCAGCAGCCCGAGCAGGAACGACGGCGTCGAGATCCCGATCAGTGCGACGCCGACCGCGAGCCGGTCGAGCAGGCGGCCGCGGTTGAGCGCCGCGAGTACGCCGAGCGAGACGCCGATCAGCAGCCACAGGACGGCGGCGCCGAGCGCGATCGAGGCGGTCACCGGGAGCCGGTCCGCGATCAGCGTGCCGACCGGGCGGGCCAGCGGGAACGAGTACCCGAAGCAGGGCGCCTCGCAGCGGACCGCGGCCTGCCCCTCGCCGAACGTCCGGCCGGCGAAGATCCCGCGGAGGAAGTTCAGGTACTGCTGCATCGTGCTCTGGTCGAGCTGCATGAAGTGCCGGGCCTGCTCGAGGCGGTCCGGCGTACAGGGTTTGCCGCAGGACAGATGCGCCGGGTCGGCCGGGATCGCGTAGAAGATCAGGTAGACGGCCAGGCTGAGCGCGAGCATGACGAGCAGCGCCGCGAACAGGCGGCGGACGACGAACCACACCAGATCGGGCATCAGCGGGTCCTCCGCAGCCGGACGTCGAAGGCGTCGCGGACGCCGTCGCCGAGCAAGGTGAAGCCGAGGACGGCGACGAACAGCGCGATCCCGGGGAAGACCATGAACCACGGGTCGGCGCCGGTGTAGACCCAGACGATCGAGTCCGAGATCGAGCGGCCGAGACTCGGTGTCGGCGGCGGGACGCCGACGCCCAGGAAGGACAGCGCGGCCTCGGCCCCGATGTAGCCGGGGATCGCCATCGTCGCGATCACCAGCACCGGGCCGAGCAGGTTCGGCAGCAGCTCGCGGGTGATCACCCACCAGCCGGAGGAGCCGACGCTGCGCGCGGCCTCGACGAACTCGCGCGTCACCAGCGAGCGGGCCTGCGCGCGGATCAGCCGGGCCAGGCCCGCCCACCCGAAGACGCTCAGCACGCCGACCAGCAACAAGGTCCGCGGCACCTTCGCCGGGACGACGATGCCGAGGGCGATCATGAAGACGAGCTGCGGGAACCCGAACAGGAAGTCCAGCAGCCGGGACAGAACCGCGTCGAACCAGCCGCCGACGTACGCCGCGGTGATCCCGAGCAGCGTCCCGATCACGGTGGTGACGACGGTGACCGCGATCGCGATCAGCAGCGACGTCCGCAGGCCGAGCACCACGATCGAGAACAGGTCGCGGCCGGTCAGCGGCTCGACGCCGAACCAGTGCGCGCCGCTGACCCCGCCGAGCGGCCCGAGCGGCGCGTTGCCGCGGGCCGGATCGAGCAGGTCGATGTGATACGTGAACGCGTCCTGCCCGGACAGCTTCACCAGTAACGGCGACGCCGCCGCCACCACGATCAGGGTCGCGACCAGCACCAGACCGACCCGCGCGCTCCGGTCCCGCCGGACCCGGCGCAACGCCTGCCGGGTCGGGCTGACCGCCCCGGCGACCGACGAACTCACAAGCACTCCCGACGAGATTGAATTTCCAACAGCCGACACAAGTTAGAGCGCATCCTCCCACCACGACTGCCCCGTCTTGAATCCTGAGAATCTCGACTCGATAACTCCAGATTCGGTTAGGGGCTGCCGCGCGGCTACTCTCCGCAGATGGACCACGAGCTCCGCATCGGCCCCCGAGTCCTCCACTACAGCCGCTACGGCCACTCTGGCGGCGTACCAGCCCTCTCGCTCGGCGGCTCGCCGTCAACCCGCCGGAAGCAACCTGACCTCGTCCAAGCCACCAAGGACGCCGCCGCAAACAGACCTCCTGGCTGGCTGCCCACGAAGCAACCAGCCTGCGTCTGTTCCGGGAGGTGTTTGGGTGGTTAGTCGGTGAGGTCCCAGCGGCGGGGGCGGAGGAGGCGGATGGCTAGGACGGCGAGGGCTGCGCCGAGGAGGAGGCCGGGGAGGATCCAGCGCCAGCCGGTGAAGGGGGTGGCGGCGGAGACTTCGGCTGTTGGTTGGGTGGCGGGTTGGGGGGTTTCGGCGGGTGGGGGTGGGGCGGTGGGGCCGGTGCGGAGGGGTTCGCCGTTGCGTTGGCCGGGGAGGAGTTTGAGGTCGCTGAGGAGTTTGGTGAGGGCGACCGGGTCGGCGGCTCGGTGCCAGGTGGGTTTGTTGTCGCCGGGCAGTTCTGTGGTGGCGATCCAGGGGCCGCCGGGCGCGTCCGGGTAGATGAGGCTGAGCCGGTAGACCGACATGTCGTGGATGAGCCAGGTGGCGCGGACGAAGGCGCCGGCCTCGTAGAAGCCCGTGCTGGGCTCAGGGCGGGCGGCTGATGGATCGGTGAGGTTCAGCAACCGGATGTACTGCGCATCGTCGTACCCGAGCGCGACGACGCGTGGGGGCGCGCTGAGAAGCACGCTGGTCGGGCCGCCGGCGTGGGCCGGGACGGCGGGCAGCAGGAGCAGTGCGGCAAGCAGTGCCAGGAATCGTCGGGCCATACCTGGATACACCGCGACGGATCAGAAGGTTCCGATCGCGAGCTGGATGGCGCGGCTCTTGTCGGCGACCTCGAGGCGATAGGTGATGCCGTCGCGCTCCCAGACCAGCGTCGGGCCGGCGATGCGGACGACGCGTTGGTCGACAAGGACCAGCTGATGCGGAGTGCTGAACCAGTAGCCGCCAACCGCCTGCACGTACTCGATCTGGTTGTAGTACTTCTTCCAGTACAGCGGTGACACCCCGGACTGGAACTGCTCCAGCCGGACGCCGTCCCACCCCATCGCGACAAATCGCGGTGACGCGTCCACACCGGTTGGTGCGCCCAGCTCCTGCGGCCAGACCGGCGTGAAGCCAGCAGTACGCGCGGCCTCCTCCAACGACAACCGTCCGGTGACCACAGGGATCGGTGGCGCCGTGCTGGGCGCAGTACCGACCGGCTGCGCCTCCACTCCCCCGATCCGCAGCCACTCCGCGACAGTCGCCCGTACCGGTGGTGTGAGCGCCAGTCCAGCCAGCAGTACACACAGACCGGCGACGAAGAGTCGCCACCGGTCGCGCAGCCGGCGCCGAACCGGCATGTCAGCGACACGCGTCAGTACGGCGGCCGTCAGCGATTCGTCCACCGGAGGGACCACGGCAGAGCGACCGAGGGCCCGTAGCTCGTCGTCCAGGTTCATGCGGGCACCTCCTTCCGTAGCCGATCCAGCGCGCGATGCAGGCGCGACTTCACCGTTCCACGCGGCCAGCCAAGCACTACCGCGGTCTCCTGCTCATCCAGCTCCAACAGGTACCTACACGTCACCACGAGCCGCTGCGGCTCCGGCAACGCCGAAACAGCTGCCAGCAGCTCTGTACGCCGAACCAGCGACACAGCAGCCTCCGCCGGATCCAGTACGACGTCCAGCGGCGCAGCAAGCTCCTCACGGCGACTCCGCCGCGATCGGGACCGGACGGCGTTCCGCGTCTCGTTGGCGACGATCCGCAGCAGCCACGGCCGGAACGCCGACTCGCTCCGAAAACTCCCCAGCGCCCGGTACGCCTTCACGAACGCCTCCTGGACGACGTCGTCCGCGTCCGCGCCCGCACCGAGGAAGACCGCCGTCCGTTTCGCGATCGGGGCATGCAGCAGCACCAGCTCGCCGTACGCGGCGGAGTCTCCGCCACGCACCCGAGCCAGGATCGCTACCTCGTCCACCTCGCTGATGCGGCCTCCTGACACGTTCTGGTCATTGTCACTACACCGCAGCTCGTCTGTAGGTTCCGGTGTATAAGGTCGGCGACGTGCCTGAAGTCGATGAGTCCTTCCTTGCCCTGCCCAGACAAGAGCTCGCGGACGCCGCACTGCAGCGGGCCCGCGACCTGGGCGCCACCTTCGCCGAGTTCCGCCTGGAGCGGATCCGGTACGAGTCGCTGGCCTTGCGCGACAGTGTGCTGGAGAGCGCGACCGACACCGAGGATCTCGGGCTGGCCGTCCGCGTCGTCCACGACGGCACGTGGGGTTTCGCGGCCGGAGTGGCCCTGACGACGGATGAGGCCGTCCAGGTCGCCGAGCAGGCCGTCCACATGGCTCAGGTCGCCCGGCCGATCAACGCCGAGCCGATCGAGCTGGCCGACGAGCCGGTGTACGACGACGTCACCTGGGTATCGGCCTACGAGATCGACCCGTTCGGCGTCCCGCGCTCCGAGAAGGTCGCGCTGCTGACCGGCTACAGCGACCGGCTGCTCGAGGCCGACGGCGTCGCGCATGTCGGCGTGCACGTCGCGTTCGTCCACGAGTGCAAGTTCTACGCCAACACCGAAGGCACGTCGTACACGCAGCAGCGGGTCCGCACCGGCACGGACATCACGGCCTTCGCGGTGGACGCCGAGACCGGCCGGTTCGACTCGATGGCGAGCCTCGCGCCGCCCGTCGGCCGCGGCTGGGAGTACCTGACCGGCACCGGCTGGGACTGGGACGACGAGCTGGCCCGCATGCCCGGCTACCTGGCCGAGAAGATGGCCGCGCCCAGCGTCGAGGCCGGCGTGTACGACGTCGTCATCGACCCGAGCAACCTGTGGCTGACCATCCACGAGTCGATCGGCCACGCCACCGAGCTGGACCGGGCGCTCGGCTACGAGGCCAACTACGCCGGCACCAGCTTCGCCACCACCGACAAGCTCGGCAACCTCAAGTACGGCTCGCCGGTCATGCACGTCACCGGCGACCGGACGGCGCAGCACGGCCTGTCCACCGTCGGGTACGACGACGAGGGCGTCGCCGGCCAGCAGTGGGATCTGGTCAAGGACGGCATCCTGGTCGGCTACCAGGTCGACCGCCGGATGGCGAAGGTGAACGAGGAGCTGCTCGGTACGCCGCGCTCCAACGGCTGTGCGTACGCCGATTCGTCCGGCCACATCCCGATCCAGCGGATGGCGAACGTGTCGCTGCAGCCGGCCGCCGACGGTCCGTCGACCGAAGAGCTGATCAGCCGCGTCGAGAACGGCATCTACATCGTCGGCGACAAGTCGTGGTCGATCGACATGCAGCGCTACAACTTCCAGTTCACCGGGCAGCGCTTCTACAAGATCACCAACGGCAAGCTGGACGGCCAGCTCCGCGACATCGCCTACCAGGCGACCACGACCGACTTCTGGGGCTCGATGGAAGCTGTCGGCGGCCCCCAGACGTATGTGCTGCACGGCGCACTGAACTGCGGCAAGGCCCAGCCCGCGCAGTCCGGCGCGGTCAGCCACGGCTGCCCGTCCGCGCTGTTCCGCGGCGTCAACATTCTCAACACCACGCAGGAGGCCGGCCGGTGACCGCCATTCAGCTCACCCCGCAGGACACGGTTGAACGCGGCCTGGAGCTCGCTGCGGCCGAAGGCGCCGACGGCTGCGTCATCATCGTCACCGAGACCTCCAGCGCCAACCTGCGCTGGGCCAACAACACTCTGACCACCAACGGCTCCATGCGCGGCTCGCAGGTCACCGTGATCGCCACTGTCGGCGCAGGTGAGGCCACGGCGACCGGAGTCATCGGCCGATCGCTCGTAACGGACGTATCGCTGCCAGAGCTGATCGCGGCGGCTGTCGCAACCGCGCGGGCGGCCAGTCCGGCCGACGACGCGCGGCCGCTGGTCGAGGGCGCGGTCAGCGACAGCTGGGCCGACGAACCCGACGAGACGTCGGTGACGGTCTACGAGAAGTTCGCACCGGCGCTGGGTGAGTCGCTGCAGCGGGCGACGTCCGAGGGGCGCTGGCTGTTCGGTTTCGCCGACCATGAGGTCGTCACGGTGTACGTCGGCTCCTCGGCTGGGCTGCGGATCCGGCATGCCCTCCCCCGTGGTTTCGTCAGCGCGACCGGAAAGTCCGGCGACCGCGTCCAGTCCGCGTGGGCCGGTGCTGCCACGCGCGACTTCGCTGACATCGATCCGCTGGCGCTGGACGCCGAGCTGGTCCGCCGACTCGGCTGGGCGCAGCGAACCGTAGCGGTCGAGCCGGGCCGCCATGCGACGGTTCTGCCTCCGGCTGCGGTTGCCGACCTGACGACGTACCTGTTCTGGGAGCTGGACGGCCGGTCCGCGTTCGAGGGCCGCAGCGCGTTCGCCAAGCCGTCAGGCGGGACGCGCGTCGGTGAGGCGCTGACGCCGCACGCCGTCCAGCTGCGCTCCGACCCGGCGCTGCCCGGGCTGGAGACCTTCCCCTTCACCATCGCGCAGGCGTCCGGCGACTCCGCGAGCGTCTTCGACAACGGACTCACGCTCTCGGCGACGGACTGGATCCGCAGCGGCAAGCTCGAGACGCTGATGACCAGCCGGCACACCGCCGAGCTGATCGGCGCCCCAGCCGCGGCCCCAGCGATCGACAACTACGCACTGTCCGTCGACGGCGCCACCGGCACGACCGACGACCTGGTCGCCGGTCTGGACGACGGCCTGCTGCTGACCTGCCTCTGGTACATCCGGATGGTCGACCCGCAGACCCTGCTGGTCACCGGCCTCACCCGGGACGGCGTCTACCGGGTCGAGAACGGCGAGGTCGTCGGCGCAGTCAACAACTTCCGCTTCAACGAGAGCCCGGTCGACCTGCTCTCCCGCTTCACCCAGGCCGGTGCGACGGTCCCGTCGTTCTCCCGTGAGTGGGGCGACGAGTTCTCCCGCACAGCCACGCCGCCGCTGCTCGTCCCCGACTTCAACATGTCGAGCGTCAGCCAAGCCAGCTGAGCACCAAACGCCCCGCGGACCCAGCAAGGTCCGCGGGGCTCATTTCTTCGCGACTGCGACCCGCCAAAGCTGGCGTGGCGGCTCGGCATAAGCCGTGAGGTCGACCGGCCGCCAGCCGGCGGACAGGTCGTCGACCAGCTCTCGGTCGAAGAAGCGGCCGACGAAGCCGTCGTGTTCAGACAGGCCGTCGCCGACGGCATGCCAGTCAAGAGCACAGGAGTCGGCGGCCGACCAGACGGCGTACACGAACAGGCCGCCCGGCCGCAGCACTCGCTGCACCTCGCCGAGGAGTGTTTGCAGCTCGGTTGGCGTGAAAGCCATGTTGAGCAACAGGTTCGCGAAGACAGCGTTCACGGTCGCGTCGGCCGGTGGCAGTGGATCGCGGACGTCGTGCAGCGCAGCCGTCACGCGGTCGTCGAGACCGGCCCGCTGCGCGTGCTGCCGCAGCTGGTCGAGTGCGGTCTCGCTGAAGTCGGTGGCGTGCACGCTGAAGCCCTGTGCTGCCAGGTAAAGCGCGTCCCGGCCGTGGCCGGCGCCGAGCTCCAGTACGTCATCGATGCCGGCGGCCCCGAACGCCTCGGCGGCCCAGCGGACGGCCGCCGACGGCTCCGCCCCGTGCAGCTGCGGATGGCGCGCATACGCCGCCTCCCAGCGATCCTGCTGAGCCCGTGCGAGCTCGACGTGTCCAGTATTCATGGTGCTCCCCGTGGTCGTCCCACCGATCTGGACGATCGGCAGACCGCGCCAGCCTACGTCACCGGCCCGGGGCGCGGGTCAGGCCGTGAGCGGGTTCGGGGCGAGGAGGTCGGGTTTGCACGGCAGAGTGTCCGCTGTGAGCCAGCGGCGGGCCAGGCGGTCGCCGTCCGGTCCGGCCGCCTGCAGGAGCGGCAGCGAAAGGATCAGGCGATCGCGGACGACGTCGAGCAGTTCCGACTCGTCGGCGATGCCATCCGCGGCCAGACAGCCCACTACGGCCAGCGCCTGGTTGTGGAGCAGGTTGCAGGTGAGCAGGTCGTCGACGTCCTGGTCGTCGGTCACCACCAGAGCCGAGTCCCGCAGCCCGGTGACGGCCAACAGACCGCGCAGGTACGACGAAGCGAGGTAGTAGCCCTGGTTGTCGCGGTACGCGCCGCCCTTGATCCGGCCGAGGCCGTCGAGCCGGACCAGCGTGTTCTGGCCGTGGGCTTCGAGGCCGATGCCGGTCTCGGCGTACAGGTGCAGCATCGGGATGAGGACGTGGTCGATGTACGCCGCCACCCAGGCGCTCGGGTCGTCGCCGGCGTACTCGCTGAGTCGGCTGATCCGATCCGGGCGCGGGGCGACCAGACCGGCCAGACAGGCGTAGCTGTTGACGTCGTGCGGTACCTCGCGGACGGCGACGTCCAGGCCGGTCAGCGTCGGACCGCCTTCGTCGAGAGCGATCCAGGCCGGGTCGCGGACGATCGTGAACCGCGGGTGCGCCGTCGCCGTACCGGCGTTGTAGGCGGCGTCGAGAAGCCGGTAGATCTCCACACCGCGGCGCAGCTCGGTCGGAGTCGACTCGCGGCTCGTGTCGGTGACGCGGAGGCCGAGCGAGAGTTTGAGCATGACCGGCAGGTCCGGGTGGTAGAGCGTGCGCAGACTCGACGTCGGGTACCACTGCGCGCCGTGCGGGCCCAGCTCCCGGACCCGGCCGTCCGCGATCAGTTTGGCTACCCGCGGGCGCTGCACCAGCGCGGCCGCCTGCCACGGGTGGGCCGGGATCAGCACCCGGCCCCCCGACGGAGTGATACCGGCCAGCGCGCCCATCAGCTGCACAGCGTCCAGTCCCTGCAGCGAGGGCGCGCCGGCCACCTGGTCCGAGGACACCAATTCGGTGTCGGCCTCGAACCAGTGCACTGCGAAACGGCCGCCGAGCTCCGGCGAGTACCTCGCCAGCTCGGCGCCGCTCAGTCCGTCCCGGCTCTTCGGCGCCGGGTGGTTCAGTTGCCCGAACAGGAGCCCCTGCTCGATTTCCAGGAAGCGGCCCGGCCCGCGGTCGCACTCCCCCGCGGAGACGAACCGGGCGACGTTGCGCACGGACTCCGCCGTCCGCGCCACCAGGTCGTCGACATCAGCCGGATCGGCGCCGGCCGACAGCACGCGGACCAGCACCTCGGGCGCGGGCGGCACGCCGTCCACCAGGATGCCGGTGAACTGGTGCCAGCCGGTCCGCGACGCGTGCTCGACGCGCGCAGTCACCGTCGCCGCACCGGCCGTCAACCGCAGGACGCCGAACGCCACCGGCACGCCGGCCTCCCGCGTGTACCACCGCAGAATCGCGTTCAGATGCGCCGCAACAGCCGTCTCGGTCGACGAGGTCACGCCCACTCTCCCTGGTAAGGCAACGCTTACTTAGGGAACCCTAACTAGAAACGGCCGCCGTGACCAGCCGGACGCGCGTGGTCATCCTCACTCGCCGTACGGCGTCCTGGTCAGCACGAAGGTGGCCAGGTCGAGGTGAGCGATCGCGTCGCCGCGCCGGACCACCCGCAACCGCTCACCGGCGAAGTACCCGTCCCGGCCGCGATACACATCCGGCTCGACCGGCGAGAACCGCGTCGACATCACGCCCGTCATCTGCAGGATGCCGGCCACGACCGAGAACGTCAGCGGGCTGTTTCCCCAGTACCAGTGGCCGAGCAACTCGTGGCCCTGGGCAAGCTCCGGCTCCGGCATCCACTCCGGCGCGACCGCCGGCTCGTACTTGACCAGCGTCGTCAGCAGCTCGGTCGCGACCGAGGTGACCCGCCCGCTCGTCGCGTTCCCGAGGGTGACCGCGCCGATCCGGCGCGCACGGTCGACGAACAGCCCGGCCAGGAAGCCGGGCATCGAGCCGGTGTGCCCGACGAACAGATGCGGGTCGTCGGCGATCAGCCGCAACCCGAGCCCGTACGACGCCGTCAGCGCCTCGCGCGGATCGGCCGCGGCCGGCGCCGCCATCTCCTCGATCGTCTCCCGGCTGAGCACCTCGGCGACCGGATCGATCAGGAACCGCGCGTACTTCGCCAGATCCTCGACCGTGCTCCACAGCTGCCCGGCCGCCGCCATCGCGCCCGCGTCGTACGCCGGCTCCTCGACCAGCTGCCCGCTGAACGGATGCACCGAGAACCCCTGTGCCGCCGCGCCGAACGGGAAGTACGACGTCCGCCGCATCTCCAGCGGATCGAGGATGCGCCGCTGCACCAGGTCGAGCCAGGACGCGCCGCGCACCCGGGCCACGATCTCGGCCAGCAACCCGTAGCCGAGGTTGGAGTAGTGATGCCGCCGATCAGCCGGGCCGACCGCGTGCGACTCGTCCATCGCCGCGACCAGCTGCTCGAACGAGACCCCCGGGTTGCGCTCCCACCACGGGCCGACCGGCTCGGCGTTCATCCCGCCCGAGTGCGCCAGCAGGTTCCGCACGGTCAGCTCACCGAACGCGATCCCGGGCAGATACTTGCCCACGGCATCGTTCAGCGCGAGCAGCCCCTCGTCCCGGCACTGCAGCACCAGGATCGCGGTCAGCGTCTTGGTGATCGACCCGATCCGGTACTGCACGTTCGGCCCCGGCTCGAGCCCGTGCGCGGTGGCGAACCGCCCGCGCGCACCCGTCCAGACCAGCTGTCCGTCCCGCACCACCCCGGCCGCCAGCGACGGCACTCTGGTCTCACTCTGAGCGGCAGCGACCGCGGCGTACAGGGCGGCCGCGGTGTCGGGACGGACATCAGTCATAGGACCGAACTCTAATTCGAACCGGGCTTACTCGAAGGCCTCCGGGGAGGGGCAGGAGCAGATCAGGTTCCGGTCGCCGTAGGCGCCGTCGATCCGGCGCACCGGCGGCCAGTACTTCGAGGCGCGGTCGACCGACTGCGGGAAGGCCGCCTCCTCGCGGGTGTAGGCGTGCTCCCACTTGTCGTTGATGACCGAGGCCGCGGTGTGCGGCGCGTTCACCAGCGGGTTGTCGTCGGCCGGCCACTCGGCCGCGGCGACGCGGTCGATCTCGTGCCGGATGGCGATCATCGCGTCGCAGAACCGGTCCAGCTCGCCGAGGTCCTCGGACTCGGTCGGCTCGACCATCAGCGTGCCCGCGACCGGGAACGACATCGTCGGCGCGTGGAAGCCGTAGTCGACCAGCCGCTTGGCGACGTCGTCGACGGAGATGCCGGTCTCCTTCGTCATCGGGCGCAGGTCGAGGATGCACTCGTGCGCGACCAGGCCGTTCTCCCCGGTGTAGAGCACCGGGAAGACGTTCTCGAGCCGCTTGGCGACATAGTTCGCGGTCAGGACGGCGTTCTTCGTCGCGGCGGTCAGGCCCTCGCCGCCCATCATCCGGATGTAGGCCCAGGAGATCGCCAGGACGCCGGCCGAACCGAAGGGCGCGGCGCTGATCGGGCCGACGCCGGACTCCGGCCCGGCCTGGTCGAGCAGCGGGTGGTTCGGCAGGTACGGCGCCAGGTGCGCGGCGACCGCGACCGGGCCGACGCCCGGACCGCCGCCGCCGTGCGGGATGCAGAACGTCTTGTGCAGGTTCAGGTGGCTGACGTCGCCGCCGAACTCACCCGGCTTGGCCAGGCCGAGCAGGGCGTTCAGGTTCGCGCCGTCGACGTACACCTGGCCGCCGTGGTCGTGGACGATCTGGCAGACCTCGGTCACGCTCTCCTCGTACACGCCGTGCGTGGACGGGTAGGTGATCATGATCGCGGCCAGCTTGTCCGCGTGCTCGTCGGCCTTGGCGCGCAGGTCGGCCAGGTCGATCGTGCCGTCTTCGTTGCCCTTGACGACGACCACCTTCATCCCGGCCATCACGGCCGAGGCGGCGTTGGTGCCGTGCGCGCTGGACGGGATCAGGCAGACGTTGCGGCCCTCGTCGCCCTGGGCCCGGTGGTAGCCGCGGATCGCGAGCAGCCCGGCCAGCTCACCCTGGGAGCCGGCGTTCGGCTGGATGGAGACCTTCGCGTAGCCGGTCACCTCGGCCAGCCAGCGCTCCAGCTGGCTGATCAGCTTCACGTAGCCGGCGGCGTCCTCGATCGGGGCCAGCGGGTGCATGTCGGCGAACTCCGGCCAGGTGACCGCCTCCATCTCGGTGGTCGCGTTCAGCTTCATCGTGCAGGAGCCGAGCGGGATCATGCCGCGGTCGAGCGCGTAGTCCTTGTCGGAGAGCTTGCGCAGGTAGCGCAGCATCGACGTCTCCGAGCGGTGCGTGTTGAAGACCGGGTGGGTCAGGTACTCCGACGTCCGCGCGACCGCGACGGCCGGGGCCGCGAGCGTGTCGTCGTACTGGACGCCGAAGGACTGGCAGACCCGGGTCAGCGCGGCGACATCGGTCTTCTCGTCACAGGAGATGCCGACGTGGTCCGCGTCCACCTCGCGCAGCCAGATGCCGTTCTGCCGGGCGGCGTCGACGACGTCCGCGGCGGCGCCCGGGACGCGGGCCAGGACGGTGTCGAAGAAGTCGCCGTGGACGACCTCGACGCCACCGGCGCGCAGCGACGCGGCCAGCTTGCCCGCGTAGTCGTGGACGCGGTTCGCGATCGCCTTCAGCCCGTCGGGACCGTGGTAGACGGCGTACATCGACGCGACGACGGCCAGCAGGACCTGCGCCGTACAGATGTTGGACGTCGCCTTCTCGCGGCGGATGTGCTGCTCACGCGTCTGCAGCGCCAGCCGGTACGCCGGGGCGCCGTCGGAGTCGACCGAGACGCCGACCAGGCGGCCGGGCAGCGAGCGCTCCAGCCCGGCGCGGACCGACATGAAACCGGCGTGCGGGCCGCCGTAGAACAGCGGGACGCCGAACCGCTGCGACGAGCCGATGACGATATCCGCCCCGGCCTCCCCCGGCGCCTCGAGCAGGGTCAGCGCGAGCAGGTCGGAGGCGACCGCGACGAGCGTGTCCTGCGCGTGCGCGGCCTCGATCAGCGGCTTCAGGTCGCGGACGACGCCGCCCGAGCCCGGGTACTGGACGAGGAAGCCGAAGAAGTCGCCCTGCGGCAGGCCGTCGGTGGTGTCCGCGACGACGACCTCGATCCCGAGCGCCTCGGCGCGGGTCTCGACGACCGCGATGGTCTGGGCGAAGGTGTCGGCGTCGACCAGGAAGCGGTTCGACTTGCTCTTGCGGTTCGACCGGTGCGCCAGGGTCATGGCTTCGGCCGCCGCGGTGCCCTCGTCGAGCAGCGACGCGTTCGCGGTCGGGAGACCGGTCAGGTCGGAGACGACGGTCTGGAAGTTCAGCAGCGCCTCGAGGCGGCCCTGGGAGATCTCCGGCTGGTACGGCGTGTACGCCGTGTACCAGGCCGGGTTCTCGACCAGGCGGCGGACGATCACCGACGGCGTGAACGTGCCGTAGTAGCCCTGGCCGATCATCGAGGTGGCGACGTTGTTACGGGCGGCGAGCTGGCGCAGCTCGGTCAGCGCGTCCACCTCGGACGCCGGCTCCGGCAGCCGCAGCGGCTCCGCGATCCGGATCGAATCCGGGACGGCGGCGTCCACGAGCGCGTCGACGTCGGCGTACCCGAGCAGCTGGACCATCCGGGCGACCTCATCGGGGCGCGGCCCGATGTGCCGGTCGGCGAAGATGGCTGATATTTCGGTCATCAAGAGGCTCCGTTGCTAGTCGCTTCCGGTGGCCTCCCCCTCTGTCACGGCGCGGACGCACGCTTCAGAGTCGCCTGACGCACCCGGTCCATGGGCCTGAGAGGTTCCGGGGAGGAATTGCCCCTTCGGCGCCCGCTGGATGAACGGGACTCTCCCGAGTGCGGTGAACAGCTGGAACGAGGGTACCTCAGCCGGTCATGCGAGCCCGGCGGCGGGCGGCCAGCTCGTCGCTGGCGTGGCTCTCGCCGTCGTCCTCGCCGTGACCGTCGGCGCGCTCGGTCGGCAGCTCGGACAGCGAGCCCTCGACCTCACGCCAGACGCCGCCGAGCGCGATACCGAAGACGCCCTGGCCGCCGGCCAGCAGGTCGATGACCTCGTCCGGCGAGGTGCACATGTACACCGAGGCGCCGTCGCTCATCAGCGTGATCTGGGTCAGATCGTCGATCCCGCGCTTGCTCAGGTGGGCGATCGCCGTCCGGATCTGCTGCAGCGAGATCCCGGCGTCCAGCAGGCGCTTGATCACTTTCAGCAACAGGACGTCACGGAAACCGTACAGCCGCTGCGTCCCCGAGCCGGTCGCGGGGCGAACCGACGGGGAGACCAGGCCGGTGCGCGCCCAGTAGTCGAGCTGACGGTAGGTGATCCCGGCCGCGGCGCAGGCCGTCGGCCCGCGGAAGCCGACATCCTCGGGCATCGGCCGCAGATCGTCGTCGAAGAGCAGACCCTGCACGCCGGCAGTGGCGGCCGCCGCGGCTCGTGCTTCGGACGTGGTCTGCGCCGTCAGATCCGTGTCGCCGGTGCGTGTCACGCCTGAGCCTCCCTGGATACCGACTGGAACGAGTTACCTCCGTGGAGTTACCGCACCCCACAACTCCTTCACGGTAAGCCGCCGACCTGGGAGGGTCAACGACAACCGCTCCGAGCCGCTAGCGTGTCGCGACTCCCACACGAATCGTTACCTTCCCGGTCTTGCCGGTACCCAAGGCCGAAACGTGCTCAGCTCTTGTCGAAATCCTCGGGGGTGACCTGGTCGAGGAACTCGCGGAAGCGCTCGACCTCCTCTTCCTCCTCGACCTCGTCGGCGCCGCCCTCGCTGTCCGGGACCGGGATCCCGGCCTCGGCGAGGATCTCCTCGGTGCAGTACACCGGCGTCCCGGTGCGCAGGGCGAGGGCGATCGAGTCCGACGGGCGGGCGGAGATCTCGGTCTTGTCGTCGAAGACCAGGACCGCCTCGAAGACGCCGTCGGTCAGGTTCACGATCCGGACCTGGCTGAGCGTGTGCCCGAGCAGCCGGATGGTCTCGGCGAACAGATCGTGCGTCAGCGGGCGCGGCGGCTCCATCCCCTGCTGGGCGAAAGCGATCGCACTCGCCTCGGCCGCGCCGATCCAGATCGGCAGGTACCGCTCGCCGCCGACCTCTCGGAGCAGCACGATCGGCTGACTCGAGGGCATCTCAACCCGGACTCCGACCACGTCGACTTCGCGCACTCCCCCACCCTACTCCGCGTCGTTCACCGCGGCAGCCTGGACCGGACGAGTGCTGTGTGCAACCGAACGGTCAGGGCGGCGAGGTGTTCGGTCTGCTCGGTGCGGCGGGGGCCGGTGACCTGCTCGATCAGGCCGGCCTCGCGGTCGGCCGCCGTCCGGAAGGGGCGCAGGTGGCGCGGCTCGATCCCGTACGTCGCCAGCTCGGCCGCGGCCTGGGCGACCACGATCGCGTCACCGCCGTAGTGCTTGCCGTCGGCCACCACCAGCCCGTGGCTCTCCAGCTGGTCGAGCAGCTCGGCCGAGACGCCGGCGGCGGCCCGCAGCTCGGCCCGGGTCAGCCGCAACTCGATGCCGGTGGCACCGAAATCGTCAGCGGCCGGACCGGTGGCCGGCGTCCTGGGCGCGACCGGCGGTCCGCCGGCCGCCGGTCGCAAGCCGCGGTCGATCGCGCCGAGGTGCTCCTTGATGACCTTCAGCGGCAGGTACTGGTCGCGTTGCGCGGTCAGCACGTAGCGCAGCCGCTCGACGTCGTCCGGGCTGAACTTGCGGTAGCCCGACGCGGTCCGCGCCGGGCTCACCAGCCCTTCGGCCTCGAGGAAGCGGAGCTTGGAGATCGTGATGCCGGAGAACTCGGCCTGCAGGACCGCCAGCACCTCGCCGATCGAGAGCTCAGGCCTGGCCACTGGCGTAGTAGACCAGCCGGTACTTGCCGATCTGCACCTCGTCGCCGTTGGTCAGCTGGACCTCGTCGATCCGGTCCCGGTTCACGTAGGTGCCGTTCAGGCTGCCGACGTCGCGGACCTTGACGCCGTAGGCGTCGCGGCGGAACTCCGCGTGCCGGCGCGAGACGGTGACGTCGTCCAGGAAGATGTCGCTGTCCGGGTGCCGGCCGGCGGTGACGACGTCGACGTCCAGCAGGAAGCGGCTGCCCGCGTTCGGGCCGCGCTGGACGATCAGCAGGGCGGACCCGGCCGGCAGCGCGCCGACGGCGGCCTGGTCGTCGGCCGACAGCGGCTCACCCTGATCGAAGCGCTCGGTCTCGGGCTCGACCGAGATCGGCGTCAGCATCGCGGTGTCGGTGACGCCGGGGGCCGGCGTCGCGGCGGCGGGTCGGTCCGCGCCAGGGAGCATCGCTCCGCACTGCGAGCAGAAGCGGCTGCCCTCGGAGTTCTCGTGCCCGCACTGGTTGCAGAACGGCATGCTGTGATCCTCCCGATCGCCGTTAGGCGACGTTGATTGCGTAGACCCCGTGATAACAGTGTGGACCCGGACCCCAACCCTCGATCAGCGGTTGAGGTCCGGTAAACCTATCAGCCGGTGATCAGCTCGGGTCGAGCTGGCCCTGGTAGGTCTCGGCGTCCATCAGGGCCTCGACCTCGGCGGCGTCGTCGACCTGGATGTCGAGCAGCCAGCCCTCGCCGTACGGGTCGGTGTTGACCAGGTCCGGCTGGTCGGCCAGGGCCTCGTTCACCGCGGTCACGGTGCCGTTGACGGGGGCGAACAGATCGCTGACGCTCTTGGTCGACTCGAGCTCGCCGCAGGCGTCGCCGGCCCGCACCGCGCTGCCCACCTCGGGCAGCTGGACGTACACGATGTCGCCGAGCGCGTCCTGCGCGAAGTCGGTGATACCGATCCGCACGGGGGCCTCGCCGTCGGCCTTCACCCACTCGTGCTCGGCCGTGTACTTCAGGTCTTCGGGGTACACCTTCGTCCTCTTTCTGGAAAGTCTCGCGCGAAGTTACTTGGTCGGGCTGGGCGCCGGGCGAGCGTAGCGATGCTCTTCCAGCGGGTGCAAGGCGGTGATCGAGACACTGGTCTGCTCGGTCACCTCGGCGGTCCCCCCGACCTGCGGACCGGTCACCTCGCTGACCAGGCCGCCGGGGAAGTTGGCCGCCTCGGCCAGGTTGTGCGACTCGCCGATCGCCTCGATGACGTACGGCGAGTTGAGCTTCTGGCCGTCGACGCGGATCCCGGGGGCGTCGTCGACGAAGTCGGTACTGGCCACCACCCGGGCCGAGCCGTTGATCTGGATGGCCTCCGCGCCGGCGTCGCGCAGCTCCTCGATGGCGTCCAGCAGGTTGCTCGACGTCATCTTGCCCTCGGGATCGTTCAGCGTGATCCGGACGCCGGGGCCGACGGCCGGCAGCGTCCCGGCCAGGATGCCGAGTGTGCGCACCTGGGCCTCGGCCTGGGCGCGCGCGGTCTCGGCCTTGTCGGCGCTCGAGGACAGCGAGTTCTTCCGCTCCTCGAGCTCGGTGATCTCGCTCTCCAGCCGGCGGGTGTTCTGCCCGAGGCCGTCCAGGATCGCGATCAGATCCTCACGGCGGGCGTTCTGGTACCCGTCGTCCGCCCGGGTCACCCGGACCTGGACCACCGCGACACACGCCACCAGCGCCAGCACCACCGCCACGATCGCCTGCCCGCGCGACGGTTTGAACCCCGCCTTGAGCCGGTTCAGTGCCTGGTTCGGCGTCCGGGCCTTCTTCACCGCCGGCATCGGCGTCGGCGCGGGCGGATGCGGCTGCTCGGCGGGCTCCTCGGGCTTGCCGGCGGCCGGCGCCTCGTACCGCGGCGGCTTCGCGTGCTCGCCCTTCGCCCGGGCGGCCGGCTGCTCCGCGCCAGGCTCGTCCGGGCGGGTCTCGTCCGGGGCGCCGGGTTTGGCCGGCTCGTCGGCCCACCAGCTGGCGACGACGGTGGGGTCGTCGTCCGGGGTCTCGGGTTTGTCGGGTTTGTCGGTCATGTCAGGCCCTGAAGATGTGCCGGCGGATGGCGGCCATGTTGGTGAAGATCCGGATGCCGAGGACGACGACGACGCCGGTCGACAGCTGGGACCCGACGCCGAGCTGGTCGCCGAGGTAGACGATCAGGGCGGCGATCAGGACGTTGGACACGAACGAGACGACGAACACCTTGTCGTCGAAGATCCCGTCCAGGAACGCGCGCAGCGCGCCGAAGACGGCGTCCAGCGCGGCGACCACCGCGATCGGCAGGTACGGCTGGGCCCACTCGGGGACGTCGGGGGCGACCAGCAGGCCGATCACCACACCGATGACGAGTCCGAGGACGGCGATCATCTCTTACCCACCTTCGCGTATCGCAGCGCGATGGTGGCATCGGCCGGCACCAGCAAGGAGTCCTCCGTCGTGGTCGTCATCCGGACATCGAAGTTGCTGACCAGGTACTGCACCCACTGGCCGCCCGAGCTCTGCGCGAACCGGGCCGGCAGGGTCGCCGAGTCGCCGATCGCGAGCACGGTGTACGGCGGCGTCAGCGAGCTGTAGCCGACCGTGATCGCGCTGCCCGCGCCGCGGATCGCGGTCATCGAGGTGAGCCGGTGACCGTTCACCGAGATCGCCTCGGCGCCCGCCGTCCAGAGCCCGTTGACGAGCTGCTGGATGTCGACGTCGAGCAGCCGGCCCTCTTTGCCGGCGTCCTTGGCGTCGTCGACGACCACCTTGACCCCCGGCCCGGTGACGGCGATCGCGCCGGTCCGCAGCTCCAGGTCGTCGAGTTTCTGCTGCAGCGCCGCACCCTGGCTGGTGTTGGCCAGCCCACCGGCCTGCAGCCGGCGGACCTCATCGGCCAGCTGGGTCTGCCGGGTGCGCATCCCGTCCAGGCGGTTGTCGGCCTGGTTGATCCGGGTGATCAGCTCCCGGCGCTGTTTCTCGGCCTCGGGCGCGCCGGCGAAGTTCTGCGAGGCGGCGACCGCGAGCAGGAAGCCGAGCACGATCGCCGCGGCGCCGAGCAGCACCCGGTGCCGCGGCCGGACGCGCTTGCCGTCCTGGTTCGGGCGGGTCCGCGCGGCGGCGGCGTACCCCTCGTCGATCGGGTGCGCCATCAGGTTGTTGAGCAGCGACATCGAGGCGTCGACGCGCCGCGGCTGTTGCTTCGGCGGCGGTGCGGGCGGAGCCGGTGGAGGCGATGCGGTCACGGGCTACCCGGGATCCTTGAGCGGTTTCACCGTCTGGATCAGGTGCCGCAGCTGCGCGAAGTACAGCGCGCCGGCCCAGTAGTACAGCGCGGTGCCCCAGATCGCGAACGCCCAGCCGAACACGCGGGCCAGCAGGTTCAGCGTGCTGTCGCCGTCCCCGAGCAGGAGCAGCGGGAACGCGTACAGCAGACAGAAGGTCGCGGACTTGCCGAGGAAGTGCACCGGGAGCGCGTTGAAGCCGCGGCGGTGCAGCGCCGGCAGCGTGAACGTGAGCAGCAGGTCACGCAGCGGCAGCGCGATCGCCAGCCACCACGGGATGATGTCGCGCAGCGCCAGCCCGAGCACGGTCGCGAAGATGTACAGCCGGTCGGCGACCGGGTCGAGCATCTGGCCGAGCCGCGTCGTCTGGTTCATCCGGCGGGCGATCTGCCCGTCGGCCCAGTCCGTGAACCCGGAGATCGCCAGCACCAGCAACGCCCAGCCGTCCTCCTGCGGCCCGAGAACCAGCCACAGGAACAGCGGCACACCCAGCAACCGGAGGAAGCTGAGCGCGTTCGGGATCGTGACCACCCGGTCGGACACTTCCAAGTCCGGCACGCGCCCCCTCCTCTCTCACCCTGACACCGGTGGTAACTGTACTTGGGCCTTCGGTCCGGGCCATGCCCGGCCACGCTAGGGGCATGCCCCGACTTTCCCCTGATACCTGAACGCTTCTCAGTCTGAGCCGCTACGCATGCTATGAACCGGTGACCCGATCGATATCCAAGGGTGATGCTGGAATCCGGAGGTGGAGTGTGAAGTTCCTGGTGCTGATCTACGGCAATCCGGAGTCGCGGGCGGTGTGGGACGCGCTGTCGGACGAGCAGAAACAGGAGGGCATGGCCGGGTATGCCCGGTTGCACGAGGCCCTGGCCGAACGGGACGAACTGCTCGCGTCGGAGTCGCTGGACGACCCCGGCACGACCAAGCAGGTGCTGGTGCGGGACGGGCGGCCGCTGACGACGGACGGCCCGTTCGCGGAGGTGAAGGAGCAATTGGCCGGGTTCTACCTGCTCGACTGTGAGTCGATGGAACGGGCGGTGGAGATCGTCGCGCTGATTCCGGAGGCGCCGTTCAGCCTGGTCGAGGTACGGCCGGTGCGCGACTTGTCGGCGTACATGTGAGTGCCCTGGAGGAGGTGCTGCGTGCGGAGACGCCGCGGGTGTTGAGTGCGCTGACGCGCCGGTACGGCGATTTCGACGCGTGCGAGGACGCCGTCCAGGAGGCGCTGCTTGCTGCGTCGCAGCAGTGGCCGACGGACGGCGTACCGGACAACCCACGGAGCTGGCTGATCACAGTCGCGTCGCGGCGGCGGATCGAAGTACTGCGGAGTGCGGCGGCTCGGCAGCGCCGGGAGGAGAGTGTCGGGCTCGAACCGGCGCCTGAGGTCTCCGCAGTCGACGACTCGCTGACACTGCTGATGCTGTGCTGCCATCCGGCGCTGACCGCGCAGTCGCAGGTCGCGCTCACGCTGCGCGCGGTGGGCGGGCTGACGACCGGTGAGATCGCGCGGGCGTTTCTGGTGCCGGAGGCAACCATCGGACAGCGGATCAGCCGGGCGAAGGCGAAGCTGCCCGGTGCGTCGTTCACCATGCCGCCTGCCGATGAGCTACCGGCGCGGCTGGCGGCAGTACTGCACGTGCTCTATCTGATCTTCAACGAGGGCTACACCGCCTCATCGGGTGATGCGCTGCACCGGGTCGAGCTGAGCGCGGAGGCGATCCGGCTGACCCGGCAGCTGCACGGTCAGCTACCTGCCGAGGGTGAGGTCGCGGGACTGCTCGCGTTGATGCTCCTGACCGATGCCCGCCGTCCGGCCCGGGCCACGGCCGAGGGCCACCTGATCCCGCTCCCCGAGCAGGACCGCTCCCGCTGGGACGCCGAGGCCATTGCCGAGGGCACCAAGCTGATCACCGCCACACTGCAGGCCGCGCCCATCGGGCAGTACCAACTGCAGGCTGCGATCGCCGCCGTCCATGCGGCCGCTCGCGCGGCTGAGGACACCGACTGGCGCGAGATCCTGATGCTCTACGAACTCCTCGAAACCACCGCCCCCGGCCCGATGGTGACCCTGAACCGGATCGTCGCGGTCGCGATGGTCCACGGGGCAACCCGGGCCATGGCCCAACTGGAAGGCCTGCCCTTCGAGCACTACCGCATCAACGCCGTCCGCGCCCACCTCCTCGAACTCGCCGGCGACCTCCCCGCCGCCCGAACCACCTACGCCCTGGCCGCCCGCCAAACGGCGAGCACTCCGGAGCAGCACTACCTCCAGTCACGCGCCGACGCTCTGTAACATCGCCGCGGTCTCGGCCCAGAGGGCGCGCTGGGTGTCCTCGGAGCGGCCGGGCTCGGGGCAGGTGAGCGGCCGGCCGGTGCGGTCGAAGTAGCCGCCGGTGACGCCGTCGTACGCCGGATCGGTCGCCAGGGCCGTGATGATCGCGGCGCCGCGGCGCGGGTCGCCGATCTTGGCCGCGGTGAGGAGGCGCTGGAGGGCGCCGGCGAAGGGCAGCTCCCGGCCGAGGCCGGTGGTGTTGAACCCGGGGTCGCAGCAGTTCACGCTGACGCCGGGCAAGCGGCGGGCCAACTCCTGGCTGAACATGATGTCCAGCAGTTTGGTCCACCCGTACCAGGCGCTGGAGCCGCGGCGCGTGTAGTCGTCGGTACGCCGGAGGTCGGACACCGGGTCGAGCCGGCCGGAGTGCCGCGAGGCCTGCGACGCGACCGTCACCACCCGCGTCGTCGGGCTCAACAGACTGGTCAGCAGCCACGGCGCCAGGTAGTTGACCGCGACCATCTCGCTGAAGCCCTCGTCGGTGATCCGCTGCGAGAACGCGTGAACACCCGCGTTGTTGATCAGGACGTCGACCGGGCGGCCGGCGGCAATCGTCTCGCCGGCCCGGCGGACGTCCCCCAGATTCGACAACTCGGCCGGGCAGAAGCCGATCGGCCGGTCGAGCTCCTGCCGCAGCTCGTCGACCTTCGCGCGACTGCGCCCCACGATCGTCAGCTCCGCTCCTCGGCGTACCAACTCCCCGGCGGCCAACCGCCCCAACCCCTGCGTGGCCCCGGTGATCACCACATGCACAGCCTTCTCCTTTCCCTGAGGTACCTCACTAAATTATCATTTGCTGAGGCACCTCACGATTGGATCGGTTCATGGTCGACGCGACCCAGGTCGGATTGCAGTACCTCCAACTGGCCCACCACCTCCGCCGGGCGGTCGACGACCAGCTCGCCGCCGACGGCGTCTCGCTCGCCCGCCTCAAACTCCTCCAAGCCATCGACCGGCTCGAACCGGTCAACCAGGCCCGCCTCGCCGAAGACCTCGCGCAGGCCCCGCGCTCCGTCACCCAAGCCCTCGAAACGCTCCAACGCGACAACCTCGTCCGCCGCCACCCCAGCCCCACCGACGCCCGCTCCAACCTCGTCACCCTCACCCCGGCCGGCCGCACCGCCCTCAGCACCGCCCGCACCACCGGCGAAGCAGCCCTCCAACACCTCTTCGGCACCCTCCCCCGCACCCAACTCACCGCCCTCCACACCGCCCTGACCACCCTCGAATCCGCCCTCGCCACGCCCACGACGCAGTAAGACCGCGCCGAACGGTTCCTCAACCACCGCACACGCATCTGGCTGCCCGCGCCTCAGTCATAGGTGGCTTGGAGGCGCCAGGTGGTTTGGTGGAGGGTGAAGAGCCAGGCGCGGGTGTCGGGGGTGGTGAACTGGAAGCGGGCCTGGCGGGTGGCGGTGTCGGGGTCCCACCAGCGTTCGTCGCAGGGCCAGGGGCCGGCCCAGGCGGTGATCGGGTGGAGTTTGTTGCTGTCGGCAACTCGGGGGCCGGGGGCGAGGCGGAAGGCGGCGGGGGCGGCGGAGAGGTCCCCGCGGGCGGTGACCTCGACCTTGGCGCCGGCGGCGTCGAAGACCTCGGCGGGGAGCGGGTCGGGGAAGATCGTGGTGGGTGCGAGGGTGGGCCAGCGGGCGGAGCCGGCGAGCGCGCCGGGCCAGGGTTCGTCGGGTGAGCGGACCGGCGCCGGGCGGTCGCCCCACGGGACCAGCGTCTGCCGCTCGCCGAACCCGCGCCCGCCGCCGATCACCACCGACACGACCGCGCCGTGCCCGAGCATGCTCTGCACCCGCGACAGCGCCCGGTGGATCCGCTCGTCGGGACCGCCGCCCCACAGCCCGTCCGCCTGGGCGCCGATCGGGTCGACCTGCTCGGGGACGAGCCGGACCCGGGTCACCGGTGCGGTCAGCCCGCTGGTCGCCGTACCGCTGCCCTGAAGCTGCCAACGCACCCGGTCGACCACATCCGCCGCGGTGAACCAGCGCGGGTGCAGCCACTCCCGCTCATGGATCCGCCCGGACTCCGTCCCGATCTCGACCCGCAACGTCGTACAGACCCCGCCGAGCTCGGTCAGCCGATCGACCAGCTCGTCGGCCATCGACCGGACGGCGAACGCCACCTGGTCGACCCGATCCACCGGCGGCTCGAAGTCGATGACCCGGGCGAGCTCCGGCGGCACCTCCCGCGCCACCACCGGCCGGTCGTCCACCCCGCGGGCGAGCCGGTGCACGAAAGCGCCGTCCGGCCCGAACCGCGCCCGGACGTCGGCCACGGGCAACTGCGCGAACGCGCCCAGCGACCGCAGCCCGAGCCGCCGCAACAGACCGGTAAGCGCGGGCTGCTCGAGGACGTCGACGCTCAGCGGCGCCAGGAACTCCGCCGACTCCCCCGGCGGCACCACCAGCACCCGCGTCTGCTCCGAACTGCCGCGCGCCGCCTGCTCCGCCGCGAACGGCCCGTCGGCGATCCCGACCCGCCCGCCCGGTACGTCGTACGTCTCCAACCGGTCCAACAGCTTCGCCGCGGCCGCCGGCTCGCTCCCGTAGAACCGCGCCGGCCCGCGCGCCTGCACCGCGCACATCCCTGGCCGGATCACCTGCACCCCCGGCGTCAACGCCTCCAAACACTCCACCACCGGCTCGAACGCCCGCGCATCCACCTGCTGGTCGTACTTCAGCACCACCAGCTCCGGACACCGCGCCTGCGCCTCCCGAGCCCGCTGCCCCCGCCGCACCCCCTCCCGCCGAGCCGCCGCCGAAGTAGCCAGCACCTTCCCCTTCTCCAGCACCGCCACCGCCCCCACACCCCCAGCCGCCACCACCGGCCAGTCCGGCACCCAAACCACCATCGTCCGCATCAGGCGGTTGCTTCGGTTTGCCAGGTGGGAGTGCTGGGGTGGGGGGTGGGTTGGTGGTGAGGGGTCAGGTGGATTTGGCGGGGGTGGGGGGTGGTGGTGCGGCGGGTGGTGACGAGGACTGTGGCTTGGCGGGTGGTGAGGAGGCCTTCGCCTTCACCGAGGCCGGTCCAGGTGCTGGAGGTGAGCTCCAGGCGGGCTTCGCTGCCGGGCCAGGGGGCGGTGGAGATGAGGACGGCGCCGCGAGTGCGGAGGCGGGCGGCCAGGCGGGAGGCTTCGCCGGGGGTCACTTCGCCGGGCGGGCGGACCACAACGACGGTGAGGGCGTCGACGAGGGCGGCCACGACGCTGAGCCACTCGGGGCCCGGGTCGGGGATCAGGACCAGGCGCTCGAGGTCGACGCCGAGGTCGCGCGCCGCCTCCGCGCCGAAGGTCGGGACGCCGACGACCCCGCACCAGGCGCCCTCGGCGGACGGGCCGGCCATCAGCGCCATCACCAAGGCAGTCGAGCCGCACACGGAGTACACCGCGCCGGCCCGCAACGCGGCGCCGCCGAGCAGGCCGGTCACCAGCGGGGACGTCGGCAGCCCCCGCTCGACCGTCGCCGTGTCCAGCGCCTGCTGCAGCCGCGCCTCGGTCGCCCGCGGGCTGGCCCACCGCGCCGCGGGCTCCGCAGCACCCTGCGACTTCGCCCGGGCCAGGAAGGCCCGAGCCTCGTCCAGCGCCGTGATCCCCGTCATGATCCCATGTTCGAACACCTGTTCGACTGTGTCAATCCGACCGCCCGCAACCCCCCGAACGACTAAGGTCCGACCATGCTCCGCGTCGACCACCCCCGCTTCCGCGCGGCTCTCCGGCAGGTCGAGGACAGCATCGACGAGGCCTGGCGCGCCTTCTGCGCCGACGCCGGCGCGGAGCCCGGTACGTCGCAAGCCCGTGAGCTGGCCCAGATCGTCGGGCAGGACACCTCCGAGTTCGGCTGGCGAACCGTGGACGGCGCGCTCAAGGAGCTCACCTGCGCCGAGTGCGGTCAGGGCCTCGGCGCCGGCCCCACCGGCTGCGCGCCCTGCGACCTGGCGAACGGCTTCCGCTTCGCCGCCCAGGAGACCGACCGGCCGAACGTCCCCCGCGGCAACGAGCACGCCATCCGGGTCGCCTCCGCCGTCGCCCGCACGCGGGACCGCTACACACCACGCGCCCGCGCCGGCTACGAGCTCATCCTGCCCGAGCTGCTCGCCGGCAAGCTCCCGACCACTCCTCAGGCCCAGGCGGCCAAAGCCCGGATCAACAAGCTCAGCGACCACGAGCTCGACCGCCTCGTCGACCCACACCCGATCTACGGAGACATCTGATGACCACCACGTACGACGCCGTCTTGTCGCATCATGAGCGGCTGGCTGACTGGCTGGGGGGACGGGCGGGGCAGGAGGCGTTGCAGGCCTTCTGGGCCGCGCACCACCCGGAGTTCACGCTGATCACGATCGACGGGGTCAGGCTTGGCCTCGAGGAGCTGATGCGGTCGCTGAGCGGCGCGTACAACGCGGTGCCCGGGCTGAAGATCGGGATCGAGCAGTTCGAGGTGCTGGTCAGTGCGCCGGAGGCGACTGTCTGCAGGTTCCTGGAGCGGCATTCGCCGGAGTCGGCTCGGTGGACGACCGCCGTACTGGCGTCGGACGGGCAGTGGCTGAGTGTCCAGGAGACTCCGGTTCTCTGAGCCGCGCATAGGGTGGAGGTATGCCGAGGACTATTGCCACCAACACCAAGGTCGACCTCGAAGGACTGCTGGAGTTCATCCGGCCGCGGCACCACATGCTGCTGATCACCACGCGGGCGGACGGTACGCCGCAGGCGTCGCCGGTGTCGGGTGGTGTCGACGCGGAGGGCCGCATCGTCATCTCGTCGTACCCGGGGCGTGCGAAGAGCACGAACGTCGAGCGGAACCCGCAGACCAGTGTCGTCGTGCTGTCCGACGAGTGGGACGGCGCCTGGGTCCAGGTCGACGGTCAGGGCGAGGTCATCCAGCTGCCGGACGCGGTCGAGCCGCTCGTCGACTACTACCGGTCCATCTCCGGCGAGCACCCGGACTGGGACGAGTACCGCGAGGCCATGCACAAACAGGGCAAGTGCCTGATCCGCGTCACCCCGACGCGCTGGAGCCCGCTGGCCACCGGCGGCTTCCCGGCCCACCTGGCGGACTGACCAGCACTGCCCGAAATCGTCAGCGGGCGGTACGGCGTTCCATCGTCTCGGTGATGCGCTTCATCGCGCCTTCGAGGTGATCGCGCAGGGCCAGCTCGGCGCCGGCTTCGTCGTGGGCGACGCAGGCGTCGAGGATGGCCTGGTGCTCACGGCGGGTCTGCTCGATGCGGGCCTTGGTCCGGCGGGAGCCGAACCGGTAGCGCTCGCTGTTCTGCCAGACGGGTTCGATCGCGCGCGGCAGCCAGCGGGAGCCGCCGGCGCGGTAGATCGCGAAGTGGAACTCGGTGTGCGCCTGCCGGGAGGCGATGTTGTCGCCCAGCTTGGACAACCGGACATGCTCGGCCAGCGCCGTCCGGGCGGCGTTCGCGTCGGCTTCGGTGAACCGCGTGGCCGCGGCGCGCACGGCCAGCGACTCCAGCGCCAGCCGCGTCTGGTGGGTGTCGCGCAGGTCCTCCACAGACAGCTCGCGCACCCACGCGCCCTTGTGCGGCACGATCTCGACGAGGCCCAGCGCGGCCATCCGCCGCAGCCCTTCGCGGATCGGCATCTGGCTCATGTCGAGTCGTTTGGCGAGCTCCTCGAGCCGCAGCGCCGTCCCACTGGGCAGCTCACCGGACAGGATGAGCTCGTGCAGCTCGGCGGCGGCCTCCTCCGCGAGAGTACGACGTCCGGTCGGTCCCCCAGGAGTGAGCTCGAGTCGTCGGGTCATCAGATGCGGGCTGCCTCTCTCCACGCAACGCTTACTGCTTGGGAGGTAACCGTACGGCAGGGCGGGCCGGTTGCGGGCCTCCGCCAACAGATTGCTCAGCGGAAAGTTCAGCCAAGGGCTGTCAGATCGAGCAGGAACCGTGTACTGGACGCCGACTGCTCCAGCGCCTCCTGCACCCGCCCGGCCGGCAACAGCTCGACCTCCGGCCGCAGCCCGGCCGGTGCGATATCGGCCAAGGCCTGACCGACGTCGCCAGGCGCAGGCGTCGTCCGCTGGACGTTGACCGGCAGCACTCGCAAGTCGCGACCGATCAGCTGATGCAGGTCGAGCGTCGTGAACTCACCGGCCTTATAACCCAGTACGACGAGCCGCCCGCCCGGTGTGATGTGGCCAAGCACCCCACTGGTCACCGGCCCGCCCAGCGTGTCGATCGCAACGTCGCACCAGGGCAGCTCACGCCCTACCTGCCCCAGCTCATCGACTCGGACGATCTGATCGACCAGCCCGGCCACATGATCCACGGACTCCGATATTCCGGCCAGGCCGACCACCTTCGCCGCACCGGCCGCCCGGGCCGCGATTGCGCACAGCCGCGCGACCAGCCCGGTGATGCCGGTGACCACGACCGTTTGCCCGGCCCGCACCTCACCAACTCGCCGGACGGCGGCATGCGCGGTCATGGCCGGCGTCAGCAACGCCAGCGCGGTCGCCGGCTCCATCGACTCCGGTACGACGTGCACAGCAGCATCCGGGACGACGGCGTACCGGCCCCAGAGCCCGGCCCGCGTCACACCGACGCCCTCACCGCGAATCACCACACCGGCACCGGCTTCGGCCACGGATGAGCTGACGACGACGCCGTACCCCTCGGAGCCCGGGACGAACGGCGCGGCAGGCTGCCTGCCGCCCAGCACCGTCCGGTCCTGCGCGGTCACGGCGCCCAGCCGCATCTCGACCAGCGTCTCCCCCGGACCGGCGGTCAGCTCGATCGCCTCAGCCGCCAGCTCCGGCCCAGGCCCGTGCCGTCGCAGCACGGTCCCCTCCTGTGACCTCATGTCTCCACCCCGTTCCGCACATTTGATATCTGATCACATCTTGCCCACACAAACACCGCCGTCTCACCGGGCGGTGACCTCCTTGGCGAGTGGGACGGTCAGCTCCCCGGCGGTGAGCGCGCGGTCGGCCGCCACCGCGTCACTGCCCATCGGGAACGGCCAGTCGCTCCCAGCGAGCACGTGCTCCGCGCCGAACGTCCCATCAAGCAGATCCCGGACGCCGTCGTCGTGCACGAGATCGTCGACGTAGAAGCTCCGCACGGCCGCACGGACGGACTGCGACAGCGGACCGATCCCCGGCCGGGACGTGTCCACCCCACGCTGCCAGCGCCCAGCCACCGCTGCCGTCACCCCGCCCCCATGACACAAACAGAACCGAATCCCCGGGAACCGCCCCGGCACATCCGCGAAGACCAGCTCGGCCGCGGCCCGACCGGTCTCGTACGGATTGCCCAACAGGTTCGACAAGTAGAACGACCCGAGCCGCTTGTCGTCACTGTGTTCGGGGTGAATAAGGGTGAATGCCTCCAGCTCGTGCAGCACCTGCCAGACCGGATCCAGACCCGAGTAGCTCGGCGTGCCGAGCGCGAAGCCGCTGAAAACGCCCTCACGAGCCAGTGCGGCCGCGACGGAAGGCGCGGCCGGATCCAGCAGCGGCAGCTGTCCCAGCACGCGCAGCTGCGGGGTCGCCAGCTCACGAAGCCCTTGGTTGACCAGCTCGGCCCATTCGACGCCGGCGTCGTACCGGAACAGCGCAGGCGGTACAGAAACGACTGCGCCGTCCAGCCCTTGGTCGGCGATCCACTGCAGCAGCGCAGCGGGGTCAGCCAGCCGTTTGAGCGGCAGCCGGTGCCCGTCGATCACCAACGAGCCGTTGTCGACCGACAGCCCGAACTCACCGCGATGCGCCGCCGTCAGCACGGTCGGCGGAATCAGGTGCGTGTGGACGTCCCAGCCGGGCATGTCAGCGCGCGTCCTCGTCGTTGTCGTAGAACGACGGCCGCTCCGGGTAGTGCGGCCCGTCGTACACCTCGAGCAGGACGGAGTCCTCCTCGGCCAGCGTCGGCCCGTGCACACAGCCTTTCGGGTTCCAGTAGAAGCTGCCCTTGGTCAGCGTGACCCCGGTCGGGACATACACGTACCGCCCGCTCAGACAGAACATGAACTGGTTCGACGCGTGCTTGTGCTCGGACGGGATGCCGGCGCCCTTCTCGAAGCGGACCAGCGCGATCGACGCCTCCGTCTCCGGGTCGCGCCACAACATCTTGTGCGACAACCCGGCCAGGGACTTGTCGACCCACTCCAGGTCGTCCGTCTGCAGCAGCAGCTCCCGCAGCGGCTCGTTGAAACCGGTCATGGAACCTCCCGGCCAGTGACATGGGTGTACAGCTCTTCCGCGACTCCGGCGCGCATCGGCGCGACCGCAGCCACATGCCCGTCCGGCCGGAGCAGGACGACGCTGTCCGCCGGTACGCCGTACCGGTTCGTCGCGACACTGCCCGGGTCGAACAGGGCCCGGTCCCGGAACCCCGAATCGTGCGGCGCGTCCCACCGGGAGATCGCGTAGTGCCGCAAGGCGGGCGACTCGTTGCGCGGGATGTCCGGCCGACGACGGGCATCGGTGAAGTACAGCGCGACGAACGAATCCCGGCAGAGGTCGTGGATCGTGACGCGCCCCTCCGGCCCCTGCAGCGACAGGTCCGGAGCACGGTCGCCTGCCCGCACCGCGGGCGGCTCAGCGGTCGTGGCCACCATGGACCAGTCCCCCACACCCTCGACGTCCAACCGTACGCCGAGCAGCGTTCGCGTGTACGCCGTCGCCCAGTCACTCGTGTCAGCAGTCACCGCGCCACGCTGGTGAGACATGTACTTGCGGGCCGCTTCGGCCATCTCACCCGAGCCGTTGACGGCCACCGGCCGCTGCTCCTGCTCGTAACCGTCCAGCAGCGCGGGGTCGGCCCAGCCACGCAGCACCCAGGCCAGTCGCCACGGCAGGTTGGAGGCGTCCAGCGCACCGGTGTTCAGACCGAGCGCCCACATCGGAGTGATCAGATGCGCCGCATCGCCCATCAGGAACACCTTGCGGTCGCGGGTCCACTCGTCGGCGACGCGGTGGTGCACGTTGTAGATGACGGTGCCCAGCAGGTCGATCCGGTCCACCTCGCCGATGAACTGCTTCACCTTGACCAGTAGGTCCTCATCCCCTGGCTGATCGGCGCCCGGCGCCAGCGGGAACAGGAACCGCCAGTTGTCCGGCTGGCGGATCAGAACCATCCACTCGGTCCGGTCCGCGAAGTAGGCGAGGTACGGGTAGTCGCGGGCGTTGTTGACGTCCAGGTCGACGGCGACATCGATCAGCATGTACCGCTCGGGCAGCGTCTCGCCGACAACCTGCACACCGAGCGCATCCCGCACTCTGCTGCGGCCGCCGTCACAAGCGAGCAACTGCGACGCCTCCAGCGTCTGCGGGCCCTCCGGCGTCTCCAGCTGCAGTACTACCCGGTCGTCGAGGATCTCGAACGACGTCAGCCGGTGCTGCGTCCGCACGGTGTGGCCGGCTCGCTCCAGCCCGGCGGCCAGGATCGGCTCCATCCGCTGCTGCGGCAGATTGATGACGAAGGGGAACTGCGTGTCGTTGGTCAGCTCGGCCAGCCGCACCGACGCCCGCGGTGTGTTGGTCGCCCGGTCGATGTCGCCGATCTCGTCGATCCGGACGGCGGCCGCGAGGACGTCGTCGACAACGCCGTACCGGTTCCAGATCTCCAGGGTGCGACTCAGCGTCGTCCCGGCCTTGGTGTCCGACGACAGCGTCGCGTCCTCCTCGATGAGGACGAACGGGACGCCGTAGTGCGCGAGACCGAGCGCCGTGGTGAGGCCGATCGGTCCGGCGCCTACGACGACGACGGGGAGCTGGTCAGCAGTCACAGGTCACCTCTCGGGAAGGCCCGCTCCCGGGTCAGCATCGAACCGGTCATCGTGGCCGCGTCGGACAGCAGGAACAGCAGCGGGCCGACCACGTCGTCAGCCGCGCCGATCCCTATCGTCTCGCGCCAGTGTTCGGCGTCCGCACCCGCGTTCGCAGTACGGAACTGGTCGGTGTCGATAACCCCTGGCGCGACCACGTTCACCCGCACCCGGTGCTCGGCCACCTCGGCCGCCAGCGACTTGGCGAAGGCGACCAGCGCCGCCTTGCTGGCCGCGTACGCCGAAGCGCCCGCGAAGCCCGTCGTCGCCAGACCCGACGTGAACACCACCACCGAACCGGACCGCTGCGCCACCAGCTGCGGGACGACGGCCTGGCACACCCACATCACGCCGTCCAGGTTCACCTGCAGCGTGCGACTCCACACCGCCGGATCCAGATCGACGACGGCCGACCGCGGCTGCACCGCCGCACCGGCCACCAGCCCGTCGATCCGCCCGTACTTCTCGACCACTGCGGCAACCGCCGCGACCACAGCAGCCCGGTCCGCGACGTCGACCGCGTAGAAGTCGACGGACGGATCGGACGGCGGTACGACGTCGAAGACGACCGCCGTCCCACCAGCCGCCACGAAAGCCGCAGCCAGCGCCGCACCGATGCCCTGAGCACCACCGGTGACGATCACGACCTCACCGGCCGCGTCGAAGCGCACTCTCACGGCGCGTCTTTCTGCTGCGACGAACCGCCCTCAGCTCGCCTCGTCATCGTCTCGGTGATCCGCTGGAACGCACCGGCCAGATGCTCGTGCAGAGCGGCCTCCGCACCGGCCGCATCGCGCGCAGCGCAGGCATCGAGGATCGCCTGGTGCTCCTTGCGGTTCTGCTCGATCATCGCGTCGGTCTGCCGGCTGCCGAACCGGTAGCGCTCGCTGTTCTGCCACACGGGTTCGATTGCGCGCGGCAACCACTGCGAGCCGCTGGCCCGGTAGATCGCGAAGTGGAAGTCGGCGTGCGCGTCCCGAGCACCGGCCAGGTCCTGCGCCTTCGACAGCCGCAGGTGGTCGGACAGCGCCCCCGCAGCCTTCTCCACGTCGGCCTCGGTGAACCGCTCCGCCGCAGCGCGAACAGCCAGCGACTCCAGCGCCAGCCGAGTCTCATGGGTGTCCCGCAGATCCGCGAGCGACAAGTCACGCACCCAGGCGCCGCGGTGCGGAATGATCTCGACCAGCCCCAGCGCCTCCAGCCGGCGCAGCCCCTCCCGGACCGGCATCTGGCTCATCTCGAGCCGATTCGCCAGCTCCACGAGCCGCAGCGGCGTACCGCTCGGCAGCTCACCCGACAGGATCAGCTGGTGCAGCTCAGCCGCCGCATGCTCAGCCAGCGTCCGCCGCCCACCCCGGCCGCCACCAGGCAACAGCTCCAACGGTCCACTCATACCTTCGTCACCCGATTCCGCAGTTCGCCGAGTTTGTCGGACCGCGTGACGACGACGTCGCCGTCCTGCAGGAACACCTGCGGCTCCCGGGCGTTGCCGATACCGGACGGCGTCCCGGTCAGCAGCAGGTCTCCTGGCCGCAGGGTCATCCCGAACGACAGCTCACTGATCAGCGTCGCGACGTCGAACGCCATCTGCCGCGTCGACGCGTCCTGCCGGAGCTCGCCGTTCACCAGACACTGCAGCCGGATGTCCTGCGGGTCGCCCAGCTCGTCGGCCGTGACGATCCACGGCCCCAGCGGCATGGTGTCGTCGATGCTCTTACCCTTCAGCCACTGCCCGCCGTGCGCTCGCTGCAGGTCGCGCTGCGAGACGTCGTTGGCCAGCGTGTAGCCCCAGACATGGTCCAGCGCCTCGGCCACCGGGATGTTCTTCCCGGTCCGGCCGATCACCAGCGCCACCTCGGCCTCGTAGTCCCACTTGGCCGACAGCGCCGGATCCCAGGCGATGTCGTCGTACGGACCGATCACGACGTCCGGCCCCTTGGTGAAGAAGGTCGGGTGCTCGGGCGGATCGACGTCCTGCCCCTCGCGTTTGCCCTTGCTCTCCTCGAAGTGGTCCCAGTAGTTCCACCCGGTGCAGAGGATGTCACGCCGGAACCGCCGCAGCGGCGCCCGCAACAGCTCTTCCCGATAAGGGATCCGCTCGCCGGTCAGCGAACTCCCGGCGACGATCGCCTCGGTCAGATCCGTTGCCGCCAGCAACTGGATCGACTCTCCGTCGAGCACGCCGGGTCGCTCCCGGCCGGCGTGCTCAACCATCACGTACCGCATCTCAGGTCCACTCGACGCCACGCATCCGGTGCCCCCAGGGTCAGGCGATCACGGCGATCGCGTTGATCTCGATCAGGTAGTCGGGATGGGCGAGTTTGCTGACCTCGACCATCGTCGAGGCCGGTAACGGCGCCGTGAAGAACTGCGCCCGGACCGCGTGGATCTTCGCGAAGTCCTCCATGTTGCGCACGTACACGTCGACCCGGCAGACATCCGCGAGCGTGCCGCCGGCGGCCTCGACCGCGGCCGCGACGTTCGCGCAGACCTGCCGGGTCTGCTCGGTGATGTCGCCGACGCCCGCGATGCTGCCGTCCGGACGGCGCGCGGTCATCCCGGAGACGAACACCAGCCGCCCGGTCGCCTCGATCGTGGTCGCCTGCGAGAACACGCCGTTCGGGCTGTGCAGCTCGGCCGTCGACACCTGCTCCTTCGGCATCAGTTCACCATTCCTCCGGTCGGGACGACGGCGCCGACCGCGCGCGCCGCGGCCAGCAGACCGTCCAGCCCCGACCTCTCGATCAGGACGCCGTTGCGTCGTTGCTGGGCCGCGCGTTCGGCCTCGATCTCCCCCGGCAAATAGAGCCGGTCGACGCCCGGAGCGGTCGCGCTGCCGCGGACGCGCGCCGCCAGACCGGAGGACCGGCGGCGGAAGCTCTCCGCGCCGCCGAGCAGCTCCGGGTCGATCGCGAGGAACAGATGGGCGCAGTCGTTCGGCCGGTCCGGCTCCCGGTAGAGCGGGCGGACCTGGTCGCCCCAGCCGCCACCGCTCAGCACCCCGGTCAGGACGTCGATCATCAGCGCCAGCCCGAATCCCTTGTGCCCGGCGGCCGGCAGCAGCATGCCGAGCACGGCCTCCTCGGCGTCCGTGGTCGGCGTGCCGGACGCGTCGGTCGCCCAGGTGTCCGGGATCGGCCGCCCGGCCGAGGCCGCGAGCCGGATCTTGCCCAGGGCAACGGCCGACAACGCCATGTCCAGCACGATCTCCGCACCGGCCGTGGTCGGCACCGCGATCGCCAGCGGGTTGTTGCCGACCAGCCGTTCGGCCCCACCGGGGGCCGGCATCAACGGCGTGGTGTTCGACATTGCGATACCGATACACCCGGCCAGCGCCGCTTGCATGGCCCACCGGCTGGCCGCGCCGAAGTGGTGCGCGTTGCGGACCGAGACGAGGCCGATGCCGTACCGGCCGGCGCGCTCGATCGCATGTCCCATCGCCTGCGGGCTGGACAGCTGGCCCATCCCGCCGCGAGCGTCGACGACCAGCGCGGCGCCGGCGTCCGAGATCACGTCGAGCTCGCGCTCGCGCGTCACGCCGCCGGCGTTCAGGCGGTCGACGTACATCGGGACGAGCATGACGCCGTGCGAGCTGACGCCGCGCAGGTCCGCCTCGACCAGCGCGACAGCGATCCGGGCGGCGTCGTCCGGGTCGAAGCCGACGGCGCTGAAGACGGCCGAGACGGTCGCCTCCAGCCAGGCCGGCCGGACCAGGACGCGCCGGTCAGCGTCCGACGCCTGGGCGGTCATCGGTTCTCCTCGGCCCACGGCACCAGCACGTGCTCCAGCCAGACCAGCCCGTAGAACAAGACAATGCTCATCAGGCTGAGCAGGGTGATGCCGGCGAAGGCCAGCGACGTGTCGGCACTCGCCCCGGACTGCGTGATCACGTATCCCAGCCCCTCGGTGGCGCCGACGAACTCGGCGATCACCGAGCCGATCACGGCCAGCGAGATCGCGACCTTCAGCCCGGTGAAGATCTGCGGCAGCGCGAACCGCAGCCGCAGCTTGAAGAACTCCTGCGTCCGGCTGGCGTTCAGCGAGCGCATCAATTCGACCAGCTCGGCCGGCGTCGACTTCATCCCCTGCGCGGTCGAGATGACGACCGGGAAGAAGCAGACCAGCAGCACCATGAAGACCTTCGGCCCCTGCCCGAACCCGAACCAGATCACCAGCAGCGGCGCGACCGCGATCTTCGGGATCGAGTTCAGCATCAGCAGCAGCGGGTAGACCAGCCGCTCCAGCAGCACCGACCGGACGATCAGCAACGCGATCGGGACGCCGACCACGATCGACAGCAGGAAACCCTCGACCGTCTCCAGGAACGAGACCCACAGCTGCTCCAGCAGGTAGGCCGGCTGCTCCAGGAAGGTCAGCGTCACGTCCTTCGGGGTCGGCAGCAGGTACTCCGGGATCGAGAACGCCACCACGGCCAGCCACCACAGGCCGATCGCCCCGAGCAGGCCGAGCACCGGCAGGACGACCGCGGCCGCCGGCGAATGCGCGACCCAGGACCGTTTCGCCGTCATCGCGCCCGCACCTCGTCGGTCGGGCGCGCGGCGTCCGGCGCGGTCTTCTCGGCCAGCAGCCCGTGCAACCGGCCGCTGATCCGGGCGACGTCCTCCAGGTACGCGTTCGGGCCGAGCGTGCGCGGCCGCGGGATGTCGATCTCGACGATCTCGCGCAGCCGGCCCGGCCGCGGCGTCAGGACGACGGCCCGGTCGGCCAGCACCACGGCCTCCTCGATCGAGTGCGTGACGAACACGATCGTGGTCGACAGCTCCATCTTGATCCGCTGCAGCTCCTCGGACAGCTCGGTCCGGGTGAGCGCGTCGAGCGCGGAGAACGGCTCGTCCATCAGCATCACCTGCGGGCTGCGGATCAGCGAGCGGCACAACGACAC
This sequence comes from Kribbella sp. NPDC104218, assembly GCF_055584105.1. NCBI lineage: Bacteria > Bacillati > Actinomycetota > Actinomycetes > Propionibacteriales > Kribbellaceae > Kribbella > Kribbella sp. NPDC104218. The sequence goes on from NZ_JBVJMQ010000003.1 coordinate 1,341,136, forward strand.
CCGCTGCTGCATCCCGCCGGACAGCTCGTGCGGCAGCCGCCGTTCGAACCCTTGCAGCCCGACCATCTCCAGCAGGGTGTGCGCCAGCTCCCGGTACGTCGTCTTGTCACGGGCGGCGGCCTGCCGGTCGAGCTCGACCGGCAGCAGCACGTTCGACAGCACCGAGCGCCAGGGCAGCAGGGCCGGCCGCTGGAACATGAACGAGACGTCGGCGCGCGGCCCGGTGACGGGCTCCCCCGCCACCTCGACCGTGCCGGACGTCGGCGGCAACAGCCCCGCGATCAGCCGGAGCAGGGTGGACTTGCCACACCCGGACCGGCCGATCAGCGTGACGAACTCACCGGCGTGGACGTGCAGGTCGATCTTCTCCAGGGCCGTGATCCGGCCCTCGCGTCCGTCGAAGACCTGCCCTACGCCGTCCAGCCGGATCATCAGGTACCGGCCTCAGCCCTTCGGGGCCAGGTCGACGGTGACGACGTCAGCCGGCTTGAGGCTGCCCGCGGCGACCGTGTCGGCCTCCACCAGCGTGTCGAGCACCTTCTGCACCCGCTCCTCGTCGACGGCGCCGATCGTGTCGGCAGGAGCCGGCTGAACGTACTTCTTCATCAGCTCGAGCTCCTTGGTGGCGACCGTGACATCGGTCGTCGGCACGTACTTCTTCAGCGTCTCGGCCGCACCGGCCGGGTCGGCGACGGTGTCCTGCAGCCCCTTGAGCAGCGCGGCGGTGAACTTCTTCACCTGGTCCGGGTGCTCCTTGGCCACGTCGGACCGGGTCAGGATCGCGTTGCCGTAGAGCTGCGGCAGCTTGTCGCCGTACGGCAGCACGACCGCCTTGCGGCCCTTCTCGTCGGCCTTCTCGACCAGCGGGACGCCGACCACGAACTGGCCGATCGCGTCCACCTTCTTGGTCGACAGCACCGCCGGCAGGTTCTGCGGCGGCGACGGGATGAAGGTGACCCGCTTCTCGTCGATACCGACGGCCTTGGCGTAGACCGGGAACATCACCTGGTTGGTGGAACCCGGCTGGTCGCCGACGCTCTTGTCGAGCAGATCCTCGGGCTTGGAGATGTTGTAGCCCTCCAGCGAGACGATCGCGGCCATCGACCGCTGCTGGATCATCCCGACCGTCGTCACCGGCAGCTTCTGCTTACCCAGGGTGATCGCGATCGCGGTGAAGTCGCCGATCCCGTAGTCGGCCTGGCCGCCGGCGACCTGCTTCATCACCTCGACGGTGCCGTTGCCCTTGGTGATCGTGACGTCGAACCCGGCGTCCTTGAAGTACCCCTTCTCCAGCGCGACGTACGCGTAGGCCTCCCGACCGAACTGGCCGAAGGAGGTCAGGTAACTGACCTTCTGCAAGCCCGGGTCGGAGCCCTTCTCATCACCGCTGCCACCGCACGCGCTGACCAGGGCGAGCCCCAGGACCGCCGTCAGCGCGACGGCGGAACGCCTCAACCTCATATCGACCTCTCTCATCCGATATTTGATCAAACATCAAATATGGAAGGGTGGTCAATCGGCAGGCGGGGACTTCACAGTGACTTTACCTGCACTGCGCGTTCCCACAGGTCCTGCCGGTGCCACCCGTCCTGGAGCCGTTCCCCTAGACCTGCCCGTACCGGACCGGCCTCCCGCCCCGACCACAGACCGTACCCGCACCGACGACGGATCGCGACGCCACCGAGGGCCGGATCGCGGCGGCGCTGGTCAAATTTGCGTAAACCCTCAACTTCTTGTGACTCCGAGCACCTTCCCGGACAGGGTTCCCTCCGGCGAGGGAGGTCCGGACCCCCGGCGTTTGACACCATGAGGGGGTGCTGAACGTCTTCGCGTCCCTGGGCCGGGCGTCGACGTACCTGCGCTGGGTCTATCTGCTGATCGGCGCGGCGCTGGTGCTGGCGTTCCTGATGGTCGGCGGCGCGCTCGGCTCACTCGCGACCGAGCTGCGGATGCCGGCCGTCATCGGCCCGGTGGCGGTGCTGCTGCTGGTGACCGGTCCGCCGCTCGTCCTCGGCCTGCTGCCCGCGGTCCGCGAGGTCGAGGGCATCGCGGTCTCGTCGCTGCTCGGCGTCGTCTTCGAGGAGCGCCCGCTGGGCCCTGCCCGGAGCTGGGCGCAGCGCCGCCGGACGGCGTTCTGGTTCGCGCTGCACCTGATCGCGGGTGGTCTGGTCGGCATCCTCAGCACGGTCGTGTTCGGCGCCGGGCCGGTGTTGCTCGCGGCCCCTTTCCGCGCCACCGGCCGGCACGAGATCGTTCCCGGCGTCGAGTACGTCGTCACCGGCGGCTGGGCCGACGTCTGGATGCCGCTCGTCGTGCTGGCCGCGCTCGCGGCGCTGTTCATGATCTCGGCCGGGGTCGGCGCGCTGCTCGCCCGGCTGGCGCCGCGCATCCTCGGTCCGTCGCCCAGTGAGCGCCTCGAGCTGCTCGAACGCCGGACCGCGACACTTGCCGAGCGCAACCGATTGGCCCGCGAGCTGCACGACAGCGTCGGGCACGCGCTCAGCCTGGTCACGATCCAGGCGGCCGCCGCGCGCCGGGTCCTGGCCAGCGATCCGGAGTTCGCCGCGACGGCTCTCGACGCGATCGAGACCTCGGCCCGGGCCGCGCTGGCCGACCTGGACCACGTCCTCGGCCTGCTCCGCGACGACCGCCGTCCAGGCTCGGGAACCGCGCCACAGGCCACCCTCGAGGAGCTGGACCGGCTCGTCGAGGCCAGCCGGGCCGGCGGGATCACCATCACCGTCGAGCGGCACGGCGAGCTCGACCGGCTGCCGGCCGCCGTCTCGCGGGAGGCCTACCGGATCGTCCAGGAGGGCCTCACCAACGCGATCCGGCACTCGGGCCGCGCTCCCGACGAGCTCCGCGTCGAGCTGGCGATCCGACTGGACCACTCCGGGCTCCGGCTGACCGTGACCAACCCGGTCAGCGGCTCGTCGGAACATCCCGGCGGCGGCCGCGGTCTGGCCGGCATCCGTGAAAGAGTCGCCGTACTGCAGGGCACCGTCGCAGCCGGCCGCGCCGAAGCGGGCTGGGAGCTCGCCGTGACACTGCCGGTCGCCGTGACGACGAAGAGCCGGAACACCGAAGGAGTGGCATGACGCTGTCCGTGGTCGTGGTCGATGACGAGCCGCTGATCCGCAGTGGTCTACGCGCGATCATCAACGCCGAGCCCGATCTCGAGGTCGTCGGCGAGGCGGGTGACGGCGCCGAGGTGCTGCCCGTCGTCCGGCGGACCGGCCCGGACGTCGTCCTGATGGACGTCCGGATGCCCGCGGTCGACGGCATCCAGGCGACCCGCCTGCTGCTCGACAGTCTCGACCCGGCGCCGCGCGTCTTGGTCGTGACCACCTTCGAGAACGACGACTACGTGTACGACGCGCTCCGGGCGGGCGCCTCCGGCTTCCTGCTGAAGCGGACGCCGCCGGACGACATCATCGCCGCCATCCGCACGGTCGCCGGGAGCGAGTCGCTGCTGTTCCCGGAGGCGATCCGGGCGCTCGCGCTGGCCCACGCCGGCGCGCAGCCCGCCAAGCCAGGTGGTCTCGACGCCTACCAGCTGACCGAGCGCGAGCAGGAGGTGTTGCGGCTGATGGCGCGCGGCCTGTCGAACGCCGAGATCGCGGCCGAGCTCATCCTCGGGCTGCAGACGGTCAAGACCCACGTCGCCAACGTGCTGGCCAAACTCGGGGCCCGCGACCGCACGCAGGCCGTCATCAAGGCCTACGAGTCAGGATTCGTGCCGCTGCACTGATCAGGTCGTCGCGGGGTCGACGCGCTCGTCGGCCAGCACACACGCGTCGTGCAGCGGGTCGACCGCGTCGGCCTTGAGCGCGACGCGCTGCAGCAACCGGCGGAAGCTCTCCCGCTCGCCGTCGTCCAGGCTGCCGAGCACCTCGTCCTCGGTGGCGGACAGCCGGCGCTCCAGATCACAGAGCGTCTCCCGGCCCTGCTGGGTCGGGACGATCAGCCGCGCCCGGCGGTCGGCCGGATCCGGCTGGCGCTGGACCAATCCGGCCTTCTCGAGGTCGTCGAGCAGGTACGTCATGACGGTGCGGTCGACGCCGAGCTGAGCGGCCAGGTCGAGCTGGCGCTTCGGGCCTTCGGAGTTCGTCGTGGCGAGCACCTGGTAGCCGCGCGGGCCGCCCGGCACATCGGCCAGCGCCTCCCCCGACGCCTTCGCGTACCGCCGGAAGACCACGCCGAGCGCCCACCCCAGGTCGGACTCCACCGGGGCGCCGCTGGCCACCCGCGGCGAGACGCCACGGGCCCGCTGAGCCTCGAGATCCGCCGAAGTACTCGTCACGTGACCAGTCTACGGGGTCCGTTCGCCACGGAATACGATCTGACTTGAATATGTTCTGTTCTACAGACTATCTTGAGTGCAGCTCGTCTGAGCTGCCACCTAAGCCTCATTGGGAGAGAACGAACATGACGACCTTGCTCCGTGTCGACGCCAGCGTCCGGCTGAACGGATCGGTGAGCCGCGCCCTCGCGGACAGCGCCGAGGCCGCTTGGCGGGCCGAGCACCCGAACGGCGTGGTGGTTCGCCGCGACCTCGGTCGCAACCCGCTGCCTGCCACCGCCTGGCCCGCCCTCGCCAAGGCCCAGGTCGGCGAGCAGCCGGCCACGGCCGCCGAGCAGGACCTGCTGACCGAGGCCCAGGCGCTGGCCGCCGAGCTGACCGCGGAGCTGAAGAGCGCCGACGCCGTCCTGCTCGCCGTCCCGCTCTACAACTACGGCATCGCCCAGCACGTGAAGGCGTGGATCGACCTGCTGCTGCTCGACCCGGCATACCTGCGCGGACCGAACCCGCTGGAGGGCCGCCCCGTCATCCTCACCCTGGCCCGCGGCGGCGGCTACCAGCCCGGGACGCCGAAACACGGCTGGGACCACGCGACCGGCTACCTGGAGCGCATCTTCGGCGACGTCTTCGGGATGAAGGTCCGGATCGCGGCCGCCGAGCTCACCCTGGCCCCGGTCACGCCGGGGATGGAACAGCTGATCGACCTGTCCAAGGTCTCCGAGACCGAGGCGCTGACCGCCGCCGAGGAGCACGCGATCGTGGTCGCCAAGGAGCTGGTCGGCAAGGCCGCCTGACCACCGGCCCTCGACGCGATGCCGTGCTAGCCGGCGTTGCGTCGCCAGGTGGTGAGCGTGACCGAGAGGGTCGCGAGCATCGGGTCCGGGAGGACGGCGATGCGATTGGCCAGCTCATCGGGTGCGATGTGCCGAGCGCTCGGCGTCATCAGCACCAGCTGTTCCACCGCGGTGTGATCGAGCCGCATCGGCTCCTCGATCACCGCGCGCCCGATCTCGGTGAAGGTCCCCGCGAGCGCGTCCTGCAGGCGCCGCTCCTTCTCCTCGTCGACCGACACCAGCCCGAGGACGCCGACCAGCTCGGACAGATGGGCCTGATTCGGCGTCACCACCAGCAGGACGCCGTCCGGCGTCAGGATCCGGGCCATCTCCGCGGCGTTGCGGGGTGCGAACACGTTCAGGACCAGGGCGGCCGCGCCGTCCACGAGCGGTAGCTCCTGCCAGGCGTCGCAGACGACCGAGCCGATCCGCGGATTCACCTTGGCCGCGCGGCGGGCGGCGTACCGGGAGACGTCCAGGGCCAGGCCGCGCCGGGTGCTGCCGGGGCCGATGACGCCGGCCAGGTAGTAGCCCGTGCCGGCGCCGACCTCGACGACCAGCCCGTCGCCGTCCGGCGGGAGTTTGTTTGCGCTCTGCAGGATCAGCGCGTCCCGGATCGGCGCGTAGTGGCCGCCGCCGAGGAAGACCGTGCGGGCGCCGATCTGGGCGGCGGTGTCGCCCTCGATCCCTTTCGATGCCGAGGGCAACAGGTTGAGGTACCCCTGTTTCGCCAGGTCGTACGCGTGCGCCTGCGGGCAGCGCGCCGTCCGGCCGGTCAGCGCGAGCGGCTCCGCGCAGACGGGACAGCGCAGTACGGCGACCAGGTCGGGATCCACCGCCCTATTGTCGTCAGACGATGTCGCGGCTGGTGATCCGGGCCCAGGCCGCGGCGTAGAACACGGTCAGGTAGCCGGCCTGGAGCAGCAGGTTCTTCCCGATCGCGCCCCAGTACGGCGGGTCGCGGAGCAGATCGGCGAACGACGTCCAGCGGTACATCAGCAGCCAGGGGTGGATCGCGTCGATCTGCGGGATCGCGGTCAGGATGCCGAGCACGATGAACGTGCCGAAGGTGGCCGCCATCGCCGCCAGCGGCGTCGAGGTCAGCGACGAGACGAACAGGCCGATCCCGGCCAGGCCGAGCAGCGACAGCGCGATCACCACCGCGATCGCCAGCGCCCGCAGCAGCCCCTCGCCGAGCGGGATCGTCGTCCCGGACAGCAGCAGGACGTCGCCGACCGGGAACAGCGCGAACCCGACGATCAGGCCGGACAGCCAGATCGTCAGCGTCGCGACCAGGCAGAAGACGATCAGCGCGACCATCTTCGCGGCCAGCAACCGGGAGCGGCCGGCCGGCGCGGTGAGCAGGTTCCGCAGGGTGCCGAGGCTGGACTCACCGGCCAGCGACTCCCCCGCGATCACGGTCACCGCGGTCGGCAGGAAGAACGGCAGCGAGAGCCCGAGACTGGCCACGATCAGGAACAGCCCGTTCCCCGCGACCTGGCCGATGAAGCCGTCCCCGCCGCCCTCGGAGCCGGACAGTTTGATCGCGATCCCGATCATCAGCGGGACGCCGGCCAGGACGGCGAGCAGCACCCACGTCCGGGCCCGGCCGAAGACGAGCTGCAGCTCCGAGCGGAACAGCGCCAGCGGATACCGGCCCGGCCGCACGCTCGGCGCGACTGCACTACTGGTGGTCGCACTACTGGTCGCGCTACTGGGCGACATCGAAACCCTCCCCGGTGAGCGCGACGAAGGTCTCTTCGAGGCTGGGCCGCTCCAGGCCGAAACCGTGGATGCGGACGTCGGCGGCGACCAGCGCCGCGGCGAACTTCTCGATCGGCAGCTCACCGGCATCGCCCTCGACCGTCTCCTCGGTCGTCCGCAGGTCGGTGACGCCGAGGCCCTGCAAGGTCTCGGCCGCGCGGCCGAGATCCGGCGTCCGGACGACGAGGCGCGGGCGCAGCTCGGCGCGCAACTCGGCGACCGAGGACTGCCGGATCAGCTTGCCCCGGCTCATCACCGCGGCGTGGGTACAGACCTGCTCGACCTCGGCCAGCAGGTGGGTCGAGGTGAAGATCGTCGTCCCGTCACCGGCCAGCTCCCGGATCAGGTGCCGGACCTCGCGCGTCCCCTGCGGGTCGAGCCCGTTGGTCGGCTCGTCGAGGACGAGCAACTCGCGGCGCTGCATCAGCGCGACCGCGATCGCGAGCCGTTGCCGCATGCCGAGCGAGTACGCGCGGACCTTCTTACCGGCCGCGTTCGACAGACCGACCCGCTCGAGGGCCTCCCCCGCGCGGGCCTTGCGCGTCCGCGGGTCCGCCGTGCTGTCGGCCGCGTCGAACCGGAGCAGATTCGCCTGCCCACTCCAGAACGGGTAGAACGCCGGCCCCTCGACCAGCGCGCCCACCCGCGGCAACACCCGCAACTGCGCCTTCGGCATCGCCTCGCCCAACAGCTCCACTTCACCGGCCGTCGGCGCGATCAGCCCGAGAAGCATCCGGATCGTCGTCGTCTTCCCCGACCCATTAGGCCCCAGGAAGCCGAACACACTCCCGGCCGGCACCTCCAGATCCACCGCGTCGACGGCGACCTGCCCACCCCGAAACCGCTTCGTCAAACCCCGCGTAACCAGCGGGCTGCCCTGACCGGCAGCAGGTGTGGTGGGGCGTGGGGTACTTGAACCCCCACGCCCGGCGTCGGGTGTGGTCACGTCAGCGAGGGGCCTTCGCGGCGGCGTCCTGGAGGGTTTGCGGGGTGACGAGACCGGCGAAGACGCGGCCGTCGTCGGTCAGGAGGACGTTGACCATCTTGCTGGTGACGATCTTGCCCTTGCCCCAGGAGCCTTCGACCTGCCGGGCGCCGGCCAGCAGCTGGTCGACCGGGCCGCCGGTGCCGGTGAGTTTGGCGCCGCGGACCAGGACGACCGAGGACCAGCCTTCGCCGATCACGGTCGGCGCGTTCCCGGCCTTCAGGTTCGGCTTGGCCGGGACGGCCTTCGGGTCGATCGGCTTGACCGGGTGGTCGGGGCGCGTGGTCGGCGTCTTCGGCTCGGTCACCTTGACGCCCTTGGGCGGGGTGAAGGCGAACGTACTCGCCGCGGGGACGTCGAACGAGACCTGGCTGAAGCCGACCTGGAGCGCCGGATCCTTGCTGGTCCGCGGCAGGACGGTCACCTGCAGCGGCACCCATGTCTTGGCGTCGACCGCGAGTGTCACGGAGCCGACCGTGGTCTGCTCGGCGCGCGGGATCAGGCGCAGCTTGTAGGCGTCCCGCCCGGCGACCTTCTCCGTCCCGCTGACGTCGACCTTCGTACTCGGGTCGATCGCGTCCAGGAACTGCTTGGCCACCGACTGCGGGTCGTACGACTTCGGCGTACCGGCGGCAGGTTTGCCGGGCTGGTGCGCCGGGAGGTTCAGTTTGACGGCCTCGCGCTGACCCGAGTCGTAGGCCCAGGCGGACTTGCCGTCCGTCGTCCAGACCCGCTCGGCCATCGTGTCGAGGACCGAGACGCGCGCCTTGTCGGGCGCGGCGAACGCGACCCGCGCGGTGTGCTTACCGCTGAGCAGCTCCGTCACGGCGCCGCTCCCGGACTCGCCGCCGCCGACACCGGGCAGCGCGGGCAGCCCCAGATCCGCCGACGACTGGACCGTACCGCTCAGGCCGTCGACCTTCGCGGTCTGCACCTTCGCCAGCAACTCCTGCGCGGAGATCCCCGGCAGCTTCGGCGAGGCATCCGCCACCACCGGCCCGAGTGTCCCCACCCCGGCGACCACCGCCACTGCCGCGACCGGAACCAACCACCGTCGACTGCGCTGCGCTGCACCCATGTTGTCAAGCCTCGCACCACGGACAGCCGCAGCCAAGGGCCCTCAGGGTGAGTTCACCCGAAAGAGTGAGTACGGCGTACGACCGTGGTCGTACGCCGTACCCGGGATCAGCGGCTCTGGAGGGCGTCGAGGGCCACCGTCATCGCCGCGGCGACGCGGAAGTCGAGACGCTGGTCCTGGACGGAGACGCGGTACCGGTCGCGGATCGACATCTTGCGCTCGACCGACAGGATCGGCCGGCCGTCGGCGCGGTCGGTGAAATCGAAGTGGAAGATGAACGGCAGCGGGATCTCGCCGATGAACGGGACGAAGTCCCAGACCCGGCGCAGGATCGCGATCCCGGCGCTGCGCTCGGTCCCGGCGGCGTCCAGGCCGTTACCGCTGAGCAGCCAGCTCGACCGCAGCAGGCTCTTGCCGAACTCCTTCTTGAACCAGCCGATCGGCTGACCGGCGGCGTCGAACACGTCGTACCCGGAGCCGAGGTCGATCCGCTTACGCGCCTTGAACGAGAACACCACCTGCGTCTTGGCGTCGTCGGCGTAGAACGTGACCTCTTCCTTGAAGGCCATCCGCTTCTGCTGCGCGAACGCGAGCAGCGGCCCGTCCGACCCGTCCGGGTTGGTCGCGATCAGCTCGTACTTGTTGGCCATCAACGTGATCCGCTGCTTCATCGAGAACGCGGGCACGTACATGGATCCCCCACCAGGTGACTCAGTCATGCGGAGGAGTCTGGCATCTCCCCCGGCTCATCCCGCCACTCGGCTCCACAAGCCGCCGCCCCGACCCGCAGTCCGCGCGCCACTCCGGCCGCCGCGGCCGACTCCTCGACCACCCGGACGACGATCCGCCCGGCGCCCTGCTGCACAAGGTCGCGGACGAGCTCGACGCCGACCTCCACCCCCTCGGCCTCCGACGTCACGGGCCGCCACAGCACCCCGAAGTCCGCCGCGGGCCGTTCGCCCAGCTGCACCACCAGCACCTCCGGATCGTGGAGGTGCTCCGCCGGCTCCCCGCCCACGATCACGCGGACGACCTGCTCACTTTTCACCGCGACGGCGCTCGCAGCGGCGTCCTCCGCATCCGCGACGATGGACGTCGGCTCCGCGCCCGGCAGCCCCCGATTGCCCCACGACTCCTGGTGCACCGCCCACGACAGCGGCCTGCGCATCGCCCACCCGCTCTGCACCAGCTCCGGCGCCGCAGCGAACTCCTCCACCGGCCCCACGCACAGGTAGCCGATCAGCTCGATTTGCGCCGGCAACCCCAGCACCGCCGCCACCGCACCCGGCTCGAAGAACGAAACCCATCCGACCCCGAGCCCTTCGGCCCGCGCCGCCAGCCACAGGTTCTGGACGGCGATCGCCGCGGAGAACCACACCGTCCGCGGATCCGCGTGCCGCCCCAGCACATGCCGCCCGCCCCGCCCCGGGTCGCACGTCACCGCCACGTTCAGCGCCGACTCCAGAATCGCCTCGACCTTCAACCCGTCGAACCGCTCCCGCCGTCCAGCCGGCAAACTCGCCGCGAACGCGTCCCGCTGCGCCGCGGCCAGATCCCGCACCTTGCGCCGCGTTTCGAGATCCCGCACCACCACGAAATCCCAGGGCTGGCTCAACCCCACGCTCGGCGCCCGATGCGCCGCCGCCAGCACCCGGGTCAGCACCTCGTCGGCAACCGGCACATCCACGAATCCCCGCCGAACATCCCGCCGCTCGGAAATCACCCGGTGCACCACCTGCCGCTCCCCCGGCCCGTACGCCGGAGCAGCCTCCAACCGCCCCACCGCAACCGTCGCCCGGTCCGACTTCTGCTTGCTGACAATCAGCTCGGCGCCGGTGCTCAGGACGGCTGCTTCGGCGACGCTCGGCGTACCGGTCAGCTCCTGGACGTGAGGGCTTGGGGTGGGGACGTTCTGACGGCGGAGCTCTGCAGTCGGGACGGTCTGGAGTTCGGCCTCCAGAGTGGCCGCGAGGCGTTGGACGCCGGACTCTTGCTCGCGGCCCTCGACGGTGACGAGGAGGCGGACGCGGCCGCCGCCGGCTTCGGCTAGGGCGGCGGTGACGAGGTCGCGGAGTTCGCGGTACGACGTCCCGGCGCGCAGGCCGATGCCGACGACCAGGTTCACTTCTCGAGCCCGGCGTGGACGCGGGCCGCCGCGACGAGACGTGCGGGGACGTCGGGGCTCGCGGTCCAGTGCAGGTGCAGGTACGACGCGTGGACGCGCGACCGGGCGGCGCCCTCGGTGCCGCCGGGCAGGTACCAGGCTGGGTCGACCGCGTCGTCCAGGGTGACCGCCGTCCGGTGGAACTCGTGCCCGCGCACCCGGCGTCCCTCGTCGAAGAACGCGGTCGTGGTCGCGGCGATCGCCGTCCGGTAGCCGAGCGTGAGACTGCCGGTCATCCGCGCGACCGCCGGCAGGACGCCGGTCATCGGGTGCCCGTCCAGCTCGCGGCACAGGTACAGCAGCCCGGCGCACTCGGCGATCACCGGCAGCCCGGCCGCGATCTCGGACGCGACCTGCCGCCGCAGCGGCTCGTTCGCCGACAACGCCTCCGCGTGCAGCTCGGGGAAACCGCCGCCGAGATACACCGCAGAAGTTGCCTCCGGCAACTGCTCGTGCAACGGATCGAACCGGACGACGTCCGCGCCGGCCGCGGTCAGCAGCTCGGTCGTCTCCGTGTAATGGAACGAGAACACCGGCCCACCCGCGACCGCGACCACCGGGCGACCCTCCTCGGCCGGCGTCACCTCGGCGCTCGCGTCCCACGCCGTCCTCACCAGCTCACCCGCACCCCGGGCCGCCGCGACGAACGCCTCCAGATCAACCCCCTGCCGGACCAGCTCCGCCGCCGCATCCACAGCAAGCTCGGCCTGCTCCCGCTGCTCATCCGCGGGCACCAACCCGAGATGCCGGCTCGGCACGGTGACCCGCGTGTCCCGCCGCAGCACCCCGAGCACCGGCACGCCGGTCGGCGCGACCCCCGCGCGCACCTCCGCCTCATGCCGATCCGAGCCGACCTTGTTCAGAATGACCCCGACGATCCGCACCTCGGTGTCAAAGGCAACGAACCCCTGGACGACGGCGCCCACACTCCGCCCGGCCGCCGCCGCATCCACCACCAGCACCACCGGCGCCCGCAGCAGCTTCGCGACATGCGCCGTCGACGAGAACCCCTCCGTCCCGAGCGCGCCGTCGTACAAACCCATCACGCCCTCGACGACCGCGAGGTCGGCCCCCTGAGCCCCGTGCGCGAACAGCGGCGCGACCCGCTCCTCGCCGCTCAGCATCGCGTCCAGATTCCGCCCCGGGCGACCGGTCGCCACCGCGTGGAACCCGGGGTCGATGTAGTCCGGCCCGACCTTGAAGCCGGCCACCACATGCCCGGCCCGGCGCAACGCGGCCATCAGCCCGACCGCGACGGTCGTCTTCCCCGCCCCCGACGACGGCGCCGCCACCACAACCCGCGGAATTACCACTCGATACCCTTCTGGCCTTTCTGGCCGGCGTCCATGGGGTGCTTGAGTTTGGTCATCTCGGTGGCCAGGTCAGCGGCCTCGAGGAGATCCGGGTGCGCGTTGCGGCCGGTGATGACGACGTACTGGTGGCCGGGGCGGTTGACGAGCGTTTCGACGACCTCGGCGACGTCGATCCAGCCCCACTTCATCGGGTAGGTGAACTCGTCGAGCACGTACAGGTCGTGGGTCTCGGCGGCCAGCCGGCGCTGGATCTCGCGCCAGCCTTCGAGCGCGTCGGCGGCGTGATCCTCCTCGGTACCGGCCTTGCGCGACCAGCTCCAGCCCTCGCCCATCTTGTGCCACTCGACCGGTCCGCCCTGCCCGGTCGCCTCGTGCAGCTTCCCGAGCGCCTTGAAGGCCTCCTCCTCGCCGACCTTCCACTTCGCGCTCTTCACGAACTGGAAGACCCCGAGGTTCCAGCCCTGGTTCCAGCCGCGCAGCGCCATCCCGAAGGCGGCCGTCGACTTCCCCTTCATCTCACCGGTGTGCACCATCAGCAACGGCCGGTTCCGCCGCTGGCGCGTGGTCAGCCCGTCTTGCGGCACCACACTCGGCTGTCCCTTCGGCATCAGGCCGCCCTCTCCGTCACCGCGCGAACAAGGTTGCCCGCAGCAACCTCTCCGAGGTCGAGGTACTCCGCGCCGAGATCTGCCGCGAGCTCACCGGCCAGCCCGAGCCGGACGCCGCGCCGCGGCTCACAGTCGACCACCACGGTCGCGATCCCGCGCTGCGCCAGCCACCCGGCCGCCTGCCGCGCCTTCGCGAACGCGTTCTCCCCGTGCGTCGCCCGGCCGTCGGTCACCAGCACGAGCAGCGGACGCCGCCGCGGGTCCCGGATCGCCGCGATCCGCAGTACCTCCGCGGCCCGCAGCAGCCCCTCGGCCAACGGCGTCCGCCCGCCGGTGGGTAACGACTCCAACCGGCGTACGGCGGTCTCCACACTGCTCGTCGGCGGCAACGCGACCGTCGCCTCCGCACCGGCGAACGTGACCAGCCCGACCGTGTCACGCCGCTGGTACGCATCCAGCAGCAGCGAGACGATCGCCGTTTTCACCTCGCCCATCCGCTTCTTCGTCCCCATCGAGCCGGACGCGTCCACGCAGAACAGCACCAGGTTGCCCTCGCGCCCCTCCCGCACCGCGAACCGGACGTCGCTCGCTCGCACCGCCAGGCCGGCACCGGACCGCCCTCGTGCGTGTTGATGCGGAGCCGCCGAGCGGATCGTCGCCAGTAGATGCGGCCGACCTGACTCGCGCCCCAACCGGGCCCGGTCGCCGACCACGCGACCGACCTCGGTGATCGCCCGGGAGCGCCGTCCGGCAACCCCCGCGCCTGTGGCCTGCACGCTCAGCAGCCGCGCCTTGTACGGCTCAGAACTGCCGACAACCTCACCCACAGGCGCCGGACGGCCCGCCGACTCACCGTCAGCGGACTGCTCGGCTGTCGGGTCGTGACGGCCGGCCTCCTCAGCAGTCTCGGCACCGTCGCCGGCCTCCGGACCGCCCGCCGCGGAGTCGCCGTCCGCTGGAGGCGGCGTGTCGGGCGCGTCGCCGCCGCCGTCGGGTCCCCCGCCGTCGGGGTCGTCGTCCGGCTCCTCAGGCGGGGTGCTGTTCTGGATGGCCTGCTCGAGCTGGTCCTCGTCCATGCCGGGGGCGTCGAAGGGGTTGCGGCGACGGCGGTGCGGCAGCGCGAGTTTGGCGGCGGCGCGGACGTCGTCCACCTCGACGACCGTGCGTCCGGACCAGGCCGCGTGCGCGACCGCCGTCCGCGCGGTGACCAGGTCGGCGCGCATCCCGTCCACATCGAACGAGGCGCAGATCTCGGCGATCTGCCGCAGCGCCGAGTCGGTCAGGATGACCTCGCCCAACAGGTCGCGCGCCTTGACGATCCGCTCGGCGAGCTCGCGCTGCGGGCCGTCGTACCGGCTGACGAACGCCGCCGGATCGGCCTCGTACGCGAGCCGCGCGCGCATCACCTCGACCCGGACGGCAGGGTCCCGGCTGGCGACGACGTCCACGTTCAGACCGAACCGGTCGAGCAGCTGCGGCCGCAGCTCGCCCTCCTCCGGGTTCATCGTGCCGACCAGGACGAACCGGGCCGGATGCGTCACCGACACCCCGTCGCGCTCGACGGTCGCGCGGCCCATCGCGGCGGCGTCCAGCAGGACGTCGACCAGGTGGTCGTGCAGGAGGTTGACCTCGTCGACGTACAGCAGACCGCGGTGCGCGGCCGCCAGCAGCCCCGGCTCGTACGCCGTGACTCCCTCGGCCAGCGCCTTCTCCAGATGCAGCGACCCGAGCACGCGGTCCTCGGTCGCGCCCACCGGCAGCTCCACCAACCGCGCCGGCCGGCTGGCCGCCTCGGGCGCGCCATGCGGCCCATCCGGACAGTCGGCGGCCGGCTGCGCCGGGTCACACGAGAAGCGACAGCCCGGTACGACGTCCACCGGCGGCAGGATCTCGGTCAGCGCACGGACCGCGGTCGACTTCGCCGTCCCCTTCTCGCCGCGGATCAGCACCCCGCCGATCGCCGGGGAGATCGTGGCCAGGATCAGCGCGAGCTGGAGGTCTTCCATCCCGACGACTGCGGTGAACGGAAAGCCGGTCGGGGGTGGCGCAGGCCGCATCGGCGGGGAGTCCCTTCGTCCGCGGGTGTCCACGCCCGCTTCGGCAGCTGGTACGCCACGGCGACCGCGGCGGACAGAGCGTGGACTTCCTGGCTCCCGGTCGCCCGGTCACAGTGGCGGGACCGCCCCGGACTCCCGGGTCTCCCCGGTCACCGGCGTTCCTCCACACCTGTCCCGGCGATCATGGCACACCCCGCCGTCCCCGGCCGCGACCAGGTTCACACCTACGCTGACCCCATGATCAAGGCCTGTCTCAACGGTGACCGCACCCGCGCCGACCACCCCGGCATCCCGATCACGCCCGCCGAACTCGCGACCGCCGCCGCGGCCGCCGTCCAGGCCGGCGCCGACGCGATCCACATCCATCCACGCGGCGCCGACGAACGCGAGAGCCTGCACTGGCCCGACATCCGAGCCGCCGTGGACGCCGTCCGCACCGCGTGCCCCGGCGTCCCCATCGGCGTCTCCACCCGGGAGCCGATCGTCCCCGACCTCACCGAACGCCTCCGCCTCATCGCCGAGTGGAGCCCCGGCCCCGACTTCGCCAGCGTCAACTTCCACGAGCCCGGCGCCGCCCAGGTCGCCGACCTCCTCCTCACCCGCGGCATCGGCGTCGAGGCCGGCCTCTTCACCCCCGAAGCCGCCGCCACCTACCTGGCCTGGTCCGGCCCCGCCGTCCGCATCCTCGTCGAAGCCATCCCCGGCATCTCCCCCACCCCCGACCCCGCCCAGCAAATCCTCGCCGCCCTCCCCACCAACACCCCAGCCCTCGTCCACGGCGAAAACCACTGGGCCTGGCCCACCCTCCACTGGGCCCGCACCCACAACTACGACACCCGCCTAGGCTTCGAAGACACCCTCACCGGCCCCACCGGCCAACCAGCCCAAACCAACGCCGACCTCTTCGCCTGGCTCAACGACACGAACGACAGGACGTAGAAGGCATCCCCCCAACGATTCCAACTGACCACAGCGGGCAACGCAGCCGCCGCGGCCACTACCTCCTGTCGTTAGCGCCGTAGAGGCGTTTGGACAGTGCGTTGGCGGCGTCCTGGTCGGGGAGGGCGCGGATGCCTACGAGGGGGGTTACCGTCACGAAGCCTTCGTGGAGGAGGGCCTCGTCGGTTCCGGCGGGTGGGTTGGGTTGTGGGGGTTGGACGGCGATCATTGGGTCGCCGTTGGGGGCGGTGGTGGCGGTTAGGCGTTCTCGGGTGATGGGGGTCAGGGTTGCGTGGCGGACGCCGGCCAGTTGGTCGAGGGGGCGGTCCGGGACGTTGAGGCTGAGGACGGAGCCGACGGGTTCGGAGGCGATCCAGGCGAGGGCTTCGGCGGCCATGGTTGCCGCGGTCGCCCAGTGCGTCGGCGCCTCGCCTTCGATGCTGACCGCGACGGCCGAGAGGCCTTGGCCGGACGCCGTCAGGGCGGCGGCGACGGTGCCGGAGTGGAAGATCGGGACGCCGATGTTGTGGCCGCGGTTGATTCCTGAGAGCACCAGGTCGGGCGCTGGGCCGAAGGCGCCGACGGTGGCCAGTGTGACCGCGAGTGCCGGTGTGCCGGCGACGCCGCGGTAGGTGACGCCGTCCTGCTCCTCGACGACGGTCCGGATCGGGCGGCCGACGACCCCGGCGCGGGCCGAGCCCACGCCGGACTGGTCGTCCAGTGGCGCGACGACGAGGACGTCGTGCCCGAGTGCGGCGATGACCGGCGCGAGCGCGCGGATGCCGGGGGCCTGGAAGCCGTCGTCGTTGGTGATCAGGATGCGCGCCATACCGTCAGCCAATCAGCCGCGATCTTCGATGTCACCCTCCGTCTCAAGCACAGCGTTCCGTAGCGTCTCGAGCGCTTCGTCGGACGGCGCCGTCCACAGCCCCCGCTGGGCGGCCTCGAGCAGCCGCTCGGCGATCCCGTGCCGCGCCCACGGGTTGGACTTGCGGAAGAACTCGGCCATCTCCGGGTTCGCGACGTACTCGGTGGTCAGCGTCTCGTACATCCAGTCGTCGACGACGCCCGCGGTCGCGTCGTACCCGAAGAGGTAGTCGACGGTCGCGGCCATCTCGAAGGCGCCCTTGTAGCCGTGCCGCCGCATCGCGGCCATCCAGCGCGGGTTCACCACGCGGGCCCGGAAGACCCGCTTGGTCTCCTCCTCCAGCGTCCGCGTCTTCACCTGCGCCGGGACGGCGGAGTCGCCGACGTAGGCCTTCGGGTTGGTCCCGGTCAGGTGCCGGACCATCGCGATCATGCCGCCGTGGTACTGGAAGTAGTCGTCGGAGTCCATGATGTCGTGCTCGCGGGTGTCCGCGTTCTTCGCGGCGACCTGGATCCGCGCGTAGGCCCGCTCCATCGACCCGCGCGCCTCGGCGCCGTCCAGGCCCTTGCCGTAGGCGTACCCGCCCCAGACCGCGTAGACCTCGGCCAGCTCGGCGTCGGTCCGCCAGTTCCGCGCGTCGACGAGCGGGAGCAGACCGGCGCCGTACGAGCCCGGCTTCGAGCCGAACACCCGCGCCGTCGACGCCCGGACGTCGTTGCCCGCGGCAACATCGGCGTCGACGTGCGCCTTCAGGTAGTTGTCCGCCGGCGGCTCGTCCAGCGCCGCGACCGCGCGGACCGCCTCGTCGAGCAGCGCGACCACGTGCGGGAACGCGTCCCGGAAGAAGCCGGAGATCCGGATCGTCACGTCGATCCGCGGCCGGCCGAGCTCCTCGAGCCCGACCACCTCGAAGCCGGTCACGCGGCGGGAGGCGTCGTCCCAGACCGGGCGGCAGCCGAGCAGCCACAGCACCTCGGCCAGGTCGTCGCCCTGCGTCCGCATCGCCGACGTCCCCCACACGGTCAGACCGACCGAGCGCGGCCACTCCCCCGTGTCAGCCTGGTGGCGCGCCAGCAGCGAATCGGCCAGCGCGACGCCGACGTCCCAGGCGTTCCGGCTCGGGATCGCCTTCGGGTCGACGGCGTAGAAGTTCCGCCCGGTCGGCAGCACGTTGACCAGACCGCGCGTCGGCGAGCCGGACGGGCCCGCCTCGACGAAGCGGCCGTCCAGCGCGCGCAGTACGTTCGTCAGCTCGTCAGTGGTCCGCGCCAGCCGCGGCACCACCTCGGTCGCGGCGAACGTCAGCGATGCCTCGACCTGCGGCGCGGGCCGGCCGAGCACCTCGCCGACCAGCACCGGCACCTTGGCCGCATCCCAGCTCACCGTGGCCAGCTCGGTGACGAGTTTGCGCGCCAGCGACTCCAGCAGGTCGACGCCGTCCGCGCCGCTGACGGCCGGCAGGTCGGCGAGCGTCGCCAGGTCGGCCAGCTCGGGGACGGCGCGGCCCGGGTCGGCCAGCAGCGCGGCCTCGTCGACTCCGAAGGTCTCGCCGAGCGCAGTCCGCAGCCCTGGGATCGAGTACGAGCCGCCCCACAGCTGCCGCGCCCGGAGGACGGCGAGCACGAGGTTGATCTGCGCCTCACCGTCCGGTGCGCCGCCGAGGACGTGCAGCCCGTCGCGGATCTGCACGTCCTTGATCTCGCACAGATAGCCGTCCAGGTGCAGGACGAACTCGTCGAAGTCGTCGTCCTCGGGCTTCTCGTCGGTGTGCAGGTCGTGGTGCAGCTGCGCGGCCTGGATCAGCGTCCAGATCTGCGCGCGCAGCGTCGGCACCTTCTCCGGGTCGAGCGCCTGAACCGTCGCGTACTCGTCGAGCAGGTACTCCAGCTTGGCCATGTCGCCGTACGTCTCGGCCCGCGCCATCGGCGGCACCAGGTGGTCGACGACGGTCGCGTGCACGCGGCGCTTGGCCTGCGTGCCCTCGCCCGGGTCGTTCACGATGAACGGGTAGACCATCGGCAGGTTCCCGAGGACGGCGTCCGGGGCGCAGTCGGCCGCCATCCCGATGCCCTTACCCGGCAGCCATTCCAGCGTGCCGTGCTTGCCGAGGTGGACGACGGCGTGCGCGCCGAACCCGCCGTCGGACTGCGCGGCCTCCAGCCACCGGTACGCCGCCAGATAGTGATGGGACGGCGCCATGTCCGGGTCGTGGTAGATCGCGACCGGGTTCTCGCCGAAACCACGCGGCGGCTGGATCATCAGGACGACGTTGCCGAACCGCAGCGCGGCCAGCGCGATCGCCGGCTCCGGCCCCGAGGTGTCGACGTACAGCGAGCCGGGCGCCTCGCCCCACGCCTCGGTCATTGCCGCCTGCAACGTTTCCGGGACGCCGCCGAACCACTGCGCGTACGTCGACAGCGGAATCTTCGCCACGGCCGTCGCGAGCTGCTCGTCGGTCAGCCAGTCGACATCGTGCCCGCCGGCCGCGATCAGCCGGTGGATCAGCCCGTCGGCGCCGTCCGCGCCCTGCAGCTCACTCAGGTCGAGGCCACCGAGGTCGTAGCCCGCCTCCGCCAGCTGCCCCAGCAGGACCACTGCGGACGCCGGGGTGTCCAGACCGACCGCGTTGCCGATCCGGGCGTGCTTGGTCGGGTACGACGACAGCACCAGCGCCAGCCGCTTCTCGGCGGCCGGAACGTGCCGCAGCCGCGCGTGCGCGACGGCGATCCCGGCCAGGCGCGCGCAGCGCTCGGCGTCCGGCGCGTACCGGGCCAGGCCGTCGGCGTCGTACGACTTGAACGAGAACGGGATGGTGATCAGGCGACCGTCGAACTCCGGGATGGCGACCTGGGTGGCAGCGTCCAGCGGGCTGATGGCCGCGTCGCTGGCCTCCCACTGCTCGCGGGTCGAGGTCAGCGCGAGGCCCTGGATCAGCGGGATGTCGAGGGACGCGAGCGCACCGGCGTCCCAGGCGTCGTCCGCACCGCCCGCGCTGGCATCAGCCGCGACCGAACCGCCCGCTGCGAGCAGTGTGGTGACCAGTACGTCGCATTTGCGCAGCAGCTCGAACAGCTCCGCGTTTTCGGCGCTGTTCGGGTCCAGACCGCGCAGCGTGCCGCAGTACACGGCCAGCGGCTGCGCACCGGCTTCTACAACCGCGGCGGCCAGCGTGTCCACGAAGGCGGTGTTTCCGGCGATCTCATGCGCCCGGTAGTAGACGATGCCCACAACTGGCCGCTCGTCCTGGACGAACGTGCCGCGGACGCCGTACGCCGGGAGCGCGCGCGGCGGGTCGAACTCGTCGCCAGTCAGCAGAATCGTGTCGCGGAGGAAGCCCGCCAGGTTCCGCAGGTTGTCGGCACCGCCCTCGCGCAGGTAGGCCAGCGCCTCGGTCACCGCACCGGCGGGCACAGTCGACAGTGACATCAGCTCGGCGTCCGGTGCGGCCTCACCACTGACCACTACGGCCGGCTTCCCGGAGGCGAGCACCGCCTCCAGCCCGTCCTCCCAGGCCCGCTTACCACCGAGCAACCGGACCACTACGACATCAGCGGCGTCCAGCAGCCCACTCAGAGCATCCAGCTCGAGCCGGGCCGGGTTCGCCACCTTCCACCCCGCACCCGCCTCCGCAGCCGCGAGCAGGTCGGTGTCGGCAGTCGAAAGCAGCAGGAGGTTCGCGGGCATGCGCGACCGGTCCTTCCTCGGGGTGTCCACGCCCCGTCCGGAGGTGCGTCGGCAGCAGTTCCTGACTCCCCGCAAAGCGGGTCACAGTGGCGGGACCGCCCCGGACTCACACCGGGTTCCTGCACAGCCGTCGCTTAACCCCTGGACTCTATCCGACCCCCTCCGTTGGCAGGATGCGGCACATATCACCCCGTGGAGGAGAGGCAGCAAACATGACATCGTGGCGGGATACGGCCTCGGAAGAGGCGCAGGAAACACTCGACGGGCTGTTCAGCACCGCGCTGGATCTCGCCGAGCAGCAGATCGGCAAGCAGGGCGGCTTCGCGCCGTTCGCGCTGCACGTCACGGCAGAGGGTGACGGATCGATCGCGATGGCCGACGAGCCCGACAGCGACAAGGCGCTGGAGGTTCTGTGGTCGGGAGCCCGCGAACAGCGCGACAAGCTGGCCGCGGTGGCTGTCGTGGTCGACGTGTCGCTACCGGACGACGGATGGGCGGACGGGATCCGGGTGGAGGCCGAGCACCGGGAGGGCGTCGCGTTGATCGTGGTGGCGCCCTATCGGCGCAAGCGGTTGCGGAGGAGCGTCGAGCTCGGACAGTTCCGCTCGGTGCCGAGTGAGCAGCGCGTCTGGTGACTCAGCTGTGCATCGCGTAGTGGGCGGCTAGGAGGTCGGTGGCCCAGTCGGACTGGTGGGAGCGCCAGACGGAGTGGATGTGGTTGGCGTCGCTCTGGGTGTTGTCGTACTCGGCCAGGAAGGTGGGGCCGGCGATCGAGTAGTAGTGGCGGTGGCCGGGGCCGGGGGTGGTTTCGCCGGCCCAGGCGAAGGTGAGGCGCTCGAGGCCGTGGTCGGTGAGGTCCTGCCAGGTTTGGAGGCCGATGGGGCCGGCGGCGCGGCCGACGTACTGGCCGATCAGGAGGCTGAACAGCTGGCGCTGTTCGGCGGTCATGTCACCGTAGGCGAGGCCCTGGTGCAGGAGCGACGGGTCGGCGACCGGGTCGTGGCGGGTGAGGATGTCGTCGGGCGCCTCCGGGGAGACGACAGCGACGGCACGTTGGCCGGAGTCGAGCGCGTTGAGCAGCTGGAAGCCCAGGTCGGTCTCGCCCGCCAGGAAGCGACGCCCGGCCTGCGGGCCGGAGCGGACCTCGGCCGGGTTCGAGCCGATGAACGACGGAGTGAACGAGATGGCGCCGTCGACGAGCGCCACGTGGACGGCGAGGTGATGCCCGTTCAGCCGCCAGGCCCAGGGCTCGAAGTCGGTCGGGTCGCCGAGGATGCGCAGGAAGTAGCGTTCGCCGAGGACAGAGCCCTGCCAGTCTCCCGACGCGGGCAGCGCCGGGATGTCGCGCAGGATCACCTCGGCGTCCAGTACGGCGAGCACATCGGCCGCACCCCGCTCGCTGAGGCCCAGCGTGATCAGCCGGAGCGCCAACTGCTGTTGCGCCGGTTCCAGCTCGGCCAGCGGTAGCCCGGGCCGGTCTCCCGGCAGGTAGGTCCACACCTGGTGGTCCGGGGTGTCGAACGGTGCCTGGAGCTTGCTGACCTGCTCCGGGCTCAGACTGCGCAGCAGGTCGATCGCCGCTTGCCGGGTCTGCTCTACAACCACGCTGCGCGCTCCAAGTCCGTGGGCTCGTATGCCGTCGACCACCGGTCGAACGGCCGGTCCAGCTTGTAACGGTAGTCCGGCTGGCGCAGCAGCACCCGGGTTTCGGCGTTCTCCGGGTTCCGCAGCGTCTCGAAGTACTTCACCGACCAGTGGAACCAGCGCATGCAGAACAACCGCATGGTCAGCCCGTGCGACACCAGCAGCACATTGCGCGGCGCGTCCGCCTGCTCGAAGTCCCGGTGCATCGTCTCCAGGAAACTCGAGACCCGGTCGTACACGTCCGACCCGGACTCGCCGTGGGTGAAGCGGTAGAAGAAATGCCCGTACGAGTCCCGCAGCCGCTCCTGGCGCTCGATGTCCTCGGTGTCCTGGAAGTTCGCCCAGTCCTGCTCCCGCAGCCGCGGCTCCTCCCGCGCGATCCCGATCAGGTCGTCGAGGTTGAGCCCCTTCAGCGTCTCCAGCGTCCGCAGGTACGGCGACACGTAGACCCGGATCGGCTCGTCCTCGAACAGCTCCCGAAGCTCACGCCCGGCCTTGGCCGCCTGCTCCCAGCCGCGCGCCGTCAACGCCACCGAGTGGTCCGGCACGCGTTCGTAGATGGACTTGTCCACGTTCGCCTCGGACTCGCCGTGCCGGATCAGCGCAATCCGCACCGGCCGCCGACTCAACCCCATGTGCGCCCCTTCCTGACTGCGGCCAGCATCGCCGCCACGCCGACCGCAGCGAACCCGACTCGCCGGGCCAGCACCGCAGTACGCCGGACGTCGCCGACAGTCGGAGTCGGACCATCGCCCAGCGTGCCCCGGTCTTCCTGATAGCTGCCGTAGCTGTTGGTGCCGCCCAGCGATAGGTCAAGCGCGCCGGCGAAGGCAGCCTCAACCGGACCGGCGTTAGGACTCGGGTGCTGCGGCGCATCCCGTTTCCAGACTCGCCGGGCCGCTGCGAAGCGCCCTGCGACCAGACCGGTCAGC
This sequence comes from Kribbella sp. NPDC104218, assembly GCF_055584105.1. Classification (NCBI taxonomy): domain Bacteria; kingdom Bacillati; phylum Actinomycetota; class Actinomycetes; order Propionibacteriales; family Kribbellaceae; genus Kribbella; species Kribbella sp. NPDC104218. The sequence goes on from NZ_JBVJMQ010000003.1 coordinate 1,364,308, forward strand.
ACGGCACACGCCCGCGCCGGTAGTAGGTTCACCAGGTCGTCCAGTCGCGCCGACGCCCAGCCGAAGTTCGCGTACTTCGCCGACTTGTAGCCGACCATTGCGTCGAGTGTGTTGATCGCCCGGTAGGCCAGCAGCCCGGGGACGCCGAGCACACCACCCCACAGCAGCGGCGCGACACAAGCATCCGACGTGTTCTCGGCGATCGACTCAACGGTCGCCCGTGCCAGCTCGTCGGCCTCCAGTTCGCTGGCGTCACGGGCGCACAGATGACTGAGCCGCCGACGAGCGCCTGGAATGTCTTTCTCGTCCAGGAGCCCGGCCATGGTCTCCGCCTCCCGCTCCAGGCTGCGGGCGCCGAGCACAGTCCAGGTCGCGGCCGCGGTGACAAGCGTGTGCGCGATCGGCCGGTCCCGGGTCAGCCGCTCTGCGACCACACCGACGACAGCCGTCGTCCCGACCAGCGCAGCCGTGTACGCCGCCCCGGCCGTGCGGGTGTCGGCGTACAGCTTCGGCTCGAGCCGGGACGCCGCCTGGCCGAATCCGGCGACCGGGTGGAACCGCCGCGGATCACCGAGAACCCGGTCGGCGGCGAAGCCGAGCAGCAACCCGAAAGTTGTGGACACCCTGGCAAGTCTGCCAGGAAAGATATGTGCGAGGGTGACGGGTATGGGTATCGCGGAACTGCTCCACGCGGTCGACGGGAGCGGCGAGTTCGGGGTGTGGCTGGGCGGGTTGGACGGCAAACCGGTCTTCGAACACCGGGCCGATCGCACGCACTACTCGGCCAGCACGATGAAACTGCCGGTCGCGATGGCTCTGCAGCGCCAGGTCGCCGCGGGCTCGCTGACGCTGGACCAGCCGGTCACCGTGCACAACGACTTCGCGTCCGCGGCCGGCGGCCGCTTCGGCGTGAACCCGGCCGAGGACGAGGCTCCGGCGACCTGGAGCCGGATGGGGACCGACGTCCCGCTCGGCTGGCTCGTCACCGAGATGATCACGCTGTCCAGCAATCTCGCGACCGACCTGGTCCTCGAACGCGTCGGCATCGCCCAGGCGAACGCCGTCCTGGCCGAGTACGGCGACGGCCGCAGCGCGATCCGGCGCGGGATCGACGACAGCGCCGCCCAGGCGGCCGGGATCAGCAACGAGATGAGCCCGGCCGGGCTCGCCGGCGTCCTCGTCGCGGTCGGCAACCAGGAGGAGCCGTACCTGCGCGACCTGCTCGCGGCCAACCAGTGGAACGGCGAGATCCCGGCCCGGCTCCCGGCCGGCACCCGCGTCGAGCACAAGAACGGCTGGGACGTCCGGATCCGGCATGACGGCGGCGTCGTCCGGCCGCCGGACGCGGAGCCGTTCGTCCTGGTGGTCTGTACGACGTCCGACCTTCCGGACGCGCGCGCCCAGCAGCTGATCGCGGAAATCGCGCTGGTCGCCTGGGAACACCGGCACGACCTGGGAGCGATCGGATGAAGCTCACCACCCACCTGATCTCCGCTCCCCTGCACACCCCGTTCGTGACCGCCCTGCGCACAGCAACGCACGCCGACTCGCTACTGGTCGAGCTCAGCGACGGCTCGCTGAGCGGCTGGGGCGAGGCGCCGCAGGTCTGGAAGGTGACCGGCGAGTCGCTGGCCGGTGCGCAGGCGTGTATCGAAGGCCCGATCGCGACCGCGCTGACCGGTCTCGGCCCGGACGACCTCACCGAAGCCCTGCGCCGGGTCCAGGACGCCGCCACCGGCAACTTCGGCGCCAAGGCCGCCGTCGACATCGCGCTGCACGACCTCGCCGCCCGTCGGCACGGGGTCAGCCTGCACGGCTTCCTCGGCTCGACGGTCGACACCGTGCAGACCGATGTCACGCTGTCGGTCGGCGAGCCGGACGCGCTCGCCGCGGCCGCGACCGCACGGGTGGCCGACGGGTTCGGCGTCCTCAAACTGAAGGTCGGTACAGACGCCGTCGCGGACGTCGAGCGCGTCCGTCGGGTCCGGGCCGCGATCGGCCCCGGGCCGCGCCTGCGGCTGGACGCCAATCAGGGCTGGTCGCGGCGGGACGCGGTGACCGCGATCCGCGCGCTGGAGGACTGCGACCTCGAGCTGGTCGAGCAGCCGGTCGCCGCCGCGGACTTGGAGGGGATGGCGTGGGTGACCGACCGGGTCGGGACGCCGATCCTCGCCGATGAGTCCGTGTACGGCGTCCGCGATCTGGTGGCCGTGATCCGGCTCGGCGCGGCCGACCTGGTGAACGTGAAGCTGGCGAAGTGCGGTGGCCTGGCGACCGCACGGACCCTGCTCGAGCTGGCTCGCGCGCACGGCATCCGGACGATCGTCGGCTCGATGATGGAGAGCCACGTCGGCGTCGGCGCGGCCGCCGCGCTGGTGGCGGCGTACCCGACGTCCGCGGTGAACGACCTGGACGCCGCGTGGTGGCTCCGCGAGTCGCCGGTGGCCGGCGGGATCCGGTACGACGGCGCGCTGATCCGGTTGCCGTTTGAGCCGGGCCTCGGCGTGACAGGCTTGAGCGCATGAAGCTTGTCGCCGCCAAGGTCCCGATCAGCACCGTGTGGACCGCGCCGGACGCGCCTCGCGACGTCGACGCACCAGCCACCGCCACGCAGCCCGACGTCCCGGGCTGGGCCGCCTCCATGGACACCGAGAGCCGCCTGGGCCTGCACGGGCGGACGCTGACGCAGTTGCTGTTCGCGGAGCCGGTCCTGGTCCGGTCGGAGCGGGACGGCTGGTCCGAGATCCTCGCACCGTGGCAGCCGTCGTCCGCCGATCCGCTCGGCTACCCGGGGTGGGTGCCGTCGAGTCACCTGGGCGAGCTGCCGGGCAGTGCGACCGATCCGGTCGCGATCACGGTCCCAAGCGCTCCGTTGCTGGCTGAGCCCGCGGCAGGCGCTCCCGTGCTGACGCTGTCGTTCGGGACCGTGCTGGCCTCCGTCGAACGCGACAAGGGCTACACCCGGGTCGCCACGCCGGACGGCGGCAGCGGCTGGCTCCCGGACCACGTCCTACGCATCGCCTCGGAGCCGTCGACCCCCGACGACCGGCTGCGGCTCGGCCGGCTGTTCCTGGGCCTCGAGTACCTGTGGGGCGGGACGTCGGCGTACGGGCTGGACTGCTCAGGTCTGACGCACACGGTCAGCCGGGTGCTGGGGATGCGCATCCCGCGGGACGCGCACGACCAGGCCGACACGCTCCTGAACATCCCGATCGACGATGCCGAACCCGGCGACCTGTACTTCTTCGCGCGGCCCGGCAAGGTGGTGCATCACGTCGGGTTCGTCTCCCCCACCGGGATGCTGCACGCCTCCGAGACCGGCAAGCGGCTGGAGGACGAGCCGATCCCGGCCGACCGCCGCGCCACCCTGGTCAAGGCCGCCCAGCTGGCATGACAACGGCCCGGATCCTGAGCAGGATCCGGGCCGTTACCGGCTGACTCAAGCCTTCTTGGCGTCCGACTCCTCGGGCTCCGGGACGACGTCCTGGACCGGCTCCTCGGTCACCATGTTGCGCGACTTGGCCAGGCTGGCCACGGTCGTGATGCCGAGGGTGATGATGATGAAGCCCAGCGAGAACCAGATCGGGATCTCCGGGGCCCACTCGATGTGGTGACCGCCGTTGATGAACGGCAGCTCGTTGACGTGCATCGCGTGCAGGACCAGCTTCACGCCGATGAAGGCGAGCACGACCGACAGACCGATCGACAGGTAGATCAGGCGCTTGAGCAGGTCGCCGAGCAGGAAGTACAGCTGGCGCAGACCCATCAGCGCGAACACGTTGGCGGTGAAGACCAGGAACGGCTCCTGGGTCAGGCCGTAGATCGCGGGGATCGAGTCCAGCGCGAAGAGCAGGTCGGTGGTGCCGAGCGCGATGATCACGATCGCCATCGGGGTGACGAGCCGCTTGCCGTTCTTGATGACGGTGAGCTTGACGCCGTTGTACTCGTCGGTCGCGTTCAGCCGCTTCTTCGCGAACCGGATGACCGCGTTCTCCTTGTAGTCGTCATCGTCGTTCTCGCCCTGAGAGGCCAGGTGGATCGCGGTGTAGACCAGGAACGCGCCGAACAGGTAGAAGACCCAGGAGAACTCGTTGATCGCCGCGGCGCCGACCGCGATGAAGATCCCGCGGAAGACGAGCGCCAGGATGATGCCGATGAGCAGCGCCGTCTGCTGATACTTCCGTGGTACGGCGAACCTCGACATGATGATCAGGAAGATGAAGAGGTTGTCGACGCTCAGGCTGTACTCGGTCAGCCAGCCGGCGAAGAACTGGCCCGCGTACTCACCGCCCGAGAACACCCAGACGCCGAGCCCGAAGACGACCGCGAGCCCGACGTAGAACGCGATCGCGGTCGCGGACTCCCGGGTGGTGGGTTCGTGCGGGCGGCGTCCGATGATGAACACGTCGAATGTCAGCAGCGCGAGCAGCACGCCGACAGTGATGTACCAAACGTAGTCAGCAACGTGCACAGAAACCTCCGGAGTCCAAATGAGTCAGCCACTCCGAAGGTCTCTTCCGCCGACCACCTGGCCGACCGGGGGCACCGGGCGTGGGACCGAACCCACAGACCGTGATGACGATGCCGCCGCGAAGGAATACTCCCCTTCTCCTCGACCATTCTGACGGCTCTGTATGCAATCCGCCAAATCCGGGACGCCGTGTCCACCTGTCGAAATCATCACAGCCCGGCCAGGGAATAGTCACGCCCCGTGATCGGTTGCCAGTGATCACGGGTTCACGCCGGCGCCCCGGAGTCCGCATGCCCACCCCGGTACCCACTCCTAGGGGACGCTGTAACCGCCGTCCGCGACGATGACGGCGCCGGTCACGAAACTCGACCTCGGCGACGCCAGGAACAGGACCACCTCGGCGATCTCCTCCGGTGTGCCGACCCGCCCCAGAGGAGCCGGCGCGCTCGTCAGCTGGAGAACCTCCTCCGGGACCATCGCGAGCAGCGCGTCGGTCCGGACGCCGCCGGCGCAGACCGCGTTCACCCGGATACCGGAAGGGCCGAACTCGACCGCCCACGAGCGGGTCATCGACTCCAGCGCCGCCTTGGTCCCGCTGTAGGCGGCCGCGACCGGCATCCCGATCCGAGCGCCGATGGACGACGTGTTCACGATGACGCCACCACCGGACGACGCCATCCGGGGTGCAATGGCCGCGGTCAAGAAGTAGGCGCTGCGCAGGTTGACGTCGTAGATGCGCTGGAACTCGTCGGGTGTCACGGCCGCGGTCGGGACCATCGGGTAGAAGCCCGCGTTGTTGGCCAGGACGTCCACCTCCCCGACCGTCTGTGCCAACCGCTGCACCTCGGCGAGCTCGCTCAGGTCCGCCTGGACGAACGTCGCTTTGCCACCGCTTCCGGTGATGAGCTCAACGGTCTCTGCCCCCTGCTCCGCACGCCGGCCGGTGACCACGACCTCAGCCCCAGCCGCCGCGAAGCTCTGCGCGATAGCGCGCCCGATTCCCGATGTCGCGCCGGTCACGAGTGCCCGGCGTCCCCCCAAATCTTCTGTTCTCATCGCCCGAGATTACGAGGCGGCCGGCCACCGCGCCCCGACCCGCCGACCGCTGCCGACGAACTGCTCAGAACCCACCCCGCCAAAAGGCTGTGGATATGCCAAGGGCCACCCCTCACGGGGTGGCCCTTAACAGTGTGAAAGTCCGGCGGCGTCCTACTCTCCCACGACCTCCCGATCGCAGTACCATCGGCGCTGAAGGGCTTAACTTCCAGGTTCGGAATGGAGACTGGGTGTTTCCCCAACGCTATGACCACCGAAACAACTATGAAAATATCAACAACCACCAACACCACAGTGCGGGGTTCCTGTTCATATTCTCTGAACCGTACAGTGAACGCGAGTTACTTCGTAGCGCAGTCAGGTCTGTTGCCAACAATGTTGGTATGAGACAAGCCCTC